>NZ_JBWKJG010000006.1:107276-277091 GCF_056432325.1 Streptomyces sp. NPDC045287
CGTTGTTGCCGTTTCCGGGAAACGGCCGTGGGGGGGGGGCCCCGCCCCCCCGCCCCCCCCCCCGGCCCCCCCCCGCCGGGCCAGCGGGGGCGCGGGGGGGGGCGCCCCCCCCGGGGGGCCGGGGCCGCACCGCCCTCCCGGGTGTCACCCCGGCATCTTGTCGCCCACCAGGGCCAGGTTCTGGATGGCGGCCAGGCCGAACAGGGCCGTGGTGTTGGTGGAGATCCACAGGTGTTCGTAGCCGGGCTCCAGGACCTGCGGGCCCTTCAGCGGGGTCTTCTCCCACTTCATGGCCTTCGTGTACCCGTCGCTGTCGTAGAACTTCCGCCACGCCCGCGCGGCCAGCGCGTCGTCGCCCAACTGGGCGGCGGCGTAAGCGTCCTGACGGGAGTGGCCCTGGAACAGGATGAGCGACCCGAAGTTCTTGCCGTACCGGGCGGCCTGCTCGGTCTTGGTCGCGTTGAAGTAGCGGCAGTAGTCGAGCCACGCCTCCTTGAACGCGGGCATGTCGATCAGGTCGATCAGCTCGGCGCACATCTCGACCAGGCCGAACATCGCCGACAGGTGCGAGACGCCGACCACCGGTTCGGTCGCCACCGCGAACCGCCCCGTGTCCAGGTCGTACAGGCCCGTGCCCTGCACGAAGCCGTTCGGCTGCGCGGCGATCGTCTCCATGGTGGACCGCAGCCGCGCCTCCGCCTTCGCCGCCTTGGGCCCGCGCCGCTCCCACTCGGTCAGCCACGCGGCCGCGAGTCCGCTCCAGTCCGTGCCGAAGCCGATCGACAGCGCGTGGCGGTCGGGCTCGTACGGTTCGGTGCGGATCTTCCGGATCGGGTCGAGGACGAGGAACGTCTCGTCGGAGTCGACCAGGTCGTGCATGAGGTCCCCGACCCGCTCGTCGGCGGTGAGGAAGTAGTACGGGCGCCGGTACACGGCGGTGGAGATGCGCTGCTGCTTCGCGCTGTCCGCGAAGTGCTGCACGCCGTGCCGCGTGCCGAGCCCCGCCCACTGCCCGAGGTGGTACACGTCGACCTCGCCGGTGTGCCGGGTCATCGCCTCCGCGAACCGGAAGATGTCGGCGCGCCCCGAGCGCAGGTACGCGTACCAGAGCCACAGGTCCGGCGACAGCTCCGAGTTGTCCCAGGCGTACCCGCCGACGTCGTACCGCCACTGGTGCCGGTCCTCGTCGTACGTGTGCATGATGTCGCCGTAATCCCAGAAGCCGTACCAGCGGCGCTGTTCGACCTGGTCCTTGTAGTACGTGAACAGGAAGTCGAGCTGGTCCTCGATCGCCGCCTTCGCCGGGGTCGACCGGTCGACGGGGGCGAACAGCCCGCCGAACACCTTGGCGCGGACCAGGTCCTCGGGCGCGGCGGCCAACTGCGGCGGCGTCCGCACGGCCCGCGCCTGGGCGACGAGGGCGTCGGCCGCGGGGGTGGCCGCGTTGGCCCAGAACATCAGCTCGCTGGTGCGGGCGATGCCGTAGGGGGTGCCGAAGCCGGGCTCGTAGTCCTCGTACGTGATGTTGAGGCCCTCGATCTGCTCGGGGTACGTCTCCTGGCCCAGGCCGTCGTGGTAGAAGCGCAGGTCCATGGGTTGCGCCTCGGGCGACCAGAGCCACAGGGTGACCTCGGCGGCGTCCCCGGCGGCGCCGCGGATGTCGAGCTGGGCGGGGTGCTTCTCCCAGAAGTCGCGCAGCCCGAAGGAGAAGCCGCCGCTGACCCCGCCGACGTACGCGAAGCCGTTGGCCCGCCGCCCGCCGCCCGCGGGGATCCAGCCGTGGCCGGGCTTGGTCCGCTTGCGGAGCGTGAAGCCGTCCGCGGACAGCTGGGAGAGCGTGTAGTCGCCCCAGGTGGGGACGTAGGGGAGGCGGGTGGTGACCCGCTGGTCCCAGGTCGACGGGTCGGGCAGCTTCTCGCCCTTGACCTGCGCGGCGCGCACCGCGGCGCCGGGGTCGCGGCGCAGGCCGGTGATGCCCTGGACGGCCTCGGTGAGGAACCCCTCGCCCTCTCCGGCGATGCGGACGTGCCGGTCGTACGCCGCGTCCCGCATGGGCACGGTGAAGCGGACGCCGAGGCCGCGGACGAAGTCCTTGTTCTGATCGCCGTCGTACGTGATGGTGTGCACCATCCGGAACGACTCGGCGCCCGCGTAGAAGTACAGCCGCACGCTGAACGGCAGCCACCTCCGGCTCCCCTTGCGGTGCTTGCCGTCGATCCGCACGACGGCCCGCACGGGGCCGCGCTGCTCGACGACGGCCCGCTCGATCTCGCCGTCGAACCGTTCCCACTTGGCGTTGCCCTGGTCGCCGTCGTCGAGGTCGCTCTGCCGCAGCAGGACGAGCCGGCCGTCGGTGGCGATCTTCGTGCCGCCGCGGGTGACGGACTCGACGAGTTTCCCGCCGTCCTTGGAGACGACCGCCTTGATGGTGCCCGTGTCGACGGTGATCCGCCGGTCGGTCTCCGTGACGGCGACGCGCTGGGCGGGGGCGGCGCCCCCGGCGCCGGGCGTGAGCGTGAACTTCTCGGCGCCCGCCGCGGCGGGGCCCACGGCGTGGGCGGTCCACTTGAGGGAGCCGTCGGGCCAGTAGGCGGTCGCCCAGCTCTGCACGGGCACCTCCTCGCCGTCCTCGGTGGCCAGGGCGAAGCCCCGGTCGGCCGGGACGGCGCCCTTGGGCCAGGGCACGCCGAACGTCGAGCCGGGCGCGGCGCCGAGCCCTCCGTCCTCCAGCCAGCCGACGCGCACCGGCGCGTCCCCGGCCTGCGCCTCGGCCCCCGGCGCCGCCTGCGCGGTCCCCTGCCCCAGTGCCCAACTGAACTGCGCGGCGGCCCCGACGGCAGCCGCCGCCTTGAACAGGGATCTGCGCGGTATGGGAGACATGAACGTTCCTTCCTGACAGTGAGTCCGAATCGAGCGGTGGACTCGGACCCCGCCGCGCCGCCCGTTCCGCCGGGGCGGAGCGGGCGGCGCGGCGGGTGCCTCGTCCGGGAGGCCGCGCGCGACGGGCCGGGACGCCGTCCCGGCGGGGCGCGGGCCTACGGGTCCGGGGCCGGGGCCCCGGGGCTCCTGGCCCGGGGCCCCGGCGCGGCGGTCAGGCTCGGCGGTCAGGCGCGGCGGCGTTCCACCGCGAGCGCCGCCCCCATCAGCACCCCCGCCGCGGGCGCCGCCAGCGGCGGCGACAGCCACGCCGACGCGGCGATCACCGCCAGCCCGCACACCAGCACCAGCGACCCCGCCGGGTCGCGCACGGTGCGCCGTACCGCCGCGCCCATGAGCACGCGCCACGACGCGCCGGGCCGCCACACCGCCGCGGCCCGCACCCCGGCGACGACCAGGCCCAGCAGGGCCAGCACCCCGACCGCCCCGGCGAACGCCCCGCCGGGAAGTCCCCCGGCGCGTACGACGGCCAGGTCGGCCCAGACGAGTGCGACCGCCGCCCAGCCGGCGGCTCCGACCAGCCAGCCGTGCCGGGCGGCGGCGGTCCGCAGGTCGGCGACGAACTCCCGCACCCCACCCCCCTCGTGGGCGAGGACGCGCCGCAGGTGCGCCGCGCCCGCGGCGAGCGCGGCCGGCAGGGTGACCAGCGGCAGCGCCGCCACCGCGATCCACACCCCGGTCAGCAGGCACTCCGCGAAGACCGCGAACCCCGCCAGGAAACCGGACGGCCGCGCCGCCCGCGCCGTGTCCGTCACGTGCGTCGTGTTCGTCGTCGACACGCCGGGATCACCCCTTCAGGCCCGACGTGGCCATGCCGTCGATCAGGTACCGCTGGAAGGCGAGGAAGAACGCCAGTACCGGCAGCAGCGCGACCAGCGACATCGCGATCATCCCGCCGTAGTTGGCGACGCCGTCCTGGTCGACGAACATCTTCAGGCCGAGCGACACGGTGTACTTCTCGGGCTCGTTGAGGTAGATCAGCGGGCCCATGAAGTCGTTCCACGCGTTGATGAACGTGAAGATCGCGCTGGTGATCAGCGCCGGCCGGCACAGCGGCAGCACGATCGACCAGTAGATCCGCAGGTGTCCGCACCCGTCGAGGCGGGCGGCCTCGTCCAGCTCCTTCGGCAGGTTCCGCATGAACTGCACCATCAGGAAGACGAAGAAGGCGTCCGTCGCGAGGTACTTGCCGAGCAGCAGCGGCGTGTAGGTGTTGATCAGCTCCAGTTTCTGGAACAGCACGTACTGCGGGATGAGCAGGACGTGGTACGGCAGCAGCAGCGTGCCGATCATCAGGGTGAACATCAGCCCGCGCCCGGCGAACCCGATGCGGGCGAAGGCGTAGGCCGCCAGGGAGCTGGAGACCAGCACGCCGACGACGGAACCGACCGCCAGGAACAGGGAGTTGCCGAAGAAGGTGCTCAGGGGGATGTCGGCGATTCCCTGGGCGAGGTGCCGGTAGTTGTCGGTGATGGGGTCGGTGGGGAACAGTTGGAGGCTGCCGACGATCTCGTCGTTGGGTTTGAGCGAGGCGCCGATCACCCACAGCACCGGGTAGAGCACCACCGCGAGGATGGCGAGCGCCCCGACGTGCCAGGCGATCGAGCCGGCGCCGCGGCGGCGGATGGTGGCGAGCGCGCTCATCGGGCGGCCTCCTCGTAGTGCACCCAGCGCTTCTGGGACCAGAACAGCACCGCCGTCACCAGGCCGACCGCGAGCAGCAGCATCCAGGCCATGGCGGAGGCGAAGCCCATGCGGCTGTTCTCGAACCCCTGCACGTACAGGTAGCAGGTGTAGACGAGCGTCGCGTCGGCCGGGCCGCAGGTGCCGCCGGCCTGGCCGCCCAGGATGTAGGCGGAGCCGAAGATCTGGAAGGAGTGGATGGTCTCCAGCAGGACGTTGAAGAACAGCACCGGGGAGATCATGGGCAGGGTGATGTTCCAGAAGCGGCGCCACGTGCCGGCGCCGTCGACCTCGGCGGCCTCGTACAGCTCGCGCGGCACCTGCTTGAGGCCGGCGAGGAAGATGACCATCGGGGCGCCGAACTGCCACATCGTCAGGGCGATGAGGCTGTACACGATCCAGTCGGGGTCGCCGATCCAGCCGCCGACGTCCATGCCGAACAGGCTGCGCTGGGCGCGGTCGACGATGGCGTCGTCGGAGAAGATCGCGCGCCAGACGATGGCGATGGAGACGCTGGCGCCGATCAGGGACGGGGCGTAGAACGCGGCCCGGTAGAAGCCCTGGCCGCGGCGCTTCTGGTTGAGCAGCAGGGCCACCCCCAGGGCGGCGGCCAGCTTCAGCGGGGTGCCGACGACGACGTACCAGAGGGTGACGTCGACGGAGTGGCGCCACCGGGGGTCGGCGAACATGTCGGTGAAGTTCTTCAGGCCGACCCAGCGGGGCGCGTCGAACAGGTTGTAGTCGGTGAAGGCGAAGTAGAGCGAGGCGATCATCGGACCCGCGGTGAGCAGCGCGAAGCCGGCGATCCACGGGGACATGAAGAGGTAGCCGGCCAGGTTCTCCCGGCGGGCCCGCCGCCGGGCGCCGGGGCCGGAGCGCCCCTTGGCCGCGCCGCCCCGCCCCGGCCCGGGGCCCGCCGGTCCCTCGGCGGGGAGGGCCGCGGCGGCGGGCGTCTGTACAGGTGTCACGGTGTTTCTCCCTCTCAGGAGCCGAGGGCGGTCTTCGACTCGGAGAAGAACTGCTGGACCGCTTCGGCCACGGAGCTCTTGCCGAGGGCCATCTCCTCGGCGATCCGCAGGAACGCGGCCTCCGCGATGTCGGCGCCGGCCGGGTGCGGGGTGATCTGCTCCAGGACGCCGGAGTCGACGAGCTGCTGCTCGTACGCGGCGATCTTCTGGTTCACCGGGTCGGTGGGCTTGAACGCCTCGTACTGGGCCGTGGTGGCGGGCACGCCGCGGTCGTAGCCCATGATCTTGGCGACCTCGGGGTCGTGGACCATGAAGTCGATGAACTGGGCCACTTCCTTGGGGTGCTTGGTGCGCTTGGAGGCGCTGAGCATGAGGGAGCCGAGGTACTGGCCGGTCTTCTTGCCGTCGGTGGTGGGGATGGGCGCGAGGCCGTACTCGCTCTTGCCCTCGGAGGTGTAGCGGATGGTGAAGTTGTCCCAGGTGAACTCGCACGCGGAGAGCCCGGCGGAGAGGGCCGCCTTGGGCTTGACCTGGGAGACCTTCTTCGGGTCGGAGTACGTGCCGGCCCGGACGCCCTGGAGCGCCTTCGTCCACCAGTCGGTGAGGTCGGACTCGGTGAAGCCGAGCCCCTTGGGCGTGAAGAACGCCTTGCCGTGCTGGCGGAGGTAGAGGTCGTAGAGGTACATCACGCCGTACATGCCGCTGTCGCCGGCGCGCCCCTGGGTGTCGCGGATCTTGTCGAGGGCGGCGTGGAACTCGTTCCAGGTCCAGCCCGGCTTGGGGGTGATCCCTGCCTTGTCGAAGACCTTCTCGTCGATGACGAGCGCCATGGAGTTGGAGCCGACGGGGACGCCGAGGAGCTTGCCGTCGACCTCGCCGAACGTGTCGAGGCCGGCGCGGAAGCCGTCCATGCGCAGGTTCCCCGCCTTGACCTGCTCGCTGAGGTCGAGCAGGACGTTCTTGGCGTCGTACTTGCGGAGGAAGCCGATGGCGTTCTGGAAGACGTCCGGCGGGTTGCCGCCGGACGCCTGGGTGTTGAACTTCTTCCAGAAGTCGAGGTACGGCTGGAAGTCGGTCTTGACCTTGATCTTCGGGTACTTCTTCTCGAACAGCTCGATCGTCTGGTTGATGCGCTTGGCGCGGTCGTCCGACCCCCACCACGCGTACCGGATCGTGACGGTCCCGCCGTCCGAGCCGCTTCCGCCGCCGCAGCCAGCCGCCGTCAGGCCGAGGGCGGCCATGGAGCCACCCGCCAGCTTCAGCAGGCTGCGCCGGTCAACAGACCCCTGGGTCCCGGTCCCGTTGGTACGCACAGTCGTCCTCCAGCGCGCATTGAATCGTTTTAGGTAAGCGCTTGCTGGGACAACGTAAGGATCCCGGGCTGGCGAGTCAACGGTTACGACAAGATCCGTTCACGCGACGGCGCGGCGACTCCGACCCCGGGACACCGCTCCGGAGGGCGTTCGTCCGACCGGCCGAACCACGGGCGCCGCACGGCACCTTCGGGACCTTCCGCGGCGGGGGCGGGGGCGGGCCCGGGCGGGGTCACGGCCGACGGCGCCGCCGGAGGCGCCCGGGAGGGGCCGCGGGGGCCCGGACCGCGCCCGGAGCCCGGCACGACGGCGACCCCCACCGGAAAAGGTAATGGTCTCATGTACATTTCACCCCTATACTGCGGCGATGCGTTCCCTCACGATCAGGCGCGCCGCGGCACGGGACGCGGACCGCCTCACCTCACTGGTCCAGGGGTCCGGCGCCTACCGGGGGGCGTACGCCTCGATGGTCTCGGGGTACCGGGTCACCGCGGAGTACGTGGCCCGGCACCGGGTCTTCGCGGCCGTCGACGCCGCCGATCGGCCGCTGGGCTTCTACTCCCTCGTCCTGGAGCCGCCGGAGCTGGACCTGATGTTCGTGGCGGACGGGGCGCGGGGGTCGGGCGTCGGCCGGCTCCTGGTGGAGCACATGCTCGGCCAGGCCCAGGAGGCCGGCCTGGGCGAGGTCCGCGTGGTGTCCCACCCGCCCGCCGAGCGGTTCTACCGGCGCCTGGGAGCCGAGCGGGTGGGCACGGTGGCCCCGTCCCCGCCGAAGGTGGCCTGGGAGCGCCCGGAGTTGCGGTTCGTCCTCGCCTGACGCCCGGGGCGGGGGCGGGATCTCGAAGCCCCGCCCCGCGTCCGCGTCAGCGCCCCTCCACGCCGCCCGCGCCGGCGCCCGCACGCGCCGCCCACGTCAGGGCCCGTCCACGCCGCCCACGTCCGCGCCCACCCGCGTCAGCGCTCCACGAAGACGCTCAGCCGGTAGGTGGTCGGCTGCTCCAGCCGGCCGCAGAACGTGTCCACACGCGTCGCCGACCAGTCGAACCCCTGCTCCGTGCTGCGCAGTCGGCGGAGGTGGGCGTGCCACTCCTTCTCGTCCCGGGTCTCGAAGACGACCTCCCAGTGCCCGGCCTCGGGGGCGAAGCGCCCGGCCGCCCGGCGCGCGGCGCCCTCGTCCCGCTGTCGTCTCCTGCGCTGCTTCGGCATCGGCCCAGCATCGCGGGCCGGTTCCCGCGCGGCAAGGCCGGGCCGGTCACGGGTGGCGGCGGGGCGGGAGGCTGGAGGCCCGGACCACCAGTTCCGGCCGGAGGACGATGTGCCGGTGCGCGTGGCCCTCCTGCCCCGTGCCGTCCGTCTCCTCGATGAGGAGCTCCGCCGCCATGCGCCCCATCCGCTGGGCCGGCTGCCGCACCGACGTGAGCGGCACCGCGGCGGCAGCCGCGAACTCGATGTCGTCGTAGCCGACCAGCGCGATGTCGTCCGGCACCGAGACCCCCGCCGCGAACAGGGTCTGGAGGACGCCCAGGGCCAGCAGGTCGTTGGCGCAGAAGACGGCCGAGGGGCGGGGCGACATGCCGAGCAGCCGCGCCCCGGCGTCGCGCCCGGAGGCCACGTCCAGCCGCTCGGTGTCGACCCGTACGAGCGCGTCCGGCGGCAGCCCCGCCTCGGCGACCGCGGCCAGGGCGCCCGTGCGCCGGTCCTCGATCTGCGGCAGGTGCGCGGGTCCGCCGACGTAGACGATGCTCCGGTGGCCCGCGCCGAGGAGGTGCCGCGCCGCGAGCGCGCCGCCCTCGACGTCGTCGACGGAGACGGAACACGCGTCGGTGCCGGCGGCGGTGCGGTCGACGAACACGTACGGGATGCCGTGCCGGGCGAAGGCCCGCAGCGTGTGCCCCTCCGGGTCGGCCGGGGTGACCAGCACCCCGCGCACCCGCTGCTCGGCGAAGAGTCCCAGGTACTCCGCCTCCTCCTCCGGGTCCTGCGCGCTGTTGCAGAGCATGACCCCGAGACCGGCCTCCCGCGCGGCGCGCTCCGCCCCGGTCGCCAGGTCCACGAAGAACGGGTTCGCCATGTCGAGGACGAGCAGCGCGATGATCCGGCTCTGTCCGGCCCGCAGTTGCCGGGCGGACTCGCTGCGGACGTAGCCCAGCTCCTCGATGGCGGCCTGGACGCGTTCGCGGGTGGCCTCGGCGACGGTGCCGGGCCGGTTGATCACGTTGGAGACGGTGCCGACGGACACCCCGGCCCGTTGCGCCACGTCCTTGATTCCCACCATGCGCGCCACGCCCGCGCCCCCTTTCGCTCCTGCCCCGGCCCGTCCCGGGCGGGACGCCCCATCGTACGCATGAATCGATTCATCCGGTCTTTCACGCGCCGTCCGCACACGCCGACGCCGTGGCGGCGTCCGGTACGGACACCGCCACGGCGCTTCCGGCGGGCGGGGGGAGGGGGAGGAACGGACGGGAAAGGGCGGGAAGGGGCGGGTCAGGTCCGTGCGTCGCTCGCGTCCGGCCGTCCCCCCGGGGGCCGCCCCGGTGGGCGGCCCCCGGCCGCCGTCACCTCGTCCCGAGCCGGATGACGTTCCACGACATCGGCTCCAGCACCGCCCGCAGCACTCCGTCCTCGACCCGCGTCCCGTCCACCGCGTGCGGCGTCACCCGCTCCGGCTCGTCGAGCGTGTTGCGCGCCTCGGGGTCCGGGTCGGCCAGCGCCGTGTGCTCGACGACCTCCATCCCGTCCAGCCCGTGCAGGACCACGTCGAGCGGCAGCGGCGCGGTCCGGTCGCGGTTGACGGCGAACACCGTGACGGCGCCGTCGTCGGCGCGCACGGCGGTGGCGTGCAGCAGCGGGACCGTGCCGTACTTCTTCGTCTCGTACGTCGGCGACTCCACCCGCACGTCGAGGACGCGGCCCCGCCCGTACCGGGACGCCTGGGCGAACGGGTAGAACGTGGTCTGCCGCCACGCCGGCCCGCCCGGCTCCGTCATGATCGGCGCGATGACGTTGACGAGCTGCGCGAGGCAGGCCACGGCCACCCGGTCCGCGTGGCGCAGCAGGGCGATCAGCAGGGAGCCGAAGACCACGGCGTCCGTCACCGAGTAGACGTCCTCCAGCAGCCGCGGCGCCTCGGGCCAGTCCAGCGGCTCGGCCTCGACCTGCTGCTGGTGGCGGCTGAGGTACCAGATGTTCCACTCGTCGAAGGAGAGCTGGATCTTCTTCGGGGACTTCAGGCGCGCCCCGACGTGGTCGCACGTGGCGACCACCTCCTCGATGAACGCCTCCATGTCGACCGCCGAGGCGAGGAAGGAGTCCCGGTCGCCGTCCTGCTCCTCGTAGTAGGCGTGCAGGGAGACGTAGTCGACGACGTCGTACGTCTCGGCCAGCACCGTCGCCTCCCACGCGCCGAACGTCGGCATGCTGCGCGAGGAGCTGCCGCACGCGACGAGCTGCACGTCCCGGTCCATCTGGCGCATGGCGCGGGCGGTCTCGGCGGCGAGCCGCCCGTACTCCTCGGCGGTCTTGTGGCCGGTCTGCCAGGGACCGTCCATCTCGTTGCCGAGGCACCACAGGCGGATGCCGTACGGGTCCTTGTCGCCGTGCGCGGCACGGCGGTCGGACAGTTCGGTGCCGCCGGGGTGGTTGGCGTACTCCTGGAGCTCCAGCGCCTCGGCGACGCCGCGCGTGCCGAGGTTGACGGCCATCATCGGCTCGGCCTGGGGGCCGACGCGGCGCAGGAACTCCATGTACTCGGCGAGGCCGAAGCGGTTCGTCTCGGTGGTCCGCCAGGCCAGGTCGAGGCGGCGGGGGCGGCTGTCGACGGGGCCGACGCCGTCCTCCCACCGGTAGTTGGACACGAAGTTGCCGCCGGGGTAGCGGATGGCGGTGACGCCCAGCTCGCGGACGAGGGCGAGGACGTCGGTGCGCAGGCCGGCGTCGTCGGCGGCGGGGTGGTCGGGCTCGTGGATGCCGGTGTAGACGCAGCGGCCGAGGTGTTCGACGAACGAACCGAAGAGGCGCGGGTCGACGTCGCCGACCGTGAAGGCCGGGTCGAGGGTGAAGCGGGCGGGGACGGGCGTGGTGCCGGTCATGGGTGGCGGGTTCCCTTCGGGGGTCGGTGGGTTACTGGCCGGCGAGGCCGGTGTGGGCGACGCCGCGGACGATCTGCCGCTGGAAGAGGGCGAAGACCACGAGCAGCGGGAGGCCGGCGATGACGAGGGAGGCCATCATCTGCGCGTACCGGACTCCGTACGACGACTGGACGTTGACGAGGCCGACCGGGAGGGTCATGCCGCCCGGGTCGGTGGTGACGAGGAACGGCCAGAGGAAGTTGTTCCAGGTGGAGATGAAGGTGAAGATCGCGACGGCGGCGAGGACGGGCCGGGACAGCGGCATGACGATCGTCCAGAAGACCCGCCAGCGGCCCGCGCCGTCGACGAACGCGGCCTCCTCCAGCTCGCGCGGCACGCCGTCGAAGAACTTCACCAGGATGAAGACCATCGCGGGCACGGCGACCTGCGGGAGGATCACGCCCCAGTACGTGTCGACGAGGCCGAGGGCGGCCATCTCGGCGAACAGCGGGGCGATCAGCACCTGCGGCGGCACCATGATCCCGGCGAGGACCAGCCCGTACAGCACCCTGCGTCCGCGGAACTCCGTGCGGGAGAAGCCGTACGCGGCGGTGGCGCACAGCAGCACCGTCAGCGCGGTCGTCACGACGGAGACGTACGCGGAGTTGAACATCCAGCGGGTGAGGTCGCCCGAGCCCCACACCTGCCGGTAGGCGTCGAGGGTGACGGTGGAGCCGATCCACTCCAGGGGCGTCCGGGTCGTCTCGCCCTCCGGCTTGAGGGAGGTGGCGACCGCCCAGGCCAGCGGCAGCACCCACGCGACGGCGAGGGCGAGCGCGGCGAGGAGCATCAGCAGCCGGCCGGTGGTCCAGCGGGGGCGGCGGGCGGGGGTGTCGGCGGCCGCGCTCATCGGGCGGTCTCCTCTCGGGTACGGCGGGACAGGCGCAGCTGCACCAGGGAGACGATCAGGATCAGCGCGAAGAAGAGGTACGAGACGGCGGAGGCGTAGCCGGTGCGGTAGCCGGTGAACCCGGCCTGGTAGACGTACTGGAGGATCGGCCGGGTCGCGTCGTCGGGGCCGCCGCCGGTCATGATGTACACCTGGTCGAAGACCTTCAGCGAGGCGAGGACCTGCAGGACGACGACGACGCCGGTGGTCGTGCGGAGCATGGGCAGGGTGATGGAGCGCAGTCGCTGCCAGGGTCCGGCGCCGTCCAGTTCGGCGGCCTCGTACAGGTGCTGCGGGATGGCTTGGAGCGCGGCCAGGTAGAGCAGGAAGTTGAAGCCGACGGTCCACCAGACGGTGGTGAGGACGATGGAGAGCATCGCGTACCGCTCGTCGGTGAGCCAGCCGATGTCGGGGTGGAGGCCGAGGGCGGCCAGGGCCTGGTCGGCGAAGCCGAAGTCGGACGGGTAGATCACCCACAGGAAGAGCAGGCCGACGACGCCGGACGGCAGCAGGAACGGCGCGAACCAGCTGAGCCGCCAGAGCCACTGGACGACCCGCAGGTGATGGGCGAGCAGGGCGAGGACGAGGCCCACGACGACCAGGGGCACGGTGGACAGGACGGTGAACCAGACGGTGTTCCCCAGCGACGACCAGACGGCCGGGTCCTGGATCGCTTCGGCGTAGTTGTCGAGGCCGACGAAGCCTCCTCCGGAGCCGGAGATGTTCTCGCTGGTCAGGCTGATGCCGAGGCCGGAGACGAGCGGCCAGAGCAGGAAGGCCCCGTAGACGAGGAGGAAGGGGGCGACGAAGACCAGGCCGTGCTCGGTCCAGTGCCGGCGGACGGCCGGCCGGGGCGGGCGCGGGGCCGGACGCGCGGTGCGCGGGGCCGGGCGCGTCGGTGCGGGGGCGGGGGACGTGGTCACCGGATGCCTCCGAAGGGGTTCGGCGTGTCGAGGAGGGTCCGGAGCCGGGCCTTCGCCTCGGCGAGGGCGCTTCGGGGGGTGCGGGCCCCGGTGAGCACGCCGGAGAAGACGGCGCCGAGCTCGATCCACATGACGGAGGCCGATCCGGCGAACCAGGCGGGCTCGTCGAGCGCCACGTCGTCGACGACGGAGCGGTACGCCGACTGCGGGGAGAGGGCGAGGTAGTCGGGGCGCCGCAGGGTCGGCAGGTAGGCGGGTACGTGTCCGCCCTTCGCCCATTCGACGGTGTGCCGCAGCATCCAGGCGACGAACGCGTGGGCCGCCTCGTCGGGCGGCCCGCCGCGGCGGTCCTGGTGCGGGAGGACGAAGGCGTGGCAGTCGGCCTGGGCGGTGGGGCGGCCGAAGAGGTTGGGGACGCGGGTGATGGAGAAGGGCAGCCCGGTGACGAGGAAGGAGCCGATCTCCCACGCGCCGTTGAGGTAGAAGCCGGTTTCACCGTTGTTGAAGACGCCGACGGCGCCCGCGTAGTCGACGCGGTGGGCGACGAGGCCCTCTTCGACGAGGGCGCGCATGTACTCCAGGGCCGTCAGCGCCTTGGCGTCGTCGAGGGCGAGGGTGGTGCCGTCGGGGCCGAGGACGGCGCCGCCGAGTTGGGAGTACAGGGTGGAGAACAGCCGCCAGGGGCCGATGCAGTCGGAGCCCAGCGTCTCGGTGACGAGCGCGGGCCGGCCGGTGACCCCGCGGACGGCGCGCAGGGCGGCGGTGAACCGGTCGGCGCCGTCGAGGGGTTCGAGGGTCCCGCCGCGGGTGAGCAGGCCGGCCTTGGCGCAGACCTCGGTGTTGTAGAAGAGGACCATGGGGTGGGTGTCGAGGGGGATGGCGTACTGCCGTCCCCCGACGGCGCCGCGCCGCCAGATGCCGGGCGGGAAGTCGTCCTCCCGTACGCCGTGGGCGGCGAGGAGGTCCAGGTCGAACGGGTCGAGGAGCCGGCCGGGCGCGAACCCGGCGAGGCGGGCCAGGTGGAGGACGGCGACTTCGGGGGCGCGACCGCCGGCGCCGGCCATGGCGAGTTTGGTGTAGTAGGGCGCGCCCCACTGGAGGGTGGCGGCCTCCAGGGCGATGCCCGGGTGCTCGGCGCGGAAGGCGTCGACCATGGCGAGCATGGTGAGGCCGTCGCCGCCGCCGAACAGGTGCCAGTAGCGGAGCCTGGTCCGCCCGGCGTCGGCGGTCCGCGGCGCGGCGCAGCCGGCGACGCCGGCGGCCGCGGCCCCGCCCATCGCGGTGAGCGCCTCTCTGCGGCTCAGGACAGGTCGTCCCATTCCCTCTCCCGGTTCGACATATCGAATGATGATCGCAACTTCGAACGGGTGGGACCGTAGATTCCCCACCCCCGGCCGTCAATGAGTCGCGCAAGGATCAAGCGAAATCGCGTCCCGGGTTCGACAGGACGAACAGAACGACCCCTCGTCAACTCCCGGTTGACACTCCTCGACTGTCAACCTACCGTTGACACATGACGAAACCCGGAGACGCCATCGCGTCCGTCCGCCTGGACGACCTCATCCACGCCATCAAGAAGACCCACTCCGACACGCTCGACCAGCTCTCCAGCGCCGTCATCGCCGCCGACCACCTGGGCGACGTGGCCGACCACCTGATCGGGCACTTCGTGGACCAGGCCCGGCGGTCGGGGGCGTCGTGGACGGACATCGGCCGCAGCATGGGCGTCACCCGGCAGGCGGCGCAGAAGCGGTTCGTGCCGAAGGACCCGGGCGAGCCGACGGAACTGGACCCGAGCCAGGGCTTCAGCCGGTTCGACGACACCGCCCGGAAGGTCGTCGTCGCCGGGCACGCGGCGGCGCAGAGCGCCCGCAGCGCCGAACTCGGCCTCCCCCACCTGGTGCTGGGGCTGGTGACGGAACCGGAGACGGCCGCGATGAAGGCGATCACCGCGCAGGGCGTGACGCTCGACGCCGTACGGCGTGCCGCGTCCGCCGCGCTCCCCCCGGCCGCCGAGGAGCCTCCCTCCCTCGTCCCGTACGACCAGGCCGCCAAGAAGGTCCTGGAGCTGACGTTCCGCGAGGCCCTGCGCCTCGGGGACCAGTACATCGGTCCCGAGCACCTGCTGCTCGCCCAGTTGGAGTACGAGAACGGCGACGGCGTGCTGAGCGGCCTCGGTATCGACAAGGAGACCACCGAGGCACACCTCACGGCCGCGCCCTGACACCCCCGTGGGCGCGGGGACGGGGTGTTCCCGCGCCCACGTCCGCCCCGCTGCGAAGCCCTGCGGGCCGGCGGCGCCGGTACGGGCCGTCGCCCCGATGGACGGCGCGAGCCGCCCCGCCCCTCAGCCGAGCCGCCGGCGGCGAAGGCGGCCGGTGTCGCGGGCGGGTCAGGGTCGTCGCCGGGGACAGCGCCGGTCCGCGCGTCCGGGAGGGGCAGGCGGTCCCGGCGGCAGCCGCGCCGGGGCGGACCGCCGTGGACGAGGGCCACCCGCCACGCGCCCCGTCGTCCCCGGGCAGCGTGGGCACCGCGACCGCTGCGCACCACCCGCAGGGGCGGACCGCGGTTTCCGGGCGAGGGATGGGGCGGCGCGGTCGTCAGGTGCGCGGCACCCAGTGGTACTTGCCGCCGCCGACCCAGCGGACGACGGCCGGGTCGTCGAGGTCGACGCGGGTCATCCCCAAGTCGCGGGCGATCTTGATCACGTCGATGATGTCGCGGGCGGTTCCGACGACATCGCCCCTGACCTCCACCACCCGGTACGGGGGGTCGGCCGGCACGACGCCGAGGACGACGATCGGGGAGCGGCCCGGGGCGCCTTCGGGAAGGACGTCGCTCATCGCTTCGGATCTCCTTCGGTGCAGGCGGCAGGCGGCGGGCAGCGGCCTGGGGCCGCCCGTCGGACCTCTACGGTCTACCCCCGCTGGAGCGCCTTCCCGCGAGGCTGGCGCGAAGGCGCCAATCGGCCCGCCCCCGCCCCCACGAGCGGTTCGCGGGCCGCGTCGTCTCCGCCCGACGGGCCGCGTCACCTCCGTCCGGTGGTCCGCGTCGGCGCCGTCCCCCGCATCACCGCCCCGCGCGTTCCGTGTGCCGCAGCACCTCCTCGGCCAGTCGGCCGTCCAGCGCGGACGGCAGGGTGTGGCCCAGGCCCGGCACGGTGACCAGCCGCGCGCCGGGTACCGCGGCGGCGAGGGCCTCGCCGTGCGGGAGGGGGAACATCGGGTCCGCGGTGCCGTGGAGCACCAGCGTCGGCGCGGTCACCCCGGCGAGGTCCTCGGTACGGCCGCTGCCGGCCGCACCGGCGAGCGTGTGGTTGAGGGCGGCGGGCAGATGGCGCGCCCGCCGGTACACGCGCCTCTCCATCGCCCGGTACTCGTCCTCGTCGAAGGGCAGGTCCGGGCCGTGGAGGACGCGCCAGAGCGGCAGCCGCGCGGCCAGGTACTCCTCCTCCCCCATCCCCCGGGACTGCGACACCGAGGCCAACGTCGCCAGCAACTCCGGTGTGGGCGGGGGGAGTTCTCCCTCCAGCGGCGGCAGCCCGGCCATCGCCCGCCCCACGATGCCCGCCATGTCGGTGCCCAGCGGCGACGAGGCGAGGGCCGTCAGGGTCAGCATCCGGTGACGGTGGGTCACGGCGAGCCTCTGGGCGATGACGCCGCCGAGGGAGGCGCCCACGAAGTGCGCCCGGTCGACGCCGAGCGCGTCGAGCACGGCGAGCGCGTCCGCCGCCATGTCGGCGACCGTGTAGGGGTGGGCGGCGAAGTCGACGGTGGAGGAGCGGCCCGCGTCCCGGTGGTCGTAGCGGATGACGCGGCGGCCCCCGGCGACGAGCCGCGCGACGAACCCGTCGTTCCACTGCACGCCCTGGGCGCCGGCCCCCATCAGCAGCAGCACCGCCGGATGCGCCGGGTCCCCGAACTCCTCGGTCCAGAGCCGGAGGTCCCCGGCCGGCACCATGCGCTCGACCCCGGCGAAGCGGCCCTTCCCGGTCCCGCACTCTTTTTCCTGCATGGTCGTTCAAGATAATGCCCCTCGACTCCGCCTGCCATCGATTTCCGGCCGGATGGCGGCCCCGGGCCCGGCTGGACGCCGGGGGAGGGTCCCGGCACCCTGTTCCGCATGGCAGGGGTCAAGGGGCAGGTCCAGAAGCGGGGCGTGGAGCGGCGCCGCGCGATGGTCGACGCGGCGATCGCGCTGTTCGCGCGAAACGGCGTACGCGGTACGGGCGTCGCCGCCGTCGCCGAACGCGCCGGCGTCACCCCGTCCGCCCTGATCCACCACTTCGGCAGCAAGGACGGCCTGCTGCGCGCCGTTCTGGAGGAGGCGGACCGGCGGGCCCTGGAACGGCTGTCGGCGGCGCCCGAGGCGCGGCCCACCGTCCGGCAGGCGTTCGACTGGTTCGTACGGGACGCGGAGCACACCGCTGCCGCGGAGCGCGAGCTGGCCGCGCTGCACACCACCCTGACCGCGGAGAACCTGGAGCCGGGGTCGGGGCTGCACACCTGGTTCCGGGACCGCAACCGGGTGTTGCGGGCGAGGTTGGCGGAGGTGTTCCGGCGGGCCGCCGCGGACGGTTCGGCGCGCGCGGACCTGCCGGTCGAGACGCTCGCGGCGGAGGCGGCGGCGTTCCTGGAGGGCGTCCACCTGCTGTGGCTGCTGGACCCCGAGGAGGTGGACCTCGCCGCCGTGAGCCGGGGGTACTTCGACGCGCTCGCGGACCGGATCGCACCGCCCGCGCCCGGACACGGAACAGTATGCTCGGCCGGGTGACGGGGACCAGCGCGCGCGATGCCCAACTGAACCGGCTGTGGGCCGCCGTGTGCGCCTTCGCCGGGATCTTCCTCCTCGTATGGGCGTTGTCCTGGGTCAGGGCACACGTGCTCAACGAGGACCTGCAGAATCACTGCGGAGATCTGCACACGGCCAGTTTCCCTTTCGAGAAGTCCTGCACGTACGAAGACGGCACGGTCGAGGGCGCGAACGGCCTGCTCCTCAAGGGGATCTTCTTCGGCTCGATGGCTGCGGTCGCGGCCTGCCTGGCGGCCGCGTTCACCCTCGAGGCCGGTCGCAGGAAGTAGCGCCCGAGCGCCCGACGTCCAGCGTTTTCCCTGCTCGGCCCGGCGCGGGGCGCCGCCTTCGTCGGGCAGTGGCCGGGAGGCGCCTGCCTCGCGGGGCCGCCACCGCGTCCCGCTCCCCCGCCGCCGGGTGCGGCGCACCGTCCGAGTGCTGTGCGGCGCGACGCCAAAGGGCCCTGGGCGGAACGCCCAGGGCCCTTTGGGTGCGGGGACGGACCGCGCCCCCCGTGGGCACGGGCCGGAGCGGGACGACGCCCGGGGTGCACCCGGGACGGCGTCACAGAGGCCGTGGCCGTCCCGGGAGCCGGGGCGACCCGTCAGTCGGCGATGTCGTTGCTGTCCCAGATGCGGACGGGACTTGCGAAGGCCGTTCCGGTGCTGGTGAACCTCCACAGGCCGGTGCGGTACGTTCCGTCGGTCTGCTGGCCGTTGTTGTAGAGGACGGCGATGTCGGTCCTGCCGTCGGCGTTGAAGTCACCGGTGGTGGGCTTGGAGCGGTCCCAGTTCCAGGAGAGGGCGCCGGAGTTCCACTTCGCGACGGGGGTGTCGAAGCCGGTGCCGTTGCTGGTGAACGTCCACAGGGTGGTGCGGTAGGACTGGTCGGTCTGCTGGCCGTTGTTGTAGAAGACAGCGATGTCGACCTTACCGTCACCGTTGAAGTCACCGGCCACGGGCTTGGAACGATCCCAGTTCCAAGAACCAGTACCAGAATTCCACTTCACCACAGGGGCATCAAAACCAGTGCCGTTACCGGCGAACGTCCACAGAGTGGTCTCGTTGGTGCCATCCGCGCGCTGACCGTTGTTGTAGAAGACAGCAATGTCGACCTTACCGTCACCGTTGAAGTCATCGGCCACGGGCTTCGAACGATCCCAGTTCCAAGAACCAGTACCAGAATTCCACTTCACCACAGGGGCATCAAAACCAGTGCCATTGCTGGCGAACGTCCACAGAGTGGTCTCGTTGGTGCCATCCGCGCGCTGACCGTTGTTGTAGAAGACAGCAATGTCAGCCCTGCCGTCACCGTTGAAGTCACCGGCCACGGGCTTGGAACGATCCCAGTTCCAAGAACCAGTACCAGAATTCCACTTCACCACAGGGGCATCAAAACCAGCGCCATTGCTGGCGAACGTCCACAGAGTGGTGCGGTACGTTCCGTCAGCCTGTCGGCCGTTGTTGTAGAGGACGGCGATGTCGGTCCTGCCGTCGCCGTTGAAGTCACCGGCGACGGACTTCGACGCGTCCCAGTTCCACGACGCCGGGCTGCTGGAGAGGTTGTCCCATGCCCGGACCGGGTTGTAGGTACCCGACGCGGTGCTGGTGAACTTCCACAGGGCAGTGTGGTTGGCGCCGCTCGCCGTCGGCGCGTACTTGTGCAGGACCGCGGTGTCGGTCCTGCCGTCGCCGTCGAAGTCGCCCGAGAGCTCCTGGGAGGCGTCGGCGTTCTCGCCCGCCTGGCCCCAGCGGGCCCCGGTCACCAGTGCCGTCCACGGGCCGAGGCCGTCGACCCTGGTGTCGATCGCGTTGGTGCGGGTTTCGGCCGGATCGGTGCCGAAGCATCCGCCCTGCCAGGAACGGCTGTTGATGCCGACCAGTTCGAGCCGGCCGTTTTGCTGGCGCAGCAGCGGGCCACCGGTGTCACCCTTGCATATGGCGTCGTCCGACGTCCTGCCGGTGATGTTGATGGTGGAATCCGTCACCCCATCGACGCCGAAGGTGGCGGTGTGGAGTTGGAGCGGGGCCCATTCGGTCCTGGTCCGGCCGTATCCCGCCGTGGTGACCGTGTCACCGGCGGCGGCGGGAGTGGTGGACACGGGTACGGGGGCGATACCGGTCGCGGGTGCCGCCAGACGGGCCAGCACCAGGTCACGGCCGGGGCGAGGAACGAGTTCGACGATGTCGCTGACGTACCCGGTGGTGGCGGTGAGGTCGGCGCGGCCGACGGTGGCGACGGTCTTCAGCGGCGGCTTGCCCGGGTTGAGCTCGGTGAGGCCGTTGCCGAAACAGGACGCGGCCGTCATGATCCACCGGGTGTCGACCAAGGCGCCGGAGCAGGCGCGCATGCTGTCGCCCTCGCCGATCACCAGCCTCGCGGTGAACGCGTAGGAGTTGTCGGTGACCACCGGGCCGGTGACCGCGTGACCAGAGGTGGTGGACAGGGCCAGAGGCGCCGCGACGGCCACCACGGCCAAGGCGGCGAGCCGTCTGGAGCGGACGGAACGGCGACGCAACATGTGAATGCCTTCTCCCGAACGTGTCAGAGGAAACGCTTGGACGGGAACCGATCATATAAATCAGGTGGTGGACGGGCCCTTACCTGAGTCCCCGTCACCTCCTTCGCGGTCCTGCAAGAGGGCCGCCGGACTCCGGGCCCGGCATGGCTGTCGCCCCTGTCGAAGGACACGGAGGCCCCCGCCCCCACTCGGGCGCGGCTCCGACACGGTGCCGGGCGCGTTCACCGACCGGACGGTGCTGCCGGAGGCGGTCCGCCGGGAGGACGGCGCGGACGGGGAGCCGTCCGCGGAACGGCTGGAGCAGACGCGGGCCTCCTTCGGGCACGTCTGCACGTCGAACCCGAGTGTCCTCCCCACCCGCGTGCGCTTCTTCGAGGACCCCGGCGAGAAGGGCTCCGTGAAGTGCCTCGACCCCGGCCCGGGCCGCCCCGACCCGAGCCGGGTGCACCGCGGCTTCCTTCCACGCGGAACCGGGACGACGCGGACTCGTCGCCGAGCCGGTGCCGTTTCGGCGTGTCGCTGTTCGACGCCTCCGGCCGGCAGGGCGGCGAGTCCTTCGTACAGAAGGGCTGCGTCCGCCGCGCGGCCCTCGCCCAGCAGGGGCGCGCCGGCGGCGAGTCCTTCGTACGGAAGGGCTGCGCCCCGGACCCGGCCCGCTTCGGCTGGGGCGACCGCGCCGCGCCGGCCGCCCACCGGGGCACGTGACGGCGCCGCGGGTACGGTACGCGCATGACGGACGACGACACGGCGGAGGACCGGTACGGGCCCGTCCCGCCGGCGGTGCGCACGGTGTACGGGCCGGGCGACCTCGGTTCCGTACCCGCGTTCCGGGGCGGCTTCATCAACTTCGGCTGCTGGGACGGGATCCCCCTGGACGGTCCCCTCACGGCGGAGGACCGGGAGCGCAGCGAGCGACAGTTGTACCGGCGGGTGCTGGACGCGCTGGGCGGTGGCGGGCGGCGGGGACCGGACGGCGACGGGCGGGGCCGCGCGGTGGAGGTGGGGTGCGGCCTGGGCGTCGGTTGCGCGCTCGCGCTGCGGGAGTACCCGTACGAGTCGGTGACCGGCGTGGACGTCCACCCCGACCAGGTGGACCGCGCCCGCCGCGCCAACGCGGCCCTGCTCACGGCGGTGCCGGAGCGGTTGCGCCTCGTGCGCGGCGCCGCCGAGCGGCTGCCGTGCGGGGCCGGCGAGTTCGACCACCTGTACTCGGTGGAGGCCGCCCAGCACTTCCGCGACGTGGGCGCCTTCGCGCGGGAGTGCGCCCGCGTGCTGCGTCCCGGCGGCCGTACGGCGGTGGCGTCGTTCTTCGTACCCGGTGACGAGGAACGGCCCGGCGCGGCACGCGCACTCGCCGAGCGCCTGGACAGCTTCGCGTCCGGACTGGACGTGGCGCGCCCGCTGGGGGCGCTGACCGGTGCGCTGGCGGCGGCGGGGCTGGTGGACGTGCGGGCGGAGTCGATCGGCGAGTCCGTCTGGCCGGGCCTCGACCGGTACCTGGAGGAGATCGGGCCGCCGGCGGCCTGGCCCCGCAACTTCCTCGGCGCGTACCGGGACGGGCTCCTCGACTACTACCTGGTCACGGCGGCACGCCCGACCTGACCCCGCGGTGCGGCACCCCCGGCGGGAACGGCGGCGCACCGCCCGGGGCGGCGGACGCACGAGCGGCGCCTGGCATACGATCACATGATCATTCGCCGGCGTCTGCCCGTGGCACCGGACGCCCGACAGGAAGAAGCCCATGGGAAGAACCAGACGCACCGCACGGCCGGCCCGGGCCGTGGCCTCCTTCCTGGCGGCGGCGCTGACCGCGCTGTCCGCCACCGCCCTCGGGACCGGCCCCGCGCGAGCGGCCGAAGTCCGCCCGTCAGTGCCGGAGTTGACCGTCGTCTCGTGGAACATCTGCGGCGAGGCGGGCGGCACGCGCGGCCAGGACGGGTACTGCCCGTACCGCAACGAACCCGAGAAGAAGATCGAGCAGGTCGCGCAACTGGTCGACGAGCACCGGGCCGACGTGGTGATGCTGCAGGAGGTCTGCGGAGGCGCGGCCGGCAGCCACATGGACCTGCTCCAGCAGCGGTTGGGCCCCGCGTGGTCGCTCCGGCACGCCGTGGGCGCGCGGCCCGACGGGCGGACCGACTGCCGGGGCACGCTCACCGGCCAGTTGGGCGTGCTGCTGGCGGTCAGGGGCACGGTGACCGCGACCCACTCGGAGAACACGCTGCCGCCCCACCCCGACGGCACGGACCTGCAGACCCTGCCGGCCCTGTGCGTGTCGGTGGCGGGCTGGACCACGACGCCCTGCACCACCCACGTCATCCCCGACCAGGAGGAACGCGCCGGGCAGCAGATCCGGAACGTCAAGGCGTTCGTCGACCGGCTCGCGCCGCACGACGCCGTGCTGGGCGGCGACTTCAACCGCAACGCCGGTGCGGCCGTCATGCAGCCGCTGACCGGTACGGCGGAGCGGTGCATCGACGCCTCCACGTACCACCGCTGGGACCGCGAGACCCAGCAGCACGCGTTCCACAAGCTGGACCACTTCTTCACGACCCGGCCGTCGTACGGCACCCGCTTCGCGTCGTGCGCCGTCGACACCGGCCGGATGGACCAGACGATCAACGAGCCGGACAGCGGGGAGCCGAACGGCTACTCCGACCACGCCCCGATCATCGGCACGCTCCGCGGCGCGCCGGTCCCCGGCGACATGACCGGTGACGGCAGGCCGGACCTGGTCGCCGTCGACGTCGAGGGCCGGCTGCGGCTGTACGCCGGCAACGGGACCGGCGGCCTCACGAGCGGCCACACCGAGATCGGCGCCCGCGGCTGGCTGACCGCCTCGGTCACGCACCGGGGCGACTTCACCGGCGACGGCTACGAGGACGTCGTCGCCCGCGTGGGCACCGAGCTGCGCGTGTACCCCAACCGCGGTGACGGCACCATCGCCACGCCGACCGTGGTCGGCACGGGGCTGCCCGCGGACGCGCGGTTCGTCGCGGTCGGGGACTCGACGGGCGACGGGCATCCGGACCTGGTGGCCGTGTACGGGGACAAGCTGTGGCTCTACGCGGGCGACCCGGCGGCCAGGCCGGGCCTGCGGGCGCCGGTCGAGATCGGCAGCCGCGGCTGGAACGCCATGACCGTGACCGCCCCGGGCGACGCCGACCGCGACGGACGGCCCGACCTGCTGGTCCGCGACACCGGCACGGGCGACCTCTGGCTCTACCGCGGTCAGGCGGCCGGCGGCTTCGGCGCCCGCACCGCGTACGGCCACCACTACGGCACCACCAACCGCCCGCTGCTGGCCGGCGCGGCCGACGCGAACGCCGACGGCACCGCCGACCTGTGGGCCACCACCGACGAGGGCTCGGGAACCCTGCTGTTCTACGCGGGCGCCACGAACTCCTCCGGCAACCCGTCGGACGGCCCCCGCACCACGGTGGGCACCGGCGGCTGGAACTCCATCGTCCTCATCGGCTGACGATCGAAGCCCCAGCGCTCCGATGGCGTACCGCCACCCGGCCGTCCACTCACCGCGTCCCTGCGCACGGCCGGCCGTCGGCCCGTAGCCGTTGCCGCCGGCACACGGTGGCGCGTACGGGCGGAGTGGCGGTACGTCGGCGCGCGGCCACCGGGCTGGGCGCCCCGGTGGGCGCTCCAGCGGGATCCGTCCCGCTGTCCGCGTGACAGCGGAACCGTCAGCGGCCTGCGGCGCCTTCCCGGAGCTCGCTCCTGCGGGTCCGATGCACAAGGGGTCCCGCGTGCCCGTGGGGTCCCGGTCCTGTCCCACCCGGCCCGCTGCCCGGGGCTGTCGTGGACCGCCCTCACTCGGGAACTGGTTCGGCCTCGGCATACGGACTGATCATGGTGTCGAAGTAGCCGTCCGGGGCCTCCTCCAGGAAGGTCGGCAGGTTTTCCAGGAAGGCGCGCAGCGGGGGCGTCGCGTTGTGCCGGTCCAGGTCTTCCTGGGAACGCCAGATCTCGTACAGGAAGAAGCGGCCGTCCTCGTGTTCGTGGAGGTGGTACTGCAGGTTGCCGGGCTCTTTCCGGGTGGGGGCCACGAAGGAGGAGAGGATGCGCCGCACCTCGTCCCTGCGCTCCGGCCTGGGGCGGAGGAATCCGTAGAGGGCTATGGGACGGTCTGTGTTCGTCATGCCTGCCACGCTAAGATCTCACACCGATGTGAGGTTCAAGGGGTTGTGAGGAGCGCCACATGAAGATCGGCGAGCTCGCCGCCGCGACGGGCACTTCCGTCCGGCTGCTGCGCTACTACGAGGAGCAGGGCCTCCTGGAGTCGTACCGCCTCGACAGCGGCCACCGCCGCTACGACGACAGCGCCCCCGACGTGGTCCGCCGCATTCGCTCGCTCCTGGACGCCGGCCTGCCGACCCGGGTCATCCGGGACCTGCTGCCGTGCGTTCGCCAGGACGGCACGGTCGCCGGATGCAAGTTGGAGACCCTCCAAGAACACCTCCAGGGCCTGAACGACCGGATCTCCGCACTGTCGGAAGCCCGCACTTCCCTGACCGAGCTCATCTCCGCCACCCGCGCCCACGAGCTGGCCCTCTCGTAGGGCCGTCAACGCTACGGCGCGCCCGCGACGGCGTCCGGCCTCTCGCTGCGGCACGCAGGCGGCGAGGGCCCGACGGCATGCGCCGATCGGCGTGGACCGGTGAGCACACGACACCGGGGCCAGCCTCCGACGCGTCGCGAAACCGGCCGGAGAAACAGAAAGACCCCAGGTGAACTGGGGTCTCTGCTGGTGTCCGAGGGGGGACTTGAACTCTCCACTCGGGCACCAGCACTTTAGCTACCTGACCTGCGGGAACATGTCCAACACGCCGCAGACTTGACGGCCCGTGTCGGTCATGCGTTCCCCCTGTTCCGGGCCGTTTCGGACCGCTGTTGGTCATGCGTTGGTCACGTGACCAACCAGGGGTGAGGCGGCTTCCGTGACCTACCCGCCCATGATCATCTACCCGACAACGCGAATATTGGCGATGCCGCATAGACGGCCGTACCGGCGTCGTCCTAGCGTCCTCTCAGCAGCAGGGACGCACCCTGCGCGGAAGGGTAGGCCGCCATGGCTCGTGAGGAACTGACCCGCTTAACGGGCAAGGTTGACGGCCCCGAGTGCAACCAGAACGACTGCCCCAACCTGTACCGGACTGAACGCGGCTCCATCATCGTCCAGGGTGACGTGTCCGACGTCTTCACGCCGCCCAGCGGTGAGGGCCTGGTGGAGATTCCCGAGCACGTTCTCAGGGAGGCATTCCGTGCTCTTGGATGGTGAAGCGTGGGCAGCCAAGTTCCGCGACTTCCAGAGCGAGGCATGGCGGCTGGAGACCTTGCCCGCCTACAACGTCCCGCAGGAAGCGGAGGAGATCCGGGCCTTTAAGGCCGGGGAACGCATCGACCCTCAGACGCACTCGAATGAGTACACCGAGGATCTAAAGCGGGTACGGCGCGAAGGTAAGAGCAAAGGGCGGGTGCATATCGTGACGCGCCCGCTGTCGGACTATCTCCGCTATGAGTTCATGTACTACCTGCCACACGCGTGGGCCGGTGAGGACATTCGAATTATGGATGTCACCGACCGGCCAAACCCTTTGGCCGGCGTCCAAGACTTCTGGATGTTCGACCGGCAAGAGGTCGTCCTCATGAACTATGAGCCGGACGGAACACAGATCAGCCGGGAAGTATTCGAGGGCAACGTAAGCCTCTACGTGGAATACCAGCGAATCGCATTGGCCGAGTCAGTGCCCTTCGAGGAGTACGTGAAGGGCCTTGACGTTTGAACCGCAAGAGCTGGGTCAGTCGAAAGCTGACCTGGCGGAGACACTGAAGTCACTACGCAAGCGAGCCGGACGCACTCAGGTCTGGCTCGCTAAGCGTACGAACATGTCTCAGACAAAGATCAGCAACATTGAGGGCGGGAAGCTAACCCCGTCCCTTGTCGACGTTGAGCTAGTCCTTAGAGCGCTGGAAGCTCCGGCCGACATAGTGGCGCGGATGTCTGCTCTTGCGCGCACAGCTAACACCGAGTGGCAAGACGTGTGGGCGCAGCGCCGCACGGGCCTGGAGAAGAAGCAGAACGAGCTAGCAGGCTTCGAGCAGTCATCGACCGAGTTCCGGTACTTCCTACTGTCCATGGTCACGGGCCTACTGGCCACACCCGAATACGTGAGGGCGAGCCTTGCCGCCGTCCCTGGCGACCACAGCAAAGCCATCGGGAAGAAGCTCGAACGGCAGGCTGTCCTGCACGACACGTCGAAACGCTTCACGTTCATTCTGACCGAGCAGGCCGCTAGGTGGCCTTACCTTCCTGCGTCAGCAATGGCTATGCAGATTGACCGACTCGCATCCGTCAGTCTCCTACCGAACGTGCACCTGGGCGTAATTCCCCTGGGTGGGCACATGCCGAATGCTCCACTCAACACATTCATGGTCTACGACTCTCGGATAGCGACCGTGGAGACTTCCACCGGGGCAATGGTGTTCCGCGACCATCGCGACGTCTCGGCGTACCTGAATGAGTTCGCCGTCTACGAGGGATACGCCGTCTTCGGCGAGGAAGCCAGAGAACGACTGTCCGAATGGGCTCGCTGCTTCCGCTCATGATCTTTACCCGACAACGCGAATAAGTCTAGAGGTCCCTCGCCTGCGGTCCGAGGATGTACCCATGCCGACCAGACCGAAGAACCAGGGCCAGAAGGCCCCGCAGGGTTGGCGGACGGACCCCATGCCGAGCCGTCAGGCGTACCGGGATGGTGAGGGGAACATTCGCGTGCCCATGTGGTTGACGAAGAACGATCGGCACATGGCAGACACGGAAATGGTCCTGCTCCCGTCTGAGGCCGCTTTGCTGGCTGACAATCTGGCCAAGGCGCTGTGCGAGAACTCCCGGTCGATGCTGCACGAGCTGTTTCGGGAGAGCGCAACGGCCCTTGCCCCGGGTGTCGTGTACGTGTCGAAGCCGGATCAGTACCAGTTCTGAGCCTGCCCCGTTACTGACCTCACAGGAAGGCACATCCATGCCCGGAACCGACCTGTACAGCCTGCCCATCGACGACGCCAAGTTCCTGAAGGCGTGCAGGGGCAACACACATCCCGATGGCGAATCTTGCGCCACGCTGGCGAAGATCGGCCCCGACGCGTGGGCGTTGGGCGACAGCAAGCGGCCCGGTGCGGAGCCGTTGCGCTTCACCACCGAGGAACTGGACGCGGCCGGTATCGACCCGGCCCGCTTCGGCCTGTCTGCCTGACGGGCATTCCTGGCGCCCTCGGCCTTGCCTCTCGGAGGCAGGGCCGGTGGGCGCTCCTCTTCTTCCTGCACTGAACGGGACGACAGTTGCACCACCACGGCTACCTGTGGACCGGCCCCAAGCAACGGTTCGATGACGAGGCACGGAGGCGGCCTCCGCATCCTGATCCTCCTCCGGCCGATAAGCCGGAGCTGATCGCGCGGTACAAGGAGGTGAAGACGGAGTTCCCGACCGTGGACCTACCGCCGCTGGAAACGGCGCACTGGCTGGTCAAGCCCGCGAAGTTGGTGCGCGGCACCTGGGAGGAGCCGAAGGAAGCGGCGGAATGGCTTGGGCAACGACTGGCGGAATACGCGCCCCGGTTCGCCTCCGAGTTGGACCGCGACAGTACGCGGCTGGCGCTACTGGTGCACTGCGCTGCCGAACGGTTGGGTTGGGGTGGAGACGTGTCCCACGGCTTCTACCTGGAGAGGCCCGCGTTTCTGTCCGCAGCTCTGGTGACGTGCTCCCCGAACCGTGTCGCACCGGACCTTGCCTGCCCGACCGTCCACACCTGATGAGGGGAGCACACCACGATGCCCTGTTCGATCCTGCGGTGTACGAAGCACCGGACAACGTCCGGCACCACTCGCCGGGCTACACCATGGCCCGCTACGGCCACAGCAGGAAGAACGGAGTCCGGAAGCTCGCCGCCTCCGGAGCCAACAGGCTCGGCCTGTCATCCCTGGTCTGACCTGGGAACTCTCTGGGCTGTTGGTCACGCCGCAGCCGGAGAAACAGAAAAACCCCAGATCAACTGGGGTCTCTGCTGGTGTCCGAGGGGGGACTTGAACCCCCACGCCCGATAAAGGGCACTAGCACCTCAAGCTAGCGCGTCTGCCATTCCGCCACCCGGACAAGGTGTCTGTCGCTCCGGGGTGTTCCCCGCGGCGACATGGATAACTCTACCAGGGGTTCGACGTGCCCTTCACCCTCATATCCCGTGGTCAGGCGGGGTGTCCGGGGCGCTGCGGAGGCGTTACGCAGCGTGAAGGGTGGTCTTACGGGGTGCGGACCACCTGGCCCGCGTACGACAGGTTGCCGCCGAAGCCGAAGAGGAGGGCCGGGGAGCCGGAGGGGATGTCGCCGCGGGCCACGAGCTTCGACAGGGCCATCGGGATGGACGCGGCCGACGTGTTGCCGGATTCCGTGACGTCGCGGGCGACGACCGCGTTGACCGCGCCGATGCGCTGGGCGACGGGTTCGATGATGCGGAGGTTCGCCTGGTGGAGGACGACCGCCGCCAGGTCCTGCGGGGTGACGCCGGCGCGCTCGCAGACGCGGCGGGCGATGGGCGGGAGCTGGGTGGTGGCCCAGCGGTAGACGGTCTGGCCCTCCTGGGCGAAGCGGGGCGGGGTGCCCTCGATGCGGACCGCGTGGCCCATCTCGGGGACGGAGCCCCACACGACCGGGCTGATGCCGGGGACGCCGTCCGGAGCGGCCTCCACGACCGCCGCGCCGGCGCCGTCACCGACCAGGACGCAGGTCGTGCGGTCCGTCCAGTCGGTGACCTCGGTCATCTTGTCCGCGCCGATGACCAGGGCGCGCCGCGCCGAGCCCGCCCGTACGGCGTGGTCGGCGGTGGCCAGGGCGTGGGTGAAGCCGGCGCACACGACGTTCAGGTCCATCGTGGCCGGGGAGGCCATGCCGAGGCGGGCGGCGACGCGGGCGGCGGTGTTCGGGGAGCGGTCGATCGCGGTGGACGTGGCGACGAGGACCAGGTCGATGTCCGCGGGCGCCAGGCCGGCGGAGGCGAGGGCCTTCGCGGCGGCGTGGGCGGCCATCTCGTCGACCGGCTCGTCCGGTCCGGCGACGTGGCGGGTGCGGATGCCGACGCGGCTGCGGATCCACTCGTCGTCGGTGTCGACCAGCGCGGCCAGGTCGTCGTTGGTGAGCACCTTGGCGGGCTGGTGATGCCCGAGCGCGGCGATACGAGTGCCCGTCATGCCCGGGACCCCCTCGGCTGGATGGTTGGTGATGACCAGGAGCCCCCAGTCTGGTCAGCGACCCACCGGTAACCCGTCGCGTGATCCCACAGCATTCGCGCCCGCCACTTGGAGGGTCCGCCACATCGCCGCCGGCCGGCCCACCGGGCGCGCCGTGGACGACAATGGTCTTCGGAAGCGGTACGGCCACCACGGCGAGGGGACGGGGAGACATGGGACGGGTCACGGAGCGGCGGCGCGTCATCCGGGTCCGGGACGGGGCCGTGTCCGCCCGGCCCGACACGCTCGTCGCCGAGGAGCCGCTGGAGATACGGCTGAACGGCAAGGCCCTCGCCGTCACCATGCGCACGCCCGGCGACGACTTCGCGCTCGCCGCCGGGTTCCTCGTCAGCGAGGGCGTCCTCGGCGCGGCGGAGGAGGTGCGGAACATCGCGTACTGCGCGGGCGCCCGCGACGACGGCGGCAACACGTACAACGTCGTCGACGTGCGGCTCGCGCCGGGCGTGCCCCTGCCCGACATCACTCTGGAGCGGAACGTCTACACGACCTCCTCGTGCGGACTGTGCGGCAAGGCGAGCCTGGACGCGGTGCGCACCACCACCCGGTTCGCGCCGGCCGACGGCCCGCCGGTGCGGGTCGGGGTGGACGTGCTGGCCGCCCTGCCCGACCGGTTGCGCGCCGCGCAGCAGGTGTTCGAGCGGACCGGCGGGCTGCACGCGGCGGCGCTGTTCTCCGCGTCGGGCGAGCTGCTCGACGTACGGGAGGACGTGGGGCGGCACAACGCCGTCGACAAGGTGGTCGGGCGGGCCCTGCGGGAGGGGCGGCTGCCGCTGGGCGGGACGGTGCTGATGGTGTCGGGGCGGGCGTCGTTCGAGCTGGCGCAGAAGGCCGTGATGGCGGGGGTGCCGGTGCTGGCGGCGGTCTCCGCGCCGTCGTCGCTGGCCGTGGACCTGGCCGCCGAGACCGGGCTGACGCTGGTCGGGTTCCTGCGGGGCGGGTCGATGAACGTGTACGCCGGGGAGCACCGGGTCCTCGGCGCGGACGGCGCCCCGCTGCGGGAGGGGTGAGGGGGCCACCGCCGCCCGGCCCGCGGGCTCCCGCCTCCGTGTCAGCGGGCCCGGCCGCGGGCCTGCGACGGCGGTTCGATCATCTGCAGCGTGAGCGTCGCCGGGGGTTCCGCCAGGCCCGGGCCGCCCGCCTCGACCCAGGCGAGGATGTCGTCCAGGCAGTCGTCGTCCAGTGCCCAGCCGATCCACGCGGCGCGGGCGCCGCGGCGCCGGGCCTCGGTGGAGGGCTGGACGACCACGACGTTGGCCTGGCCGCACGGGCCCAGGCAGTCGCTCGTACGGACGGCCAGCCTCCCGCCGGACGCCGCCGCGGCCTGCCGCAGCCGCTCCAACTGGCCCGCGTGATCGGTACCGGGGTTCTTGCGCGCGTCGCCGCAGCAGCAGCCCCGGCAGACGACGAGCGAACAGGGCCGGGCCGCCCCGGGGCGTATCCACCCGCGCGTCATCGCGCACCGCCCGGGCGGGAGAGGGGACGGGCCGGTCGGGGGCCGTGCGCGGCGGCCGGGGCGGGGATCGCGGGTGCGGGCATGGCCCTCACCGTAGCCGCCGTGATCTTGGCACGTCAGGGCGGGTTCGCGCCGGTCCGCAGCGGGATGGGCACGATCCCGGCGGGGCGGGGGAACGGGCCCGCGTGGCCGGCCGCCGGTACGTCACCGCGCGTGAGGCGGGCCGTGCACGAGGGGGCGTGAAGGGGATCGGTGACCGGGCGGCGGGGACACCGGGCACGGGGACCGGCGGGTCCGGTGCCGCCGTGGTACGGAGGTGCGCTCACGGTGGGGCGGGGGTGGAGCGAGGGTGTCCTCTCGGTGGGGTCGGTGGGGCGGGGACGCGGGAGGCCCGTGGTGCCAGTGGTGCGGGGCGTAGGAGAGTTCGTGGTGCCGGTGGTGCGGGGGCGTGAGGGGCTCGTGGTGCGGGCGGGGGCTCGTGGTGGCGGTGGTTCCGGGCCTGCGGGGCGCTCCGGCCTCCTGCCCCGCCCGGCGGACGGCCGGGGCGTCCCGCCACCGGCGCTTCCCGGCCATCCTCCCCTGTGACCGGCGCGTACAGATTCGGTGGAGATTCCCGCTCCCGTTCCTGACTCTCCGGTCAGTAGTGGGCGGTCCCCCGCCCCCGTGACCACGCGCTCACCGGTCTGACCAGTGACAATGACATTTGTCCGGACTTTATGAAGACCCTCCCGCGCCAACTCTCCGTCCGGTACCGTCACTCTCCGCTGTGCTGAGCGCCACAAGGAGCAGGCCATTGCGCGAGTTGACGGTCCCGCCGCTGGCGGCGGCTCCGCTGGTCGGCGGGCTGGCCGACGTCGTGTTCGACCACGCCGCGAGCGATCCCGACCGGGTCGCCCTGGGCCGGAAGGACGCGTCCGGGGCGTGGGGTGACGTCACGTCGCGGCGGTTCCGGGACGAGGTGCTGGCCCTCGCGAAGGGGCTGCTCGCGCAGGGCGTGCGGTTCGGCGACCGGGTCGCGATCATGTCCCGTACCCGTTACGAGTGGACGCTGTTCGACTTCGCGCTGTGGACCGTGGGCGCGCAGCCCGTGCCGGTGTACCCGACGTCCTCCGCCGACCAGGTGCACTGGATGCTGCACGACGCGGGTGTCAGCGCGTGCGTCGTCGAGCACGAGGACCACGCGATGACGGTCGGTTCGGTCGTGGACCGCCTCCCGCACCTGAAGCGGCTGTGGCAGCTCGACACCGGGGCGGTCGACGAACTCGTCCGGGCGGGGGCGCGGATCGACGACGAGGTGGTGCACCGGCACCGGCGCGCGGTCACCCCGGAGTCCGTCGCCACCGTCATCTACACGTCCGGGACGACCGGGCGCCCCAAGGGGTGCGTGCTGACGCACGGGAACTTCATGTTCGAGACGGACACGCTCCTACGGCGCTGGGAGCCGGTGTTCCGCTCCCGCCCCGGCGAGAAGGCGTCGACGCTGCTGTTCCTGCCGCTCGCCCACGTCTTCGGCCGCATGGTGGAGATCGCGGCGGTGCGGGGCCGGGTGAAGCTGGGCCACCAGCCGCTGCTGTCGGCGGGCGCGCTGCTGCCCGACCTGGCGGCGTTCCGGCCGACGTTCGTGCTCGCGGTGCCGTACGTCTTCGAGAAGGTCTTCGACGCGGCGCGGCGGCGCGCGGAGGCCGAGGGGAGGAGCGGTGTCTTCGACCGGGCGGTCGAGGTGGCCGTGCGCTACGCGGAGGCGCAGGAGGACCGGGACTTCGGCCTGGGCCCGGGCCCTTCGGCGGCGCTGCGGGTGCGGCACCAGTTCTTCGAGAAGGCCGTGTACGGGAAGGTGCGCGAGGCGTTCGGCGGGCGCGTCCGGCACGCCATGTCGGGCGGCTCGGCGATGGACCGGCGGATGGGCCTGTTCTTCGCGGGCGCGGGCGTGACCGTGTACGAGGGGTACGGGCTGACGGAGACGTCGTCGGCGGCGACCGCCAACCCGCCGGAGCGGACCAGGTACGGCACGGTCGGGCGGCCCGTTCCGGGCACGTCGGTGCGGATCGCGGAGGACGGGGAGGTGTGGTTGCGCGGCCCGCACGTCTTCTGCGGGTACCTCAACGACCCGGCCGCCGGCGAGGCGGTGCTGCGCGACGGGTGGCTCGCCACCGGGGACCTGGGGGCGCTCGACGAGGACGGCTACCTGACCATCACCGGGCGGAAGAAGGAGATCCTGGTGACGACCAGCGGCAAGAGCGTCGCGCCGCTCGCCCTGGAGGACCGCGTGCGGTCCCATCCGCTGGTCGCGCAGTGCGTCGTGGTCGGCAACGACCGGCCGTACATCGCGGCGCTGGTCACCCTCGACCAGGAGGCGGTCGACCACTGGCTCGCGATGCAGGGCCGGGGACCGCTGCGGTCGGCCGAACTCGTCCGCGACCCGGCGCTGGAGAAGGAGATCCGCCGCGCGGTCGTCGCCGCCAACACGCTCGTGTCGCACGCCGAGTCGATCCGCACCTTCCGCATCCTGGCGCACCCGTTCAGCGAGGAGCACGGCCTGCTGACCCCGTCGCTGAAGCTGAAGCGGCGCGCGATCGAGACGGTGTACGCGGCGGAGATCGAGGCGCTGTACCGCTGACGCCGGACGCGGCACGGCGGCCGGGCGCGGCACCCGGGCGCGGTCCCGCCGCGCCGCGCCCGCCCGGTCACGGCCGGTCGGGCACCCCGCCGGGCGGCGGACGCACCGCGGGCGGACGGCCCGGCGGTCGGCACGGTCCGCACGGCTCCGGGCGGGACACCGGAGACGGGGACGGCAGCGACGGCGAGAAAGGGGCCGTACGCGACGGTCGGCCCGTGCGTGGTGGCGGCCCGCCGCCCGTGGGCGGCCGGGGCGGACGGCAGGCCCGCCTCGTCCGCCCCGTACGGCTCCCGGGCGCCGATGCCGCCGTGCACGGCCTCCGGCCCGATCCCTCTCCAGCAGGGCGGCAGCAGGTCGGCGGGGGTCGCGGGCCCGTCCGTCACGCGGCTCGTCCCGCCGGACGGGCCCGGGCGGACGGCGGCGGGGGCCGCCCGGGCGGGCGTCCGTCAGGAGGCGCGGCGGGCGGTGTGCACCGTGCGGGCCGTGAGGAGGTACACGTCGGGGCGCCGGTGGAGGCCCGCGGGGTCCTCCGGGTCGAGGAGCCGGCCCAGGGCGGCCCGGTCCTCGTCGGAGAGCCGGTCGTCGAGGCCGGTGCGGGTGCGGGTGAACACCGTGACGATGTGCTCGCGCACGGCGGCCGGCACGGGCGCGGGGATGTCCAGCAGGAAGGTGCGCGTCCCGGTCGGGACGAGCCCGGCGGCGGCGAGCAGCGCCGACCAGTCCTCCGTCTCCTCGCGGCTGCCGGGCAGCGCGGCCCGCATCTCGCTGAACCAGTCGGCGGACACGGCCTCGATGCGGGCCTCCAGGCCGGGGCGGCCGACGCCGATGTCGCGGGGCAGGTGCCGCGGCGGCAGTCCGCCCTCCACCAGGGCGATCACCCCGCCCGGGCGCAGGCGGCGGGCGAGGCCCTCCAGGGCGCCCCGCTGGTCACCGATGTGGTGGACGGACTCCCCCGCCCAGACGAGGTCCGCCTCGCCCAACTCGTCCATGTCGGCGGGTAGTTCGGCCAGTCGTGTGGTGACCCGGCCGCCCAGTCCGGCGGTGCGCTCCCGGGCGCGCTCCAGCAGTTCGGGCGTCGCGTCGACGGCGACGACCTCCGCGTACGGGAACGCCTCGGCGAGGAGGCCGGACAGCACGCCGGGGCCGCTGCCGACGTCGAGGATCCGCCGGGCGGCGCCCACCGGCAACAGGTCGGTGAGCCAGGACGCGGCCTGCCGGTACAGCGGGGTGCGCAACTCGGCGCCGCGCTCCAGCAGCGGCAGCATCGCGTTCCAGTCCATGTGCGTGTGGTCGTGAGTCATGGGGACAGCGTGCGCGTCGCCGGCGCCCGCCGCGAGAAACCGTGCCGGTCCGGCAACGTCGAGGCGTACGCGGAGCGGCATCCCCGCGGGCCGCCGCCCGGGCGGGCCCGCACGCGGCACCGAGCGCGGCGCCGAGCGGGGAGGCGCCGTCGTGTCCCCGCCCGGCGCGCGGTCCGCCCCGCCCTCTGGCCGGTCGCCGCACGGGGCGGGCCCGCGACGCCGCGAGGGCCGCGTCCGCGCCGGGACCCGTGGCGCGGCGGCCCCCGCACGGCCGGTCGCGCCTCCGGGAAGTGGCGCGGAGGCTCCCGTACGGCCGATCGCCCCACCGGGAACGGCACCCGGCCGCACGACCCATCGCCCACCGGGAACGGCACCCGGCCGTACGGGGTGTCAGGAGGCGCCGTGTGCCGAGGCGATCGCGTCGACCCGTGACGCCAGTTCGAAGTCCCGGTCCGTGACGGCGCCGCCCGCGTCGTGGGTGTTCACCGCCAGGGCGACCGTGTCGTAGCCGAGGGTCAGGTCGGAGTGGTGGTTCAGCTCGTCCTGCACGCGGGCGACGTGGACGACCATCGCGGCCGCCGCGAAGTGCGTGGCGAGGCAGTACGTACGGGCGAGGCGGTCGCCGGCGAGGGACCAGCCGGGCAGTTCGCGCAGCCGGTCCTCGATCTCCTTCTGCGACAGCGGTTCGGTGGGCATGTCCCGTGCTCCTTCCGGTTCGTGCCGGTGACGGCGGCGACGTTCCCGACCTTACGGTCCCGGCACCCGCCGCCCGTGGTCAACACGACCGGCTGGGCTACCGTCTGCGGTATGACAACTGTCGCGACGGTCACGGGTGTGGGGGCTCTGCTGCGGGAGTGGAGGGAGCGGCGGCGGCTGAGCCAACTGGAACTGGCATTGCGCGCCGACTCGTCGGCCCGGCACATCTCGTTCGTCGAGACGGGCCGGTCGCGGCCGAGCGAGGAGATGGTCCTGCGCCTCGCCGAGCACCTGGACGTGCCCGTGCGGGAGCGCAACGCCCTGCTGCTGGCGGCCGGTTACGCGCCGAAGTACACCGAATCGGCGCTGGACGGCCCGGAACTGGGCCCGCTGCGCGAGGGCATCGACCGGCTGCTGTCGGGGTACGACCCGTACCCGGCGGTCGTCGTGGACGGGTCGTACGCGGTGCTGGCGGCGAACCGGGGGGCGGGGCTGCTGCTGGACGGGCTGCCCGGGCACCTGCTGGAGCAGCCCAACGCGATGCGGATCACCCTGCACCCGGAGGGCCTGGCGCCGAGGATCCACAACCTGCGGGAGTGGCGCGGGCACCTGCTGGCCCAGATGGAGCGGCAGATCGCCCTCGAACGGTCCGAGCGGCTGCGGAGGCTGTACGAGGAGGTCGCCGCGTACCCGGTGGCCGCCGGCCCCGGTGACGCGGCGGCCGGTGACCGGGAGGATCCGGAGCCGTACCCGTACTTCGCGCTGCCGCTGCGGATCGAGGTGGCCGGGCGGGTGCTGTCGTTCGTGTCGTCGATCTCGACGTTCAACACGCCGATGGACGTGACGGTCGCCGAGTTGGCCATCGAGACGTTCCTCCCGGCCGACGCGGAGACCGCCGCGTTCCTCCGCTCCCTGCCGCTGCCCGGCTGACGGGTCAGCGGCCCGTGCCGCGGGCGCGCAGGGACGTCCACTGCAGTGCGGCGAACCCGGCGACGGTCACGGCCTGCGCCGGGATCCACACGGCTCCGGCGGTGCTGGGCTCCAGCCAGGCGACGAGCGCGACGACGCTGAGCACGGCCCACAGCGCGTTGGCGTCGACGACCGCCGTGACGGCCGCGGTGGACGGCCGCCGCCGGGAGGCGACCCCGGCGACGGCGGCGGCGTACACGACGAGGAAGGCGCCCAGGGCGAGCAGCAGCGTGGCGTCGACGCCGAACAGCCGCCCGAGCGGCCCCGGCGCGGCGACGTAGGCGAGGCCGTTCGCCCCGGTGACGACCGCGTCGAGGGCGAGGAAGCGGCGCAGCATGACCTGCGGCTCGGTGGTGCGGGAAAGGCCGGCGAGCAGGGCCTGGGACATGGCGGATCACCCTCCATCGAGGTTCGTACGGGGTCACGGGCGGTGCGGGGACCGGACGTCGGGCGGGGTGCTCCCCGGCGTCGGGGCCCCGGCCCGGTGTCCGGTGCGACCCACCCTGCCGGGCGGGACGCGCCCGGTCGATTACCCCGGGGGTAATGACGGCGGCACCTCGGGGCGGGGAGGGAGGGAGCGGTACCTCGGGGTGGGCGCGCGGTACTTCGGGGGTGGGGACGCGGTGCCTCGGGGGTGGGGGCAGCGGGCCGCGGCCGGCGCGTTCAGGTGCGCCGCGGGATCGCCGGGGTCGGCGGGGACGGCGGGGTCGGCGGGGCCGGTGGGGTCGGTGGATCGCTCCTCCGCGCCGGGCCGCACGCGGCGCCGGGTCGGCGAGGGGTGCCTCGCGGCGGCGGTCGGCGTGCCGGGCGCGGCCGTTCGGGGTACGCCCCCCGGCCCTCGGTGCCGTCCGCCGCCGCACGCGCGACATTGCGCCGCGTCCGGCTGGGGCGCATGCTGGACGCAGGGGGCAGGAGCGACCGGAAGCGAAGGTCAGGGGGCGTCGGGACCGCTTCTGGCTCCGCTGTCGTCGCGACCTCCGTCCTCGGCGGCGTCGCAGCCCGCGGAAATGGTGATAGCAGCGAAAACACCCCGCCGAAAGCGCCGCCCAGTACTCCCGTGCGGTTTCGCGCCCCACCCGGCAGGTTCGCCGGCGGACCGTCGCCGGTGGGGGCCGGGGCGGGCCGCGGCCCGGTGACGTCCGCGGTGGCGCGGCACGGGCCTCGCCCGGTGCCGCCGGTGCCCTGCCGCCGGGCGGCCGCGGGACCGCCCACGGCGGTCCCACCTCCCTTCAGTTGCTGAACAGGTGACACACCATGGGTACGGAAACCTTCTCGATCGAAATATGCGGTACCCCTCTGGATCTGCCGATGGAGGAGCGGAAGGAGTGGAGCATCCGCGACGTCCTCGGCCTGGCGCCGGAGAGGGGTGGTTACGAGCGGCGCTGTCCTGGCGCCAGTTGCACCATCCTCGTCCCCGAGGGTGCCATGATCACTGTTCCGTCCGACGACCCGCTGGACATCACGTTGGTCCCGCCGGAGGAGGCCGAGCGGCGCCGGGGAGCCGGCGGGGTCTAGCCGTCGGTCCGGACGGGACATGCTCCGCGCCGCGGTGGCGGCACGGCGCGCGGAACGTGCCGCGCGCCGGGCCCCCGGGCGGGCGCTTCGCCGGGCGGCCGGGCGGCCCGGCCCCGTGCCCCGCCCGGCGGCCCGGCGCTTTTGCCCTTCCGCTGTGGAAGCCGACAGAAGGCCCCCGCTGTGAAAGTCGACAGAAGGTGGTGGCCCTGGCTGGTCGGAGCGACCGGCGTGGCGGTGTTCTCGGTGCTGGTCGCCGTCCTGGTCCGGGCCGGCGGCGAGACCGCGGTCGCGGCCCTGAGCGTCCTGATCTCGGCGACGGCCGGGGTGCTCGGCTGGTCCCGCCACCGGGCGCGGCCCGTGGCGCCGGCCAGTCAGGCCGAACTGGACCAGGCCGCTGAGGCGCTCGCCGCCATGGTGCGCCGCCAGTGGACCGAGGAGGCGGCGGCCCGGGGGCTCCTCGACCCCCACCCGCTGGCCGTCCGCTGGCGCAGCGACCAGACGGAGACGGGCGACCACCTGCGTCTGGTGGGGCGCGCGGTGTCCGGCCGCAGCGACGACGTGCCCGGGTTCGCCGCCTCCTTCCGGGCACTCCCCCGCCACCGGCTGATCCTCCTCGGGGAGCCCGGCGCGGGGAAGACCACCCTGGCCGTCCTGCTGGTCCGGGAACTCCTGCGGGACGCCCCGCCCGGCGAGCCGGTGCCCGTGCTCCTGGACCTGGCTCCGTGGAACCCCCGGAAGGAGTCGCTCGGCGACTGGATGGCGCGCCGCATCCACGAGGACTACCCGGCCCTGCGCAACTACGAGACCTACGGCCGGGACGCCGCCCGCAAACTGGTCTCCGAAGGACGCGTCCTGCCCGTCCTGGACGGCTTCGACGAACTGCCGGCCGAACTCCGGCCCCGCGCCCTGGCCGCCGTCAACCGCGCGGTCGCCGTCCACGAACCGCTGGTCCTCGCCTCCCGGACGGACGAGTACCGGGCGGCCGTCGAGGCGGGCGACGTCGTCACGGCGGCCGCCGCCGTGGTCGCCCTGCCCGTGAAGGCCGAGGACGTGGTGGCGTACCTCCAGAGCGTGGTCGCTCCGCGCCGGGCCGCCGCCTGGCGGCCGGTGACCGAGGAGATCACCCGGAACCCCGACGGCCCCCTGGCCCGGGCCCTTTCGCTGCCCCTGAACGTCTGGTTGGCCCGGACCGTGTACTCCGCGCCGGACTCCGACCCCGCCGAACTGCTCCGCCACACCGACGCGGAGAGCGTCCGGCGCCACCTGCTGGACAGCCTCGTCCCCGCGGTCTTCGCCGGCGAGCCCGCCCCCGCGGACCCGTCGGGCACCCATGTGCGCCGCACCGCCGCGAACCGCTGGCGCGCCGACGACGCGGAGCTGTCCCTGGGCTTCCTCGCCCGGCACCTCCAACGGCAGGGCACGGACGACATCGCCTGGTGGGAGCTGCACCGGGCCCTGCCCCCGAACCCGGTCGGCCCCCTGTCCGGCCCCGTCGCGGGCGCTGCCGTCGGGCTGGGCGCGGGCTGCATGGCGGGGGACTACTTCCACTGGGCGCTGCCGCCGCTCAGCCGGTTCCTGTGCTTCCTGGTGGTGACGCTCGCCACGGCGGTCGCCTCCGCCACGGTGCTCCGGCTCGCCTTCGTCGGACGGGGCACCGGCCGCGCGGACCGGCACGGGAGGGGGCCCCTCGCGGAGGTGGCCCGCCGCACCGGGATCTGGTGTGCCGTACTCCTCCCGCTCGCTCCGGCGGTCGGGGCCGTGATCGAGTACTGGGCCCGGACGGCGGCGTCGACCGGCATCCACTACGAGGTCGGCGTGGCCGCCCACACCTGGCTGAGGGCGGCCCTCTGGTGGCTCGCGGCCATGTCGGCGCTGACCGTCGGGGTGCTCGGTTGCGCGTTGGTCCGGCGGCGGATGCCGCCGCGGCCGGGCCGGCGGTGGGGGCGGCGCGTCCCGTTGGGGAAGATCGCCGCCTTCACCGTGCTGTTCTGGGTGGGTGCCGAAACGGCCAGCCAGCTCTGCTTCCTCTCCACCCGGCAGGAGACCGGGCGGCCACTGCTGGACCTCGCGCTGCTCGACCCGGGGGCGGACCTGCGCTTCGCCAACCAGCGGGCGGTCTTCCGCGCCGCCCTGTTCCTCCTGATCGCCGGGATCATGGCCTTCCTGGGCCTGGGCGGTAGCACCGACCGCCCGAGCCGGCTGTCCTTCCGCGCCCCGGTCTCCAGCCTGCTGCGCCCGCTGCCCGCGTGTGTCGGCGGAGGGCTGGCGAGCGGTGTGGCCCTGGTCGTGGTCCTGGGCCTGGCGGTGGCGCCCTGGGCGGCCGGGGTGCCGCTGTGGGCACGTCTCGCGGCCTCCGGGCTCATGGGCGCGTTCTTCGGCGTCCTGTTCGGGCTGGGCCTGGTCGTGCTGCGCTGGGCGCGGCTGCCGACCGACCTCGAACAGGAGACCCCGCAGTCGACCCTGCGCGGCGAGCACGTGGTGGCCAACGCCGTCCTGGTGTTCGCGATGGTCCCGCCCCTGCTCAAGTGGGCGGTCACCGCCTGGTGGGACCTGGCGACCAGTCCGCACCTCTGGCTGCAGGCGTTCGGGGCCTGGCTGCAGACCCTGGAGGCGAACCTGGCCGTGGGGCTCGCCGCCGGGCTGCTGGCCCTGTCGAACAGCGCCTACTTCCGGTACCGGGAGGCCGGTCTGAGGCTCTCCCGGATCAGTCGGCTGCCGCGCCGCCCGCTGGCCTTCCTGGAGGACGCCCGCCTGCTGCACGTCCTGCGCCAGGTGGGGCCCGTCTACCAGTTCGTGCACGCCGACTTCAGGGAACGGATCGCCACCGTCGACAGCCGGTCGGGCGGCGGCGCGGAGCTCGAAACCGCGCCGTCCTGACCCCGGGGCCCCACGGGCCCGGACCCGGACCGCGCCCCCGCCGTCGCGCGGCCCGGCGGCCGGTGCCGAACCGCGTGCGCCGGCGGGCGCGCACGGCGCCGGAGCCCGGGCGCGGGGGCGGGGCACCGCCTCCGGGGCGGAGGGGCCGGCGGTGGCCGCCCCCGGCGGGCCCCCGTTCGGCCCCGTCCGCGTGGCGGGGCCGAACGGGGGCGGCTTCCAGGGCCCCGGAAGCCGCCGCGGGCCGGCCTGGAGCGGGGGTGTCACCCGGTCGGCGGGGCGCGTGAAGCTGGACTGTGGGCCCGCTTAAGAAAACCTCGATGGACGCGGCCGTCCGCGATCGGCAGATTGGTCGCGTCCACCCCCTCTTCCCCGCCTGGAGTCGCCGCGATGAAGGCCCTCGTCAAGCAGAAGGCCGAGCCCGGCCTGTGGCTGATGGACGTCCCCGAGCCCGAGACGGGCCCCGGCGACGTGCTGATCAGAGTGCTGCGCACCGGTATCTGCGGCACCGACCTGCACATCCGCTCCTGGGACGGCTGGGCGCAACAGGCCGTGTCGACGCCGCTGGTCCTCGGGCACGAGTTCGTCGGCGAGGTCGCCGCGGTCGGCTCCGACGTACGGGACGTCGAGGTCGGCGACCTGGTGAGCGGCGAGGGCCACCTCGTGTGCGGCAAGTGCCGCAACTGCCTGGCGGGTCGGCGGCACCTGTGCCGTGCCACGGTCGGGCTGGGCGTCGGGCGGGACGGGGCGTTCGCCGAGTACGTGGCGCTGCCCGCGTCCAACGTGTGGGTGCACCGCACGGAGGTGGACCCCGACATCGCGGCGATCTTCGACCCGTTCGGCAACGCGGTGCACACGGCGCTGTCGTTCCCGCTCGTCGGCGAGGACGTGCTGATCACGGGGGCCGGGCCGATCGGCATCATGGCGGCGGCCGTGGCCCGGCACGCCGGTGCGCGCAACGTGGTGATCACCGATGTGAGCGAGCCCCGGCTGGAGCTGGCCCGCCAGGTCGGCGCGACCCTCGCGGTGAACGTCGCGCGGACCGGCATCGCGGACGCGCAGAGGCAGTTGGGGCTGCGGGAGGGCTTCGACATCGGCCTGGAGATGTCCGGCCGCCCCGAGGCGATGCGCGACATGGTCGCCAACATGACCCACGGCGGGCGCATCGCGATGCTCGGCCTGCCCGCGGAGGAGTTCCCGGTCGACTGGTCGAAGATCGTGACGTCGATGATCACGATCAAGGGCATCTACGGCCGGGAGATGTTCGAGACGTGGTACGCGATGACCGTGCTGCTGGAGGGCGGCCTCGACCTGAGCCCGGTGATCACCGGCAAGTACGCGTACAAGGACTTCGACGCCGCGTTCGACGAGGCCGCGACCGCGCGCAGCGGCAAGATCATCCTCGACTGGACCGCGTAGGCGGCGCCCGGCCCGGCTCCGGGCGCCGGGAGCCCGGCAGAGGCCGGCCGGGCCCGGCGCCGCCTCTGCCGGGCCCGCGCCCTCCCCGCGCGTCCACCGCGCCCCTCCACCCCACTCGCCCCCGTACCGATCCCTAGGAGCACCCCTCATGTTCGTGTCCGTGCGTGACGAACTGCGCGCCACCCTCGACGAGATCCGGGACGCCGGGCTGTACAAGCCCGAGCGGGTCATCGGCACCCCGCAGTCCGCGTCCGTCGCCGTCACGGCGGGCGGCGCGCCCGGTGACGTGCTGAACTTCTGCGCCAACAACTACCTGGGTCTGGCCGACCACCCCGAGGTCGTCGCGGCGGCCAAGGACGCCCTGGACCGGTGGGGTTACGGCATGGCGTCCGTGCGGTTCATCTGTGGCACGCAGGAGATCCACAAGGAGCTGGAGCGGAGGCTGTCGGCGTTCCTCGGGCAGGAGGACACGATCCTGTACTCCTCCTGCTTCGACGCGAACGGCGGTGTCTTCGAGACGCTCCTCGGCCCCGAGGACGCGGTGATCTCCGACGCCCTGAACCACGCGTCGATCATCGACGGCATCCGCCTGTCGAAGGCCGCCCGCTACCGGTACGCCAACCGCGACATGGACGAGCTGGAGGCCCGGCTGAAGGAGGCGGCGGGTGCCCGGCGCCGGCTGATCGTCACGGACGGCGTGTTCTCGATGGACGGCTACGTGGCGCCGCTGCGGGAGATCTGCGACCTCGCCGACCGGTACGACGCGATGGTCATGGTCGACGACTCGCACGCCGTCGGGTTCGTCGGCGCGGGCGGCCGGGGCACGCCGGAGCTGCACGGCGTGATGGACCGCGTGGACATCGTCACCGGCACCCTCGGCAAGGCGCTGGGCGGCGCGTCCGGCGGCTACGTGGCGGCGCGCGCCGAGATCGTGGAGCTGCTGCGGCAGCGGTCCCGCCCGTACCTGTTCTCCAACTCGCTCGCCCCGGTGATCGCCGCCGCGTCGCTGAAGGTCCTCGACCTGCTGGAGTCGGCGGGCGACCTGCGGGAGCGGCTCGACGCGAACACGAAGCTGTTCCGCACGCGGATGGCCGAGGAGGGCTTCGAGGTCCTGCCCGGCGACCACGCGATCGCGCCCGTGATGATCGGGGACGCGGCGGAGGCGGCGCGGATGGCGGAGCTGCTGCTGGAGCGCGGCGTGTACGTGATCGGGTTCTCGTACCCGGTCGTGCCGATGGGTCAGGCCCGGATCCGGGTGCAGTTGTCGGCGGCGCACTCCACGGCGGACGTGGAGCGCGCGGTGGCGGCGTTCGTGGACGCGCGGGCGGCGATGGGCGCGTGACGCCGCTTCCGGCGGCCGGGTGACAATGGCGGGGTGATCGACCCCCGCCGGCTGCGCATACTGCGGGCGGCGGCGGACCACCGCACGGTGACCGCCGCCGCCGCAGCGCTGTACCTGACGCCGTCCGCCGTCTCCCAGCAGCTCGCCGCGCTGGAGCAGGAGACCGGGCACACCCTGCTGACCCGCAGCGGCCGGGGCGTACGGCTCACGCCGGCCGGGGAGATCCTGCTGGAGCACGCCAACGAGGTGCTGGCGCAGTTGGAGCGCGCCGAGGCGGAGCTCGCGGCGTACGCGGACGGGACGGCGGGCGAGGTGTCGGTCGCGGCGTTCGCGACGGGCATCGCGGAGGTGCTGGCCCCGGCGATCGGGCGGCTGGCCGAGTGGCACCCGGGGATCCGGCTGCGGGTGCGGGACGCGGAGGGCGACGAGTCGCTGCCGCTCGTCCTGGACGGCGAGGCCGACCTGGCGCTGGCCGTGGAGTACCGGGGCGCGCCGCGCGAGGGCGACCGGCGGCTGGCGCGGGTGCCGCTGTACGCGGAGCCGTTCGACGCGGTGCTGCGGGCGGGGCACCCGCTGGCGCGGGGGCCGGAGGTGGCGCTGGCGGCGCTCGCGGAGAGCGACTGGATCGGCCAGTCCCCCGGCAACCCGTGCCACGACATGGTGCTGCTCGCCTGCGAGCTGGCGGGGTTCGAGCCGCGGCTGGTGCACGTGTCGGACGACTTCCGCGCGGTCGTGGCGCTCGCGGGGGCGGGGGCGGGGGTGGCGCTCGTGCCGCGCTCGGCGCTGCGCGGCATCGAGTTGAAGGACGTGGTGGTCCGGCCGGTGGCGGGCCCCGCGGCGTTCCGCCGGGTCTTCGCCGCGGTGCGGCGGGGCGCCGAGGGGCATCCGCTGATCCGGCCGGTCCTGGACGCGCTGGCGCGGTCCGCGGCGGGCCTGTCGGCGCCCGGCTCCGCCTGACCCCGCACCGGCGGCGCCGGTGCGCCGGGCGCGTCAGGCGGCGTCGCGGGGCTCGCGGTCCTCGTGGACCCCGCGGTCCCTGCGGGCCGACATCCACGCGTACACGAGGACCCCGGCGAAGAGGAACAGCACGCCCTGGTAGACGGCGGCGTACCCGGACCCGGCGACCAGCCACAGGGAGAAGCCGAACGCGAGCGCGGAGAGGACGCCGTCGCGGACGAGCCGGGAGCCCCGCACCCGGTCGCGCCGCCCGGAGAGCAGGAAGTAGATCTGCGCGGCCGTGGACAGCAGGTACGGGACGGTCGCCGTGAACGTGGTGACGAGGACCAGCGTCTCGAAGACGCCGTCGGAGCCGGCCGTGTAGTTGTAGACGGTCAGCAGGGACGCGAGGACGACCGTGACGAGGACGCCGAAGGTCGGGACGCCCCGCCTGCGGCGGGTGAAGGCGCGCGGGAACAGCCCGTCGCGGGCGGCGGCGTACGGGGTCTGGGCGCTCAGCAGGGTCCAGCCGTTGAGGGCGCCGACCACCGACACGACGGCCATGCAGGCGACGGCCGTACCGCCCCAGGTGCCGCCGAACATGGCGTCGACGGCGTCGGAGAACGGCGCGGAGGAGTCGACGAGCCGGTCGTGGGCGACGGTGCCGAACACGGCGACCGTGCCGAGCAGGTACAGGGCGGCGGCGCCGAGGGTGCCGAGGACGGTGGCGCGGCCGACGTTGCGCCGCGGGTCGCGGACCTCGCCGGCGCTGACGGCGGCCGACTCGACGCCGAGGTAGCTGAACAGCAGGATCGCCGCGGACGCGGAGACCGCGCCGAACGCACCGGAGTCGCTGCCCTGGAAGGGGCCCAGGTTGTCCGCGTCGAAGAAGAACAGCCCGCCCACGGCGACGAGCAGCAGCGGGACGAACTTCAGGACGGTGGCGACCACCTGGACGGCGCCGACGTACCGGGTGCCGGCCAGGTTGGCGAGGGCGGGCAGCCACTGCACGAGGAGCGCGGCGGCGATCGTCGCGGGGACCGAGCCGTGCAGCGGCAGCAGCACGTCCAGGTAGCCGACGGCGGCGACGGCGAGGGCGGCGTTGGAGACCCAGGCGGTGATCCAGTACGACCAGGCCGACAGGAACCCGGCGAAGTCGCCGAACGCCTCGCGGGCGTACACGTACGGGCCGCCGGTGCGCGGGTGCCGCTCCGCGAGCCGCCCGAAGACCAGGGCGAGGGCGAGGGCGCCGGCGGTGAGGACGGCGAACGCGACGAGGCTGATCGTGCCGTACGGCGCCACGGACGCGGGCAGCAGGAAGATGCCGCCGCCGATGATGTTGCCCATGACCAGGGCGGTGGCGACGGGGAGGCCGAACCGCCGCGCGCGCCCGCCGCCGTCCGCTCCCTCGCCCTTCCGCGCGCCGGAGGAACCGGAGGGAGGGGTCGGGTGGGTGTCGTGCCCGGTGTCCGGGGTGATGACCGTGGCCATGGGGTGGTGCGCCTTTCTCCGTACAAACGTTCCTCATGCTGGCGTACGGCGAAACAGCGCTCCAAATCACCCTTTTTTGTCCGGTGCGAGACCCTCCACAACCGGAAATGCTTCGTCCGCTTGTGGGGCTGACGGCGATTCCTGCGGGGAGGCGGCCGACGTCCCGGGACGCCCCCCGGCACGCTCCTCCGGACGGCGCCCCTCCTCCAGCCAGCGCCGCAGCACCCGGTGCACGGCCTCCGCGCCCACCAGCGCCCCGCCCTCCCCGACGGGCGCCGACAGCTCGCGCGGCCACAGCAGGAACGCCTCGGACTGGCCGCCGCCGAGCCCGCCGTGCGAACCCACCTGGTCCTCGAAGGCGTGGACCCGTCCGGTCCCCGGGTCGTACATCGAGTTGACCATGATGTCCGCGACGTGCGGGAACCCGTCGGTGCGCCGGATCGCGTCGGCGGCGCCCGGCCCGAACGCGGCGAGCGGCCCCGACGCGTCGGTCAGCTCGGCGACCGGCGCCTCGAACCCGTCCGCGCCGAGCACCACCGACCCGTGCCGCTCGGAACGCACCAGGACGAAGCCGATGCCGGGGTGCCCGGCGAGGGTCCGCAGCAGCCCCGGGTAGCGGTGGTCGATCTCCTCGCGCGACATCCGGTGCGGCACGTCGGGGAAGGACACGAGCCCCAGGTTCCCGGAGGCCAGCACCACCGGGCCCGCGCCGCGCGCCGGGCGCTCCTCGCGCCGCTCCCCCTCGCCCGGCCGGTGCAGCGCGCTGCGCAGCGCGCCCCGGGCCTCCGCGCCGCCGGCGCCGCGCCGGGCCCTCCGGGCCCGCCGGGAGACCGGCAGGCCGCAGCCCACCCGCACGAGGTCGCGGAGCGTCAGCCCGTACGCGCTCTCGAAGGTCTCGCCGAAGCTCTGGCCGTGGTCCGAGAGCAGGACGATCCGGTACGGGCGCGGGGCGTGCCCGGCGACCTTCGCGATCAGCCCGACGCACCGGTCGAGGCTCTCCAGGACCTTCGCCGCGTCCCCGCTGCGCGGCCCCGAGTGGTGGGCGACCTCGTCGTACGCCACGAGGTCGGCGTACACGGCCGTCCGCCCGGCCAGCACGTCGCCCATCACGGCCGCGACCACCACGTCCCGCTCCACGACCGTCGCGAAGGCCCGGACGAACGGGTACAGGCCGCCGCGCGGCACGCGCGGCCGGTCGCCCCGCAGCCGGGCGGCGAGCGACTGGCCGACCTCCCGGAAGACCTCCGCGACGAACGCCATCGCGGTGCGGGTGGCGTTGGCCGGGTCCCGGAAGTAGGCGAAGTACCCGGCGCGGGAGCGGGTGCCGGGACCGCGGCGGCCGGAGACCGACAGCACCAGGGCGAGCTGGTCGGCGCCGCCGCCGAAGAGGTTGCCCCGGCTGGCCCCGTCGTCGGCCAGGAGCCCCGGGTCGCCGGTGCGGGCGGCGGCGCGGCGCTGGAGTTCGGCGGCGCCGGCGGGCCGGTTGCTCACCATGAGGCGGCCGGTGTCCTTCTCGTACCAGCGGAACGCGGGCACGTCGTGGTTGGTGCCGTGCAGCAGGGCGAGCTGGCTGGCGCCGGTCTGGCTGGACCAGTCGGTGCGCCACGGGGTGAGCCGGTGCGTGGTCCGCTCCCAGGCGGCGAGCGTCGGCATCAGCCCGGCGTCGAGGGCGTCGCGCAGCACCCGGTGGCCGACGCCGTCGAGCTGCAGGAAGACCGTGCCGGGCGCGGCGCCGGGCGCGGGGGCGGCGCCGCGCCCGGCGAGTCGGTACAGGCGCCGCCGGTAGGCGTCGTCGTCGCGGACGGCGAGGGCGGTGGAGGTCGCGGACGCCACCGCGGACATGACGGCGGCCACGACGACGGCGTTCTCCGGGTCGGACTCGCCGCGCCCGTCGGGGATCAGCCAGAGCGCGACCAGCAGCAGCGATCCGTTGAGGAAGAACACGAGCACGCCGAGAACGAGCGCCGGGACGAGCAGCAGCGCCCGTACGACGAAGGGCCACACCAACGCGCCGAGCAGGCCGAACGCGCCGGCGCCCCAGGCGGCCGTGACGGCCGTCCGGGTGACGCTGTCGCCGTCGTCGGACTGGAGCTGGAAGTCGGGCAGCGCCCCGGCCAGGACGAGCAGGGTGAGCGTCGACACGGCCCACACCACGACGACCCGCAGGGCGGCGCGACCCGCCGACCTCCACCGTCCGACGACCACGCCATCCGCCTTTCGCCCGTCTCCGTCCGGGGCTCCAGCGTGGCACACCGCACCGGGGCGGCGGCCGGCCGGCGGATCGGGGCGGCGGACGGCGGGCGGGTCAGCAGCCGTCGTAGCCGGCGGTGGGCATGGACAGCCGGCGGTGCACGCGGGCCTTCGTCTCCGCGTCGTACGAGGGCTCGTCGAGACCGGCGGTCTCCAGGCGCACGCCGCGCCGCGCGCACTCGGCGGAGAAGTCCCGCGCCGACGTCAGGGCCCGCTCCAGGACGCGCTCGTTGGGCGCGACGAACAGGTCGACGGCGCCCTCCTCGACGTCCGCCCACAGCGTGCGGTGGTCGGGGCGCAGCCCGTAGAAGAGGAGCTGGCGGCTGACGACGTAGCCCTTGTCGGCCGCCCACCGTTCGCACATCGCGTGCTGGCTGCGCGTGTCGACCAGGAACGGGTCGCTGTCGAGTTCCTCGAGCGGCGTCAGGCTGGCGATCGCCGCCACGCGTACGTCGTCCATGGGCCGACCCTACTCCCGATGGAGCCCGCCGGAGGAGGCCGGCGCTCTACGCTCTTGGCATGGAGGTCACCTGGTGGGGACACGCCACCTGCACGGTCGAGGACTCCGGTGTGCGGGTGCTGACGGACCCGCTGTTCGTGCGGCGGCTGGCGCACCTGCGCAGGCGCCGGGGCGCGCTGCCGCCGCCCGAGGCGGCGGTGGCCGACCTGGTGCTCGTGTCGCACCTGCACGCCGACCACCTGCACCTGCCGTCGCTGGCCCGGCTCGCGCCCGGTACGCGGCTGGTGGTGCCGCGCGGCGCGCCCCGGGCGGTGCCCGGGCTGCGGCGGCTGGCGGGGCTGCGGGTCACCGAGGTCGGCGCCGGCGACGAGGTGAAGGCGGGGCCGGTGGTGGTGCGGGCGGTGCCGGCCGCGCACGACGGGCGGCGGCTGCCGGTGGGGCCGCACCGCTCCCCCGCGCTCGGGTACGTGATCCGGGGGGCGGCGCGCACGTACTTCGCGGGGGACACGGGGCTGTTCGACGGGATGGCCGCCGCGGTCGGCGAGGTCGACGTGGCGCTCCTCCCGGTCGGCGGGTGGGGCCCGTTCCTGGGCCACGGGCACCTGGACGCGGGGCGCGCCGCGCAGGCCCTGGCCGCGCTGGCCCCCCGGGCGGCGGTGCCGGTGCACTACGGCACGTACTGGCCGATCGGGATGGACGCGGTGCGGCCGCACGAGTTCCACGCGCCGGGCGGCGAGTTCGCCCGGCTGGCGGCGCGGCTGGCGCCCGGTGTCGCGGTGCACCTGCCCGGGCACGGGGAGCGCGTGCGGCCGGGGACGGCGTGGTGATCGCGGAGCTGGTCGGCCAGCTCCCCCCGGAGGGGACGCAGCGGGCGATCGGCTACCCGTCGCTGTTCCTGCTGGTCGCGCTGGGCGCGCTGGTGCCGGTCGTGCCGACGGGGGCGGTCGTCAGTTCGGCGGGGGTCGTGGCGTTCCACCAGAGCACGCCGTTCGCGTCGCTGTCCGTCTTCCTGGTGGCCGCGGCGGCGGCGCTCGCGGGGGACGCGGCGCTGTACTGGCTGGGGCGGCGCGGGGTCACGTCGCGGGGCGGGTCGCGGTGGCTGGCGGCGCTGCGGGCCCGTGCGGCGCCGGACCGGCTGGAGCGGGCCCAGGAGAAGCTGCGGCGGCACCGGGTGCCGGTGCTGGTGCTGTCCCGGCTGGTGCCGGCGGGGCGGATCCCGGTGATGCTGGCGTGCCTGCTGGCCCGGATGCCGCCGGCCCGGTTCGTGCGGGGCGACGTGCCGGCGGTGCTGGCGTGGACGGCGACGTACCAGCTGATCGGGGTGGCGGGCGGGTCGCTGTTCCCGCGGCCCTGGCAGGGCGTGGCGGCGGCGGTGGCGCTGGCACTGCTGGTGGGCGCCGTGCCGGGGGCGTGGCGGCGGGTGCGGCGGGGGTGGCGGACGGGCCCCGGCCCCGGCGGGTGAGGGGCGCCCTCACCCCAGGACGCGGGACTCGCCGATCGCCAGGTCCCAGAGGCGGTCGCGGGGCAGGCCCGCGGACTCCCAGGCGGCGTGGAGGCGGGTCAGGGGCTCCATGACCGGTTCGGAGGACAGGACGAAGGTCGCCCAGTGCATCGGGGCCATGACGCGGGCGCCGAGGTCCTGGAAGGCGCGAACGGCCTCCTCCGGGTCGGTGTGGACGTCGCCGAGCCACCAGCGGGGGGCGTACGCGCCGATGGGCATCAGCGCCAGGTCGATGTCGGGGTGGCGGTCGGCGATGCGGCGGAACCAGTGGCCGTAGCCGGTGTCGCCGGCGAAGTACACGCGCCGCCGGCGGCGGTCACCGATGACCCAGCCGCCCCACAGGGAGCGGCAGGTGTCGGTGAGGGACCGCTTGGACCAGTGGTGGGCCGGGACGAAGTCGAAGCGGACGCCGCGCAGCTCGGCCGACTCCCACCAGTCGAGCTCGGTGACGGTGGTGAAGCGGCGGCGGCGGAACCAGCGGCCGAGTCCGGCGGGGACGAACAGCGGCGTGGTGCGCGGGAGCCTGCGCAGGGTGGGCGCGTCCAGGTGGTCGTAGTGGTTGTGGCTGATGACGACCGCGTCGACGGGCGGCAGGTCCTCCCAGCGGACGCCGACGGGGGTGACGCGGGCCGGGGTGCCGAGGATGCGGCGGGACCACACGGGGTCGGTGAGGACGGTGAGGCCGCCGACGCGGACGATCCAACTGGCGTGGCCCACCCAGGTGACGGCCACCGTGTCCGGGTCGGCGGGGGGCAGCGGGCCGGGGGCGAACGGCAGCCTCGGGACGTCGCGCAGGCCGTCGCTGCCGGGGCGTACGGCCGCGGAGCCCTCGCGGGCCAGGCGGGCGAAGGCGCGCACGCCGGGCAGCGGCGCGGTGAGGCGGCCGGCGAAGGATCGGGGCCAGACGCGGGTCTCGCCCAGCGGCCGGGGCGCCGTCCGGGGGTCCGGCCCGCGCTCGGGGTGCGCGGCGGGGGCGGTGAGGTCGGTGGGCGTCCCGTCCGTCATCTGCGGGCTCCTCCAGCGGTTCCGGTGCGGTCCGTGCGCGCGGTGGCGTCGCCGAGCGCGGCCGACAGGGCCTCGAGGGCCTCTGTCACGTGCGGCAGGTCCAGGGGGTCGCCGGCGTCGAGGGCCTCCAGCCGTTCGGCCGGGGTGGCGCCCAGCAGCGGGGTGGTGGCCAGGCGGACGCGCAGGGCGCCGGGTTCGTCGCCGAAGCGGTGGCCGCCGGGGACGGGGACGCCCAGCCGCGCGCTCAGGTGGTCCTCCAGTTCGATGGAGTCGGTGACGCCTCGCGCGGCGAGGGGGCCGCGGAGCGGGCCGAGGTCCGCGTACAGGTGGCGGCCGGCCTCGGGCGGCAGGGCGAGGGCCCCGGCCGCGAGCACCCGGCGGTGGGCCTCGGCGGCCACGCGGGCGTGCAGGGCGGTCGCGGCGGCGTTCCGCGCGGTGACGGCCTCCGGCTCGTCCAGGGCGTGGGCGACGGCCGCGGCCAGCGGGCCGGGCAGGTCGGCGCCGAGCGCGGTGAGCACGTCGAGGGCGCGGGCGCGGTGGGCGGCGCCGGGGGCGCCGGTGGGGAAGCGGGCGACGGCTGCGGGCCAGGAGGCGGGGACGACCGCGCCGGCGAGGTCGCACAGGACGGTGACGTCGTCGGGGCACATCTCGGCGGGGCTGACGAAGACCGTGTCGTGCGGCCGGTGCACGGTGTCCCGCCAGGTCTCGTCGCTGACGACGTGCAGCCCCTCCCCGACGGCCGCCTCGCACGCCTCGCGGACGAGTTCGGGCGGGGCGACGGTGCCGGTGGGGTCGTCGGCGACGCTGAGCAGCAGGACGGCGGGACGACCGCCCTCCGCGCGCACCCGCCGTACGGTCTCCAGGAGCGCGTACGGATCGGGGACGCCGCCGCACTCGGCGGGGGTCGGCACGTGGAAGGCGGTCCGGCCCAGGAGGCGGGCCTGCGGGGCCCAGGAGAGCGGGCAGGGCCGCGGCACCAGCACGTCGCCGCCGTGCGCGGCGAGCAGCGCGGTCAGCAGCGGCCCGGTGCCGGGCGAGGCGGCGAGGTCCCCGGGGTGGCAGCGCAGGCCGCGCCGCGTCCAGTAGCCGCAGGCCGCCTCGCGCAGGAGGGGGCCGCCGCCGGGGGGTTCGGGGTCGGGCCGGGAGGCGGCGCCGGCCAGCAGCTCGGCGAGCTCCCCGACCACGGGCAGGCCGGTGTCGGGGGCGGGCGGGGCGTGGCGCACCTGCCCGTGCCCGTGGGCGGAGCTGCGCGTCACCACGGCCTCCCGTACGTCTGCGGACCCGGACCCTTCATACGGAGTTATACGGAGGTTCACGCGGGTTCGCCGTTCGGGAAGCGGGGGGCCGGCGGCGGGGCCAGCCGGGCCAGCTCCTTCTCCAGGCCCCGGCCGCGGGTCCGCACGATCTGCGCGGCCACGTCGGCGAGCTTGCGGTTGGTGAGCTGGGAGACGCGCCGCAGCACGGCGTACGCCTCCTCGACGCCGCAGCCCAGCACGTGCATGACGATGCCGCCGGCCTGGTCGATGACGGGCCGGGAGCGCAGCGCGGTCTCCAGCTGGCCGACCTCGGTGAGGGCGGCGCGGTAGCGGCGGTCGCGGACGAGGCCCGCGGTGGCCTCCTCGCCGAGGACGGCGGCGGGGCCGCGCGCGGCGTTGGCCAGGGAGCCGGGGCGGAAGCCGTACAGGTTGAGGGTGACGAGGACGCCGGCGCGGTGGAACGGCAGGGTGACGCTGGAGCGCACGCCGGCGCCGAGGGCGGCGGCGCGGTAGGCGGGCCACCGGTCGTCGTGGAGCAGGTCCGCGGCGATGACGGGCTCGCCGCTGTCGAGCGCCGTCCTGATGGGCCCGTCGCCGGAGTCGAGCTGGACGCCGACGAGGGCGGCGAGGTCCGGGTGCGTGGCGGTGGTGCGGCGCTCGCCCCGCTCCCGCTCGTCGTCGTCGCCGAGGGTGGCGACCGCGCCGCAGCAGGCCGGGACGGAGCGGACGCACTGCTCGGCGAGCTGCTGGAGTCGGCGTACGGCGAACGCCGAGTCGGTTCCTTCGTACTCGGGCTCGATCAGCATGGGGCGGCGTCTCCTTCCGGGGTGCGGTTGCCCGCTGCGCGCGGGGCGAAACGGCGCGGGGCCGGGGGGCGTGCGCGCGGTTACCGTGCTGATATGCGGACGACGGGGCATACGGGCGGAGGGCGCGCGCGGGTGTGCGCGCCGGAGGGAGGTGCTGGAGTGGGATCCGGGGTGGACACGCCGGGCGGAGCGGGGGCCCGGGGATGAGCGAGACCGGCGCGTTCGGCGAGGACCTCGCCGACTTCGTCCGGCGGGTGGCGGAGCTGCGCAGTGCGCGCGCCCTGCCGCCGGAGGAGCAGCGGGGCGTGCTGGACGCCGCCCTGTTCGAGCTCCAGCACGCGGCGGAGACGCTGTGGCCCCGGTACGAGCGGCTGGCGGCGCGCGCCCCGGAGGGCACGTCGGCGGAGCGGCAGGAGCGCCAGCTGCTGAAGACGGTGTTCCAGCGGCTGCCGCTGCCGGTGGTGCTGATCGACCGGGACACGGTGGTCCGGCGGATGAACCTGGCCGCGACGACGCTCACCGGCGTCCGGGCCGGGTACGCGACGGGCCGTCCCCTGTCCGCGCTGCTCACTCCGGGCGACCGGGCGCCGTTCCGCACGCAGGCCGCCGCCACCGCACGCGGGGAGGGCGGGCGGAGCCTGACGGTGCGGCTCCAGCAGCGGCCGAAGGAGCCGGTGCGGGCCACGCTCGCCGCGCTGATCCTTCCGGGGGAACCGCAGCAGACCGTCGTGGCCGTCCTCCAGCCGGGCGTCGCCGGCACCGGGCCGACCGGGCCCGCCGGGGTCGGGCGGCGCTCCTCCGCGGCGGACGCGTCCCTCCCCGCGGCGGCTCCGGCCGGGGCGCGGGGGCGGGCCCGGCGGCTGGGGAGCGTGCCGAACCTGGCCGAGGCCACCGAGCGGGCCGGGACGCTGGACCTGGTCGACGCCGTCGCGACGACCCTGCTGCGCACCGCTCCGGGGGACGCGCGGGGCGCCCTGGTGGCGGCGGCGCGGGTGCTGCACGACCGGTTCGCGGACTGGGTGATCGCCGACCTCACGGCGGGCGGCCTCGGCGCGGGCGGGCCCGCCGGGCCGGTTCGCCGCGCGGTGGTCCTGGGGCCGCCGGACGACGACACGCTGGCGAAGGTGCTCGCCGGGCAGGACCCGGCGGACTGCCCCCTGGTCGCGGAGGTCGCGGCGGGCGGATCGGCGTCCTTGCAGGTACGCCCCGAGGACGCGCTGGCGCTCGGTACGGACGCCGACGGGGCGGCCGTGCTGGTGCGCGCCGAGGCCAGCTCGCTGCTGTGCCTGCCGGTCGTCGGCGACGCCGCGACGGGCGGTGCGGGCGGGCCGGAGGTGTTGGGCGTGCTGACCCTGCTGCGCACCCGGGCCCGGCGGGCGTTCTCGATGGCGGAGGCGCAGGCCGCGGACGTGCTGTCCCGCCACGTCGGGCTGGCCATGCGCCGCCCGGGCCCGCCCGCCCCCTAGCGGTCGGCGCGGCCGGGGGGAGCGCGGCGGGCGCCGGGGTCTTCCGGCCGGTGCGCGGCCGGGCGCGGGCGACGGCACCGGCGGGCCTACGCGGCGTCCCGCATGATGTCCTCGCGCAGCCGGGTGCAGCAGCGGCTGATGAGGCGGCTGACGTGCATCTGGGAGATGCCGAGGTCCTCGGCGATGCTGCTCTGGGTCATGTCGCGGAAGAACCGCATGTAGAGGATCTTCTGCTCGCGTTCCGGCAGCGTGCGGAGCTTCGGCTTGACGGCCTCGCGGTCGACGACCACGTCGAGGGCCGGGTCGGGTCCGCCGAGCGCGTCGACGAGGGTGTAGCCGTCCTCGGTGCCGGGCAGTTCGGCGTCGAGCGACAGGGCGGTGAAGCTGTCGAGGGCTTCGAGGCCGGCGACGGCCTCCTCCTCCGTCATCCCCGCCTTCTCGGCTATCTCCGCGACCGTGGGGGCACGGCCGCCGACCGAGTGGGAGAGCTCCTGGTAGGCCACGCGGACCCGGCCGCGCAGGTCCTGGACGCGGCGCGGCACGTGCAGGGTCCACATGTGGTCCCGGAAGTGCCGCTTGATCTCGCCGGTGATGGTGGGCACGGCGAAGCTCTCGAAGGCCGCGCCGCGTGAGGGGTCGTACCGGTCGACCGCCTTGACCAGGCCGAGCGCGGCGACCTGCTTGAGGTCCTCCAGCGCCTCGCCCCTGTTGCGGAACCGGCCGGCCAGCCGGTCCGCCATCGGCAGCCAGGCGCGCACGATGTCCTGGCGCACGCGGTCCCGTTCCTCGCCGGGCGGCAGCGCCGCCAGACGCTGGAACGCCTCGGCGGTGTCGGGCGCGTCATCGTGCGGATGCTTCGTGTGAGCGAGCGTAGGCATGTGGTTCTCAGCTCCCTGAACGGCGCTGACGGTTGGCTGTCACCCCGGGGAAGCTCCGCCCGGACCGGACGCGGACACGCACGTCCGGAGCGGCGATCCGCTCCCACGGACGTGCCTCCGGTCCGAAGCACGAGATGCGCCTGCCCGGGGCCCGCGGTGGCAAACGCCTTGAACCCACTCTCCGGGCGACCGCCCGGAACGGCTTGCGCAAAGCCGGGTCCGCGCGGCGGAATCCCCTGGTCCCACCGGTGGGCCGGAGATGCGCGGCACGGTATATCCGCAGATCCGGCACGCCGGCCCGGAACGCGGCGGGCGGGCGCCGCGCGGTGGGCGCCGCAGGGCACGGCGTTACTCCGTTCGGGTGAAGGGGGCCTTTCCGGAGCCCGGCTCCGGCTCCGGCTCTGGCTCCGGCTCCGGGGGGATCCTCTGGCTCCCCGGGCGGCGGCCGTGCCCCTCCGCCCCGCCCGCCGGGCCTCACGCCAGGGGCGCCTCTCCCCCTTCGACGGCCGCTTCGACGGCCGCTTCGACGGCCGTGCTCCCCTTCACCTCGCCCGCCGGGTCGGCGGGGTCGGCGGGCAGGACCAGGTCCTCGTAGCCCGACATCGCCATGACCACCGCGAGCAGCGCGGGCGGCAGCAGCAAGGCGATCAGTACGGCCATCACGTCCATCGCCCCGTCCCTCCGTCCGGGCCCAGTCGGCCGCAGCGGCGAGTCCCCCCGCCCCTCGTGCCCAAACCGGCGGGCGGCGTACGCCGGGGTTTGCCTCGGCCGCGTCGGGTACCCGCCCGGCGACCGACACACGCGGCACCTGGGAGGGCGCCATGCAGCGAGGCAGCGACCGGCTCAGCCGGCGTCAGGACGACGCGATGAAGCACCAGCTCGAAGGGCTGCTCCGGTCCGGCCATTCCACCCGGACGGAGGAGTGGCACGACCCCGAACCGGTGGCTGACGACGACCCGGAGCTGGCCTACGGGCGCGTACCGGGCGACACGTTCGAGGCGCTGCGCCTGGAACTGGCCCGGCACCTGGCCCGCACCCCGTTCCCGGCGCACCGGGGGGACCTGTTGCGCGTCCTGCGGGAGCGGCACGCCCCCGATCCGCTCACGGAACGTGTGGAGGACCTTCCCGGTGACCGCACGTACCGCAGCGTGCAGGACGTGGCAGTCGCCCTGCACCGCAGGTGACGGCGAGGGGCGACGGAGGGAGTGACGGCAGCCGTGGCACAGCTCGTGAGAGAGGTCATGACGGCGGGCGTCGCCGCCGTCCGCCCCGACGCCTCGCTGGTCGAGGCGGCCCAGCTGATGCGGGCGCAGGACATCGGCGACGTGCTCGTCGCCGACGGGGACCTGCTCGTCGGGGTGGTGACGGACCGGGACATCACCGTACGGGCGGTCGCCGAGGGCGCCGACCCGCTGACCGTGAACGCCGAGACCGTGTGCACCCCGGACCCCGTGTGCGTGGGGCCGGACGACGAGGTCGCGACCGCCGTGCGGCTGATGCGGCGGCACGCCGTGCGGCGGCTGCCGGTGGTCGAGGACGGCCGGCCGCTCGGCGTGGTCAGCCTCGGGGACCTGGCGATCTCGCAGGACCCGGGGTCGGTCCTCGCGGACATCAGCAGGGCGGAACCGAACACCGACACCGCATGAGGAACATGAGGAAGGGGAGCTCATCGTGCGCATCGCGTTTCTCATCGCGCCCGAGGGCGTCGAACAGGTCGAGTTCACCGAGCCGTGGCAGGCGGTGACCGACGCCGGGGACTCCCCCGAGCTCGTCTCGACGGAGCCCGGGGAGATCCAGGCCTTCAACCACCTGGACAAGGCCGACACGTTCCCCGTCGACCGGACGGTCGACGAGGTGTCACCGGACGAGTACGACGCGCTGGTCCTGCCGGGCGGCGTCGCCAACCCCGACGCGCTCCGCATGGACGAGAAGGCCGTCGCCTTCGTCCGCGGCTTCTTCGAGGCCGGCAAGCCGGTCGCGTCGATCTGTCACGGGCCGTGGACCCTCGTCGAGGCGGACGTCCTGCGCGGGCGGCGGCTCACGTCGTGGCCGAGCCTGAAGACGGACGTCCGCAACGCGGGCGGCGAGTGGGTCGACGAGGAGGTCGTCGTCTCCGGCGACGGGGCCGGCACCCTGGTCACCAGCCGCAAGCCGGACGACCTGCCGGCGTTCTGCTCGACGCTGGTCGAGGAGTTCCACAAGGCCGCCTGACCGCTCGTGGCCGCGCGCCGCGTTTTCCGGACCGGACCGGATCCGGCCGGAGCGGCGCGCGGCCCCGCACCGCCGCCGTCCCCGTCTCAGGGGCGGCGGCCCAGCATGTTCAGGAGCTTCGTCTGCGCGTCGGCGCCGGACGCCGCCGGCACCGGGTCGGCGAAGAGCCCCGAGGAGGGCAGGGAGTCGGCGTACGGGGAGAACTCCTGGAGGGCGAAGTCCACCAGCGGCAGCGGGATCCGCTCGTCGGCGCCGATCGCCCGCGACAGGTCCCAGGCGTGGACCACCGCGTCCGCCGTCATCTGGGAGCAGTAGGCGGTGGCCGCCGTGTCGCCGGACGACAGGTTCACCGTGCGGTCCAGGGCGCCCTCCTCGCGGAAGGCGTCCCGTGCCCCCGCCGCGGCGCGGTCCCACGCGCCGACCGGGTCGTCGCCGAGGACGTCCCCGTCGTACGTGTCGCCGACCTCCGCGACGGTCCGCCCGTCGCGCACCAGGTCGACGACCCACAGTTGCTCGCCGGTCAGGTGGTTGACCAGGTCGCGGACGGACCACTCGCTGCACGGTGTGGGCGCGTCCCACTGGTCCCCCCGGATCGCGTGGACGCGCGACGAGAACAGGTCGAGCGCCTGCGCGTGCCGGTCGAGGAGCGGGCTGCCGGACATGGGTCACCTCCGCGTGTGTCGGGCTTCCACTCTGTGCGGGGACGCCGGTCCACGCGACAGCAGCACGCCCGTGTGGCGTCCGAACGCACGGGTACTCGCCCGAAACGGACATTCCGGCCTCTGGGAGGGAGCCATGCAACTCGCCTTTCTGACCAGTCTCTACGACCGTCCGGGCCCCTGGGCCAGCGTGTACCTCGATACGTCGCGGATGGACGAGTCCGCCCAGTGGCGGCAGGAGCTCATGGCGCGCAACGCCTGCGAGGAACTCGCCGCCCAGGGCTGCGACGAGGCGACCGTGCGGGCCGTCCACGAGGTGCTGGCCGAATGGCCGCGCCCCGCGGGGGAGGCCGGGCGCGCGGTGTTCGCCACGCACGGCGAGGTCGTCCTGGACCCGCCGCTGGCCGTACGGCCGCTCGCGCCCACCCAGGTGTTCTGGTCGGCGCTCCCCCGGCTCGGGCCGCTGCTGGACCTGGCGGCGCAGGAGCCCGTGTGCCTGGTCGCGTACATCGACCGGATCGGCGCCGACCTGGAGCTGCGCAGCCCCATCGGGGCGATGCCGGCCGGGCAGGTGCAGGGTCGGGACTGGCCGGTGCGCCGCACGTCGAGCAACACCTGGTCCGAACGCCACTTCCAGCTCAGCGTGGAGAACACCTGGGAGGAGAACGCCCAGAAGATCGCCGACGCGATCGCGGATTCCGTGCCGGAGCTCGGCGTCGACGTGGTCGTCCTGGCGGGCGACGTGCGCGAGCGGCGCTCGGTGCACGAGCGGCTGCCCGCCGCCCTGACGGCGGACGTGGTCGAGAGCGAGCACGGCGGCCGGGCCGCCGGCGCGGGGCGGGAGCGGCTCGACGAGGACGTGCGGGCCGCCAAGGAGGCGTTCTTGCGGCGTACCGCCGAGGCGGAGCTGGACCGGTTCCGAGCGGCCCGCGCCCCCGAAGGCGCGAGCGCGGCCGGGGCGAGCGCGGCCGAGGGGGTGCCCGCGCTGGTCCAGGCGGCGCGCGAGCACCGGATCGCGGAGCTGCTGATCCGCCCCGAGGGGCCCGACGCGCACCGCCAGGTGTGGGTGGGCGCCCGGCCGGACCAGGTCGCGGTGCGGCGTACGGAGACGCAGTACCTGGGCGACACCGAGCCGCTGCCCGCGCGGGCGGACGACGCGCTGCTGCGGTCGGCACTGGCGACCGGCGCGGACGTGCTGCGCGTACGGCCGGAGATCGACGACGACCTGCCGGTCGGCGGACTCGGCGCGCTGCTGCGCTGGCCGTACGACGAGAAGGAGACCGAGGCGGCCACCATGTGAGCCGGCCGCCCGGCCGCCGTCACCGGCGGCCGGGAGCGGGGCACAGGACAGGGGCGCCCGTCGACCCTCCTCGCGGACGGGCGCCTCCGCCGTGTACGGGGGCGGTCGCGGGGCATCCGGGGTGCGGAGGTGCATCATGGTTCCCGTTCTGCTGGTTCTGTTGCTGGCGGTCCTTCTGTTCGGCGTCGGGTTCGCCTGGAAGGTCCTGTGGTGGGTCGCGCTGGCGGTCCTCGTCGTCTGGCTCCTCGGCTTCTTCATGCGGGGGACGGCGGCGGGCGGCGGGCGGTCCCGCTGGTACAGGTGGTAGGGAGGGGGAGACGCGGGAGGGCGCCGGCGGCCTCGTGCCGCCGGCGCCCCCTTTCGCCGTTCTCCGCGCCTTCCGCCGCCGCGCGGCTCAGGCGACCACCCGCTCGACGAGGAGCTTCACCGCGGCGGCGATGGACTCGGCGTCGATGCCCGCCGCGTGCAGCTGTTCCTGCGGGGAGGCCGAGGTGGGCATGTTCCGCACGGCCAGCCGGGCCATCCGGGGCGCGGGGCGGCCGTCCGAGAAGACCTCGGCGACGGCGTCGCCCAGGCCGCCCTCCGGGTGGTGGTCCTCGACGGTCAGCAGGCACCCGGTCTGCGCGGCGGCCTCGTTGAGCGTGTCGGCGTCGACGGGCTTGACCGAGTACAGGTCGACGACGCGGACGGGGATGCCGTCGCGCTCCAGCACGTCGGCGGCCTTGAGGGCCTCGTGGACCGTGACGCCGGCCGCGACGATCGTGGCCTTGTCCCCGTCGTGGCGGCGCAGCACCTTGCTGCCGCCGACCGGGAACTCCTCGTCGGGCCCGTACAGGACGGGCAGGTCGCCGCGCGTGGTGCGCAGGTAGCGGATGCCGTCGAGGTCGGCCATGGCGGCGACGAGGCGGGCCGTCTGGTTGGCGTCGCACGGGTAGAGGACGGTGCTGCCGTGGACCGACCGGAGCATCGCCAGGTCCTCCAGGCCCATCTGGGACGGGCCGTCCGGGCCGATGGCGACGCCGGCGTGCGAGCCGACGAGGTTGATGCCGGCGCGGCTGACGGCGGCCATGCGGATGAAGTCGTGGGCCCGGGTGAGGAAGGCGGCGAACGTCGACGCGTACGGCACGTAGCCGCGCGCGGCCAGTCCGACCGCGGCGGCGACCAGTTGCTGTTCGGCGATGTAGCACTCGAAGTACCGGTCGGGGTGGGCCTTGGCGAAGAACTCCGTCCGCGTCGAGTCGCTCACCTCCGCGTCGAGGGCGACGACCCGGCCGCGGGCCGAGCCGACCGCTTCGAGCGCGTGCCCGTACGCGGTGCGGGTGGCGACCTCGTCGCCCGTGTCGAACCGGGGCAGCTCGGGCTCGGTGTCCCGCGGGACGGCCGGCGGCTCGCCGTCCGGCGGGGCCTGCACCCGGACGCGGATGTTGCGTACGCCGCCGAGTTCGGCGATCGCCGTCCCGGCGTCCGGCAGGGGCTTGCCGTGCAGGCCCTCGCGGTCCTCGACGGCCTCGACGCCGCGGCCCTTGTGGGTGCGGGCGAGGATCGCGGTGGGCTGCCGGGTGGTGGAGCGGGCCTCCGCGAAGGCCGCGTCGACGGCCCGCACGTCGTGACCGTCGACCTCGACGACGTGCCAGCCGAAGGCGTGGAGGCGGCGCGCGTAGGCGTCCAGGTCGTGTTCGTGGCGGGTGGGGCCGCGCTGGCCCAGCCGGTTGACGTCCACGACGAGGGTGAGGTTGTCGAGGTGGTTGTACGCGGCGTGCTCGACGGCCTCCCAGACCGAGCCCTCCGCCATCTCGCTGTCGCCGGACAGGACGTACACGCGGTACGGGAGCCGGTCGAGGCGTTGCCCGGCGAGGGCCATGCCGACGGCGACGGGCAGGCCCTGGCCCAGGGAGCCGGTCGCCACGTCCACCCAGGGCAGCCGGGGCGTGGGGTGGCCCTCCAGGCGGCTGCCGAGGGTGCGGTAGGTCAGGAGCTCGTCCTCGTCGATGGCGCCCGCGGCCCGGTACAGGGCGTACAGCAGGGGCGAGGCGTGGCCCTTGGAGAGGACGAGCCGGTCGTTGGAGGGGTGGTCGGGGCGGTCGAAGTCGTAGCGCAGGTGGTGCGCGAGCAGGACGGCCGCGATGTCGGCGGCCGACATGGAGGAGGTGGGGTGGCCGGAGCCCGCCGCGTCCGACGCGCGTACCGCGTCGGCGCGCAACTGCTGGGCGAGTTCGGTGAGTTCTTCGAGTTCCATGTCACTCCTCGCGGGGTCGGGAGCCGGTCTTGGCCAGTTCGGGCGAGGCCGTGTCGAGGGGGACCTGCCAGGAGCGGACCAGGCCGAGCTGCACCGCCTGGCGGGGCAGCGCCGCGTCGAGCAGCCAGTCGGCGGCCACCCTGACCCGGTTGCCCGGCATGGCGGCCAGGTGGTAGCCGCGGGTGACGGCCCCGGCGACGATCCCCGAGAGGGGCACGCCGAGGGGGTTGGCGGCGGCCTTGACCCCGCCCAGGTCGACGGCGAAGCCCATGTCGCTGTGCCGGTACGGAACGGGGTCGCCGACGCCGAGGGAGGCGGCGACGTTGCGGGCGGCCACCTTGCCCTGCCGGGACGCGTGCTGCGCCGTCATGGGGGTGAACTCGCCGGGCCGGTGCAGGTCCGGTACGGCGGCGGCGTCGCCGCACGCGAAGACGCCCGGTCGCCCCGGCACCTCCAACTGCGGCGTGACGACGAGCCGGCCGCGTTCGACGGGCAGCCCGAGCTGGGAGACGAGCGGGTCGGGGCGCACGCCGACGCACCAGATCAGGGAGCGCGTCTCGACGAACTCGCCGCTGTCCAGCAGGACGCCGTCGGGCGTGGACTCCTTGACGGAGGTGCCCATGCGGACGTCGACGCCGCGCGAGCGGAGCACCTGGTCGGCCGTGTCGGAGAGCCGCTTGTCGAGTCCGGGCAGGACGCGGTCGGCGACGTCGAGGAGCATCCAGCGGGGCCGTACGCCCTCGGGCCAGGCGGGGTGCTTGCGGACGAGCGCGTCGGTGAACATCTTGCCGTGGGCGGCGACCTCCGTTCCGGTGTAGCCGGCGCCGACCACGACGAAGGTGCAGCGCGAGGTGCACTCGGCGGGGTCCGCCGCGGACGCCGCGAGCTCCACCTGGCGGGTGACGTGGTCCCGCAGGTAGAGCGCTTCGGGCAGGCCGCGGAAGCCGGTGGCGTGTTCCGCGACGCCCGGGATGGGGAGCAGCTTGCTGACGCTGCCGACGGCGAGGACGAGCCGGTCGTAGCCGAGCTCGCCCGGCGTGCCCTCCGGGTCCGTGTAGTGGACCCTGCGCGCCTCCAGGTCGACGCGTCCGGCCTCGCCGAGGACGAGCCGCACGTGGCGGAGGGTGCCGGGCAGGGACACGGTGACGCGGCGGGGTTCGAGGACGCCGGCGGCGACCTGCGGCAGCAGCGGCAGGTAGAGGAAGTAGTCCGTGGGGTTGAGCAGGACGATCTCGGCACGGCCGCGCAGCGTGCGGGAGAGTTCGCGGGCGGTCTGGTAGCCGGCGAAGCCGGCTCCGACGATGAGGACGCGCGGGCGGCGCCGCGGCTGGGTGGTCACTGGGCCTCCCGTGGATGGGTTGCGGTTCAGGCTCGGTGGTGCGGTGCCTCCGGGTCGGTGGACGGCCCGGGCGGCTCGGCCGGCGGGGGCGGTACGACCGGGGCGGGTGGCGCTCCGGGGGCGACGACGCGCACCTCGACCGGCTCGGCGGCGGGCCCCGGCTCCGTGCCGGGTGCGGCGGGCGCCCGTTCCGGGGCGTGCGGCGGGCGGCGCTCGGCGGCACGGGCGGCGCGGCGGCGGACCACCGCGACGAGCGCGGCCAGCAGGGCACCCCCGAGCGCCGCGGTGGCCGCCCGCACCGGCTGCCGGGACCGCGGGGTCTTCTTCATCATGCGGTGCCGGGTACCCGGGCGGCCGGGCGGTTAACAACCCCGCACCCACTGTCCGCATGGCGAGAAACGCGTCTCGCGATGTGGCATCGTGCCGTAGCGTTGCCGCCCTGGCGTTCCCGAGGGAGACGGAGCAGGGCCATGAAGGATGCTGTTTACACGCACGGGCACCACGAGTCGGTGCTGCGCTCGCACCGGTGGCGTACGGCGGAGAACTCGGCGGCGTACCTGCTGGGCGAGGTGCGCCCCGGCCTCGACGTGCTGGACGTGGGGTGCGGCCCCGGCACGATCACGGCGGACCTGGCCGCGCGGGTCGCGCCGGGCCGGGTGACGGCGGTGGACGCGTCCGCCGGCGTGCTGGAGCAGGCGCGGGCCGTGGCGGTCGAACGGGGGCTGGACAACGTCCGGTTCGCGGTGGCGGACGCGCACGCGCTGGACTTCCCCGACGACGCGTTCGACGTGGTCCACGCCCACCAGGTGCTCCAGCACGTGGGCGACCCGGTCGGCGCGCTGCGCGAGATGCGGCGGGTGTGCCGCCCCGGCGGGGTCGTCGCCGTGCGGGACAGCGACTACGCGGGGTTCACCTGGTTCCCCGAGGTGCCGGTGCTGACGGAGTGGCTGGGGCTGTACCGGCGGGTGGCGCGGGCCAACGGCGGTGAGCCGGACGCCGGGCGGAGGCTGCTGTCGTGGGCCCGGCGGGCGGGGTTCACCGACATCACGCCCAGTGCCGCGGTGTGGTGCTTCGCCACGCCTCCGGACCGCGCCTGGTGGAGCGCGCTGTGGGCGGACCGCACGACGGAGTCGGCGTACGCACGGCTGGCGGTGGAGGGCGGCCACACGACGCCGGAGCGGCTGGCGGCCGTCGCCGAGGGGTGGCGGGAGTGGGGGCGCAGCGAAGACGGGTGGTTCACCGTGCCGCACGGGGAGATCCTCTGCCGCGTGTGATCCGGCCCAACTACCCTGACGGGTATGGAGATCCTCGGTACCACCCTGCGCGTCTGCGTCGACGACCTGGACGCCGCGGCGGAGTTCTACGAACGGCTCACCGGGACGCGGGCGCTGCGGTTCGAGCGCGGCGGGGTCCGCGTCGCGGCGGTCGGCTGCTTCCTGCTGATGAGCGGCCCCGAGTCGGAGCTGGAGGTGCTGCGCAAGGTCACGGCGACGATCGCGGTGGCGGACGTGGACGCGGCGCACGCGACGCTGACCGAGGTGGGCGCGAAGGTCCTGGCGGGCCCGGTGCCCACCCCGGTGGGCCGGAACCTGATCGCGGTCCACCCGGACGGCTCCGTCTTCGAGTACGCGGACCGTCGCGCCGTCTAGACCCGGCCGCCTCCGGCGCGGCCCGCGCACCGGGCGGGCGCGCGGGAGGCGCGGGGCGCGCGGGAGGCGCCCGGGTACGGGCCCCGGGGACCGTACCCGGGCGCGGTCGCCAGGGTCGCCGGGGCCGCCGGGGCCGCCGGGGAGGTCAACGGCCGGGGCCGCCGACCGGCGGGAGGGGCATCTCGGCGGTGATCGCCCAGCGTTCGTGGTCGCGCCACGCGCCGTCGACGTGGAGCATCGCCGGGGAGTAGCCCTCCTTGCGGAATCCGGCCCGGCGCACGAGGGCCAGCGAACTGGCGTTGCCGGGCTGGACGTTGGCCTCCAGGCGGTGCAGCCCGAGGGGGCCGAAGGCGTGGTGCAGGACGAGCGCGAGGGCCTCGCTCATCAGGCCGCGCCCGGCGGCGTGCGCGAAGGCGCCGTACCCGAGGGCGCCGCACTGGAACGAGGCCCGGACGATGTTGTTGATGTTGACGAACCCGGCGATGCCGCCGCCGTCGCGCTCGCAGACCAGGTAGCCGCAGCGGACCGGGTCCTCGATGAGGGCGCGGGCGTACGCGGTGTACGCGGCGGAGGTGGCGGGCGGGAAGAGCCAGGGCCGGTGCAGGTCCTCGCTCTCCCGCGCCCGGGCGGTGAACTCGTCGGCGTCCTCGTACCGGAAGGGCCGCAGGCCCACGCGCGGGCCTTCGGTCAGGTACGGGGGGCGCGGGGTGACGTGGTCGAGCATCGGGCCAGCGTAGGCCGCGATCACCACCGGGCCAACCTTGTCAGACAAGTACGGATTGCCTGGTGGGCGGCGGGCGGCATACCGTGCGGGTGATCGGCCGGCGGGCGAGCCAGGGAGGTACAGCGGTGGTCGGTACGGAGCGGCGGCGCCCGGTCGTGGTGCTGTACGAGCGGATCGTCGACGCGATCCACGCCGGCACGTACCCGCCCGGCTCCACCCTGCCCTCCGAGCCGCGCCTCGCCGCCGAGCTGGGCGTCAGCCGCCCCGCCCTGCGCGAGGCGCTGCTGCTGCTCCAGGAGGACGGGCTGCTGTCCGTGCGCCGGGGCGTGGGCCGCACCGTCAACGACCGGCCGCCCCGGCGCGGCTTCGAGCACGTCCAGCCGCTGGAGGAGCTGCTCGGCGCGGGCGCCCCCGCCCGCGTACGGGCGCTGTTGCGGACCGTGGAGGAGCCGACGGACTTCACCGCGCAGCACCTGCTCGCCCCGGTACGGGCCGAGCTGCGGTTCTGGGAGTCGCTGCTGGCGGCGGAGGGCGCCGCGGCGGCGCTCAGCCAGGAGTGGGCGGCCCCCGACGAGGTGTTGGAGCGCGTCCACCCGGCGTTCGCGGCGGCCCTGCGCGGGGCGGCGGCGCCGGAGCGCACCTCGATGCTGGCCGTGCTGGCCGGGGCGTCGCGCGGGGTGGCGCTCGGGGCGCACAGCGCGGTGTCGGCGACGCTGCTGGGCCAGCGGCGCGGGGAACAGCTGGGCCGCCCCGCCGACACGCCCGCGGTGCTGGTCACGCAGGTGGTGCGGGTCGGGGAGACCCCGGTCCTGGCGGCCAAGCACATGCTGCCCACGGGCGCGCCCGCGCTGCCGGTCCTCCAGTCCAACTGAGCGCCCGCCGGACGGGTGGCCGGGGCTGTCGCGCGGGTCACGGCACCCGCCGCCGGGGTGCCCTACACTCCCGTCATGCACTTGTCTGACAACCTCGCCTCGACCGTCTCCGTCGCGGACTGGATCCGCCGGGCCCCCAAGGCCGTGCTCCACGACCACCTGGACGGCGGTCTGCGCCCCGCCACGATCATCGAGCTGGCCCGCGCGTGCGACTACACCGGTCTGCCCACCCAGGACCCGGCCGAGCTGGCCGTGTGGTTCCGGGACGCCGCCGACTCCGGCTCGCTGGAGCGGTACCTGGAGACGTTCGCCCACACGTGCGCGGTCATGCAGACCCGCGAGGCGCTGTTCCGGGTCGCGGCCGAGTGCGCCGAGGACCTGGCGGCGGACGGGGTCGTCTACGCGGAGGTGCGCTACGCGCCCGAGCAGCACCTGGCGGCCGGCCTGTCGCTGGACGAGGTCGTCGAGGCCGTCAACGAGGGCTTCCGCGAGGGCGAGCGCCGAACGGGCGGCCGGATCGTCGTCCGCACCCTGCTCACCGGGATGCGCCACACGGACCGCTCCCTGGAGATAGCCGGGCTGACCGTCGCGCACCGCGACCGCGGCGTCGCCGGCTTCGACATCGCGGGCGGGGAGGTCGGCAACCCGCCCTCCCGCCACCTGCCCGCCTTCCAGCACCTCAAGCGGCACAACTGCCACTTCACCATCCACGCGGGCGAAGCGGTCGGCGTCGAGTCGATCCACGAGGCCGTACAGGTGTGCGGCGCCGAGCGGATCGGCCACGGGGTGCGGATCACCGACGACATCGCCGAGGACGGCACGCTCGGCCACCTCGCCGCGTACGTCCGCGACAACCGCATCGCCTTGGAGGTCTGCCCGACCTCCAACCTCCAGACGGGCGCCGCGAAGGACTACGCCTCGCACCCGGTCGACCGGCTGCGCCGCCTGGGCTTCCGCGTCACCCTGAACACGGACAACCGGCTCGTGTCCGGCACCACCATGAGCGAGGAGTTCCAGCACGTGGCGGACGCCTTCGGCTACGGCCCGGAGGTCTTCGAGGAGTTCACGGTCGCCGCCGTCGAAGCCGCGTTCCTGCCGCTGCCGGAGCGCCGCCGGATCATCGAGGAGGTCGTCCGCCCCGGCTACGCGGCGCTCCGCTCCGCCGGCTGACCCCGGCCCGCGGGAGCGCCCGCCCTCCGCGGCGGTCAGCGGAGGGCGGGCGTCTCCAGCGTGAGCGTCCCGGCGTCCGCGTCGAGGACGGCGGGCACCCCGAGGGGGACGGTCAGCGCGGGCGTGCCGTGGCCGAAGCCCAGCTCCTCCACGACCGGCACGCCGAGCCCGCCGAGCCGGTCCCGCAGCACCTCGCGCACCGCCCCGTACGGCCCGCACTCCTCCCAGGAGCCGAGTGCGACACCCGCCACGCCGTCCAGCAGCCCGGCCCTCAGCAGTTGGGTCAGCATCCGGTCGATCCGATACGGCTCCTCCCCCACGTCCTCCAGGAGCAGCAGCGCGCCGCGCAGCGACGCCCGCCCGTCCGGCGTGCCGATCCCGGCGGCGAGCAGGCTCAGGCAGCCGCCCGCGGTGACGCCCCGGGCCCGCCCCGGCACCAGGGGCCGCGCCGCGTCCGAGCCGAGCACCCGCACCGAGGCGGGGTCCAGCAGCACGGCCCGCAGGGCCTCCCGGGTGGCGGCGTCCTTGAGGAAGGGCGCCGCCCCCGCCATCGGCCCGTGCAGCGTGGCCAGCCCCAGCCGCAGCGCGAACGCCTCGTGGAGCGCCGTCGCGTCGCTGAACCCGACGAACACCTTCGGCCCGGCGGCCCGCAGGGCGTCCCAGTCGAGCAGGTCGACGACGCGCTGGGCGCCGTACCCGCCGCGGACGCCGATCACCGCGTCGACGTCCGGGTCGCACCAGGCGTCCTGGAGGTCGCGGGCCCGGTCCTCGTCGGTCCCGGCCAGGTAGGAGGCGGTGGGGTGGCGGTCCAGGACGTGCGGCAGGGCGACCGGGTCGAGGTCCCAGCCGCGCAGCACGTCCAGGCCGGCCGCCAGCCGCTCCTCGGCCACCGGGCCGCTGGGCGCGACGACGGCGACCCGCGCGCCCGGCCGCAGCCGCGGCGGCCGGGTCAGCGGGGTCAGGGCCCGGCCCCGGGGCGGCGGGGTCACCCCCTCAGCTCCAGCGGCGGCACGTCGGGGCGGGCGATCCCGAAGGTCCACGCGTACAGCGCCAGTTCGGCCTCCAGGGCGCGCACCAGCGTCTCGGCGCGGCGGAAGCCGTGCTCCTCGCCCTCGAACGCGAGGTACGCGTGCGGGACGCCGCGCCCGGCCATCCGGGCCAGGAACCGCTCGCTCTGCGCCGGCGGGCAGATCAGGTCGTCCGTCCCCTGGAGCAGCAGGAACGGGGTGTCGATCCGGTCGACGTGGTGGAGCGGGGAGCGCTCCTCGTACCGGCCGGGGACCTCGGCGAGCGGCCCGACGAGCGACTCCAGGTAGTGCGATTCAAAGTCGTGGGTCTCCCCCGCCGTCCCCCAGTGGCCCAGGTCGAGGACCGGGTAGAGGATCGTGGCGCAGGCGTACGCGTCGGTGGCGGCGAGCGACGCGGCGGCGGTCCAGCCGCCGGCGCTGCCGCCGCGGATGGCGAGCCGGGCCGGGTCGGCGGTGCCCTCGGCGGCGAGGGCGGCGGCGACGGCGGCGCAGTCCTCCACGTCGACGACGCCCCACTGCTCGCGCAGCCGCTCGCGGTAGGCGCGGCCGTAGCCGGTGGAGCCGCCGTAGTCGACCTCGACGACGCCGATGCCGCGGGAGGTGAAGTACGCGACCTCCAGGTCGAGGGCGGAGGGCGTGCGGCCGGTGGGCCCGCCGTGCGCCCACACGACGTACGGCGGCAGTTCGTCGTCGGGGGCCGCCGCGTCGGGGTTGCGCGGCGGGTGGACGCGGGCGTGGACCTCCCGGCCGCCGGGCCCGGCGAAGGTGCGCGGCCGGGACTCGGGGTAGTACCCGGGGTCGACCGGGTCCTCGTGGGGGGCGCCGATGACGCGGGCGCGGCCGGTGCCGGTGTCCAGCTCCACCACCTCGTAGCCGCTGCGCGGACCGGCGGCGACGCCGATGACGCGGCTGCCGTGGACGGCGAGCGTGGGCGCCCACTCGGTCCACGGCCCGACCGCGTCGACGAGTTCGCCGGTCTCGGGGTCGAGGATGCCCAGCGCGGTGGAGCCCCGGCCGTGGATGACGGCGACGAGCCCGCTGTCGAGGGGCCGGAACCAGCGCAGGCCGACCTTCCACAGCGGCCCGCCGAACTCCTCCTCGCGGCCCGCGCACAACGCGGTCGCCACGGTGGAGCCGGGGGCCAGCCGGTACGGCTCCCACCAGCCGCCGCGGTCGGAGGCGTACAGCAGGGAGCCGTCGGGTGCCCAGTCGACCTGGCAGACCGACTCGTCGACGGCCCCGGCGACGGGCGCGACGGAGGCGAACGGGCCGCCGTCGACGACCTCGCCGGTCATCACGAGCGTGCCGTCCCACGGCATGAGCGGGTGGTCCCAGGCGAGCCAGGCGACCCGGCGCCCGTCCGGGGAGAGCCGGGGCCCGGTGACGAACCGGTGCCGGTCGTCGGTCAGTTCCCGTATCGCGGCCCGGCCGTCGGCCGCGGACCCGTCGAGCGGTACGGCGGCGATGACGCGCCGCACGTCGCCGGGGCCCTCGCCGGTGTACTCCTCCAGGACGCACCACACCTCGGTGCCGTCCGGGTGGAGGACCGGGTCGGCCCAGCGCAGCCCGCCGCCGGTCCCCGAGACCGGGGTGAGCGGGCGCGGCGGGGCGGCGCCGTCCGGTTCGTACGCGTACAGCCGCTGGTCGGGGAAGTGGCAGAAGACGACGAGCGGCCCGGCGCCGTCCCTCGCCGTGCCCGCCCACGGCTGCCCGCCGTACTCGATGACGCGGCTGCGGACGTTCCACGGGGGCGGCAGGACGGAGACCTCGGTGCCGTCGGTGGTGCGGCGGACCAGGGCGCGGCGGCCCCCCTCGGCGGGCCGCGGCGCGGTCCACCACACTTCGTCGCCGACCGTGCCGACGTACTCCGGCAGCCCGTCGTGCGCGGCGGCGAGGCGCGCGTCGATCGGTGACGGCCACGTTCCGTAGGGCCCCGTGGGCATCATGGACGGCTCCCCCCTGCGGGCTAGACGTTCTGGAGACAGTGGTCGAGGACGCGGACGCCGAAGTGCAGCGCGTCGACCGGGACGCGCTCGTCGACGCCGTGGAACAGCGCCTGGTAGTCGAAGCCGACGGGCAGCTTCAGCGGCGCGAATCCGTAGCCGACGATGCCCAGCCGGGCGAACTGCTTGGCGTCGGTGCCGCCGGACATGCAGAACGGCAGGACGCGCGCGTCCGGGTCGAAGCGCTCGATCGAGGCGCGCAGCGTGGCGTACGTCGGCGAGTCGACCGGCGCCTCCAGGGCGACCTCCTTGTGGTGGAACTCCCAGTCGATCCCGGGGCCGGTCAGCTCGTCGAGGGCGGCGGTGAACTCCTCCTCGCCGCCCGGCACGATCCGCCCGTCGACGTGCGCGCTGGCGGAGCCGGGGATGACGTTCACCTTGTAACCGGCGTGGAGCATCGTCGGGTTGGTGCTGTTGCGCAGCGTCGCCTCGACGAGGGCGGCGGCCGGGCCGAGCCTGGCGAGGAGCGCGTCGACGTCGAAGTGCGGGTCGTCGAGGTCGGGCGCGTCGATGCCGTGCAGCGCGGCCAGTTCGGTGAGCGCGGCCCGGACGGTGGTGGTGAGCCGGACCGGCCACCGGTGCTCGCCGATCCGGGCGATGGCGGCGGCGAGCCGGGTGACGGCGTTCTCCCGGTTGACCTTGGAGCCGTGCCCGGCCCGGCCCTGCGCGGTCAGCTTGAGCCAGGCCGTGCCGCGCTCGCCCGCGCCGATCGGGTACAGGGGCATGCGGGGACCGGCGTGGAAGGTGTACGCGCCGGACTCGCCGATCCCCTCGGTGCAGCCCTCGAACAGGTCGGCGTGCCGGTCGGCGAGGAAGCCGGCGCCGTCCGCGGCGCTCGCCTCCTCGTCGGCCGTGTAGGCGAGGACGATGTCGCGGCGCGGCCGGACGCCGCGGCGCGCCCAGTCGCGGACGACGGCGAGGACCATCGCGTCCATGTTCTTCATGTCGACGGCGCCGCGGCCCCACACGACGCCGTCGCGGACCTCGCCGGAGAACGGGTGCACGGTCCAGTCGGCGGGTTCGGCCGGGACCACGTCGAGGTGGCCGTGGACGAGCAGCGCGTCGGCGGACGGGTCGGTGCCCTCGATGCGGGCGACGACGTTGGTGCGGCCCCTGGTGCGTTCCAGCAGGAGGGGCTCGATGCCGGCGTCGGCGAGCCGCTCGGCGACGTACTCGGCGGCGGGCCGCTCCCGGCAGTCGCCGCCGCCGCGGTTGGTCGTGTCGATCCGGATGAGGTCGGAGGTGAAGTCCACCACCTCCGCGAAGGCCGGCCCGTCCGACGGGTACCGCTCCTGCTCCCGGTCCTGAAGGATCCGGTCAGCCATACTGCTCCTCCACTGCGGCCGAGACGATCGTGGTGACCGCCTTGAAGGTGCGGATGGCCTCGTACATCGTGCCGCTGGTGTAGGCGACCCGGCGCTCGCCGCCGGCCACCACCCCCGGGACGACGGTGGCGGCCGCGGCCAGGTGCTCCGCGTCGAACTCCAGCTCCACGGTGTACGGGCCGCCGCGCACCGGTTCGTACCGTACGGCGAGACGCGTGGCGTCCTTCGCCGCGGCGCGGATGTCGGCGGCCGTCCGCGTGGGGGTGCGGCAGACCGCCGCGTACCGCGACACATGGTCTTTCACGGCGACCATACGCGCTTCGGGCGCGTAGCCGAGCGCGTCCCGGCAGGTCAGGTCGTCGCCGGTGACGAGGACGACGGGGACGCCGTACTCGGCGACGACGTGCGCGTTGAGGTACCCCTCGCCGGCGCGGACGCCGTTGAGCCAGACGCCGGTGATGGAGTTGGCGAGGTACGTGTGGGCGAGGACGCCCTCGGTGCCGGCGCCCGTGTGGTAGCCGACGAAGGCGATGCCGTCGACGTCGCCGTGCTGGACGCCCTCGACCATGGTGAGCGCCTTGTGCCTGCCGGTCAGCATCTGGGCGCGCGGGTCGAGCCGTTCGAGGAGGAGGTTGCGCATCGTCCAGTGGGCCTCGTTGATGAGGACCTCGTCCGCGCCGCCGTCGAAGAAGCCGAGGACGGCCGCGTTGACGTCGGAGGTGAACATCGCCCGGCAGCGCTCCCACTGGGGGGTGCCGGGCAGGACGTCGGCGGGCCAGGTGACCCCGGTGGCGCCCTCCATGTCGGCGCTGATGAGGATCTTCATGTCCACACGGTACGCGGCGCCCGGTGGCGGTACCAGGCGCGGCCCCGTCAGCGGGGGCGCGCCGGGCGCGGGTAGGTACGGGACTGTTTGACGCTGCCGAACGCGAAGCTGGACTCGATCGACGCGATCCCGGGGACGGCGTGGATCCGGTCGCGGACGAGCCGCTCGTACGCCTCCAGGCTCTCGATCACCACGCGCAGCAGGTAGTCGCTGCTGCCGGCCATCAGGTAGCAGTCCTGGATGTGCTCGATGAGGGCGACGTGCTCCTCGAAGACGGCGACGGCCTCCGCGGTGTGGCGCTCCAGGCGGATGCGGACGAACACGGTGATCGGCAGTCCGTACGCGACCTGGTCGACCACCGCGGTGTAGCCGCGGATGAGCCCGGCCTCCTCCAGGCGGCGCACCCGGCGCAGGCACGGGGAGGGGGAGAGCCGGACGCGGTCGGCGAGCTCCTGGTTGGAGAGCCGGCCGTCGGCCTGGAGCTCGCGGATGATCCGCAGGTCGATGTCGTCCACGTCCGCCGCCCGCCCTCCCCGGCCCCTGCCCCGGCCTTCGGTTCGTCCGCCGCCGTTCTTGGCAGATCCTGCCCCAAACATAGGTCTGAGCGGCAGAACTGGCAATCGACTGCCCCGGCCGAGGGCCTAGCGTTGCGGCACGAGGGATGGGATCCGTCCGGCAGGGAGGTGTGGTGTGGTCGCGACGAACGCGGCGGGGGCGCCCGCGGCGGGCCGCGGGGCGTTCCCGCGCGGCCCGTCCCCGCGGGCCGCGGGCACGGCGGCGCTGCTGCTGACCGTGGCGATCTGGGCGGCGTTCGCCCTGAGCGCGCGGGCGCTGAGCACGTCGACGCTGCTGCCCGCCGACGCGGCGCTGCTGCGCTTCGGGGTTCCCCTGGTCGTCCTGGCGCCCGCGCTGTGGCGGCGCCGGCACGCGCTGGCCTCGGTGCGGCCCGGCCCGGCCGCGCGGGTCGCGGGCGGGGCCGGGGTGCCGTTCTTCCTGGCCGCGATGTTCGGCGGGTCGCTGACCTCGGCGTCGTTCGTCGGGGCGATCGTGCCGGGCATGGTGCCGCTGTTCGTGTCCGCGCTGATGGTGGCGCGGGGGCGGGGCGTGCCGCGCGGGACGCGGGGGGCCGGGCTGGTGCTGATCGCGGCGGGCGTGGTGGCGCTGGTGTGGCGGTACGCGGTGCCGTTCGACGGCGACGTGATGCTGGGCTCGGGGACGCTGCTGGTGGCGAGCGGGCTGTGGGCGCTGTACACGGTGGGGCTGCGGGAGGTGGACCTCGACCCGGTCGGGTCGATCGGGCTGCTGTGCGCACCCTCGTTCGCGGTGGTCGCCGTGCTGGTGGCGGCCGGTGTCCTGCCGACCGGGTTCGCGGACGCGGCGGCGGCCGACGTCGCGCTGTTCCTGGTGGTGCAGGGGCTGGGCGTGGGGCTGTGCGCCGGGCTGCTGTACGCGTTCGCGATCCGGCGGCTGGGCGCCGAGCGCAGCTCCGTGGTGGGCAGCCTGAGCCCGGTGGCCGTGGTGCTGCTGGCGATCCCCCTGCTGGGCGAGCGGCCGACGGCGGCCGTGCTCGTCGGCGTACCCCTCATCACCACGGGCGTGGTCCTGGCGAACCGACGCCCCCGTTCCCCACGTGAACCGGAGGTCTCCCCCGATGCTTGAGCTGCTGCCCGCCCCGCCGGCCGACCCGCTGTGGGACCTGGCCGCCGAGTTCGGCGCCGACCCGCGCCCCGAACGGCTGGACCTGGTCCTGGGCGTCTACCGCGACCACACGGGCGTGACCCCGGTGATGCGGGCCGTGCGGGAGGCCGAGATACGCCTCGCGGAGCGTTCCGCGTCGAAGGAGTACCGGGGCCTGTCCGGCAACACGGCGTTCAACCGCGCGATGCTCTCGCTGGTCCTGGGCGGCGACGTGCCGGCCGGCCGGGCCACCGCCGTGCAGACCGTCGCCGGCACGGGCGCGCTGCGGCTGCTGGCCGACCTCGTGCGGCGGACCCGCCCCGGCGCGACGGCGTGGATCAGCGACCCGGCGTACGTGAACCACCGGCCGATCCTGGAGGCCGCGGGGCTGGCGGTGCGCGCGTACCGCTGGACCGACCCGCAGGGGCTGCTGGACGACCTGCGCGGCGCGGGCCGGGACGACGTGGTGCTGCTCCAGGGCTGCTGCCACAACCCGACCGGCGTCGACCCGGCGCGGGAGGTGTGGGAGGCGCTGGCGGACACGGCGGCCCGCGCGGGGTGGGTGCCGTTCCTGGACCTGGCGTACCACGGGCTGGGCGACGGCCTGGACGAGGACCTGTGGGCGGCGCGGACGCTGGCGGAGCGGCTGCCGGAGGTGCTGGTCGCGGTGAGCTGCTCGAAGAACTTCGGGCTGTACGCGGACCGTACGGGCTGCGCGATCGTGCTGGGCTCCTCGGCCCGGGCCCTGCGCCACGCGGAGACGGCCCTGCAGAACGCCGCCCGCACCCTGTACTCGATGCCGCCCGAGCACGGCGCGGCGGTCGTGGCGACGGTGCTGGAGGACGCGGAGCTGCGCGGGGCGTGGCGCGCGGAGCTGGACGCGATGCGGGGCCGCATCGCCGCCGGCCGCGCCGCGTTGGTCGCCCGGCTGGAGGCGCTGGGCTGCGGCGACTGGGCCGGGCCGCTGGCGCGGCAGAAGGGCATGTTCACGGGGCTGCCGCTGTCGCCGGAGCAGATGGCGGCGCTGCGCCGGGACCACGCGGTGTACGGCACGGCGACGGGGCGGATCAACGTCGCGGGGCTCCCGCCCGGCCGGGTGGACCAGTTGGCCGGGGCGATCGCGGCGGTGCTGGCCCCGGCCGCGGTCTGAGCCCCGGGTGGGCCACGGGCGCGTCACGCGGGGACGGCCGGGTCCCGCGGGTCGGGGGCCAGGGCCGCGAGGAGTTCCGCGCGGTGGAGGTCCGCCACCGGGGCCAGCAGGTCCGGGTGGCGCAGCAGCGCCGCCGCGCGGAGGTCCCGTTCGCCGGGCGACAGGAGGCGGCGGTGCCCGGCGGGCGACCGGTCGGCGGTGGCGGCGACGGCGGCGGCCGCCAGGTCGGGCTCGCCGAGCAGGCAGGCGGCCCAACTGGCGACGACCTCGTCCACCCAGCTGCGCCACGGCGCGTCGTCCTCCGCGGCGCCGGCGACCCGGTCGAGCCGGTCCGCGCCCCCGGCGCCGGTGACGGCGACCAGGGCGGCGTCGAGTTCGGTGGGGTAGCGCAGCGCGGCGGCGACGCCCGCCGCCTGGCGCGCCTGGGCCTCGACGAGGGCGTGGTCGACGGCGCCGCCTCCCGGGGGGTAGGCGCGGACGAGCCACTGCGCGGTGGCCGCGACGATCGGGGAGAGCTGTGCGTGCACGGTCGATCCGTAGGCCGTAAGGGTGTTCGGACGGCTTGCACGGTACCCCGGCGGGGCCGGACGGCGTAATGACGCATATCACCCGTTCCTGGTGGTATCCGCACTCTGATCGTTCAGCCGGAACGCGAAGGAGACGGAGACCCCATGGGACACGGCGGAGACGTGATCACCGAGCTGACCACCGACCACCGGGAGGTGGAGGAGCTGTTCGCCCGGATCGAGGGGCTGGCACCCGGCGACCCGGAGCGCAAGCGGCTCGCGGACCAGGTCACGATGGAGCTGGTCCGCCACTCGGTCGCGGAGGAGGAGTACCTGTACCCGGCGGTGCGGGAGCACCTGTCCGGCGGCGACGCGCTCGCCGACAAGGAGCTGGAGGACCACGCGTCCGCCGAGCGCACCATGAAGGAGCTGGAGGGCTGCGAGGCGGACGACACCCGGTTCGACGTGCTGGTCGCGCAGCTGATGGCGGAGATCCGCGAGCACGTCGCCGACGAGGAGGCGAACCTGCTGCCCCGGCTCCGCGAGGCGTGCTCGCAGGAGGAGCTGGACGAGCTGGGCGACAAGGTGCGCCGGGCGAAGAAGACCGCGCCGACCCGTCCGCACCCGGCCGCCCCGGACAAGCCGCCGGCCAACAAGCTCCTCGCCCCGGGCACGGGCATGGTCGACCGGCTCCGCGACGCCCTCACGGGGCGCGGCAAGCAGGGCTGACCGCGGACGGCCCGCGCGCCCGGCAGGACCCGGGCACCGCAGTGCGCGACTGACCCCGGCCGGGCGCCGGGGGCCCGCGCGGATTGCCCGCGCCGGGCCCCGGAACCGGCCGGGGTCAGTCGCCGTGGCCGAGCCAGACGTCCCGTGCGGCGCGGGCGCCCCCCGTCACCCGCAGCGGGGCGGCCACCGGCGGGTAGCCGGAGGCGATCACCGTGTAGGCGCCGGCCGCCAGGTCGGAGAAGCGGAAGGTGCCGTCGGGGCCGGTGGTGAGGGTGCCGACGGTGTTGCCGGCCGCGTCGAGCAGCGACACGCGGGCCTCCTCGACGGGACGGCCGCCGGGGGCGCGCACGGTGCCGCTCAGGACGGCGCCGCCCGCGATCTCCACGTCCTGCCGCGTCTCGTGCTCCGCGTCCACGCCGACCGGGAGAGCGGTGGGGCCCAGCCCGGGCGTGCCCGCGGTGAGGGTGTAGTCGCCGGCGAGGAGGCCGGTGAGGACGTACCCGCCTCCGGGGCCGGTGCGGGTCGCGGCGACGACCTCGCCGCGCGCGTCGGTGAGGGTGACGGTGGCGCCCTCGGCGGGCGTGCCGCCCGGGACGGTGACGGTTCCGGAGAGGCGGCCGGCACCGCCGAGGACGATGTCCCGCTCGACGCTCCCGTCGGGGCGGGCGCCCGCGGTGAGGGTGACGGCGCGGGGCTGGTGGCCGGCGGCGGAGGCGATGAGGACGTACACGCCGGGGGCGGGGGTGCTCAGCGCGTACCGGCCCCCGGCGCCGCTCGCGCCGCGGCCGGTCTGGCGGCCGTGGGCGTCGAGGAGGGTGAGGGCCGCGCCGGGGACGGGCGTGCCGTCGTGGTGGCGGACCGTGCCGCACAGGGGCGCGCCGGGGCCGGGGGCCGGGTCGTCGGCGTCCTCGCGCGGCGGGGGCAGCATCGACCCGACCGTCCGGGGCCCGGGCGCGGCGGCCCCCTCGGGGGTGCGGGCCCCGGGGAGGGTGCCCCCGGAGGGCGGGGCGTCGGCCGCCAGCGGCCTCTCCCGGAGGAAGAGGACGGCGAGGAGGCCGGCGGCCAGCAGCGCCGCCAGGTGGAGCAGGATCCGCGGCGCGGCGTCGGCGTACGCCTCGACGTACCCCTCCCGCAGCGCGTCCGGGAGCGTGCGCGGGCCGGCGGCGAGGGTGCCGAGGAGGGTGGCGCCCGCGCACACGCCGAGCTGGCCGCACAGGGTGTGGGCGCCGGTCGCGGCCCCGAGGTCGGTGGGCGGCGCGGCGTTCTGCACGGCCAGGACGAGGACGGGCAGGACGAGGCCGACGCCCGCGCCGACGAGTGCCTGCCAGACGCCGTGCTCGACGCGGGGCGTGCCCGTGTCGACCCGGGAGAGCAGCCACATGCCGACGCAGGCGACGGCGACGCCGACGACGGCCTGGACCGCGTGGTGGCCGGTGCGGTGGACGAGGTGCCCGGAGACCAGGGACGCGGCGGCGAGGGAACCGAGCAGGGGCAGCATCAGCGGTGCCGTCTCCCACGGCCCCTGCGGTCCGCCCCGCTGGAGGAGGGCCGGGAGGCAGACCGCGAGGCCGGCCAGACAGGCCCCGACGGCGGTGGTGACGAGCCCGGCGACCAGGAAGACCGGGTCGCGCAGCAGCCGCGGCGGGAGGACCGGTTCCGGTGCGCGGCGGGCGGCGAACGCGTACAGCAGGAAGCCGATCGCGGTGGCGCAGGCCAGGGCGGCGACGGTGCGGGAGGTCCAGGCGTACGGGCCGCCGGCCCAGGTCAGCAGCAGCACGAGGCAGGCGGTCGCGGCGGTCAGGAGCAGCGCGCCGAGCAGCCCGGGGCGCGCGCGGCGGTGGGCGGCGGCGGAGCCGCGGCCCCGCGCGGCGGTGGGGTCCGACGGGGTGAGGGCGGCGCCGACGAGGAGCAGGGCGGCGAGGCAGCCGGGCACGGTGAGGTGGAACGTCCAGCGCCAGGAGGTGGCGCCGGTGACGTACGCGCCGAGCAGCGGGCCCGCCACGGTGGCGGCCGCGAACACGGCGCCGAGCAGGGCGTGGTGGCGGGCGCGCCGGCGGGCGGGGGCGAGGGAGGCGGTGACGGCCTGGGCCCCGGCGAGCACGCCGCCGGCCCCGAGTCCCTGGACGGCGCGCAGGGCGACCAGTTCGTCCGGGGTGCGGGCCCAGCCGGCCAGCGCGGACGCGGCGGTGAACAGGGCCAGCGCGGAGAGGAACGTTCCCTTGCGGCCGTAGAGGTCGCCGAGCTTGCCGTGGAGCGGCAGGGACGCGGCGGTCGTGAGGAGGTACGCGACGACGGTCCAGGGGACGGCGCGGCCGGGCCCGTCCGGCAGGTCGGCGGCGAGCGCCGGGAGGGCGGCGGCGAGGGCCAGTTGCTGGAGCGCGGCGAGGAGCACCGCGAGGACGAGCCCCGTCAGGACCAGCGCCGTGCGGCCCCGCCGGAGCGCGGGGCGGGGCGGGGCGCCCCCGGGGAACGGCGGTGCGGTGCCGTCGGGCGCGGCCTGCCCGGCCCGCTCGTCCTTCGCCAGCGTGATCCCACCCACGGAACCTGCTCCCCTCGTCTCGCGTGCTCGCGTACGGGGCGCATTGTCCGCCTCACGTACGGACCGTGACCAAGTAGGGCATCACGGGCGGGAGAGGGGTGGAGGGGCCGCCGCCCGGCGTCCGCGGGGCGGTGGCGGGGCCGTCCGCGCAGGGTGAGCGGGGGTCGGCCCGGTCGGCGGGGCGGTCCCCCGTGCGCGCGGAGCGCGCCGGGGGCGTCCGGAAAGTCCACCCGATCCGGTGACGGGTCCGGGGACCCGTGGGGGTTACTTCTTCTCGGTCTCGGCGGCCAGGTTGGCGAGGACCGCGTCGTAGATGCGGGCGAGGCCCTTGGGGGCGAAGGCGCGCTCGAAGAAGCCGCCGATGCCGCCGGCGCCGTTCCAGACGGTGGTGACGACGACGCGGGAGCGGCCCTCGCCGGCGGGGGTGACGGTCCAGGTGGTGACCATGGAGGAGTTGCGGTCCTTCTCGACGAGCTGCCCGTCCGTGGGCTCGGTGACGTCGAGCAGGCAGTCGCGGACGCGCTTGCTGGTGGCCTGGAGCCTCCAGTGGACGAGGGTGCCCTCGCCGTCGCCGCCCTCGTGGACCCGGTACTCGCTGAACTGCTCGGGCAGGATCTTCGCGCGGGCGTTCCCGTAGTCGGCCAGCGTGTCGAACACGGTCTCCGCGTCCGCCGCGATGACCCGTTCCGTCGTGGCCTCGACCTGCGCCATTGCCTCGTCCTCCAGCGTTTCGTACCTCGATCAGGGGGGTCCAGCCAACCACCTGGGGCGGGCGGGCCCAAATCCGGCCGCGCCGGTCACGGGAGCGGCCACCGCCTTCCGGCGGGGGCCGGCCCGGACGGCCGGGGGCCGCCCTCGTGCGGGGAGGGGTCGGGGGCCGCCCGGACGACGCGGTGGACGGGGCCTGCGCGCCGGCCCGGCACCGGCGGCGGACCGTCCGTCAGGCACGCGCCGCCGCAGCCGGGTTCGGCCTCGGGGCCGCCGGACGCGTCGGGGTCCGCCCGCCTCGCCACGCCCTGATCCGCCCTGCCCCCGATCGGGTCACGTCCGGGCGCATCGGCGCCGTCCGCCCCGGATCGGGGCGCCCCGCCCCGGACACTGGCCGGATGCAGAAACGCGCAGGAGTAGTCATCGCCGCGGGCGCGCTGATCGCGGGAGCGGTCGGCGTCGCGCCGTCGGCCGCCGAACCGACCGCGCCGGAGCCCCGCGCGCCGCTGTCGTGGAAGGCGTGCGGCACCGAGCAGTACCCCCGGCTGGAGTGCGCCTCGCTGCGGGTGCCGCTCGACCACGCCGACCCGGACGGGGAGCGCATCACCCTCGCCCTGTCCCGGGTCCGGCACACCGCGCCCGCCTCCGAGGGACCGCTCCTGGTCAATCCGGGCGGCCCCGGCGCGAGCGGCCGCGACCTGGCCGGGTTCGTGGCCGCGTCCCTGCCGGCGAAGGTCGCGGCGCGGTACGACGTGATCGGCTTCGACCCGCGCGGCGTCGGCGCCAGCGAACCCGCCCTGACGTGCCGCTCCGGCCACTTCGCCCCCGTACGCCCCGACTCGGTGCCGCGCGACGCGCGCGAGGAGCAGCGGAACACGGCCCGGGCCGCGGCCTTCGCCCGGGCGTGCGGCGACCGGCACGCGCGGCTGCTGCCCCACATCGACACGGTGAGCGCGGCCCGTGACGTGGACGCGATCCGGCAGGCCCTGGGCGCGCCCCAGATCACCTACTTCGGCTACTCGTACGGGACGTACCTGGGGGCCGTCTACGCCCGCCTGTACCCGCAGCGGGTGCGGCGCGCGGTCCTCGACTCGGTGGTCCACCCGGGCGGCGTCTGGTACGACGCGAACCTGGCGCAGGACCACGCGTTCGACGCGCGGCACAAGGCGTTCCTCGCCTGGGTGGCGCGGCACCACGCCGTGTACGGGCTGGGCGACGACCCGGCGCGGGTGGAGGCCCGCTGGTACGCGATGCGCGCGGCGCTGCGGGAGAGGCCGGCGGGCGGCGAGGTGGGCGCGGCGGAGGCGGAGGACACGTTCCTGGCGGGCGCCTACCACGACGGCTACTGGCCGGGGCTGGCCGCCGCGTTCTCCGCGTACGCGAAGGACGGCGACGAGCGCCGGCTGGTCGACGCGTACCGGTCGCTCGCCGCGCCGGACGAGTCCACCGACAACGCGTACGCGGTCTACACGGCCGTGGAGTGCCGGGACGCGCGGTGGCCGAAGTCGTGGGACGTGTGGCGCCGCGACACCTGGGCGACGCACGCGAAGGCGCCGTTCTCCACCTGGAACAACACCTGGTACAACGCGCCGTGCGCGTTCTGGCCGGTGCCGTCGCTGACGCCGCCGGACGTGGCGAACGACGCGGTGCCGCCGGTGCTGCTGTTCCAGGCGACGGAGGACGCCGCCACCCCGTACGAGGGGGCCGTCGCCACCCACCGGCTGCTGCGCGGCTCGCGGCTGGTCGTGGAGCAGGGCGGCGGCAACCACGCGGTGACCCTGCGCGGCAACGCCTGCGCGGACCGGATCCTCGTCCAGTACCTGGACACGGGCCAGGTGCCGCGCGGCGACGGCGGCGCCGGACCGGACGCGGCGTGCCCGGCCCGGCCCGACCCGAAGCCCGCGGCGGCCACCGAGAGGGCGCACCCGGCGGTGCACGGGGCGCTCGCGGCGCTGCCGCGCGGGTACTGACGGACGGGCGCTGGCGGACGGGCGCTGGCAAACGGGCTCTGGCGGGCAAAAACCCGCGCGCGGCCGGGCCGGGCCGTCCAGCAGGATGGGCGGCATGACGACGCATCTGACGCATGTGGCGGCCCCCGAGGGGGTCGCGCCCGGTTCCGGCTACAGCCATGTCGTGTGGGGCACCGGCCGGTTCGTGGCGGTGTCCGGGCAGTGCGCCCTCGACGCGGACGGCCGGGTCGTCGGGGAGGGCGACCCGGCGGCCCAGGCACGGCAGGTCTTCGCGAACCTGGGCCGCTGTCTGGCGGCGGCGGGCGCCACCTTCGACGACGTGGTGAAGCTGACGTACTACGTGACGGACGTGGCGCACCTCCCGGCGGTCCGCGCGGCCCGCGACGAGGCCGTCGACACGGCTCGCCCGCCGGCCAGCTCGGCCGTCCAGGTCAGCGCCCTGTTCCGGCCCGAACTGCTCCTGGAGGTCGAGGCGTTCGCCGTGCTCCCGCAGGAGCGCCGGCCGTGACCACGCGGGTCAGGAAGATGACGGAGGCCGACTGCGCGGCGGTCGCCGAGGTGCGGGTGGAGGGCTGGCGGTCCGCCTACCGCGGGCTGCTGCCCGCCGCGTACCTGGCGGCGATGGACGTCGGGGAGGACGCCGAGGCCCGCCGCGAGCACCTGGCGCGCGCCGGGGAGCGGGTGGTGCACCTGGTGGCGGAGCGCGCCGGGAAGGTGGTCGGCTGGGCGGCGTTCGGTCCGGACCGTTCGCCGGACGCGGGCCCCGGCGACGGCGAGCTGTACGCGCTGTACGTACGCCCCGAGGTGATGGGGACCGGCGCGGGGCGCGCGCTGATGGACGAGGTGGTGGCGCGGGCGGTGGCCCGGGGCTGCGCGCGGCTGTCGCTGTGGGTGCTGGAGGGCAACGCGCCGGGCCGCCGCTTCTACGCGAAGGCCGGGTTCGCGCCGGACGGGGCGCGCGAGCCGTGGGAGGTCGGCGGCACCGAGGTCGTGGAACTCCGGTACGCCAGGCGCCTGTAGCCGTCCCGGCCGCCCGGCTCACTCCTCCGGCAGGCGGGCCAGGGCGGCCCCGGCGGCCGGGCCGATGCGGGGGTGGCGGCGGGCGGCCTCCAGGACGGGGCGGGCGCGGGGGTCGGCGAGGGCGCCGAGGCCCTCGGCGCAGGCGACGCCCACCCGCCAGTGCGGGTCGTCCGGGGCGAGGCGGCGGCCCAGCGCGGTGACCAGGGCGGGTACGGACTCGGGGGCGCGCAGCGCGGCCAGGAGCCGTACCGCCACGAGGGCGTAGGCGACGCGCAGTTCGTTGGTGGCGAGCGCGGCGGCGGCACGGGGGGTGCGCGGGTCGCCGAGCGCGGTCAGCGCGTGGGCGGCGGAGACGCGGCGCTCCGGGTCCCGGTGGTTGAGGAAGAGCACCAGCGCCTCGAAGGCGCGCCGGTCACCGGCGACGCCCAGCCGGAACGCGGCCAGTTCGCGGGCCCACAGCGGCTGCCGGGGGGCGGTGAGGACGGCGGCCAGCTCCTCGGGGTCGGCGGTCGCGGCGAGCCGCCCGTACGCGGGGTCGTCCCCGGCCTCGTCGTGCAACCGGTCGGTGAGCGAGCCGAACTCCGGGTCCATGGCGGTCAGGGTAGCGACGGGCCGGGGCCGCGATCCAGATCACACCTCCCCGCCCGTTCCGGGGGCTGGCGCGCTCATTACCCACCGGTTAATCTCAGGTGAGCGGGGCCAACCCCCCGCACCCCTCCGGGCGGCCTGGTGACGCAGCCGCCCGGGTGCCAGTCGGTTCAGCACCTTTCACGGCGTGACTCCGGGACAGAGTCCGCCGGTTTCCCCCCGCGCGGCGCGCATGGACGTGCCCGTCCGGTCGTGGCCACGCCCGCCCGGCGCGGCCCGCGCGCGGCACGCCCCCTTCCGCCGCTCCCCCGTGCGTGTGCGGCGCCGGGCCGCCGCGCCCGCACCCTCACCAGTCGTCACTCATCCCTGGAGTCCCGTGATGGACACCCCTCTCTCCACCATCGCCGTCGTCGGCCTCGGCACCATGGGCGCCGGCATCGCCGAGGTCCTCGCCCGAGCCGGCCGCGAGGTCGTCGGCATCGACGTCAGCGAGGCCGCCGCCCGCCGCGCGGCCGCCGCGCTGGCGGCCTCCACCGCCCGGTCCGTGGCCCGCGGGCGGCTCACCGAAGAGGAGCGGCGCGACGTCCTCGCCCGGTTCCGCACGTTCTCCGACCTCCGGGCCGCGGCCGACGCCGACCTCGTCATCGAGGTCGTTCCCGAGTCGTACGAGGTGAAGCAGCGGGTGGTGCGCGCCCTGGACGGCATCGTCCGGCCCGACGCGATCATCGCGACCGGTACGAACGCGCTGTCCGTGACCCGGCTCGCCGCCGACTCCGCCCGCCCGGAGCGCGTGCTGGGCCTGCACTTCTTCAACCCGGCCCCGGCGATGAAGCTGGTCGAGGTCGTGTCGTCCGTGCTGACCGCCCCGCAGGCCGTCGCTGCCGTCACGGACCTGGCGCACGCCCTGGGCAAGGAGCCCGTCGCGGTCGGCGACCGCCCCGGTTTCGTCGCGGACGGCCTGCTGTTCGGCTACCTCAACCAGGCCGCCGCCATGTACGAGTCGAAGTACGCCTCCCGCGAGGACATCGACGCGGCGATGCGGCTCGGCTGCGGCCTGCCGATGGGCCCGCTGGCGCTGCTGGACCTGATCGGCGTCGACACCGCCCGTACCGTCCTGGAGGCCATGTACGCCGAGTCGCGGGACCGGCTGCACGCGCCCGCGCCGATCCTGAAGCAGCTGGCCGAGGCCGGGTTGACGGGCCGCAAGGCGGGCCGCGGCTTCTACACGTACGAGGCGCCGGACAGCGCCGCGGTCGTGCCGGACGCGCTCACCCCCGAGCCCGGGGGCGGGGGCGGGGCGGAGCCGCGCGAGGTCCGCGCGGTCGGCGTCGCCGGGTCCGGCACGATGGCGTCGGGCATCGCGGAGGTCTTCGCGAAGGCCGGGTACGACGTGGTCCTCGTCGCCCGCTCCCCGGAGAAGGCCGACGCGGCGAAGGCCCGCATCGCCGCGTCCCTCGCCCGCTCCGTCGCCAAGGGCCGGCTGACCTCCGAGGCCCGTGACGCGACGCTGGCCCGGATCTCCCCCGCCGGTTCGCTCGACGCGTTCGCCGGGGTGGACCTGGCCGTCGAGGCGGTCGCGGAGGACCTGGAGGTGAAGCGGCAGCTGTTCACCGCGCTCGACGAGGTCTGCAAGCCGGGCGCGGTCCTCGCCACCACCACCTCCTCGCTGCCCGTCGTCGCCTGCGCCCGCGCCACCTCGCGCCCGCAGGACGTGATCGGGATGCACTTCTTCAACCCGGCCCCGGCGATGAAGCTGGTCGAGGTCGTCCGCACGGTCCTCACCGCCGACGACGTCCACGCCACCGTCCGGGCGGTCACGGGGAGGATCCGCAAGCACCCGGTGGACTGCGGGGACCGCGCCGGGTTCATCGTCAACGCCCTGCTCTTCCCGTACCTGAACAACGCGGTCAAGATGGTCCAGGAGCACTACGCGACGCTCGACGACATCGACGCCGCGATGAAGCTGGGCGGCGGCTATCCCATGGGGCCGTTCGAACTGCTCGACGTGGTCGGCCTGGACGTGTCCCTCGCCATCGAGCGGGTCCTGCACGAGGAGTTCCGCGAGCCCGGCCTGGCGCCGGCACCGCTGCTGGAGCACCTGGTGGCGGCGGGCTGCCTGGGCCGCAAGACGGGGCGCGGCTTCCGCGAGTATGCGCGGCGCTGAGCCCGGGGAGGCGTACGGCCCGGGGCCACACGGGCCGCACGACGAGTGGGGCGGGCTGCTCGGAGCGTCGGGCGGCCCTCCCCCGCCAGCGCGCCCTCCGGCACCGATGCAGTACGTTCGGGGCATGTCCCAGCCCTCGAAGACACCCCGTGCCAGCACCGCGCCCGACACTCCGGAGAGCGCCGCGGGCGGCCGTGCCGCCGCCCAGCGGCTCAAGATGCGCCGCGAGCTGGCGGCGGCCGCGATGGAGCTGTTCGCGACGAAGGGGTACGAGGCGACGACGGTCGACGAGATCGCCGCCGCGGCGGGCGTGGCACGGCGGACGTTCTTCCGCCACTTCCGCTCCAAGGAGGAGGCGATCTTCCCGGACCACGACGACACGCTGGTCCGGGCGGAGGCCGTCCTCAACGCGGCCCCCGCGCACGAGCACCCGCTCGACACGGTGTGCCGGGGCATCAAGGAAGTCATGAAGATGTACGCGGCCTCCCCGGCGGTCTCCGTCGCGCGCTACCGGCTCACCCGGGAGGTCCCCACCCTCCGGGAGCGCGAGATCGCGTCGGTCGCCCGCTACGAGCGGTTGTTCACCCGCTACCTGCTGGGCCACTTCGACGAGCGCGACCACCACGACGGCAACGACGACCCGCTGCTGGCGGAGGTGGCCGCGTCCGCGGTCGTCACCGCGCACAACCACGTGCTGCGCCGCTGGCTGCGGGCCGGTGGCAAGGGCGACGTGGAGGACCAGCTGGACCACGCGTTCGCGATCGTCCGCAGGACGTTCGGCACCGGCATCGGGGCCGGCCGGTCCACGGCGCCCCGGACCGGCGTCGGGGAGCCGGCGGTCACCGCGTCGGCGGAGGGCGACGTGCTGGTCGCGGTGGCCCGTACCGACGCGCCGCTGGACCACGTCATGCGCACGATCACCCGCGCCCTCGGCCACGACGTGGCCTGACCGCGGGGCGCGGGCCCCGTCCCGTACAACCTTCCGGGCACGGCGGGTGTCCAACCGCCAAGACGCGGGGGGCCGTTCGGACACGAGGGGCTTTCCGCCCCTCGAACGCCGGCTCCCGGAAGGACCCGTTCCACGATGACCCTCTCCCCGCCCGGCCCGACGCGCCGCGCCGCCCTCGGCGGCGGCACGGCGCTGGCCGTACTCCTCGCCGGCGCCGTGGGCGCCGCCGCCGCGCCCGCCCGGGCCGACACGCCGCCGCCGGCCGTGATCGAGGTCGGCGGTCTCGGGCCCGACGCGCTGGCCCGGCCGGCCGGCGCGCTCACCGAGGCGCACTTCCGCACGTACCAGTTCGCGGTGTGGGGGGACCGGCCCGACGGCGCGCCCATCACCGGCGCCGAGATCACCGTGGACGTCGCCGGGGCCGCCAACGTCGCGGAGTTCCGCTTCCGTCCGGAGTGCCGCGTCACGGGGACGCTGGCGACGTGTCCGGTGGCCATGCCGGACGGCACCGGCGACCCGGAGACGCACGTCCCCTTCTTCGCCCGGCCCCGGCTCGGCACGGCGGCGGGGGACAGCGGCGTGGTGCGGGCGACCGTGCGCGCGGACAACGCCCGCACGGTGGAGGAGACCCCCTCCGAGCTGAAGGTCGCCGTCGCCGACCGGGACAGCCTGACCCTGGGCGGCTTCCCCAAGGACATTTCGATCGAGATCCCGCCCGGCGGCCGGGCCGCGGCGCCGTTCGACCTCACCAACACCGGCGCCCGGCCGCTGAACCGCGTGACGCTCAGCGTCAGCGGCTTCGACGGCGACGACACCGTCGCCTTCCCCGGCGACCACAAGAACTGCTGGTACCGCACGAAGGACCCGAAGGACCCGAGGTCCGCGCGGATCGGCATGCAGTGCGAGTTCGACACGGCCCTGCAGCCCGGCACCACCTACCGGACCTCGCCCGGGCTCGCGGTGGCCATGGTGGGCCTCGCCGAGTACGGCCGCATCGACTTCTTCGCGTCGACCCGCCCGGCGGAGCGGACGGGGGTGCGGGGCCGCTCCGCCCCGCTCGCGCTCGTGCCCGGCACCTCCCCCGCGCCGCCGCGCGTGCCGGTGCCGGCCGACACGTACACGGTGGACCGGCCGCCCGTCATCGGCGTGCACAGCCCGCCCGCGGCCGACGGCGCCGCGGTCGGCGCGAGCGTCCGGACGGCGGTGGGCCGGGTGGCCACGGCCCGGGTCGGCGTCCTCAACCGGGGGCGCGCGCCGCTCACCGGGCCCGTCGCCCTGGTCGAGGTGCCGCCGGGGGTCGACGTCGTCCGGCCCGACCCGCGGTGCCGCCCCGAGCCGTGGTCGGACCGGTGGAACGACGCGCCCCCGCCCACGTTCGGCGACCGTCCCGGGGACGCGGCCCCGGTGCCGTCCGGCGCCGTCTACCGCTGCGCCGACCCGAAGGACCTGGCCCCCGGCGAGCGGCGGCTGTTCTCGTTCGCGTTGAAGCCGGTCCGCGCGCTGGACGGCGCCGAGGGCGTCGTGTTCGACCCCTCGCTCAGCCCCTACGACCCCCGGCAGCGCGCGAAGGTCGCGTTCCTGACGGTCACCGCGGCCGGGGCGGGCACGGCGAGCCCCTCCCCCAGCGCGAGCCCGACACCGGGTGACACGGCCTCACCGGGCCCGTCGCCCACCCACACCCCCGCCCCCACCTCCACCTCCACCCCCGGCACCGGCACCGGCACCGGCGGCGGGTCGGGCGCCCTCGCGTCGACCGGCTCGGACGACGCCCCGGCCCTCATCGGCGCGGCGGGCGCCCTGGTCGCGTCGGGTGCGCTGCTGTTCCTCGCCGTACGCCGCCGCTCCTCCCGGCAGCACTGATCCCACACAATCGAACACGTTCTGCAACGGCCGCTCCGCATGGGGCGGCCGTTGCCGCTCATCCGTGTCGGGCGGATGACAAGTGAGAGAAATTGTTGGCACGCAGTGTCTTGTCAGTTGGCACGGGGTGCCATACGTTGATGTCGTCCGGGCGGCCGGCGTGCAGAGGACTCTCGTACGCCGGCTGTCCCCACGGCCCATCCCGGGGCCGCGCGCCCGGACGCCTGCGTCACAGGCACCTTTGCGCACCACCCCGCGCCGCCCAGCACCACCGGCCGAACCGACGGCACACCTCCCCAGCAGCATCCCGACGTTCCCCTCAGCGTCCCCTCGAAGACGCATGCATCGCCGGAGGCACCACCGTGAAGGAAATCCTGGACGCCATCCAGTCGCCGGACACCACGTCCGAGGACTTCGCCCACATCAGGCTGCCGGAGTCCTACCGCGCGGTCACCGTCCACAAGGACGAGACCGAGATGTTCGCCGGTCTCAGCACCCGCGAGAAGGACCCCCGCAAGTCGCTCCACCTCGACCGGGTGCCCCTGCCGGAGCTGGGCCCCGGCGAGGCCCTCGTCGCCGTCATGGCCAGCTCGGTCAACTACAACTCGGTGTGGACCTCGATCTTCGAGCCGGTGTCGACCTTCGGTTTCCTGGAGCGCTACGGCCGCCTCTCGGAGCTGACCCGGCGCCACGACCTGCCGTACCACGTCATCGGCTCCGACCTGGCGGGCGTCGTCCTGCGCACCGGTCCGGGCGTCAACGCCTGGAGGCCGGGCGACGAGGTCGTCGCGCACTGCCTCTCCGTCGAGCTGGAGTCCTCCGACGGCCACAACGACACGATGCTCGACCCCGAGCAGCGCATCTGGGGCTTCGAGACCAACTTCGGCGGCCTCGCCGAGATCGCCCTGGTCAAGTCGAACCAACTGATGCCGAAGCCGGACCACCTCAGCTGGGAAGAGGCCGCCGCCCCGGGCCTGGTCAACTCCACCGCCTACCGCCAGCTCGTCTCCCGCAACGGCGCCGGCATGAAGCAGGGCGACAACGTCCTCATCTGGGGCGCCAGCGGCGGCCTCGGCTCGTACGCCACGCAGTTCGCGCTGGCCGGCGGCGCCAACCCGATCTGCGTCGTCTCCAGCGAGCAGAAGGCGGACATCTGCCGGTCCATGGGCGCCGAGGCGATCATCGACCGCGCCGCCGAGGGCTACCGGTTCTGGAAGGACGAGCGCACCCAGGACCCGAAGGAGTGGAAGCGCTTCGGCAAGCGCATCCGCGAGCTCACCGGCGGCGAGGACGTCGACATCGTCTTCGAGCACCCGGGCCGCGAGACCTTCGGCGCGTCCGTGTACGTCACCCGCAAGGGCGGCACCATCGTCACCTGCGCCTCGACCTCCGGCTACCACCACGAGTACGACAACCGCTACCTGTGGATGTCGCTGAAGCGGATCGTCGGCTCGCACTTCGCGAACTACCGCGAGGCGTGGGAGGCCAACCGCCTGATCGCCAAGGGCAAGATCCACCCGACCCTGTCGAAGGTGTACGCGCTGGAGGACACCGGCCAGGCCGCGTACGACGTCCACCGCAACCTCCACCAGGGCAAGGTCGGCGTCCTCTGCCTCGCCCCCGAGGAGGGCCTCGGCGTCCGCGACCCGGAGATGCGCGCCCGGCACATCGACGCCATCAACCGCTTCCGGAACGTCTGATGGCGGAACGCAAGAAGGACCGGCCCTGGCTCATGCGGACGTACGCCGGCCACTCGACCGCCGAGGCGTCCAACGAGCTGTACCGGCGCAACCTCGCCAAGGGGCAGACCGGTCTGTCGGTCGCGTTCGACCTGCCCACGCAGACCGGCTACGACCCCGACCACGTCCTCGCCCGCGGCGAGGTCGGCCGGGTCGGCGTGCCGGTCTCCCACCTCGGTGACATGCGGCGGCTGTTCCGGGACATCCCCCTGGAGCAGATGAACACGTCCATGACCATCAACGCCACCGCCATGTGGCTGCTGGCGCTCTACCAGGTGGTGGCCGAGGAGCAGGGCGCGGACGTCTCCAAGCTGCAGGGGACGACGCAGAACGACATCGTGAAGGAGTACCTGTCGCGCGGGACGCACGTCTTCCCGCCCGGTCCGTCGCTGCGGCTGACCACCGACATGATCACCTACACGGTGAACCACCTCCCCAAGTGGAACCCGATCAACATCTGCAGCTACCACCTGCAGGAGGCGGGCGCCACCCCGGTCCAGGAGATCTCGTACGCGATGTCCACGGCCATCGCGGTCCTGGACGCGGTGTTCGCCTCCGGGCAGGTCCCCGAGGAGCGCAGGGGGGACGTCGTCGCCCGGATCTCGTTCTTCGTGAACGCGGGCGTCCGCTTCATCGAGGAGATGTGCAAGATGCGCGCCTTCGGCCGCATCTGGGACGGCATCACCCGCGAGCGGTACGGCATCGAGGACCCCCGGCAGCGCCGGTTCCGCTACGGCGTCCAGGTCAACTCGCTCGGGCTGACCGAGGCGCAGCCGGAGAACAACGTCCAGCGCATCGTCCTGGAGATGCTCGCGGTGACGCTGTCGAAGGACGCCCGCGCGCGGGCCGTCCAGCTGCCCGCCTGGAACGAGGCGCTGGGCCTGCCCCGGCCCTGGGACCAGCAGTGGTCGCTGCGCATCCAGCAGGTCCTGGCGCACGAGAGCGACCTGCTGGAGTACGACGACGTCTTCGAGGGCTCGCACGTCGTCGAGGCCAAGGTGAACGCCCTGGTCGAGGAGAGCCTCGCCGAGATCGAGCGGATCCAGGAGATGGGCGGCGCGATGGCCGCCGTCGAGTCCGGCTACCTCAAGGCGCAGCTCGTCGCCTCGCACGCGGAGCGGCGGGCCCGGATCGAGGCCGGCGAGGAGAAGATCGTCGGAGTGAACTGCTTCGAGTCGACCGAGCCGAACCCCCTCACCGCGGACCTGGACACGGCGATCCAGACCGTGGACCCGGCGAACGAGGCACGGGTCGTCGCCGCGCTGCACGAGTGGCGCGACAACCGCGACGAGGCCCGCGCCCAGGACGCCCTCGCCGCCCTCAAGGCGATGGCCGCCGGGGACGGGAACCTCTTCGCCGCCACCCTGGAGTGCGCCCGTGCGGGGGTCACGACCGGGGAGTGGGCCTGGGCGCTGCGCGACGTGTTCGGCGAGTTCCGCGCGCCGACCGGCGTCTCGTCCGCCCCCGTGGCGGTGGCGGCCGAGGAGGGGACCCCGCTCGCGGCCGTCCGGGAGAAGACCGCCCGGACGGCCGCCGAGCTGGGCGCGGGACGGCTGCGGCTGCTGGTCGGCAAACCGGGCCTGGACGGCCACTCGAACGGCGCGGAGCAGATCGCCGTACGGGCCAGGGACGCCGGCTTCGAGGTGGTCTACCAGGGGATCCGGCTGACGCCCGGGCAGATCGTGGACGCCGCGCTCGCGGAGGACGTGCACTGCGTGGGGCTGTCGATCCTGTCCGGCTCGCACGCCGAGCTGGTGCCGGACGTGCTGCGCCGGCTGCGGGACGCCGGCGCCGCCGACATCCCGGTCGTCGTCGGCGGGATCATCCCGAACGCCGACGCCGACGCACTGAGGCGCGCGGGCGTGGCCGCCGTCTTCACCCCGAAGGACTTCGGGATCACGGAGATCATCGGCCGTATCGTCGACGAGATCCGGAAAGCCAACAAGCTCGACCCCCTGGAGGTTCCCGCATGACCGAGACCGCTCCCGTGAACCGGCTGCGCCCCCGCCGCTCGTGCCTGGCGGTGCCGGGCTCGAACCCGCGGTTCCTGGAGAAGGCCCAGGGCCTCCCGGCCGACCAGGTGTTCCTGGACCTGGAGGACGCCTGCGCGCCGCTCGCCAAGCCCGACGCGCGGCACACGATCGTGAAGTTCCTCAACGAGGGCGACTGGACGGGCAAGACCCGGGTGGTGCGCGTCAACGACTGGACGACCCACTGGACGTACCGGGACGTCGTCACGGTCGTCGAGGGCGCCGGCCCGAACCTCGACTGCATCATGCTGCCGAAGGTGCAGGACGCCTCGCAGGTCGTCGCCCTGGACCTGCTGCTGACGCAGATCGAGAAGACGATGGGCTTTGAAGTCGGCCGCATCGGCATCGAGGCGCAGATCGAGAACGCCAAGGGCCTGAACAACGTCAACGAGATCGCGCAGGCGTCGCCGCGCGTCGAGACGATCATCTTCGGCCCGGCCGACTTCATGGCGTCGATCAACATGAAGTCGCTGGTGGTCGGCGAGCAGCCGCCCGGCTACCCGGCGGACGCCTACCACTACATCCTGATGAAGATCCTGATGGCGGCCCGCGCCAACGACCTCCAGGCGATCGACGGTCCCTACCTCCAGATCAAGAACGTGGACGGCTTCCGCGCGGTCGCGGGCCGCGCCGCCGCGCTGGGCTTCGACGGCAAGTGGGTGCTCCACCCGGGCCAGGTCGAGGCGGCCAACGAGGTGTTCTCCCCGTCGCAGGAGGACTACGACCACGCCGAGCTGATCCTGGACGCGTACGCGTACCACACGTCCGAGGCCGGCGGGAAGAAGGGCTCGGCGATGCTCGGCGACGAGATGATCGACGAGGCCAGCCGCAAGATGGCCCTGGTCGTCGCGGGCAAGGGCCGGGCCGCCGGGATGCGGCGCACCAGCACGTTCGAGACCCCGGAGGCGTGAGGCGGATGCAGTTCGGACGCACCTACGAGGAGTTCGAGGTCGGGGCGGTGTACAAGCACTGGCCCGGGAAGACGGTCACCGAGTACGACGACCACCTCTTCTGCCTCCTCACGATGAACCACCACCCGCTCCACCTGGACGCGAACTACGCGGAGAGGACGACCGACTTCCGGAGGAACGTCGTCGTCGGGAACTACGTCTACTCGCTGCTGCTCGGCATGTCCGTGCCGGACGTCTCCGGCAAGGCCATCGCCAACCTGGAGATCGAGTCGCTGCGGCACGTGGCGCCGACCTTCCACGGGGACACGATCTACGGCGAGACGACGGTCCTGGACAAGTGGCCGTCGAAGTCCAAGGGCGACCGCGGGATCGTCCACGTCGAGACCCGGGGCCACAAGCAGGACGGCACGCTCGTGTGCGTCTTCCGCCGCAAGGTGATGGTCCCCACCGCGACGTACACAGAGGAGCGCGGCGGCGAGCAGCCCGGCCGCCCGGAACCGAAGGCGCAGGAGAAGTAGTCATGGCCCGACTCGCGCAGACCCACGGTCTCACCGACGTCCAGCAGGAGATCGTGTCCACCGTCCGGGAGTTCGTCGACAAGGAGATCATCCCGGTCGCGACCGAGCTGGAGCACCGGGACGAGTACCCGCAGGAGATCGTCGACGGGCTCAAGGAGCTGGGCCTGTTCGGCCTGATGATCCCCGAGGAGTACGGGGGCCTGGGCGAGTCGCTCCTGACGTACGCGCTGTGCGTGGAGGAGATCGCCCGCGGCTGGATGTCCGTGTCGGGCATCATCAACACGCACTTCATCGTCGCGTACATGCTCAAGCAGCACGGCACGCAGGAGCAGAAGGACGCGTTCCTGCCGCGGATGGCGGCCGGCGAGGTGCGCGGCGCGTTCTCGATGTCGGAGCCGGGCCTCGGCTCGGACGTGTCGGCCATCACGTCGAAGGCGGTGAGGGACGGCGACGAGTACGTCCTGAACGGCCAGAAGATGTGGCTGACGAACGGCGGCACGTCCACCCTGGTGGCCGTCCTGGTCCGGAGTGACGAAGGACACCCCGAGGGCACGGCCCCGCACCGGTCGATGACGACCTTCCTGGTGGAGAAGGAACCGGGCTTCGGCGAGGTGCGACCCGGCCTCACCATCCCCGGCAAGATCGACAAGATGGGGTACAAGGGGGTCGACACCACCGAGCTGATCATGGACGGGCTGCGGGTTCCGGCCAATCGTGTGCTGGGCGGGGTCACCGGCCGGGGCTTCTACCAGATGATGGACGGCGTGGAGGTCGGCCGGGTGAATGTGGCGGCCCGTGGCTGCGGCGTCGCTCAGCGTGCGTTCGAGCTGGGTGTGCAGTACGCCCAGCAGCGCCACACCTTCGGCAAGCCGATCGCCCAGCACCAGGCCATCCAGTTCAAATTGGCCGAAATGGCTACCAAGGTCGAGGCCGCTCATGCCATGATGGTGAACGCAGCTCGCAAAAAGGACTCAGGGGAACGAAACGACCTCGAAGCAGGCATGGCCAAGTACCTGGCCTCCGAATACTGCAAGGAGGTCGTGGAAGACGCCTTCCGCATCCACGGCGGATACGGGTTCTCCAAGGAATACGAGATCGAGCGCCTCTACCGGGAGGCCCCGATGCTGCTCATCGGTGAAGGCACCGCCGAGATCCAGAAAATGATCATCGGTCGCCGCCTGCTCGAGGAGTACCGATTCCAGGGCTGATTGTCGGTTTTGGGACGATATGACCGCGAAGAAGATCACATCCAGTCATCTTCTTCCGGCCGTCGACTCGGCTTCTGGCTTGCCCAGTTGCGGCCCGCAACCGATAGCATCGCCGAAAAGCCGCCGTCCCCCGTTCCCGAGCGCGGCATCATCCGCTACGAAGGTCATCCATGCCCCACAGCCAAACCTCTGCACCTCGCGGCCGCGTCCGCCTCGCGCGCGGAGCATCGCCGTGGCTCCTGCCGACCGTCGCCACCGCAGCAGCAAGCCTCGTCCGCGCCCGCCGCTCCCGGCGCGCCGCGGCGATCGCCGTCCCGACGACCGCGCTCGCGGCCGGCATGCTGTGGTTCTTCCGCGACCCCGAGCGCGAGATCGCGCAGGGCAGGGTCATCTCACCCGCCGACGGGGTGGTGCAGAGCATCATGCCGTGGAAGGACGGGCGCACCCGGGTCGCCATCTTCATGAGCCCGTTGAACGTCCACGTCAACCGCGCCCCGATGGCGGGCACGGTGACGTCCGTGGAGCACGTCCCGGGCGGCTTCGTACCGGCGTTCAACAAGGAGAGCGAGAACAACGAGCGCGTCGTCTGGCACTTCGACACCGAGCTCGGCGACATCGAGATGGTGCAGATCGCCGGTGCCGTGGCCCGGCGCATCGTGCCGTACCTGGCGCAGGGCGCCAAGGTCGAGCAGGGTGACCGGATCGGTCTGATCCGCTTCGGCTCGCGGGTCGACATCTACCTCCCGGAAGGTGTGGACGTCGCCGTCGAGGTCGGTCAGACCACGACCGCGGGGGTGACTCGCATTGACCGTGATTGACCCCGAACGACCGGCCGGCTGGGTCGCCGGCGGCGAGGTGGACCCCGTCGCCGAGGAGCCGGAGGAGATGCCCCTCTCGCTCCGCCTGTCGATAGCCGACACGCTCACCCTGGGCAACGCCACCTGCGGTTTCATGGCGGTGTACTTCACCACCACGGGCATCCTCATCCCGCACCTCACGGGCAGTGAGGAGACCGGCATGGCGCGGCACTCCGCCGCGACGGCCGTGATCCTGATGCTCTGCGCGGCGATCTTCGACCTGTTCGACGGGCTCGTGGCGCGCAAGCTCCGCTCGTCGCCGATGGGCGCCGAGCTGGACAACCTGTCGGACCTGATCAGCTTCGGCCTGGCCCCGGCGTACTTCGTCCTCGTGTACGGGATGGTCGCGGACGACGCGCACCAGCGGGTGTCCGCGGTGGCGGCGATCGTGGTGCTGCTCGCCGTCGTGATGCGGCTGGCGAGGTTCTCGGTCGTCACGATGAAGGACGGCATGTTCCAGGGCATGCCGAGCCCGTTCGGCGCGCTGACCGTCGTCTCGATCGTGCTGCTGGAGCTGCCGTTCATCCCGACGCTGCTGGCGATCGTCGGCACGGCGTGGCTGATGGTGAGCCGGGTCGAGTACCCCAAGCCGCGGGGCGTCCTCGCGGTGGCGATGCTGAGCTGGATCGTCGGCGCGATGGGCCTGCTGGCGGCGTGGGCGTTCGACGCCCCGGGCGGCCAGCTGCTGCTCCAGACGGGCTGCGCGCTGCAGGTCGTGCTGGGCGCGGTGATCCCGCTGTTCGCGACGGCGCGGCGGGTGAACACCTTCCGCGACAACCGGCGCGAGAGCCGGGAGGCGCGGGCGGCACAGCTGCCGTAGGCGGACGGACCGTACGAGGGGCCCGGGTGCGACGCGCACCCGGGCCCCTCGCCTGTCCGCCGTCAGCCGTCAGCCGTCAGCCGAGCGCCTTGTAGTAGTACGTGGTGGCGCGCGGCTCCCCCGACGGGTCCGCGGCGTACCCGGGGACGGTGCCGACCCGGGTCCAGCCGGCGGACCGGTAGAGGCCCTCGGCGGGGCTGCCGGTCTCGGTGTCGAGGACGAGCAGGGTCAGGCCGGCGGCGGTCGCCCCCGCCTCGGCGGTGGCCAGCAGCCTCCGCCCGAGCCCGCGGCCCCGCGCGGAGGTGCGCACCAGGAGCTTGGCGATGTCGCCGCGGTGCCGCTGGTTCGGCATGGCGGCCCGGGCGAGCGTCACGACGCCCAGGAGGGCGCCCTCGGCGCCGTACGCCGCCCAGACGGTCCGCGTCCCCTCCTCGGCCTCGGCGGCGAGGCCGCGCCACCAGGCGGCCGCCTCGCCGGTGCCGAGCGGGGCCAGGAAACCGACGGAGGCGCCGTCGTGGACGGCGTCCTGGAGCAGGGCGGCCAGTTCCCCGTCGGCTCCGGCGCGGATGCGCCCGCCGTCGAGGGTCTCGATGCGGATGGTGTCCGTGTTCATGGCCGGATCCTCGCAGCGGTGTGTTGCGCGCCGGTGACCGGGGCTTCGCGGCGGCGCCCGCCGGGCCGTGAGACCCGGCGGGGTGCGGCCCCGGCGGGGTGCGCGGGGCCGGCCGCGGCGGGGCCTCAGCCCAGGAAGTCGCGGGCGATGTCCGCCGCGACCCGCTCCAGGAGGGGCCCCGCCTCGGCGATGCACCGGGCCGGGTCCGGCTCCAGGGCGGTGAGGGGGTACGCGCGGCGGATGCCCGCCCGACCCAGGACCTCCGGGGGCAGCGCCAGGCGGCCGCAGACCGCGACGACCTCGACACCGGCCGCGCGGGCCGCCGCTGCGACACCGGCCGGGGCCTTGCCGTGCAGGGTCTGCTCGTCGAGGGAGCCCTCACCGGTGATCACGAGCGTGGCCCGACCGAGGGCCTCGGTGAAGCCCAGGATGTCCAACATCAGCTCGATTCCGGGGCGGAAGCCCGCGCCGAGTCCGACCAGGGCGCCGTAGCCGATGCCGCCCGCGCCGCCCGCGCCCGGCGAGACGGCCGCCTCGGCGGCGCGCGGGCCCAGGGCCTTCTCCAGCACTTCGACGTACCGCACGAGCGCCGCGTCCAGGACCTCCACGTCCCGCGGCGACGCGCCCTTCTGCGGGCCGAACACCGCCGGAGCGCCCTTCGGGCCGGTCAGCGGGTTGTCGACGTCACTGGCGAGCACCAGCTCCACGTCGGCGAAGCGCGGGTCCAGCCGCGACAGGTCGGCCGTCACCAGGTCGCGCAGGCCGCCGCCGCCCGGGCCGACGGGCTCGCCGTCCGCGTCCAGGAAGCGCGCGCCGAGCGCGGCGAGCATGCCGGCGCCGCCGTCGGTCGTGGCGCTGCCGCCGACGCCGAACACGATGGTGCGGGCCCCGGCGTCGAGCGCGGCGCGCAGCAGCTCGCCAGAGCCGTACGTGGTGGCCGTGAGGGGCGCGAAGACGCCCTCGGGCAGCAGTTGGAGGCCGGACGCCTCCGCCATCTCCACCACCGCCGTGCCGTCGCGCAGGGCGAACGCCGCCGTGACGGGCTCGCCGAGCGGGCCGGTCACCCGGACCTCGCGGCGTTCGAATCCGGCCGCCACCGCTGCCGCCACCGTGCCGTCGCCGCCGTCCGCGACCGGCAGGGCCTCCACCCGGACGCCCGGGACGACGTGCCGGAGCCCCGCCGTCACCCGCTCCGCGACCTGCACGGCCGTGAGGGACCCCTTGAACTTGTCGGCCGCCACGAGCACGTGCGCGGCCTCAGTAACTGCTCCGTCCGTCACCCTTGCATCCCTTGCTATCGAACAGGCAGTCGCGCCAGGGCGACCCTATCCGGAGCGTCGGACGGCGTGCCACTCCTCCATGTCCCGCCATCTCGCACCATAGTGGGGCGTCATGAGCACGGAACCGATGGACCAGCCTCCGCCCGGCGCTCCTCCGGGCAGTTCCGCGGAGCCCTCGCCGGACCGCGTCGTGGTCGTGATCGGCTTCGCCGCCGTCCTCGCCCTGGTGCTGTGGGCCTGGCTGGGCGAGGAGTCCTTCGACGGCGCGTCGTCCGCCGGCCTGTCCTGGGTCCTGGACAACTTCGGCTGGCTGTTCGTGGTGGCCGCCGACGTGTTCCTGGTCCTCTGCCTGGTGATCGCGTTCAGCCGGTTCGGGCGGATCCGGCTGGGCGCGGACGGCTCCGAGCCGGAGTTCGGCAACCTCGCGTGGATCGCGATGATGTTCAGCGCCGGTATGGGCATCGGCCTGATGTTCTACGGGGTCGGGGAGCCGCTCACGCACTACCTGACCCCGCCGCCGGCGACCGGGGTGCGCGCCCAGACGGCCGAGGCGGCCCGTACGGCGATGGAGTACTCGTTCTTCCACTGGACGCTCACCCCGTGGGCGATCTACGGCATCACCGGGCTCGCCCTGGCGTACGCCGGGTTCCGCAAGGGACGCGGAAACCGGCTGAGTTCGGCGTTCGTCCCGCTGATCGGCGCGCGGCGGGCGGAGTCCTGGCCGGGCCGGGTGATCGACCTGCTGGCCGTGTTCGCGACGGTCTTCGGCACGGCGACCAGCCTGGGCCTGGGCACGCTGCAGGTGGCCGAGGGCCTGAACCTGACGGCCGGGGTGACGGCGGACCGCGCGACGCACCTGACGATCGTCGCGGTGCTGTCGGCGGCGTTCGTGCTGTCGGCGTTCTCCGGGCTGCACCGGGGCGTCAAGTGGCTGTCGACGCTGAACATCGTGCTCGCGGCGGCGCTGATGGTGTTCGTCTTCCTCATCGGACCGACGGTGTACATCCTCGACGCGATCCCGGCGTCGGTCGGCGGCTACCTGGTGGACCTGCTGCCGATGGCGACGCGCACGGGCGCGTTCTCCGACCACGCGTGGCTGGGGACGTGGACGATCTTCTACTGGGCGTGGTGGCTGTCGTGGGCGCCGTTCGTGGGGACGTTCATCGCCCGGATCTCGCACGGCCGGACGATCCGCGAGTTCCTCGTCGGAGTGCTGCTGGTGCCGAGCGGCGCGACGGTCGTCTGGTTCTGCGTGATGGGCGGTTCGGCGCTGCGGCTGCAGTCGACCGGCGCGGCGGACCTGGCGGACGCCGTGCGGGAGGGGGCGGAGGCGTCGCTGTTCGCGATGCTGGACGCGCTGCCGTTCGGGACGGTCACGTCGTTCGTGGCGATGGTGCTGGTCATGACGTACTTCGTGACCAGCGCGGACTCGGCGGCGCTGGTGATGGGGTCGCTGACCAGCCGGGGCGCGCTGCACCCGCCGACGTGGCTGGTGGTGGGCTGGGGCGTGCTGATGGCGGTGGTCGCGGCGGTGCTGCTGGTCGTCGGCGGCCTCGACTCGTTGCAGACGGCGACGATCCTGGTGGCGCTGCCGTTCGTGGTGGTGATGCTCTGCCTGGGCTGGGCGCTGCTGAAGGAGCTGCGGGAGGACCCGGGGGCCGGGCTGGTGCGGCACCCCGCGCTGCACGGGCTGCGGGACGTCGTGCGGACGATGGTCGGCGACGTGGTGACGGAGCAGGCGCCGGCGCGCCACCACCGGCTGCGGCGCGCGGCGCGGGCGCGCAGCGGGACGGAGGACGACCCGGGTCCCGGCGGCACGGGACCGGGCGGCACGGGACCGGGCGGCGCGGGGACGTGACGGGCGGGCGGCCCGCCGGAGGGCCCGACGGCCGGCCGGCGCACCCTCTACCCTGGCCGGATGACGACCACCGACTACGCCACGTACATCGCCGGCCTGCCGAAGGTGCTCGCCGGCGCCGCCATGCTGTTCCGGGACGGCGCGGGGCGCGTCCTGGTCGTGGAGCCCAACTACCGCGAGGGGTGGGCGCTGCCGGGCGGGACGATCGAGTCCGACGAGGGGGAGACGCCCCGCCAGGCGGCCCGCCGCGAGACGCTGGAGGAGATCGGCCTGGACGTGCGGCCGGGAGCCCTCCTGGCCGTCGACTGGGTCCTCGGCACGGGCCGCCCGCCGCTGGTGGCGTACGTGTACGACGGCGGCGTCCTGGACGACGCGGCGTTCGGGGGGATCCGCCTCCAGGAGGCGGAGCTGCTGTCCTGGAAGCTGATCACCCGCGAGGAGGTCCCGGAGTACCTCCTGGGGTCCCTGGGCCTCCGCGTCCGGGCAGCCCTGGCCGCCCTGGACGCGGGAGGCGGCCCGGCGGAGCTGGAGAACGGCCGCCCCGCCCGGTGAGGCCGGCCGCCCGGGAAGCCGCCACCGCGCCGCGGCGAAGGCTCACTCCTGGTCCTGGGGTTTGACCCGCGCGGCGCGCGGGTCGTCCTCGCGGGGCACCACCAGCGCCTCGGTGCGGTGCCCCCGCTGGATGTAGTCGCGGACGACCAGTTCGACGGCGTCCTGCGGATTGCCGACGCCCGCCAGCACCATGACTTCCACGACGAGTTCGGCGTCGAGGGCGATGTTCACCTTGGCCATGGGCGGGACCCTACAGCGCCGGGCGCCGGTCCGTTCGACGGTCGCGCGAATTCCGTTCGACGGTCCCGGGAACCCCCTCGTACGCTCGGCGCATGACGATGGTCGCGGTTCTCAGCGGTGCCGGCATCTCCACGGACTCGGGGATCAGCGACTACCGGGGGCCCAACGGGCTGTGGCGGCGCGACCCGGAGGCCGAGAAGCTCGTCACGTACGCGTACTACATGGCCGACCCGGACGTCCGCCGCCGCTCCTGGCGGATGCGCCTCGACGGGCCGGTGCTGCGGGCCCGGCCCAACGCCGGGCACCTGGCGGTGGCCGAGCTGGAGCGGACGCCGGGGTTCGCCGTGCGGGTGCTGACCCAGAACGTGGACGGGCTGCACCAGTTGGCGGGGACGCCCGAGCGCAAGGTCCTCGAACTGCACGGCACCGCGCGGGCCGTGGTGTGCACCGGCTGCCGCGCCCGGTCCCCGATGGAGGAGGCGCTGGAGCGGGTGGCGGCCGGCGAGGACGACCCGGCGTGCCGGGCCTGCGGCGGGATCCTGAAGTCGGCGACCGTGATGTTCGGGGAGCGGCTGGACCCGGTGGTGCTGGGCCGGGCGACGGGGATCGCCAAGGCGTGCGAGGTGTTCGTCGCGGTCGGCTCCTCGCTCCGGGTCCAGCCCGCGGCGTCGCTGGCGGGGATCGCCGCCGAGCACGGGGCGCGGCTGATCGTCGTGAACGCCGAGCCGACCCCGTACGACGGACTCGCCGACGAGGTCGTGCGCGAGCCGATCGGCACGGCGCTGCCGGCGCTGCTGAAGCGGCTCTGAGCCCCTGCCCCGTCGGGCACGGGGCCCCCTACCCCATCGGGAACAGGGCGTCGGGCGCGGGGACGCCGCTTTCGAAGGCGAGCAGGCGGCGCTTGCGGTCCAGGCCGCCGCCGTAGCCGGTGAGGCCGCCGCTCGCGCCGATGACCCGGTGGCAGGGGACGATGATGCCGATGGGGTTGCGGCCGTTGGCGAGGCCCACCGCGCGGGAGGCGGTGGGCTGCCCGAGGGCCGCGGCCAGCTCGCCGTAGGTGCGGGTCTCGCCGTACGGGATGGTCCGCAGCAGCTCCCACACGCGCTGCTGGAACGGCGTGCCGGCCAGGTGCAGGGGCAGGTCGAACGCGGTCAGCTCGCGTGCGTGGTACGCGTCGAGCTGGCGGACGGCCTCGCGGAACGGGCGGGGGTCGGGCTCGCCGAAGGTCTCCTCCGGGGGCCGGTGGCGCTGGTCGGTCATGTACAGCCCGCTGAGGACGCCGTCGGTGGCGACGAGCGTGAGCGGGCCGTAGGGGCTGTCAACGACGGTGTGCTGCCGGTGCATGGCGTGTTTCCTCGGCTCAGGCGGGGAGGTGGTTGACGGGGTGGTCGTCGGTGGCCCACAGGTACTGGACGGCGTAGGCGCGCCAGGGGCGCCAGGCGGCGGCGCGGGCCGTGAGGGCGGCGGGGGTCGACGGCAGGCCGAGCCCGGCGGCGGCGCGGCGGACGCCGAGGTCGGTGGGGAGGAAGGCGTCGGGGTCGCCGAGCGCGCGCATGGCGATGATCTCGACGGTCCAGGGCCCGAAGCCGGGCAGGGCGTGGAGACCGGCGCGGGCCTCGTCCCAGTCGCTGTCCGGGCCCAGCGTGAGGCTGCCGTCCGCGAGGGCGCCGACCAGGGTGGTGAGCGTGGCGCGGCGGCTGCGCGGCAGGGCGAGGGCGTCGGGGTCGAGGGCGGCGAGCGCCTCGGGCGCGGGGAACAGGTGGGTGAGCCCGCCCCCGGGGTCGTCGACGGGCGTGCCGTGCGCGGTGACGAGGCGCCCGGCGTGGGTGCGGGCGGCGGCCGTGGAGACCTGCTGGCCGAGGACCGCGCGGACGGCGAACTCGGCGGCGTCGACCGTGCGCGGCACGCGGCGGCCGGGCGCGCGGTCGACGTGCGGGGCGAGGAGCGGGTCGGCGCGCAGCTGTTCGTCGACGGCGACGGGGTCGGCGTCGAGGTCGAGGAGCCAGCGGCAGCGGCTGATGGCGTGGGCCAGGTCGCGCGGGTCGGTGAGGTGGAGGCGGCAGGCGACGTGGCCGGCGGCGGGGGCGAGGGCGGCGATGCCGTGCCCGTAGGGGAGGGTGAGGGTGCGCCGGTAGGCGCCGTCGCGCCACTCCTCGACGCCGGGGACGGCGGTCGCGGCGAGGTGGCCGAACAGGTTGGACGGGTCGAGGGGCGTGCGGTAGGGCAGCCGCAGGGAGATCACGCCGGGGGTGGGGGCCGGGGCGCCGCGGGTACCGGCGGCGCGGGCGCGCAGCTCGCCGGGGGCGAGGGCGAACACCTCGCGGACGGTCTCGTTGAAGGCCCGTACGGACGAGAAGCCGGCGGCGAACGCGACGTCGGCCATGGGCATGGCGGTCGTCTCGATGAGCACGCGGGCCGTCTGGGCGCGCTGGGCGCGGGCGAGGGCGAGGGGTCCGGCACCGAGTTCGGCGAGCAGTTGCCGCTCGATCTGCCGGGTCGAGTAGCCGAGGCGCGCGGCGAGCCCCGGGACGCCCTCGCGGTCGACGACGCCGTCGCGGATGAGGCGCATGGCGCGGGCGACCGCGTCGGCGCGGACGTCCCACTCCGGGGAGCCGGGGCTCGTGTCGGGACGGCACCGCTTGCAGGCCCGGAAGCCGGCCTGCTGGCAGGCGGCGGCGCTCGGGTAGAAGACCATGTTCTCCGGCTTGGGCGGCACGACCGGGCAGCTGGGGCGGCAGTAGATGCGGGTGGTCAGGACGGCGGTGAAGAACCACCCGTCGAAACGGGCGTCCTTGGACCGGACGGCCCGGACGCAGCGCTCGGTGTCGGTGTGCATGCCCCAAGCATGGGCGAGGCGGACGGGGCTCCGCTGGCGGAATTCCGACATGAGCCTCGCCCTGCCTGCGGGCGCGCGTTCCGCCGGGGGACGCGCGTACGACGGCGGCCGCCCTGCCGGATGGCGCGGGCGGCCGCCGTCGCGGGGACGGGCGCGGAGGTCAGGCGGTGGCCTCGGCGGGGGCGGCCGCGGCCTCGGCGACCTGGGCGAGGAGCGCGGGCAGACCGGCGACGATCTCGGCGTCCTCGGACGGGTGGGTGTCGGCGAAGCGGGTCACGGAGCCCGGGATGGCGAACTCGACGCCCTCCAGCACGCGGGCGCCGGCCACGCCCAGGGCCTTGCGGGCCTCGGTCTGCGCCCACACGCCGCCGTACTGGCCGAAGGCGGTGCCGATGACGGCGACCGGCTTCTCCTTGAGGGCGCCGGCGCCGTAGGGGCGGGACAGCCAGTCGATGGCGTTCTTGAGCACGGCCGGCATGGTGCCGTTGTACTCCGGGGTGAACAGCAGCAGGGCGTCGGCCTCGGCGGCGGCGGCCCGCAGCCGGGCGGCGGCCTCCGGCGCGCCCGCCGCGGTGTCGATGTCCTCGTTGTAGAAGGGCACGTCGGCGAGGCCCTCGTACAGCTCCACGGTGACGCCCTCGGGGGCGAGGGCGGCGGCGGCCTCGGCGAGCTGGCGGTTGTGGGAACCGGCGCGGAGACTGCCGACGAGCGCGAGGATACGAGCGGACATGGTGACTCCTGAAAGGGGAAGCGGTCGGAGGACGACTAACCGGACCGAGGTCCGTTTAAGGTTGTACCAGTTAAACGGACCACGGTCCACTTCTGTTCCCGACAGCGTTAGGCTGCTTCCATGACCTCTCCGCCCCCGCACGGACGTACGGAGCTGTCCCTCACCCCCGCCGAGGCGCCGCCCCAACTGCGCGCGGACGCCGCCCGCAACCGCGCCCGGCTCCTGGAGGCCGCCGCTCGGCTCGCCGCCGAGCAGGGCGCCGCCAACCTGACCATGGAGGCCGTCGCCTGCGCCGCGCAGGTCGGCAAGGGCACGGTGTTCCGCCGCTTCGGCGACCGGTCGGGGCTGCTGCTGGCGCTGCTGGACCACCAGGAGCAGCGGTTCCAGGCGGCGTTCATGTCCGGTCCGGCCCCGCTCGGGCCGGGCGCGCCGGCCGGCGAGCGGCTGCACGCCTTCGGCCCGGCCGCCCTGCGCCACGAGGACGCGCACCGGGAGCTGTACCTGGCCGCCACCCAGCCCGATCCGGTGCGCCGGCACCTGGTGCCGGCCCGCCTCGTACGGCTCACGCACCTGACGACGCTGCTGCGCGAGGCGGACACGGACGCCGACGCCGAGCTGGCCGCGCAGACCCTGCTGGGTTACCTCGACACGGGCCTCGTCCACCACCTGCTGACCCGGCGCGGACTGCCGCTGAGCCGCGTGGAGGCGGGCTGGCACGACCTGGTGTCCCGGATGCTGGTGCGGGGGGAGCGCTGACCCGGCGGCCACACGGGCCCCTCGGCCCGTGAGGGCCGCGTGCGCGCCCGGGGCACTGGGGTCACGGTGATGGACCGGCCGTTCGGCGAGGGCCGCGGGCGTGCGCGTCCGGGGGGACTGGGACGTCGGTGGCGGGGCGGCCGTTCGGTGAGGGCCGCGGGCGCGTCCGGGGCACCGGCGCGGCGGGCGCCGCGGACCGCGCCGCCCACGACGCGCGGCACTCCCCCGCCGCTCCCCGCGACGAGGAGGGCGCGGGGGTACGGGGGTACGGGATACGGAGGCGCGCCGGTCCACGGGGTCCACGCGGGCGCGGGAGCGCGCCGGTCCTCGCGGGCGCGGGGGCGCGCCGGTCCACGGGGTCCGCGCGGGTGCGGGGCCTGCCGGGTCACGGGGGCGGCGGCGCCCGGCCGGAGGCAGCCGCGGTCCACTAGCGGCGCGCCCACGGGGTGCCCCTTCGGCCGGGCCGCCCGCGGGCACGGGGCCGTCCCGCGAGGTGCGGGGCGCCGTGAACCACGCCGGAACCGCCGTCCCGGGTACGGGGCCGTTCCCGTACGGGGGGCCTACGCGAGGTGGAAGACCTCGGTGAGCGGCTTCATCGCCTCGTCCGGCCTGGTGCCGTCCAGTTCCTCGAAGAAGCCGGACATCTCCGCCTGCCAGCGGGCGTTGACCTCCGTCTCCGCCATCGCGGCCTGCGCCCGGGCGAAGTCCTCCGTCTCCAGGTAGCCGACCAGCAGGCCGTCCTCGCGGAGGAAGAGCGAGTAGTTGCGCCAGCCCGCCGCGGAGAGCGCAGCGAGCATGTCGGGCCACACGGCGGCGTGGCGCTCCCGGTACTCGTCGAGCCGGTCCCGGCGGACCTTCAGCAGGAAGCAGACACGCTGCACGGCGGGGCTCCTCAGCGATGGAACAACAGGTCGTGAAAGGTTTCAACAGCGCTTCCGGACGCTAGACACTGCCGCACACTTCCGTCAACAGGGCTTCTCCCGAAAGTTTCGAGGCCGGTCAGGTCGGGATCGGAAGACCCACTCCCCGCACGCCTCTTGACAGCTCCCGCGAGCCCCCATAGCTTCGCCGCAATGAAACGATTCATTCACGACCCGCATGGCACCCTGGAGCGCTGACACGATGACGAGCCGAGCCGATGTCCCCGCCGTGAAGGCAGCCCTGAGATCCCAGGCCGTCGAGACCCCCTCCTGGGCCTACGGGAACTCCGGCACCCGTTTCAAGGTGTTCGCGCAGCCGGGCGTCCCGCGCACCCCGCGGGAGAAGCTCGACGACGCCGCGCGCGTGCACGAGCACACCGGGGTCGCCCCGAGCGTCGCGCTGCACATCCCGTGGGACCGGGTCGACGACTACGCCGACCTCGCCGCGTACGCCGCCGGGCTCGGGCTGCGGCTCGGGGCGATCAACTCCAACGTCTTCCAGGACGACGACTACCGGCTCGGCAGCGTCTGCCACCCCGACGCCCGGGTCCGCCGCAAGGCCCTGGACCACCTGCTGGCGTGCGTCGACATCATGGACGCCACCGGCTCGCACGATCTGAAGCTGTGGTTCTCCGACGGCACCAACTACCCCGGCCAGGACGACGTCCGCGCCCGGCAGGACCGGCTCGCCGAAGCCCTCGCCGCCGTGTACGAGCGGCTCGGCGACGGGCAGCGGATGCTGCTGGAGTACAAGTTCTTCGAGCCCGCCTTCTACACGACGGACGTGCCGGACTGGGGCACGGCGTACGCGCACTGCCTCAAGCTGGGCGAGAAGGCGAAGGTCGTCGTGGACACCGGGCACCACGCGCCCGGCACCAACATCGAGTTCATCGTCGCCCTGCTGCTGCGCGAGGACAAGCTCGGCGGCTTCGATTTCAACTCCCGCTTCTACGCGGACGACGACCTGATGGTCGGCGCGGCCGACCCGTTCCAGCTCTTCCGCATCATGTACGAGGTGGTGCGCGGCGGGGGGCTCACCGGTGACGTCGCGTTCATGCTCGACCAGTGCCACAACATCGAGCCGAAGATCCCCGCGATCATCCGCTCCGTGATGAACGTCCAGGAGGCCACCGCGAAGGCGCTCCTGGTGGACCGCGAGGCGCTGACCGCCGCCCAGGACGCGGGCGACGTCCTCGCCGCGAACGCCGTCCTGATGGACGCGTACAACACCGACGTCCGGCCGCTCCTGGCCGAACTGCGCGAGGAGATGGGCATCGACCCCGACCCGGTCGCCGCGTACCACCGGTCGGGCTGGGCGCAGAAGATCACCGACGAGCGCGTGGGCGGGACCCAGGCGGGATGGGGGGCGTGACCACCATGGAACAGCACAGCGCGGTCCGGGACCTGCTGGAGCGCTCGCACCGGCTCGGCGCCGACCCGCGGAACACCAACTACGCGGGCGGCAACGCGTCCGCCAAGGGCACCGGCACCGACCCGGTCACCGGCGGCGACGTGGAGCTGATGTGGGTCAAGGGGTCCGGCGGGGACCTGGGGACGCTCACCGGGGCGGGCCTCGCCGTCCTGCGGCTGGACCGGCTGCGGGCGCTCACCGGCGTCTACCCGGGGGTCGACCGCGAGGACGAGATGGTCGCCGCGTTCGACTACTGCCTGCACGGCAAGGGGGGCGCCGCGCCCTCGATCGACACGGCCATGCACGGCCTGGTCGACGCCGCCCACGTCGACCACCTGCACCCCGACTCGGGCATCGCGCTCGCCTGCGCCGCCGACGGGGAGAAGCTGACCGCCGAGTGCTTCGGCGACAAGGTCGTGTGGGTGCCCTGGCGGCGGCCCGGCTTCCAGCTCGGCCTGGACATCGCCGCCGTCAAGGAGGCCAACCCGCAGGCCGTGGGGTGCGTCCTCGGCGGGCACGGCATCACCGCGTGGGGCGCCACCAGCGAGGAGTGCGAGGCCAACTCCCTGTACGTCATCCGCACCGCGGAGGCGTTCCTCGCCGAGCGCGGCCGGCCCGAGCCGTTCGGTCCGATCCTGCCGGGGTACGAGCCGCTGGACCCGGCCGCGCGCCGCGAGCGGGCTGCCGCGCTCGCCCCGTACCTCCGCGCCGTCGCGTCCGCCGACCGGCCCCAGGTGGGCCACTTCGACGACTCCGACGCCGTCCTGGACTTCCTCTCCCGCGCCGAGCACCCGCGCCTCGCCGCGCTCGGCACGTCCTGCCCGGACCACTTCCTGCGGACGAAGGTCCGCCCCCTCGTCCTGGACCTGCCGCCGACGGCGCCCCTGGAGGAGACCGTGGCGCGGCTGTCGGAGCTCCACGCCGCCTACCGGGAGGAGTACCGCGCCTACTACGAGCGGCACGCCGCGCCGGACTCCCCCGCGATGCGCGGCGCGGACCCGGCGATCGTGCTGGTGCCGGGGGTCGGCATGTTCTCGTACGGCAAGGACAAGCAGACCGCGCGCGTGGCGGGCGAGTTCTACGTCAACGCGATCAACGTGATGCGCGGCGCGGAGGCGGTCTCCACGTACGCCCCGATCGAGGAGCGGGAGAAGTTCCGCATCGAGTACTGGGAGCTGGAGGAGGCGAAGCTGCGGCGCATGCCGAAGCCGAAGCCCCTCGCCACGCGGATCGCCCTCGTCACCGGTGCCGGCTCCGGCATCGGGCGGGCCATCGCGCGGCGGCTCGTCGACGAGGGCGCGTGCGTGGTCGTCGCCGACCTCGACGCACAGCGGGCGGCCTCCGTCGCCGAGGAGCTCGGCGGGCCCGACCGGGCGGTCGCGGTGACGGTGGACGTCACCGAGGAGGAGCAGATCGCGGCGGCGTTCCGGGAGGCGCTGCTCGCCTTCGGCGGGGTCGACCTGGTGGTGAACAACGCCGGGATCTCCATCTCCAAGCCGCTGCTGGAGACCACGGCCGGGGACTGGGACCTCCAGCACGCCATCATGGCGCGCGGCTCGTTCCTCGTGTCGCGGGAGGCGGCGCGCGTGATGACCGCGCAGCGCCTGGGCGGCGACATCGTCTACATCGCGTCAAAGAACGGCGTCTTCGCCGGCCCGAACAACATCGCGTACGGGGCGACCAAGGCCGACCAGGCGCACCAGGTGCGGCTGCTGGCGGCGGAGCTGGGCGAGCACGGCATCCGCGTGAACGGCGTCAACCCGGACGGCGTGGTCCGCGGCTCGGGCATCTTCGCGGGCGGCTGGGGCGCGCAGCGGGCGGCGGTGTACGGGGTGGAGGAGGAGAAGCTGGGCGAGTTCTACGCGCAGCGGACGCTCCTGAAGCGGGAGGTCCTCCCGGAGCACGTGGCCAACGCGGTCTTCGCCCTGACGGGTGGCGAGCTGAGCCACACGACGGGCCTCCACGTCCCGGTGGACGCGGGCGTACCGGCGGCCTTCCTCCGCTGACCCCGCGCCCGCACGGGCGGGCCCCGGCGTCCGCGGCCCGCCCGTGCGGACCGCGGACGCCGGGCGCCGGGCCGGTGCGGGGGCGTCGGCCCGGCGCCGCGGCACCGGCGCCCTTCCCGCGCCCGGGCCCCTCCCGGGCGCGGCCCTCCCTTCGACAGAGTCGCTTCACGACGAGGATGCAGATGTCTTCCAGTCAGCCGTTCGCCGCCGTCGACCTCGGCGCCTCCAGCGGGCGGGTCATGCTCGCCCGGGTCGGGGCGGGGACCCTGGAGCTCCAGGAGGTCCACCGCTTCCCCAACCGGCCCGTACGCGTCGGCGGGACGCTGCACTGGGACGTGCTCGGCCTGTACCGCGGCGTCCTGGACGGGCTGCGGGCGGCCGGGGCGGCGGCGGGCGGGCGGCTGGCCGGGGTCGGCGTCGACGGCTGGGCCGTCGACTACGGGCTGCTCGACGCGCGGGGCGACCTGCTCGGCAACCCCGTGCACTACCGGGACGCCCGCACGGACGGCGCCGCCGAGGAGGTCGCCGCGGTGCTCCCGCCGAAGGAGCTGTACGCGGCGACGGGCCTCCAGCACCTGCCGTTCAACACCGTGTACCAGTTGGTCGCCGCCCGGGACACCCCGCAGTTCGCCGCCGCGCGGCGCCTGCTGCTCGTCCCCGACCTCGTCGCGTACTGGCTCACCGGCGAGGTCGGCACGGAGCTGACCAACGCCTCGACCACCCAGCTCGTCGACCCCCGCACCCGCGACTGGTCCCCCGTCGTCGCCGCCCGCCTCGGCATCGACCTGGACCTCTTCCCGCCCCTGCGCCGCCCCGGCGACCCTGCCGGGCACCTGCTGCCGGAGGTCCTCGCCGAGACGGGGCTCACCGGGCCGGTCCCGGTGACCGCGGTCGGGTCGCACGACACGGCGTCCGCCGTGCTCGGCGTGCCCGCGGCGGACGGCGACGACTTCGCGTACATCGCCACCGGCACCTGGTCCCTCGCCGGTCTCGAACTGGACGCCCCGGTCCTCACGGAGGCGTCCCGGGCGGCGAACTTCACCAACGAGCTGGGCGTCGACGGCACCGTCCGCTACCTCCGCAACATCATGGGCCTCTGGCTCCTCCAGGAGTGCCTGCGCGCCTGGGAGGCGCAGGGCGACCCGCAGGACCTCGACGCCCTCCTCGCCGCGGCCGCCGCCGCGCCGCCGCTGCGGTCCGTCGTGGACGCCGGCGACCCGGCGTTCCTCGCCCCGGACGACATGCCGCGCCGCATCGCGGAGGCGTGCGCCCGCACCGGGCAGCCCGCCCCGCGCACCCCCGCCGAGTTCGCGCGCTGCGTCCTGGACTCCCTCGCCCTCGCCCACCGCGCGGCCGTCGAGCAGGCGGCCGCCCTGGCGGGCCGCACCGTGCGCACCGTGCACGTCGTCGGCGGCGGCGCCCGCAACGCGCTGCTGTGCCAACTGACCGCCGACGCCACCGGCCTGCCCGTCGTCGCGGGGCCCGCCGAGGCCGCCGCGCTCGGCAACGCCCTCGTCCAGGCCCGCGCCGCCGGTGTCGTCGAGGGCGGCCGGGCCGAACTGAGGGAGCTCCTGCGCGCCACCCAGCCCTTGCGGCACTACGATCCGTCAGGTGATCGCGCCGCCTGGGACCGGGCGGCGGACCGGTTCCACGGCCGGACCGGCCGGAAGGAGGGCGGGGCATGCGCGTAGCGCTCTTCGTCACCTGCGTCAACGACGCGCTGTACCCGCGCACCGGGCGGGCGACGGTGCGGCTGCTGGAGCGGCTGGGGGTCGCGGTCGACTTCCCGGCGGCGCAGAGCTGCTGCGGCCAGCCGCAGTTCAACACCGGCTACCGGCACGAGACGGAACCGCTCGTCCGCCGCTTCGACGCGGCGTTCCGCGCCTACGACTACGTGGTCACCCCGTCCGGTTCGTGCGCCGCGATGGTGCGGGACAACTACCCGCGCATCGGCGCGAAGGCCGCCGCGGAGGGGCGCGGCGGGGAGCTGGCCGAAGCGGCCGCCCGGGCCGTGCCCAAGACGTACGAGCTGACCGAGTTCCTCGTGGACGTCCTCGGGGTGACGGACGTCGGCGCGTACTTCCCGCACACCGTCACCTACCACCCCACCTGCCACGGCCTGCGCGTACTGGGGCTGAAGGACCGCCCGCGCCGGCTCCTGGCCCACGTCAGGGGCCTCCGGTTGCGCGAGCTGGAGGGCGCCGAGGAGTGCTGCGGCTTCGGCGGGACGTTCGCGGTGAAGAACCCGGACGTGTCCGCGGCGATGGGCGCCGACAAGGCGCGCGCCGTCGAGGCGAGCGGCGCCGGGACGGTGTGCACGGTCGACAACTCGTGCCTGATGCACATCGGCGGCACCCTCGCCCGGCGCGGCTCGCGGGTCCGGCCCGTGCACCTCGCCGAGATCCTGGCCGCCACCGAGGAGGAGCCCTACGCATGAGCGGTACGTACCTGGGCATGCCCGCCTTCCCGAAGGCCGCGCACGACGCCGTGCGGAACGGGACCCTGCGCGGCAACCTGCGCCACGCCACCCACACGATCCGCGACAAGCGGGCCGGGGCCGTCGCCGAACTGGCGGACTGGGAGGAGCTGCGCGCCGCCGGCAAGGTGATCAAGGACCGGACGCTGCGCCACCTCGACCACTACCTCGTGCAACTGGAGCGGGCCGTCACCGCGGCCGGCGGGACGGTGCACTGGGCCGCCGACGCCGAGGAGGCCAACCGGATCGTCACCGGCCTCGTCAAGGCGACCGGCGAGCGCGAGGTCGTCAAGGTCAAGTCGATGGCCACGCAGGAGATCGGGCTGAACGAGGCGCTGGAGGCCGAGGGGATCCGCGCGTACGAGACGGACCTCGCCGAGCTGATCGTGCAGCTCGGGGACGACCGGCCGTCGCACATCCTGGTCCCGGCGATCCACCGCAACCGGGGCGAGATCCGCGACATCTTCGCCGAGCGCATGGGCCGCTGGGGCCGCGCCGCCCCGGAGGGGCTGACGGACCGCCCGGCGGACCTCGCGGAGGCGGCGCGGCTGCACCTGCGGGAGAAGTTCCTGCGCGCGAAGGTCGGCGTGTCCGGCGCGAACTTCATGGTGGCGGAGACGGGCACGCTCGTCGTCGTCGAGTCGGAGGGCAACGGTCGGATGTGCCTGACCCTCCCCGAGACGCTGATCTCGGTCGTCGGCATCGAGAAGGTCGTGCCGACGTGGCGGGACCTGGAGGTGTTCCTCCAGCTCCTCCCCCGCTCCTCCACGGCCGAGCGGATGAACCCGTACACGTCGATGTGGACCGGCACGGCGGACGGGGACGGCCCCCGGGAGTTCCACCTGGTGCTGCTCGACAACGGCCGCACGGACACGCTCGCCGACGAGGTGGGCCGGCAGGCGCTGCGCTGCATCCGCTGCTCGGCGTGCCTGAACGTGTGCCCGGTGTACGAGCGGGCCGGCGGCCACGCGTACGGCTCCGTCTACCCCGGTCCGATCGGCGCGATCCTCACCCCGCAGCTGCGCGGCACCGGCAGCGAGGTCGACGCGTCGCTGCCGTACGCCTCGTCGCTGTGCGGGGCGTGCTACGAGGTGTGCCCGGTCGCCATCGACATCCCGGAGGTGCTGGTGCACCTGCGGGAGCGGGTGGCCCAGGGCGGCGAGGTGACGCGGAACGGCGTGAGGGTCACCCTCCGGCCCGCGAAGGGGCACGCCGCCGAGCGGGCGGCGATGCGCGCGGCCCGCTGGGCGCTGGACCGCCCCGGCGTCCTGCGGGCCGGGCAGCGGCTGGCGTCGCGGACGCGGCGGCTGCACCCGAAGCGGCTCCCGGGCCCGGGGCGGGCCTGGTCGGACACGAGGGCGGTGCCGGAGGTTCCGGCGGAGTCGTTCCGGGACTGGTGGCAGCGGACGCGGGGAGGCGCGCGATGAGCGACGGCAGGGACCGGGTGCTGGCGCGGGTGCGCCGCGCCCTGGCGGACGTACCGCGCGGGGAGCGTCCGCCGGACGTGCCGGTGGAGCGGCGCTACCTGCGGACGCACGGCGAGCGGACCGCCGGGGAGGCGGTCGACCTCCTGGCCGAGAACCTCGCCGACTACCGGGCGGTCGTCCACCGGACCTCGCAGGACGGCGTCGGGGAGCTGCTGGCGCGGCTGCTCGCGGCGCGCGGCGCGGCGTCGGTGCTGGTGCCGCCGGGGCTGCCGCCCCACTGGACGGCCGCCGTGGACGCGACGCGGGTGCACGACCGGGCGGCGTCCACGCCGCGGGAGCTGGACGCCGTGGACAGCGTCGTCACGGGCTGCGCGGTGGCCGTCGCGGAGACCGGCACGATCGTGCTGGACGGCGGCCCGGACCAGGGCAGGCGGCGGATCACGCTCGTGCCGGACCACCACATCTGCGTCGTACGGGTTCCGGAGCAGGTCGTCGGCTCGGTTCCGGAGGCCCTGGAGCGGCTGGACCCGCGCCGCCCGCTGACGTGGATCTCGGGCCCGTCCGCGACCAGCGACATCGAGCTGGACCGCGTCGAGGGCGTCCACGGGCCGCGCCTCTTGGAGGTCGTCCTCCTCGACGCCGGGGACGGCGACCCGGCGGGCACCGGCGGCTGAACCGGGCGCCGTCGAACGGGCGACGGGCCGGTGGAGCCGTGGGCCGGTGGGCCGGTGGACCCGTGGGCTCGTGGGCCCGCGGGTCGGTGGGCCGGTGGACCCGTGGGCTCGTGGGCCCGCGGGTCGGTGGGCCGGTGGACCGGTGAGCCCGTGAGCCCATGGGTCGGTGGACCGGTAGGCCGGTGAGCCCGCGGGCCGGTGGAGCCGTGGACCGGTGGGCCCGCGGGTCGGTGGGCCGGTGAGCCCGTGGGCCCCGGGGGTGCGGGGCGCGCGGTGCGGGAGGACGATGGTCGGGTGGGGCGCCGGGGACGGCGTACCGGCGCCTCCCCTCCTCCCCGGGGGCGACGATGTTCCAGTTGATCCGCAACCTCAGCTCGACCGACCTGGCGGTCCGCCAGTTCCCGGTCTTCGCGGTCTCCTTCGTGCTGGCGAGCCTGTTCTACCGGTTCGGCAGCTTCGCCCTGGAAGCGGTGGCGTTCCTGGCGACCTGGTTCGTCCTGGACGCGGCCGCCGAGGGGGTGCGGCGGGTGCGCGAGCGACGGTGGAAGGTCCGCCCGCAGCAGGGCGGGTAGAGCGGGCCGGCGATGGCGGCGTGCGTTCCGCGCGGCGTGGTCGGCGCGGACGGCCGGCGGGCGGTCGTCCACGACCGGTACGGCACGCTGATCGCGCTCGACACGGAGACCGGCGCGGTGCTGTGGCGCCGCGGCCGGTGGCTGCGGCCGTGCGCCGTGACGGGCGGGGCGGTCGTCGCCGTACGCCTCGGCGGGCCGCCGGCACCGGACGGGCAGGGCCGGGCGGGTGCCGCGGGCCCGGTCGCGGTGGTGGTCCTCGACGCCGAGGAGGGCGCCGAACGGTGGACCTCGCCGCCCCTGGACCTGCCGTCCTGGGCGCGCCCCTCGCTCGACGACACGCCCGCCTTCACCCTGGCCGCCGAGACGCCCGGCGGCGGGAACGTCGTCCTGCGCTGGGCGGCGCGCGCCCTGTACGAGGGGGGCGCGCCGCCCGGCCGGGGCGCCCCGGTGGACACCGTCCGGGAGGCGCACGGAGCGGTGCGCGTACGCCTGGCCGGCCCGTCGCCGCAGGTGCTGCCCGAGCCGCCCGGGCCGCCGCCGGGGGCCGAACCGGAGACCGGGCCGGAGGCGCCGGACCGTGCCGGGCCGCTCGACCCCGACGTCCTGGAGGCGGGGCGGGTCGGCGCGCGGCGGATCGAGCTGGCCGTGCGCCGGGGGACGGCGGCCGACGCGCTGGTGCTGCGGGCGGTGGATCCGGGGGCGGACGCGCCCGTCTGGGAGGTGGTGCTGGACGAGGGCCCGCGCGGCGTGCCGCCGCGGCCCCGCCCGTGACCCCGGGAACCCGGCCGCGTCCCGCGGCCCGCAGTCGACCCTCCGGCCCGTGAGGAGAGCGGATCGCCATGACCACCTCGGACGAAGAACTGGCCCGGGCCAAGCACGTCAGCGTCGAGCAGGTGGCGCTGCTGCGGGAGGTCCGCGGCACCACCAACGAGACGCTCGCGCAGATGCCCGAGGGCGCCGTACGGCGGGCGCTGGTCCACCTCGACCACCCCGACCTGCCCACCGAACGCGGCCTCTTCCGCCTCAAGCAGGAGCGGGACGACGACGGCCGCGTGCCCGAGGGGGCGCTGGAGACGGCCCTCGGGCAACTGTGGACGGCGGTCCGGTCCAGCCCGCCCGCCCCGACGACGGCCGGCGTCCCGACCCTCCAGGGCGGCACCGGCGCCCGGTCGGGGCCGGCACCGACCGCCGGGATGGCGATGACCGCCTGGGAGTGGCTCGGCCCCGGCAACATCGGCGGCCGCACCCGCGGACTCGTGGTCGACCCGGACGAGCCGCGCAGGATGTGGGCGGCGAGCGCCGGCGGCGGGGTGTGGCACACCGCGGACGGCGGCGGGCGGTGGGCGCCCGTCGACGACTTCCTCGGCAACCTCGCCTGCGCGTGCATCGCCATGGACCCGGCCGACCCGGCCCGGCTGTACGTCGGCACGGGCGAGGGGTTCTCCAACGGCGACGCGCTGCGCGGCAGCGGCGTCTTCACCACCGCCGACACCGTGACGTGGGCGCCGCTGCCGGCGACGCAGACGCCGGAGTTCCACTACGTGAGCCGGATCGCGGTGTCGTCGACCGGCGAGGTCCTCCTCGCGGCGACCGACAGCGGCCTGTACCGCTGCGACGACCCGGCGCGGGCCACCTGGCGGCGGGTGCTCGGAGTGCCGGTCGCGGACGTCAAGTACGACCCGGGCGACGACCGCCGCGCCGTCGCGGGGGCGATGCGGGACGGCGAGGCCTGGTACACCCGGGACGGCGGCCTGACCTGGCGGCCCGCCGCGCGCGGCCCCTGGGCGGGGCGCGTCGAGCTGGCCTACGCGGCCCGCACGGCGGACGTCGTGTACGCGTCGGTGCAGGCCGTGGACGGCGAGATCTGGCGGTCGCTCGACGGCGGCGCCTCCTACCGGCGGCGGCGGACGCTCGCCCCGGACGGCCGGAAGGCGCCGTACCTCGGCACGCAGGGCTGGTACGACAACGCCGTCTGGGCCGGTGACCCGACCGACGAGGACCTGCTGGTCGTCGGCGGCATCAACCTGTGGCGCAGCACCGACGGCGGCGACCGGCTCAGGGAGATCAGCACCTGGTGGGACGACCGGTCGGCGCACGCCGACCACCACGCGATCGTCGCGCACCCCGGCTACGACGGGAGGGGCAACCGGACGGTGTTCTTCGGCAACGACGGCGGCGTGTTCGAGGCGGCGGACCTGGCGGCCGTGGGCACCGAGCCCCGGCCGCCGTACCGGGCCGGCTGGACCGAGCTGGTCAACAACTACGGCGCCACGCAGTTCTACGGGGGCGCGGGGAACGCCACCACCGGCACGATCGTCGGCGGCGCGCAGGACAACGGCACCCTCGCCGTCGACCCGGCCGCCGGCAGCGAGACGTGGCGGAAGGTCTTCGGCGGCGACGGCGGCTGGTGCGCCGCCGACCCGACCGACCCGGACGTGTTCTACGGCGAGTACGTGCGGCTCGGCATCCACCGCTGCACGGACGGCGCGACGACGGACGGGACGTCGGCGGGCGAGCCCTGGTACGAGCGGTACATCAACGGCCAGGTGCTGGACCCGGTGGCCAACGCGTGGCAGTGGAAGCCGGTCCCGTACCGCATCCCGGACGCCATGACCGGCAGCGCGCTGTTCATCGCCCCGTTCGTGCTCGACCCGAACGACCCGCGGCGGATCCTCGCCGGCGGCATGTCCCTCTGGCGCACGGACGACGCCAAGAGGCCCAACACGCTGTCGTCCGGACCCGCTTGGCGGTCGGTCAAGCCGCCGGTGGGGAGCCCGGTCAGCGCGATCGCGGTGGCGCCCGGCCACCCGGACGTGATCTGGGTGGGCCACGCGGACGGCCGGGTGTTCCGCACGGGTGACGGCACCGGCGCCGTACCGTCCTGGGACCGCGTCGGGGTGACCGGGCCCCGCCCGCTCGAACCGGCGCGGTACTGCACGTGCCTGACGGCCCACCCGGACGACCCCGGCACCGCGTACGCCGCGTTCGGCGGGTACGTCCGCGGCAACCTCTGGGTGACCGGCGACGGCGGCGCCGAGTGGGTGAACCTCGGCTCCGCGCTGCCCGCCGCGCCCGTGCGGGCCCTGGCCGTGCACCCGCGGCGCACCGCGTACCTGTACTGCGGGACGGAGGTCGGGCTGTTCGCCAGCGAGGACGCGGGGCTGTCGTGGTCGCCGACGAACGAGGGCCCGACGAACTGCTCGGTCGACGACCTGTTCTGGATGGGCGCGACGCTGGTGTGCGTGACGCACGGCCGCGGCATGTTCCGCATCGACCTGTCCGGCGTCGGGTGAGCTGCCGGCGGCGGCGTGGCGGCTCGGCGGACGTGCCGCTCCGCCCCCGGCGGGCCGGGGCGGAGCGGCCGGGCCCCGCACCGGATGGCCGCGCCGGACTCCTTCGGCGTCCCCGCCGGCAGCGGCTCCGGCTCCGGCCCGAGGCGGCCCGGGCCGGTGTCAGGGGGCGTCTTCGTCGGCGCCGCCGGTGAGCCGGTGGAGGCGGAGCGCCACGTGGGTCTCCAGGGCCCTGGCGGGGGTGTTCCAGTCGGGGCCGAGCAGGTGCGCGACGCGGTCGAGGCGCTGCACGACCGTGTTCACGTGGACGTGGAGGGCGTCCTTGGCCCTGGAGAGGCTGGCGCCCTGGTCGTAGTAGGCGTGGAGGGTCCGCATCAGTTCGGTGCCGCGCTCGGCGTCGTAGGCCATGACCGGTCCGAGGACGCGCTCGACGTAGGCGCCGATGTCGGCCCTGTCGCCCAGCAGGACGCCGATGAAGCCCAGGTCGGCGACGTCGGCCCCCTCGCCGGTGCGGCCGAGGGCGTGGAGCGCCCTGAGGCACCGCAGCGCCTCGGTGTGGAGGGCGGCGTGGTCCTCCGGCCCGTTCCCCGGGCCGGCGGCGCCCACGGTGACGGGCGAGCCCAGGACCCGGGAGAGGTCCGTGGCGAGGCCGCGGGCGAGCGCCCCCGGCCGGTCGCACCGCGCCAGGAGGACGACGTGGCCGTGCCGGGTGCCCGCCAGGCCGCCGAGCCTGCGGGCCGTGCGGGCGGTCTCCGCGGAGAGCCGGGGGCGCGACGCCGGCGCGCAGTCCAGGACGGCGACGGCGTGGGGCCGGGCGAGGTCGACTCCGAGGCGTTTGGCCCGCAGGTTGAGGCTCCCCCCGTCCCAGTGGGCCGACGAGGCGGGGCCCGCGAGGAGGTCGTCGAGGAGTTCGCCGCGCACCCGGTCCTCGGTCTCGGCGACGGACCGGCGCATCAGCAGCAGCATGGCGGTGACCAGCGCCGCGCGCTCGAAGAGGCGGCGGTCGGCCTCGGAGAGGTCCCCTCGCCCCGTCAGCACGATGCTGCCCAGCGGCTCGGCGCCCGCCAGGACGGCGCAGGTCCACACACCGTCCGCGCGCACCGCGCGGCCCTCGGCGTGCGAGGCTTCGAGGCTGTCGGCCAGGGGCGTGACCGGTCCGGTGCCCGCCCGGGCCAGCTCGCTGCCGTCGGTGTCGTGGACGGCCACTCCGCCGTCCAGCAGCGTCGCGATCTCGGCCGCCACGTCGTCGATGCCCGCGCCGCGCAGCACCAGCTTGGTCAGGCGGTCGTGGGCGTCGGAAGCCGTGTGGAGCGCCTCGCTGTGGGCGCGGGCCGTCGCGTTGGCGGCTTCGAGCCGGGTGAGGGTGTTGCGCGTCTCCTCCAGCAGGCGGGCGCTGTCGATGGCGACGGCGGCGTGGTCGGCGAGCGAGGCGAGGAGGGCGATGGCGTCGGGGGTGAACTCGCGCGGGGTGCGGTCCGCCGCGAACAGCACGCCGATGACCTCCTCGCCCAGCCGCAGGGGAACGCCGAGGATTCCGCGCAGCCCCTCCTCGGCCACGCCGTCGTCGATCGTCCCGGTGTGCCGGTAGCGCCGGTCGGTGCGGTAGTCCGTGCTGGCGTAGGGGCGGGCGGTCTGCGCGACCAGGCCGCCCAGGCCCTCCCCCATGCCGAGACGGAGCTGCTGGAAGGCCGCGGAGACGGATCCGTCGGTGACGCGCATGAACGTGTCCTGCGCGACCGGGTCGTTGAGGGTGAGGTAGGCGACGTCGGCGCCCAGCAGGGTCCTCGCCCGGCGGACGATGGCACGCAGTACGGCGTCGAGGTCCCGCAGGCCGGCCAGGTCGCCCGCGGTGTCGAACAGCGCGACCAGTTCCGCTTCCCGGCGGCGGTACTGGTCGAGCACCCGTCGCACGGCGAGGGCGGCGTCGGTGGTCTCCTCGATCCGCGCCGCCTCCGCGGCGTCGGCTCCCTCGGCGCGCGAGCGGGCCGGCTGCAGGGCGATCTCCTCGGCGGAGGCGTCGGCGGCGAGGAGGTCCACCAGGCGCCGCGCGGCCGCTTCGGCGGCCGTGGTCGTCCGGGCGCGTGCTCTGCGGTCGGTGGTCATGGAGCCTCCTCTCGGGCGGGGGTCGTGGGGGCGGTACGGCGGTCCCGGCCTGCCGCTCGGCCGTGGCCGCGGCGGGCCGGGCGGCGCGCGTGCACGGCGGTGTCAGGCGGGGTCGCCGACGGTGGCCCCGGGCGCGGTGGCCGGCGCCTCGCCCTCCCGCGAGCGGGCGAGATCGCGGCCCCGGGTCTCGCGGGTGACGGCCACGGTGATGGTGGTGACCACGGCCGCGGCGCAGAGGTAGAGGGCGATCGGGGTGGAGGAGTCGTACGCGTTGAGGAGTTCGACGGCGATGATGGGTGCGAGGGCTCCCGCGACGATGGAGGCGAGCTGCGAGCCCATGGAGGCGCCGGAGTAGCGGACTTCGGTGTCGAACATCTCGGAGATGAAGGCGGCCTGCGGCCCGTACATCGCGCCGTGCAGCAGCAGGCCGACGGTGACGGCCAGGGTGATCACGGGGAACGACGTGGAGTCGACCAGGCCGAAGAAGACGAACGCCCAGACGGCCATGCCCACGGAGCCGATCAGGGTCACCGGCCGCCGCCCGACGCGGTCGGACAGCGCCCCCCAGGCGGGGATCGTGACGAAGTGCACGGCCGAACCGATCAGCACGGCGTTCAGCGCGGTGCTCTTCGGCAGGTGGAGGTGCGCGGTGACGTACACCAGGAGGAAGGAGGTGAGGATGTAGTACGAGATGTTCTCGCCGAACCGGGTGCCGATCGCGGCCAGGACCTCCCGCCAGCTGCGCCGGAACACCTCGACGACCGGGGCCTTCTCCTTCGCGCCCCCCGCCGCGGCGGCCTCGGCCCTGGCCTGCGCCTCCAGGAACACCGGGGACTCGGACACCGAGACGCGGATCCACAGGCCGATCACCACCAGGAGCCCGGACAGCAGGAACGGGACGCGCCAGCCCCAGGACTGGAAGGCCGCGTCCGACTGGAAGGCCGCCAGTAGGGCCAGCACGCCGGTGGCGAGCAGGTTGCCGCCGGGAGCGCCCGCCTGCGGCCAGGACGCCCAGAAGCCGCGGTTCTTGTCCCCGCCGTGCTCGGAGACGATCAGGACCGCCCCGCCCCATTCGCCGCCGAGCGCGAAGCCCTGGACCAGGCGCAGCACGGTCAGCAGGATCGGTGCGCCGACCCCGATGGATTCGTACGTGGGCAGCAGGCCCATGGCGAAGGTCGCGCCGCCCATCATCAGGAGGCTGACGACCAGGAGCTTCTTGCGTCCGATCTTGTCGCCGAAGTGGCCGAAGACGACGCCGCCCAACGGCCGGGCCGCGAACCCGATGGCGTAGGTGATGAAGGCGATGAGCGTGCCCACCAGCGGATCGGCGGTGGGGAAGAACAGCGTGTTGAAGACGAGTGCCGCGGCCGAGCCGTAGAGGAAGAAGTCGTACCACTCGATGGTGGTGCCGATCAGGCTCGCGGCGACGATGCGGCGGATGCCGCCTCTCGGCGTGGTGGTGTCAGGCATGGATTCACCGGTTTCACGAACGGACGGGAACGGGGCGGTACGGGGGTGTTGCCGGGCGGTGGTTCAGCCCGCGGTCCAGCCGCCGTCGAGCGGCAGGGAGGCTCCGGTGAGGTAGCCGGAGTGGGGGCCGCACAGCCACAGGACGGCGGCGGCGACCTCTTCGGCCTCCAGGAGCCGCTTGACGGGCGAGCGGGCGAGCATGACGCCGGAGAGGACCTCGTCCTCGCTGATGCCGTGGGCGGCGGCCTGGTCGCGCACCTGGCCTTCGACGAGCGGGGTCCGGACGTATCCGGGGTTGACGCAGTTGCTGGTCACCCCGTGCGGGGCGCCCTCGATCGCGGCGACCTTGCTCAGTCCTTCCAGGGCGTGCTTGGCGGCGACGTAGGCGGACTTGTAGGCGCTGGCCCGCAGGCCGTGGACGCTGGAGACGTTCACGACACGTCCCCAGCCCCGCTCGTACATGTGCGGGAGCACCTGGCGCATGAGCAGGAACGGAGCGGTGACCATCACCTTCTGGATCAGCTCGAAGCGGTCCACGGGGAACTCCGTCAGCGGGGCGACGTGCTGGAGGCCGGCGTTGTTGACCAGGATGTCCGCCTCGGAGGGGAGGAGCCCGACCGCTTCGGCGTCCGCGAGGTCGACCACGTGCGCCGTGCCGCCGGTGGTCTCCGCGACGGCCTCCGCGGCGGCGCCGTCGCGGTCGACCACGTGCACATCGGCCCCCGCCTGCGCCAGCGCCAGCGCGCAGGCCCGGCCGATGCCGCTGCCGCCCCCCGTCACCAGCGCCGTGCGCCCGCCGAGGTCGATCGCGGCGGCGGGCGGCGGCAGGGGAACCGGCGTGGGAGATGTCTTCGTCATGGCCGGAGACAGTAGGGAGCTCCCGGGACTCCTCCCATGTAAGCGACAGCCATAAACCACTGCCGGTAGGTGGTGCTGCACACCATAGAACGGGCGGGTCTACCTGAGGGAGCAGGTGTTCACGAGGGTGACGGGGTCCGTCCCGGCGGGCAGGGCGACGGTGCCGGAGGCCGGCGGCCGGTGCCCGGACGCGAGCCAGCGTTCGAGCGCCGCGAACGCGGTGCGGTGGCACGGCGTGAGCGGACGCAGCCGGCCCGGGAACGCGTCGACCAGGGAGTCGGCGTGCGTGCCGCCTTCGATGCGGTAGTACCGGTGCAGGTGCCCGCGGCCGGCCTCGCGCACCATGCGCGCGTAGACGTCGGAGTCCTCGCCGATCGGCAGCAGCACGTCCAGGGTGCCGTGCAGCGTGAACAGGGGCTTGCCGATCCGCCCGGTCAGCGCGATCTTCGCCACGGCCCGCCTGACCCCGTCGGGACGGGCCGCGTAGTCGTAGTCGGCGTCGCAGGCGGGGGTGCCCGGCGCGCAGTACGGCGTGCCCGCCTCGACGGGCCCGTCGAAGTCCGGGTCGACCTCCTCGCGGTGGATGCGCTGGGTCAGGTCCCAGTAGACCTTGTGGTGGTACGGCCAGAGGAACTCCGACCCGGCCGGGAACCCCGCGGCGTGCAGGGCCCGCCGCGCCCGCTCGGCGCCTTCGCCGCCGGCGGCGTGGACGGGGTAGTTCCGCAGGGCCCGGGGCAGGAAGTCCAGCAGGGTGGGGCCGTCGGAACGCCACAGGGTGCCCTCCCAGTCCACTCCCCCGTCGTAGAGCTCGGGGTGGTTCTCCAGTTGCCAGCGCACCAGGTATCCGCCGTTGGAGATGCCGGTCACCAGGGTGCGGGCGGGCGGGCGGTGGTAGCGCTGGGCGACCACGGCGCGGGCGGCGCGGGTGAGTTGGGTGACCCGGTCGTTCCACTCGGCGATGGCGTCGCCCGGTGCCCTGCCGTCCCTGTGGAAGGCGGGGCCGGTGTTGCCCTTGTCGGTGGCGGCGTAGGCGTACCCGCGGGAGAGCACCCAGTCGGCGATGGCCCGGTCGTTGGCGTACTGCTCGCGGTTGCCGGGGGTGCCGGCAGTCACGAGGCCGCCGTTCCACCGGTCGGGCAGGCGGATGACGAACTGGGCGTCGTGCTTCCAGCCGTGGTTGGTGTTGGTGGCGGAGGTGTCGGGGAAGTAGCCGTCGATCTGGATGCCGGGCACCCCCGTGGGGACGGCCAGGTCCGCGGGCGTCAGTCCCGCCCAGTCGGCCGGGTCGGTGTGTCCCGAGCCGGTCGTGCCCGCCGTGGTGAGTTCGTCCAGGCAGGCTGCCCGCTGGTGCTCGGCGCCCGGTACGTGCAACTGCCCCAGGCGGGCGCAGTGGCCGCCCGGGGGCGCCGGGGAGGCCGCGGCGGGCACCGGCGCGAGCGTGAGGGCGGCCACGGCGAGGGCCGCCGTGCCCGCCCGTCGTCGCGGGCGTGGCGTGGGGCGGAAGGAGAGACGCATGCGGGTGCCTCCGGGGTCGCGGATCGGACGCGCGGAGGCTATGACGGGGTTTCGGCCCGATACATAGGTCTGCGGACCATTGTCCACGGCCTGGTCATGGTGGGCCCCGCCACTCCGTGAGTAGGGGCGGGGAAGGCCCTTGTCTCCCGGGTCCCGTCCCCAGCCGGCCGGTCCTGCCGTGGGCCATGGACACCTGCCACGCCGTGGGCCATGGGCACCTGTCACACAGGGCAACCGGCAAGCCTGGTTGTCCAGCACATGTCAACCGCTCCGAGGGCGCCGTGATGATGCACCTCACCCCACACCGGTCCGTGTCCGGCGTCGGCGCACGGCCGTTCCCACCACTCCAGGAGGCAGTCGTCATGGGACCGTCGCACCCTCCGTCCCGTTCCCCCGGGAGCCGCCGCCTCGTCAGAGGCATCCGCCGCTGGGCCACCGCCGTCGTGGGCGCCCTGGCCCTGACCGCCGGCCCGGTCGTCGCGGCCCCGCAGGCGACCGCCGCGGGACTCACCCAGATCACGTCCTTCGGCAGCAATCCCGGCAATCTGTCCATGTACGCCTACGCGCCCGACACGCTGCCGGACGGCGCCCCCCTGGTGGTCGCGCTGCACGGCTGCACCCAGAGCGCGCACGACTACCACGCGCACTCCGGCTGGTCGAAGTTCGCCGACCGCTACGGCTTCGCGCTGGTCCTCCCGCAGACGAGCAGCGCCAACAACGCCAACTCCTGCTTCAACTGGTTCGAGCCCGGTGACAGCGGGCGCGGTCGGGGCGAGGCCCTGTCGATCAAGCAGATGGTCGACGAGGCCGTCGCCCGGTACGGCAGCGACAGCCGGCGGGTGTACATCACCGGCCTGTCCGCCGGGGGCGGCATGACCGCGAACATGCTCGCCGCCTACCCCGACGTCTTCGCGGGCGGCTCCGTCCACTCCGGGCTTCCCGCCTCCTGCGCGCGCAGCGTCTCCGCGGCGTACACCTGCATGTACGCCCCGCCGGACAGGACCCCGGCCCAATGGGGCGACCTGGTGCGCGCGGCCGCCCCGTCCGGCACGGCCTCCTGGCCCCGCGTCGCGATCTGGCAGGGAACCGCCGACACGACCGTCAAGCCCGCCAACGCCGCGGAGCTGCGCGACCAGTGGACGAACGTGTGGGGCGTCGGCCAGACCCCCAGCCGCACCGAGACCCTCACCGGGGGCACCACGCTCAGCGTCTACGACGACGCCTCCGGCCGGCCCGCCGTCGAGGTGTACTCCGTCTCCGGCATGGCGCACGGCCTCGCGGTGGACCCGGGCAGCGGCGACGGGCAGTGCGGCACCGCCGGCACCTACTACCTCGACAGCATCTGCTCCAGCTACCACACCGCCCGCTTCTGGGGCCTCGACGGCGAAGGCGACGGGGGCGGCGGCCAGAACCCCGGGTCCCTGCCCGCACCCACCGGCCTGGCCGTCACCGCGACCACCGACACCAGCGTCGCCCTGAGCTGGCGGGCGGTCGACGGCGCGTCCTCGTACGCCGTCCACCGCGGCGGCACGAGGGTGGGCACCACCACGGCGACCGCCTACACCGACACCGGTCTGACCACCGGCACGACGTACGGCTACACGGTGGCGGCGGTGGACGCGGCCGGCACGGCGGGCGCGGTCTCCGCGGCGGTGACCGCGACCACGACCGGCTTCACGCCCACGTGCCACACGGCGAGCAACTACGCCCACACGACGGCCGGTCGGGCGTACCAGAGCGGCGGTCACACCTATGCCAACGGCTCGCAGCAGGCCATGGGGCTGTGGAACACGTTCACCGTCCGCACCCTCAAGCAGACCGCGCCCGGCCACTACGTCCTCGCGGACCCCGGCTGCCCGGCCTGACCCTCACTCCGCGGCCCCGGTGGACGCCCGTCCGCCGGGACCGCTCGCGTCCGGCGAGCCGCCGGGGCGGTGGTGCCCACCGCCGTGCCGCGGCGTGCGGACGTGCTCGGCGAACGCCTCGTACGCCCGCTCGTCGAACAGGACGAAGACGACCTCCTCGACCGCGGTCCGCGCGTCCCGTACCGCCTCCACCGCGATCCGGGCGGCGTCGTCCACCGGCCAGCCGTACGCGCCGGTCGAGATGGCGGGGAACGCGACGGTGCGCGCGCCGAGTTCGTCGGCGACGCGCAGGGACTCGCGGTAGCAGGACGCCAGCAGTTCCGGTTCGCCGCCGCCCTCCCGGTACACGGGGCCCACCGTGTGGATGACCCAGCGGGCGGGGAGGCGGCCGGCGGTGGTGGCGACGGCCCGGCCGGTGGGGAGGCCGCCGCCGTAGTGGGAGGCGCGCAGCGCGCGGCACTCGGCGAGGATCTCCGGGCCGCCGGCGCGGTGGATGGCGCCGTCGACGCCCCCGCCGCCCAGGAGGGAGGAGTTGGCGGCGTTGACGACCGCGTCGACGTGCTGGCGGGTGATGTCCCCGCGGGTCAGGGTCAGTTTCGTCATGGGGCGATCCTGCCCGGTCCTGCCCGGTCCCGCCCGGCGTGTCCTCAGCGCGGCTGCCGGCGCAGGTGCCGCCAGACCGCCTTCGCGGCGTTGTGCCCGGACATGCCGTGGACGCCGGGTCCGGGCGGGGTGGCGGAGGAGCAGAGGAAGACCGCGGGGTGCGGGGTGTGGTAGGGGCGGAGGGTGAGGCGGGGCCGGAGGAGGAGCTGGAGGCCGCGGGCGGCGCCGCAGGCGATGTCGCCGCCGACGTAGTTGGCGTTGTGGGCGGCCATCTCGGGCGGGCCGGCGGTGGCGCGGGCGAGGACGAGGTCGCGGAAGCCCGGCGCGAAGCGTTCGATCTGCCGCTCGATCGCCTCGGTGAGGTCGCCCTCCCAACCGTTGGGGACGTGGCCGTACGCCCAGAAGACGTGCTTGCCGGCCGGGGCGCGGCCCGGGTCGACGACGCTGGGCTGGGCGGTGATCAGGAACGGCGTGTCGGGCGCCGTGCCGCCGGACGCCTGGCGCAGGGCCGTGCCGATGTCGCGGCTGGAGGGGCCGACCTGGACGGTACCGGCGCGGCGGGGCTCCTCGGCGGTCCAGGGGACGGGGCCGTCCAGCGCATAGTCGATCTTGAAGACGGAGGCGCCGTACCGGTAGCCGTCGTAGAGGCCGCCGAGGCCGGCGATCCGGGCGAGGGCCGTGGGCGAGGTGTCGAAGACGTACGCGCGGGCGGGCGGCAGGTCGTCGAGCCGCTTCACCTCGTAGTCCGTGTGGACGGCGCCGCCGAGGTCCCTCAGGTACGCGGCGAGGGCGTCCGAGATGGACTGGGAGCCGCCGCGCGGCAGGGGCCAGCCGCGGGCGTGCGCGGCGAGCGCGAAGACGAGGCCGATGGCGCCGGTCGCGAAACCGCCGAGCGGGGCGATGACGTGGGCGACGAGCCCGGCGAACAGGGCGCGGGCGCGGTCGTCGCGGAAGCGGCGCATCAGCCAGGTGGACGGGGGCAGGCCGTCGACGCCGAAGCGGGCGAGCGTGACGGGGTCGCGGGGCAGCGCGGTCAGCGGCAGCGACATGAAGTCGCGGGCGAGCGTGTCCCACTTGCCGGTGTACGGGGCGACGAGGCGGCGGTACGCGCCGGCGTCGCGCGGCCCGAACGAAGCGGCCGTCTCGGACACGGACCGGGACAGCACGGCGGCCGTGCCGTCGTCGAAGGGGTGCGCCATGGGGAGCGGGGCGTGGAGCCATTCGAGGCCGTAGCGGTCGAGCGGCATGGCGCGGAAGGCGGGCGAGCCGACGCCCAGCGGGTGCACGGCCGAGCACGGGTCGTGACGGAAGCCGGGGAGGGTCAGCTCCTTGGTGCGGGCTCCGCCGCCGACCGTCCCCTTCGCTTCGAACACGGCCGTGGAGAAGCCGCGGCGGGCCAGCTCGACGGCGGCGGTCAGCCCGTTGGGGCCCGCCCCCACGACGACGGCATCGAGCATCGACGGCACCTTCGGACTCCTTCGTCAGCCGACGGCCAGGACAGCCCAGGATAGGACGCCGCGTCCGGCCGCCCGGCGGCGGGCGGCCGTCGCCGGGCGGACAGCGGCCCTCACGGGGCGGGCAGCGGCGGCCGGCGACCGTCGACGGGGGCGGACAGCGGCGGTCGGCGGCCGTCGACGGGCGGTGGTGCGTCACTGGGGGCGGAGGAGGGAGGCGACCCGCGCGGCCGTCGCCGCGTCCCGTGCCGCCGTGAACGGCAGGGCGTTGCCGCCGGTGACGCGGAACGGGACGCCGTCGATCGTGCGGTGCGCGCCGCCCGCCTCCGTGACGAGGAGGAGGCCCGCCGCGTGGTCCCAGGCGTACTCCCACGTGAAGGCGACCGCGTCGCAGTCGCCGCGCGCCACCGCCAGGTACGCCAGTCCCGCCGAGCCGCACGGCCGGGGGTCGACGCCCTCGACGGCGAGCCCCCGGAGGGCGCGCTTCTGCGCGGGCGTGGTGTGGTCGGGGTGCGCCGTGGCGACCCGGAGCACCGCTCCCGGACCGGGCGTACCGGCCCGCAGCTCCTCGCCGTTCAGCCGGGCGCCCCCGCCCCGTACGGCGACGGCCGTCTCGCCCAGGGCGGGCGCGTGCGTCCAGGACGCCAGGAGCCTGCCGTGCCGGGCGAGGGCGACGAGCGTGCAGAACCCGGGTTCGCCGCGGACGAACTGGCGCGTGCCGTCGACCGGGTCGACGATCCACACGGGCGCGTCGCCGCGCACCGCGTCGTACGCGCCCGGGTCGGCGTGGACTCCCTCCTCCCCCACCACGGCGGAGCCGGGCAGCAGTCCGCTCAGGGACTTCGTCAGACGCTCCTCGGCCGCGCGGTCGGCGACGGTGACCAGGTCGTGCGGGCCGGACTTCTCGTCGACCTCGTGCGCGGCCAGCCGTCGCCAGCGAGGCATGACCTCGTCGGCGGCGGCCCCGCGGACCGCGTCCTCGACGGCGGAGAGGAAACCGGTGTCGTCCAGAAGGTCATCGATCATGTGTCCATCACACCACGCCCCACTGACGTGCGGGGTTCACGGACGGTGACGCCCGGTGGCGCGGGCGGCCCGCGCCGCCACCCGCCGTTCCCCGGGGATTCACCGCCGGCGGCCGCGCGGCGCCCGACTCCCGCCCCGGGCGGGGGCGTTGTCGGTGGGGCCTGTCAGGATCGGCGGCATGAACGTCCACGTCCCGCTCCCTTCGGAGCTCCACAGGTCGCAGGTCTACGTCGACTGGGTGCGCGCCCACGACCCGGGGGCCGAGCCCGCCGCGCTCGCGCTGCTCGACGAGGTGGGGCGGGGGGTGCACCGGGCACGGGAGAAGCCGGGCCGGTACGTGGAGGGCCTGGAGCGGAGGGCGCGGGAACTGCCGCCGGCCCACCGGCCGTGGTTCTGGGACACGGTGGCGCACCGGCTGTGCGGCTGGAGCGACCGGTACGCGGGCCGGGCGTTCGCCCTGGCCCGGAAGGCGGTACGGGAGCACACGCTGCCGGTGGACACGGCGTGGCACGCGGCGAACGTGCGGCTGCTCGCCGGGGCGGGGGCGCTGCCCGCGAAGGAGCTGAGCGACCATCAGCGCTGGCTGGCGTCGGTGTTCGACGCCGGGGAGGCGCACGAGGAGTTCCTGCGCGTCCTGGCGGCGTGGGCCGCGTCGCCGGGTGAGCTGCCCGCCGACCTGGCCCGCCGCGTCCGGGCGTCGGCCCGTGCCGCCGGGCTGGGCACGGCGGAGGACGCCCGGGTCCTCGCGCGCGCGGTGGGCGGGGCGCGCGGCAGGGCGCTGCCGGACGCGCTGCTGGACGCGGTCGCCGCGCTCCTGGAGGAGCATCCGCAGGACGACGGGGTGTACGCCGCGCTGGTGGACGTGTTCCCGGACTCCCGGGGCGACGCGGCGGCCTGGCTGCGGCTGCTGCTGCGGTCCGGGGCGGCCGACGCGGTGGCGGCGGGGAGGGTGACGCCCGAGGGCGGGGTCGCCGGGTGGCTGGGCCGGTACACGCGCGCGTACTCCCACGGGCGGCGCGGCGGGGGCGTGTTCCGGCAGCGGATGCCGAAGGAGCTGTTCGACCTGGTGGCCCGGTTCGCGCCGCGGCTGCGCGCGGCGGGGGTGCCGGTGCGGCTGCACGAGGACCGCTACCGCTACCCGGGGCTCGACGCGGACCTGCTCGACGCCTGCCTGGCCGAGGGGGTCGCCGTGGAGGATCCGGGGGACGCGGTGCGGCTGGAGTTCTGGGGCGCGCGGTCGCGGCGCGACCTGAAGGCCCTCGCCGCCGACCCGGTGTTCGGGCGGCGCCTGGAGGGCACGGTCCACGCCGGGCTGCGCGGCGGCGGCACGGCGATCACGCGGATGCCGGAGAACGCGGGCATCGCGGCGGAGGTGCGCGCCCGCGTCGAGGCCCTGCTGGGGGAGGTGCGCGGCGGCGGGGTCGCGGCGGCCGACGAGGCGGTGGACGAGTTGGCGAAGCTCCTGGACCGGCCCACGGCGACGGCGCTGGACGGCGTCGAGGAGGCGCTGGCCGCGCTCGACCTGTCCGGCCCCCTGGCGCGCGCCCTGCGGGCCGGGCTGCCCGAGGAGCTGGGCTGGCCCGCCCTGGAGGCCGTCGTCGACGGGTTCGGGCCCGGCGGGGTGCGCGGCGTGACCTGCACGTGGCCCGTGCTGACCGTCTACGGGCGGGACCGGGCCGTCGCCGTCGACCACGCGGGGCGCCGCGCCTCGTGCGCGTTCGCCGTCCCCGAGGACGCGACGATGCACGTGGCGCACTTCGCGGGCGGCCGGTTCCTGGTGAGCTGGACGACGGAGGAGGGGGGCTCGTACGGGACGCACGCCTTCTGGTCCGACCGACCGGACGAAGTGTTCGAGCCGGAGCACCGCATCGGCCTGCGGCCGTTCGACGGGCTCGTCGACGGCGCGTTCGGCTACCAGTTCGCCTCGGCGGACGGCGGCGGTCGACACGACGGGAGCCGCGTGCTGCGGCCCGGCGACCGGGACGGCGTCGACCACCGCGAGCTCCAGATGAGCGACGGGACGCGGCTGTGGAGCGCCCGGGTCTTCGAGGGCGACTGGGAGCGCGTCGACCCGGTCACGGGCGCGCTGCTGGGGGACCGCACGCCGCCCGCGTTCCACCGGGACGGCGAGGTGCCGCCGGGACGGGCCGTGTTCGCCGACTCGCTCACGCTGGCGGCCCTGCCCCCGGGCGCGCCGCCGTCACCGCTGGGGCAGGACGGGCGGCTGGTCGGCTGCCGGGTGCTGTACCGGACGCCGTACGCGGGGCCGTCGCCGACGGACTTCCTGCTGGAGGGGATCGACGGCCGCCGGGGCCGGTTCCGCAGTGTGAAGCCGGGGCGGCGCCCGTGGGGGATCGTCCGGATGCCGGCCGGCGGCGAGGACGCGGTGCTGGTCGAACCGGACGACGTGCGGGTGCACGCCGTGGAGGACGGCTCCCTGCTGTGGGAGGCGCACGGGTTCCCGGGCGGCGAGCGGCACAGGTGGCGCAGACCGTCCGGGCACGCCGTCGGGCCGGTGCCCCCGCCCGCGTACTGGCACTTCCTCACCCCGCGGGACGAGGCGTCCTCCAAGGCGCTGCGCGCGGTGGACGACGGCGCCGTGCGCGCGCTCCTCGACGCGGCCCGCGGCGAGGGCGGCGGGGCGGCGGTGCGGGCCGAACTGGCGCGCGTCCTGCCCGAGGTGACCGAGCCGCGCGTGGCGGCCGGCGTGGTGCGGGCGTCGTTGCTCGCCGCGGACGTGCTGCGGCGGCGCGAGGAGCTGTCGCGGCGCGTGGCCGCGATGCGGTCGGGACCGGTGGTGGCGCTGCCGGACGAGGTGCCGGACACGGTGCTGCTGCCCGCGCTGCACGGGCTGCTGCCCGCGCTGCGGCCGTACGAGGCGCACACGGCCCGGCCGCTCCCGGCGACGCTCACGGCGGTCGCGGCGGACGGCCGCCGTCTGCGCGGGGAGATCGACGAGGAGACCCGCTCCCTGGCGCCGCCGGCACCGCCCGGGGAGTGGGCGGCGCTGGTGGGCCGGATCGACGCGGTGGCCTGGCGGGCGGCGGTGGAGACGACGGACGGCGGGGAGCGGGCGGCCCTGGCGGCGCTGCTGCGCACGTGGAGCGGGCAGCCGTTCGCCGAGCGCGGCGGCCGGTGGCGTACGGGCAGGGCGCCGTACGGGAGCCTGGACGCCTGCCGGTCCGCCGGGGGCGTGCTGGTCACCGGCGCGGAACGGGGCGGCACGGCGCGGTTCCTGCAGCGGGCCGCCGACCCCGTGCCCGAGGGGGCCGACGACGTGGTGGCGGTCGCCGTCGACCGGGACGACGCGGCGCGCCTGCCGCGGCTGCTGGAACTGGTGGAGCGGCACGGACCGCTGCCGCTGGCGCCGGAGGCACTGGACGTCTTCGCGCGGCGGACGGGCGTGCGGCGCCCCTTCGCGGCGCTGGTGCTGGGCGGCCTGCCGCGCCGCGAGCGGTACGACGACGACCGGAAGATGTTGCGGTCGAAGCCGTACGCCGTGCCGAAGGCGGTCGCCGAGGCGTACGTGACGCTGTGGAACGGGCTGGACGCGCGGAAGCGTGCGGCGGTCCTCGCCGCGGGCGTGCCGGAGGACCCGGCGGAGCTGTGGGCGGACGGCGGGATGACCGCGGCCGCCGAGCGGATGGCGCGGGTGTGGACGGAGCTCGTCGGTTCGGCGGTGTACGTCGACGAGGAACTGGCCGGTGCGGTGGAGGCGGACCTGGGGCTCGGCCCGGACTGGGCGCGGAGCCTGGTGACCGGGGAGCCGCCCGCGGGGGTGCCGGGCCGCGACGGGACCGGGTTCGTGCTGGTGGGGAACCGCACGGGCGGCCTCACCGTGCACGAGGCGGCCGCGGACGGCACGGCCGGCGCGTACGTGGGGCCGCGCGTCCTGGACGAGCGGCTCGTCTCCCTCGTCGTGTGGGCGCTCACCGAGCGGCCCGTCGGCGATCCGGCCGTGGCCTCCGCCGTGGCGCTCCACGCGTGGCTGCGGGGGTTCATGGACGACCCGCGGACGCTCGTCCCGCTGTACGGGGAGCGGAGGCTGGCGGAGGCGCTGGCCGCCGACCCGGCCGTCCCGCCGTACGCGGGTTCGGTGCTGCCCTGCCCGCAGCCGCCGGTCGAGGGGGCGGTGCCGGTGACCGGTGTGTACGACGACGGGGCGTTCGTCGTCGCCGTGCCCAGCGGTGACGTGTTCCTGCGGACGGCCGCGCTGGGCGATCCGGAGCGGCTGGAGCGGGCGGTCCGGCTCTGCGGCGGGTTGGGCCGGCGGTGGCTGCTGGAGAAGATCGAACGCCTCGTGGAGATACGCGCCGGCGGGGTGGTCCGCATGGTGGAGCGCGCGGCGGCGACCCCGGTGCGGCCGGGCGGGTACGAGCCGAACCCGGCGCTGAGCGTCCCCGGCCTGGTCGCGGAGGCGGCCGGTGCGCTCGGGGTCGGCGCGGACGCGGCGGCGCTGTACCTCCAGTTGCTGGCGCTGGCCCGGCCCACGGACCGGAACGTCCGCCGCTGGAACGGCTGGTCGGCGGCCCGGCACCGGGCCGCCCAGGCGGAGCTGGTGGCCGTGGGCGCCGTCGAGACGGGCCGGCGGGCCCGGGCGGGGCGCACGGCGTTCGTCCCGGGTCCGTGGACGGAGGTGAAGGCGCCCGAGCTGCCGCTGGAGACGGCGAAGCTGGCGGCGCACCGGGCGTCGGTCTCGCGCAAGGAGGTGTCGTCGGCGGGTGTCCGGCTGCTGCCGCTGGTGCCGCCGCACGAGTTGTTCGCCGGGGCGTGGGCCGCCCGGCCCGGCGCCTGACGGGCCGGTGGCGGGCGGGCGGTTCCGAGCCGGTGGCGGGCGGGCCGGTGCCTGACGGGCCGGTCCCGAGCCGGCGTCTGACGGGCCGGTTCCAAGCCGATGGCGGGCGGGCCGGTGCCTGACGGGCCGGTCCCGAGCCGGTGGCGGGTGGTCGGGCCGGTGGCGGGCGGTCGGCGCCGGTCGCCCGCCGGGCGCGCCCTCCCGCGGTCCGCGGCGCTTCGGGGCGGGGCGGGGCGGGACGGGGTGCCCGCGGTTACGCGTTCACCGCGGGGATGACCTCCCCGCCGTACGCGTCGATCACCGCCTCCTTCGCGTCGTGCATCGCGTACAGCGCGAACTGGTCCACGCCCAGCTCCCCCAGCGCGCGCAACTTCTCCACGTGGGCCGACGCCGGTCCGATCAGGCAGAACCGGTCGACGATCTCGTCGGGGACGAAGTCCGTCGACGGGTTCCCCGCGCGGCCGTGGTGGCGGTAGTCGTAGCCCCGGCGCTCCTTGACGTACGCGGTGAGGGCCTCGGGCACCAGGCCGGAGTGCTCGCCGTACCGGGCGACCAGGTCGGCCACGTGGTTGCCGACCATGCCGCCGAACCAGCGGCACTGCTCCCGGGCGTGTGCGAGGGCCTCCGGCGAGTCGTCGGCGGTGACGTAGGCGGGCGCGGCCACGCAGACCGCCAGGCCGGAGGGGTCGCGTCCGGCGTCCACCGCCGCGCTCCGCACCGCCCTGACCATCCACCCGGTCAGATACGGGTCGGCCAGTTGGAGGATGAACCCGTCGGCCTTCCGCCCTGCCAGGGCCAGCGCCTTCGGCCCGTACGCCGCCATCCACACCGGGAGCCGTCCGTCACGGACCCAGGGCAGCCGCAGCGGCTGCCCGCCGACGACCGCCTCCCGGCCCTCGGCGAGGTCGCGGATGACGTCGATGGCCTCGCCGAGCCGTGCCAGGGTGTCGGGCTCGCGGCCGGCGACGCGCATGGCGGAGTCGCCGCGGCCGATGCCGCACACGGTCCGGTTGCCGTACATGTCGTTGAGCGTGGCGAAGGTGGAGGCGGTGACCTCCCAGGTGCGGGTCCCCGGGTTGGTCACCATGGGGCCGACCGTGAGCCTGCTCGTGTGCTCCAGGATCCGGCTGTGGATGACGAACGGCTCCTGCCACAGCACGGCCGAGTCGAAGGTCCAGCCGTAGCGGAAGCCGTTGCGTTCCGCGCGCCGTATCAGGCCCACGACCCGGGAGGCGGGCGGGTCGGTCTGCAGGACGAGTCCGAAGTCCATGGCGGCGGCCTCCTCAGCCGAGGTACTGGCAGGTGGAGCGCGGCGTGTACACGCCGTGTCCGGCGCGGCCCGTGTACGTGCGGCGGTCGATGACGGGTTCACCGCGCGACAGGACCGTCTCGACCCGGCCGGTGACGGTCCTCCCCTCGTACGCCGAGTAGTCGACGTTCATGTGGTGCGTCCGGGCCGACAGGACCTGCGTGGCGTGCGGGTCGTAGACGACGATGTCCGCGTCGGCGCCGGGCGCGATGGTGCCCTTCTTCGGGTAGAGGCCGAACATGCGGGCCGGGGTGGCGCAGGCGATCTCGATCCAGCGGCGCCGCGAGATGTGCCCGTCGACCACGGCCTGGTGGAGCAGGTCCATGCGGTGCTCCACCCCCGGCAGCCCGTTGGGGATCTTCGAGAAGTCCCCCCGGCCCAGCTCCTTCTGGCCCCGGAAGCAGAACGGGCAGTGGTCGGTGGAGACGACTTGGAGGTCGTTCGTCCGCAGCCCCCGCCACAGCGCCGCCTGGTGCTCCTTCGGCCGCAGGGGCGTGCTGCACACGTACTTGGCGCCTTCGAAGTCCGGTTCCGCGAGGTTGTCGACGGTCAGGAAGAGGTACTGCGGGCAGGTCTCGCCGAAGACCGGCAACCCCTTGTCGCGGGCGGCGGCGAGCTCGGCGACGGCCTCCTCGGCGGAGACGTGCACGACGTAGAGGGGCGCGCCCGCGACCCGCGCGAGCTGGATGGCGCGGTGCGTGGCCTCCGCCTCCAGCAGGACGTGGCGGACCTCGCCGTGGTGGCGGGGGTCGGCGTCGCCGCGGGCGAGGGCCTGCTCGACGAGGACGTCGATGGCGATGCCGTTCTCCGCGTGCATCATGATCAGCCCGCCGTTGAGGGCGGAGCGCTGCATGGCCCGCAGGACGCGGCCGTCGTCGCTGTAGAGGAGGCCGGGGTAGGCCATGAAGAGTTTGAAGGAGGTGACGCCCTCCTCCACCAGCAGGTCCATCTCCTTGAGCGAGGAGTCGTCGACGTCGGAGAGGATCATGTGGAAGGCGTAGTCGACGGCGCACCTGCCGTCGGCCTTGGCGTGCCAGGCGTCGAGTCCTTCGCGCAGGGTGTGGCCGACGCCCTGGACGGCGAAGTCGACGATGGTGGTGGTGCCGCCCCAGGCGGCGGCGCGCGTCCCGGTCTCGAAGTCGTCGGACGCGAACGTGCCGCCGAAGGGGAACTCCATGTGGGTGTGGGCGTCGACGCCGCCCGGGATGACGTACTTCCCGGTGGCGTCGATGGTGCGGTCGGCGGTCCACGCCGCGGCGGCCCCGCTGCCGTGGGCGGCGAGCGCGGCGATCCGGCCGCCCTCGACGAGGACGTCGGCGTGGGTCTCCTCGGCGGCGGTGACGACGAGGCCGCCCCGGACGAGGGTGCGGGTGGTCATGGCGTGTCGGCCCCTTGCTGTGGGCTTACCGGAGGGTGCGCAGGGCCTGCTGGAGGAGGGCGGCGCCTTCCTCGGCCTCGGCGACGGTGAGGGAGAGCGGCGGGGCGACGCGCAGGACGCTCGTGTCGTGGCCGCCGCCCTTGCCGATCAGCAGTCCGTGCTCCCGGGCCGCTTCGAGGACGGCCGCGGTCGCCTGGGGGTCGGCGGCGCCGGTGGCGGGGTCGGCCAGTTCGATGCCGATCATCAGGCCGCGTCCGCGCACCTCCCGTACGCGGTCGATGCCGGCGCCGATGGCGCGGAGCCGTTCGAGGAGGAGGCCGCCGACGCGCCGGGCGTTGCCCTGGAGGTCGTGTTCGAGGAGGTACGAGAGGTTGGCGAGGCCGGCGGCCATGGTGACCGGGGAGCCACCGAAGGTGGAGATGGAGTGGGCGGTGAGGCAGTTCATCACCTCGGCGCGGGCGACGACGCCGCCGATGGACATGCCGTTGCCGATGCCCTTGGCGAAGGTGAGGATGTCCGGCGGGCCGCTCGCGGCGTGCGCCTGCCAGCCCCAGAAGTGCTCGCCGGTGCGTCCCCAGCCGGTCTGCACCTCGTCGCTGATCCACAGGATGCCGTGCCGGTTCAGGACCTCGCGGAACGCCGCGTACAGCCCGTCGGGCGGGAGGGTGAAGCCGCCGACGCCCTGGATCGGCTCGGCGATCAGCGCGGCGATGTCGCCGGTCTGGCCGATGAGGTCTTCCAGGTCGGCGACGCAGGCGGCGGTGAAGTCCGGGTCGGAGAGGTGCGCGAAGGGGCCCCGGCCGCGGACGGCGCCGTGGACGTACAGCGTGCGCAGCCCGGAGTGGCCGGTGGTGGCCCAGGCGTGGTTGCCGGTGACGGAGACGGCGGAGAAGGACCGGCCGTGGTAGCTGTTGCGCATCGCCAGGATCTGGTGGGTGCGGCGGTACGCGGTGGCGAGGAGGAGGGCGGTGTCGTTGGCCTCGGTGCCGGAGGTGGTGAAGAAGACGCGGGCCTCGGGGATGCCGGAGAGGGCGGCGACCCGTTCGGCGAGCTCCACCATGGGGCGGTTGAGGTAGAGCGTCGAGGTGTGGAGGATCCGCCCGGCCTGCTCCGTGACGGCCTTGGTGACCTCGGGGAGGGCGTGGGCGGTCATGGTGGTGAGGATGCCGCCGAAGAAGTCGAGGTAGCGGTTGCCCTCGGCGTCCCAGACGTGGCGGCCCTCGCCGTGGGTGATCTCGACGGGGCTGTCGTAGTAGAGGGTCAGCCAGTCGGGCATGACGGCCCTGTGGCGGTCGTGGAGGTGCCGGTGGATGTGGAGGGTGCGGTCGTTCACGGTCGTACCAGCCCTTCGTACGCGTCGGGGCGCCGGTCCCGGTAGAAGGCCCACTGCTGCCGTACGTCCTCGATGAGGCCGAAGTCGAGGTCCCGCACGAGGAGTTCCTCGTCCTGGTCGGAGGCGGTGTCCCCGACGATGCGGCCGCGCGGGTCGACGAAGTAGCTGGTGCCGTAGAAGTCGTTGTCGCCGTACTCCTCCTGGCCGACGCGGTTGATGGCGGCGACGTAGTACGCGTTGGCGACGGCGGCGGCGGGCTGCTCCAGCTTCCAGAGGTGGGCGGAGAGACTGCGGTGGGTGGCGGACGGGTTGTAGACCAGTTGGGCTCCGTTGAGCCCGAGTTGGCGCCAGCCCTCCGGGAAGTGGCGGTCGTAGCAGATGTACACGCCGACGCGGCCGACGGCGGTGTCGAAGACGGGCCAGCCGAGGTTGCCGGGGGTGAAGTAGAACTTCTCCCAGAAGCCCTTCAGCTGGGGGATGTGGTGCTTGCGGTACTTGCCGAGGTAGGTGCCGTCGGCGTCGACGACGGCGGCCGTGTTGTAGTAGAAGCCGGGCCCCTCGGCCTCGAAGACCGGGGCGACGACGACCATGCCGGTCTCGCGGGCCAGGTCCCGCATGCGGCTCACGGTCGGGCCGTCGGGGACGGGTTCGGCCCAGCGGTAGTGCTCGGTGTCCTGTACCTGGCAGAAGTACGGGGCGTTGAACACCTCCTGGAAGCCGATGATCCGCGCGCCCCGGGCGGCGGCCTCGCGGGCGTACTCCTCGTGTTTGGCGACCATCGAGTCGGTGTCGCCGGTCCAGGCCGCCTGGACGAGCGCGGCGCGCACGGTGGGGGACATGAGCTGCTCCTTCGGCACGGCGCCAGAGAGCCTCTACGCACGTAGAGCGATCCGTAGGAGGAGAACGTAAGCCTCGTCACACCGCGGAGCAAGACCGCCACCGCCTCCCACCGGACTCGATCACATTTCGTATCGAATCGATCCATAGCAATCACTTTTCGTTCTGACGTAGGACAGCTCCGGTACGGGTTCCGGGCCGTTCGCTGGTCAGCGGGTGACGAGGCCGGCGACGCGCAGGGCGTGGACGAACGCCGGCTCGCGCGCCGGGGCGGCGGCGCGGACGGCGGCCAGCACCTCGGGCACGAGGCGGTGCGGGTCCTCGGCGGCGAACCGGGCCGCCTCCTCGGGCGGGCGGGCGCCCACGAACGCCTCGACCAGGACCCGCGCGTCCGCGGCGCGCCCCTCGCCGTACAGGGCCAGGACGGCGCCCGCGGTCTCGGCGGGCGGGCGCGCCACGCCCTGGCGCAGCAACTGCCGGGCGTCCCGGTCCCGGCCGGCCGCGGTGAGCGCCCCGGCCAGCGCGGCGAGCCGGCCGGACGGCAGGGAGGCGGCCTCCCACAGGAGGGTCGCCCAGTCGGCGGCGAGACCGGCGCGGTCCAGTTCGGCGGCGAGCGGCGGCAGGCGGGACGCGGGCCACAGCGCGGCCTCGCAGAGCAGGGCGTGCGCCTCCCCGCTCCGCCCCCGGGCCCGCAGCCCGACCAGCCCGGCGACGGCGTCCCGTACGAGGGCGCGTTCCGCCTCGTCCCCGTCCGGGGCGGCGGCCCCGGGGGCGGGCGCTCCCTCCCGGCCCCCTCCCCCGCCCCCGAACCGCGCGCCGCGCGGCGAGGCGACGGGGACGGGGACCGCCAGGCCGGGCGGTCCGGCCTGCGCGTCGGGCCGGGCGGCATCGCCGTCGCCGTCGGGGGCGTCCGGCCACGCGTACCGGGCTCCCCGCGCCCGCCCCCGCGCCCCTTTGCCGGCGGGAGCCGCGCGCCCCGGCGCGGCGGCGGGCGCCGGGCCCGTCACGGGGCCGGCCGCGGCCCCGGGGGCGTCCTCGGGCACTCGTCCTGCCCCTGGCACCGGACCGGAGCCGGGCCCAGGGCCGGGTCCTGGACCCGGGTCGAGCCCAGGTCCCGGACCGGCGCCGACTCCCGGGCCGAGGCCGAGCCCAGGCCCCGGACCGGCGCCGGGTTCCGGGCCGGAACCGAGGCCACCTCCCGGGCCCGGGCCGGAACCGAGGCCGTCCCCTGGTCCCGGGCCGAGGCCGACCCCTGGTCCCGGGCCGGGCCCGAAGCCGCCTCCCGGGTCGGAACCGGATCCGGGTTCCGGTCCCGGAAGGGTGCCGGGGTGCTCCGGCGGCCGGGGCAGGGAGGCGAGGCGGGCGCGGAGCTCCGCGACGCGGGACGCCGCGCGGGCGTGGTCGTCGCGCAGCCAGGCCAGTTCGTTCGCCAGGCGCCCCGCCTCCGGTGTGCCCCCGGGCACGGCCGCCAGGAGGTCCGTCACCTCGCGGCCGCGCCGCGCCGCGTACGCCCGCTCCCGTACGGCCAGGCGCAACCCGGCCTCCAGCGCGGCGCCGCCGCCGGGGCGGCGGTCGTGGGCGGCGGCGGCCTCGGCGTGCAGGTGCCGCGCCCGCCCCGCCCGCTCGCGTGCCGCCGCGACGCCGTGCAGGGCGGCGACGTCGTGCAGCAGCGACTCGACGACGTCCCACGGCGGCACGTCCGTGCCGTCCAGGCAGGCGCGCGTCCCGTGGGGGTCGCGCCGCCGGAAGGTCCCGTACCAACCGCCGTCCGGGTCGAGCAGCGCCGTCAGCCCCCGCAGCCACCGCGCGAAGGCGCCGATCGCGCCGGTGGGGTGATGCTCCGTCACGTACGCCCCTGTCCCCGTCGACTGGAACCCGGTGGGAACCCGGTCCGGAGCATTCGAACCCAACCGTGTTACGGCACGGCTACAGCCGGTTTTCCACCCGGAACCGGCTCGCCCGTCAGCCCGCCCGGCGGACGACCATCGCGGACCCGCCACCCCGGCGAACCGTTTCGGCGGCGGCCACCCAACGTCCGTCCGGGAGCCGCTGGACCCCGGTGGCGGCGCCGATCTCCGGGTTCACGCGGAAGGCGTGGCCCAACGCGGCGAGGCGGGCGCGCAGCGGGCTGCCGTACAGGCCGGGTTCGAGTTCGGTGGTGGGCTGGTTGCGCTGGCTGGCGCGCGGCGCGGCGATCGCGTCCACCAGCGGCAGGCCCCGGTCGACGACGCCGGTGAGGGTCTGCAGGACGGTGGTGATGATGGTGGCGCCGCCGGGCGAGCCGAGCGCGAGGACGGGCCGGGCGTGCCGGTCCAGGACGATCGTCGGGGACATGGAGGAGCGCGGGCGCTTGCCGGGGCCGGGCAGGTTCGGGTCGTGGACCGCCGGGTCGGCCGGGGCGAAGGAGAAGTCGGTCAGCTCGTTGTTGAGGAGGAAGCCGCGACCCGGCACGGTGATGCCGCTGCCGCCGGTGGACTCGATGGTGAGGGTGTACGCGACGACGTTCCCCCAGCGGTCGGCTGCCGTCAGGTGCGTCGTGTTCTCCCCCTCGTACGTCGTCGGCGCCGCCTTCCCGCCCGTGGCGCACGGCTCGGGGTCACGCGGGTCGCCGGGGGCGAGCGGGCTGGTCAGCGCCTTGTCGTCACGGATGAGGCAGGCCCGCGCGTCCGCGAACCGCTGCGACAGCAGCCCCCGCGTCGGCACGTCCTCGAACGCCGGGTCGCCGACCCACCTCCCGCGGTCCGCGAAGGCGACGCGGCTCGCCTCGATGAGCCGGTGCAGGTACTTCTCCTGGGAGGCGCGCGACAGGTCCGTGCCCTCCAGGATGTTGAGCGCCTCGCCGACGGTGGTGCCGCCCGAGGAGGACGGCGCCATGCCGTACACGTCGAGGCCCCGGTAGGAGACCTTCGTGGGGCGCCGGGACACCGTCTCGTACTCCGCGAGGTCCCGCGTCGTCAGGTCGCCGGGCCGCACGGTCCGGGTGGCGCCGGGCCGCACGGGCGGGGTGCGGACGGTGCGGACGATGTCGCGGGCCAGGTCGCCCCGGTAGAGCGCTCCGGTGCCCTGGCGGGCGAGCTTCTCGTACGTCCGGGCGAGGTCGGGGTTCTTCAGGACCGAGCCGACGGCGGGCAGTTCGCCGCCGGGCAGGAACAGTTCGGCGCTGGCCGGGAAGTCCCGGAAGCGGTCCTCGTTGTCGCGGGTCTGGGCGCGGAACGTCTCGTCGACGACGAAGCCGTTCCTGGCCAGCCGTACGGCCGGGTCCAGCAGTTCCTTCAGCGGCTTGGTGCCCCAGGCGTCGAGCGCGGAGTCCCAGGTGGCGGGGGTGCCCGGGGTGCCGACGCCGAGGCCGCTGGTCATGCCCTCCTCGAAGGGGATGGGCTCGCCGTCCTCCAGGAAGAGGGAGGCGTCCGCCGAACGGGGCGCGGTCTCGCGGCCGTCGACGGTGTGGACGGTGCGGGTGCGGGCGTCGTAGTAGACGAAGTAGCCGCCCCCGCCGATGCCCGCCGAGTACGGCTCCGTGACGCCGAGGGCGGCGGCGGTGGCGACGGCGGCGTCCACGGCGTTGCCGCCCGCGCGCAGCACCTCGATCCCGGCCGCCGACGCGTCGGCGTCGACGCTCGCGACGGCCCCGCCGTACCCGACGGCGACCGGCTCCTTGACGGGCGCCGGGGCGGCGGGCGGCGGGGCGGCCGGCGCGGAGCCGGGTGGCGGTGCCGCCGCGCCGACCCCGAGGACCGTCGCGGCGACGGCGGCGAGGGAGACGTTCCGTACGGTGGAGCGACGCATTCGGGTTCCTCCAGTCAACGGCCGTCCGCGCAGCCTAACTTCACATCGCGCGGCACGTCAGGACCGCTAGCATGCGCGCCCATGGACCAGGACCTGTGGAACATCGTGCTCGGCGTGGCCGCCAGTGGGCTCAGCGCGTCACTCGGATGGCTGGCACGCGCGGCGCTGTCCCGCCGCCGGCTCCACCGCAGGCAGGGGTTCTTCGGGCTCCCGCACGACTCCGACTGCCTGCTGGTCGTCAACCGCGAGGCGGGGGGCGAGGGCGTGCACCGCAACGACGTCTTCGCGCTGCTGGAGCTGTCCGCGCTGATCCGCGACTGCGGCGCGCACGCCCGGATCGTCCGGCACGACCAGGCCGTCCAGGGCTTCGGGGAGCGCACGGAGTTCTGCCTCGGCGGGCCCGTGTCCAACCAGCGGATGGGGGCGCACCTGCGCACCCTCCTGCCGGGGCTGGTGGTGGAGCAGGGTCCCGGCAGGAGTCCCGACGTGTACCGGATCGGCGGGGAGGCGTACCGGGCGGAGCACGGCGTGAGCGAGTACGTCGTCCTGGCGCGGCTCACCGCCGGCGAGGGGCGGCGGCCGGTGTTCCTGTTCTGCGGGCAGAAGGCGATAACGAACCGGGCGGCGACCCGCTACCTGGTCCGCCACCACGAGGAGCTGGCCCGGCGGTACGGCCGCGGGCCGTTCGTCCTGCTGCTGAGGGTGGTGAACTCGGAGGCGTACGGCCCCGACGTGGTGGAGCCGGTGGCCGACATCACGGACGCCGCCACCCGGCCGGCCCCCGCCCCGACGGAGGCGGAGGGCGCTCCGGACGCGGGGGACGCGGCCGACCCGGCGGACGCGGGGGCCGGCGTCCCGTGAGGGGCGGCCGGGGCCGCCCGTCAGGCGTCCGGGTTCTGCCCGTTCGCGGTCTTGCGGACGCGTTCGACCCGGAGCCGCGCGAACTTCCCGGGGGTCTCCTCGTCGGTCACTCCGACGCCCTGCATGCGGATGAGCACCGCGCCGGCACGCATGACGACCTCGCAGTCGCCGTCGCCGTCGGTGAACGCCTCCGCCGCCTCCGCGCCCGTGTCGACCTTCAGGTCCCGGGCGCCGCTCCCGGCGTCCCGCGCCCGGTCTCCGTGAAATCTCCGGTTCCCCGGCAACCCGGCGCCCCCGTTCGCCCTCTCCCCTTGCGACACAGAACGCATCGGAGGTCGTCCCGTTGAGCCGCACACACGCCCGCACCCCGCTCCGCACCGCCGCCCTCGCCGGTACCGCGGTTCTGACCGCGGCCCTGACCGCGTGCTCGGGCGGTGGCGGCGGGCCCTCGGCCGGCGGTGCCGGCGGGAACGGCAAGGCCGAGCCCGAGACCCGCATCACGGTGAACCTGACGGGCGAGCGGGCCAGGCCCGGCAGCCCGATCGAGGTCACCCTCGCGGAGGGCGAGCTGACCCGGGTCACCGTCACCGACTCCAAGGGCACGACCCTCGACGGCAAGGTGTCCGCCGACGGCCGGACCTGGACGTCCGTCCGCAACGCCGCCCCCGGCACCGGCTACACCGTCGAGGCGCGCGACGCGAACGGCGGCACCGCGAAGGCGGACTTCGCGACCGCCGCGCCCCAGAAGGTCAACAAGCTGAGTCTCGCCCCCGGCAAGAACAGCACGGTCGGCACGGCGCAGCCGCTGTCGATCGTCTTCGACCACCCGGTCAAGGACAAGGCGGCCGTCGAGAGGGCACTGAAGGTCACCACCTCGAACGGCACCGAGGGCTCCTGGGGCTGGATGCAGGACTGGTCCGGCAAGGACCGCGTCGACTGGCGTCCCCGGGAGTACTGGAAGCCGGGGACGAAGGTGACGCTCGACGCCCGGCTGAACGGCGTCGACTCCGGTCCGGACGGCGGCTGGTTCGTCCGCGACTACACGACCGGCTTCACCGTCGGCAGGAACCAGGTCGTCAAGGTCGACCTGGACGGCCACCGGCTGAAGCTCCTGCGGGACGGGCGGCTCGTCAGGGAGGTCCCCGTGTCGGCGGGCACGCCCGGCGGCGAGAAGGCGTCCTGGCGCGGCCGGACCGTGCTGATGTCGAAGGAGGGGACCATCAACATGCGCTCCGAGACGGTCGGCCTCGGCGACGCGTACGACAAGATGGTCGACTACTCGATGCGGCTCACCTGGTCCGGGATGTACGCGCACGCCGCGCCGTGGAACGCCCGGTACATGGGCAACGCCAACCGCAGCTCGGGGTGCATCGGCATGACCGACGACGACGCCCGGTGGGTGTACGGCCAGGTGCAGGTCGGCGACCCGTTCGAGATCGAGGGCGCCGACGCCAAGGGCACCCAGGCGCTGAACAACGGCTACGGCGAGTGGAACCTCTCCTGGAGCGAGTGGCAGGCCAAGAGCGCCCTGCGCTGAGCCGGAGCCGGCCGGGCCGGACCTCGCGGGGGTTCGGGGAGCCCGGGCGGGCCGGGAGCCAATTGTTACCGTCGCGTAACCAGCAGGGGTGTTACCACCGGTAAAGCCATGAGGTTACCTTCGGGTCACTTTCCACCGTCGTAGACACGCGAGTGAGGAGTGACCCGTGGGACACGCGCGCACGGCCATGCGGACGGCGGCCGTCGGCACCGCCGCGGCGGTCCTGGCGACGGGAGCGGCCTTCGGGGCCGCCCCCGCCACCGCGGCCCCGAGCACCACCGCGGCCCCGGCGACCGCACCGGCCGGGACCGCACCGGCCGGGACCGCCGGCATACGGTTCGTCGACATCGCCGGAGACGGCGGCACCGTCCTCAAGGCCAACGTCGTCACCCCCGCCGGCGCCAACGGCACCCGCCGCTACCCGATCATCGTGCTCCCCACCAGTTGGGCCATGCCGCAGATCGAGTACCTGGCCCAGGCCCGCGAGCTCGCGGACGCCGGGTACGTCGTCGTCAGCTACAACTCGCGCGGCTTCTGGCAGTCCGGCGGCCACATCGAGGTCGCCGGCCCGCCCGACATCGCCGACGCCTCCAAGGTCGTCGACTGGGCCCTCGCCCACACCCCCGCCGACCCCGACCGCGTCGGCATGGCCGGCGTCTCGTACGGCGCCGGGATCAGCCTCCTCGCCGCCGCGCACGACAAGCGGATCAAGGCCGTCGTCGCGCTCAGCGGCTGGGCCGACCTCATCGACTCCATCTACAGCGGGCGCACGCAGCACCTCCAGGCCGCCGCCCTGCTCGGCGGCGCCGGCCACCTCACCGGCCGCCCCGGCCCCGAACTCCAGAGCATCCTCACCGGTTTCCTCTCCTCGGACCTGGACCGCGAGCAGGAGATGATCGACTGGGGCCGCAAGCGCTCCCCCGCCGCCCACCTCGACCGCATCAACGCCAACGGCGCCGCCATCATGCTCGGCAACGCCTGGGGGGACACGATCTTCCCGCCCAACCAGTACGCCTCCTTCTACGAGCGGCTCACCGGCCCCAAGCGCCTGGAGCTCCGCCCCGGCGACCACGCCACCGCCGAGGCCACCGGCCTGTTCGGACTGCCCAACGACACCTGGACCAGCGCCCGCCGCTGGTTCGACCACCACCTCAAGGGCGCCGACAACGGCGTCGACCGCGAACCGCCCGTCCGGCTCAAGTCCCGCACCTCCGGCGGCTACGAGGGCTACCCCGACTGGAAGTCGGTCGGCGCCCGCGAGGAGCGCCTCGCCCTCGGCGGCGACCAGCACGTCCGCACCGGTACGGACTCGGGCGCCAACGGCGGCGTCGTCCTGCTGTCCAACGCCCTCGACCAGTTCCTCCGGCTCCCGCCGACCGTGTCGGTGCCGCTCCTCCCCCGCGCACACGCCGCCGTCTGGCAGTCGGAGCGGTACGCGGCGGCGCAGCGCGTGCGCGGCACGGCGAAGCTGCACACCACCGTCACCAGCACGGCGAGCAGCGGCACCCTGGTGGCGTACCTGTACGACGTGGGCCCCCTCGGCGTCGGCAGGCTGGTGAGCAACGCGCCCCACACCTTCCACGGGAAGACGCCGGGCGAGCCGTTCACGGTGGACCTGGAGCTGTTCTCGACGGCGTACGACGTACCGGCCGGGCACCGGCTCGCTCTCGTCGTCGACACCGCCGACCCGCTGTACATCGAACACAACCCGGCCGGCGCGCGGCTGACCTTCTCCTCGCCGCCGTCCGACCCCTCGTACCTGTCGGTGCCGCTGCGCGCGGAGTGATCTCCGGCCGCTGCCGGACGTACTGGAGACCTTCCTCTCCCTTCGCGGGCTCCGGGGGGCCAGCGCAAACTATCCAGCGGGCCAAGGCACTTCACGCCCCGACACGTAAATCACGCATTAGCGGTATTTCATGAAGAAATCGGGCATACGCGACAGAAGGTGCTAACGACCCTCGGCCGCCTCGCCGTACATCTGGGAGAGCTGCGGCGAGCCGGTGATCGCCCAGTCCAGCCCCGCGCCGACGACGTCGATCTCCCGCCCGGAGGCCAGCCGGACCACGACGCGGCCGCCGGGCAGCACGTCCCACACGGCGCCCGGCACGGTGCGCACGACCACCGTGCCGAGGTACAGGCCCGCGTCGTTGCCCAGCCACGGCAGTTCCTCGGGGTCCTCGCGCCAGCGCGGCGGCAGTTGGTCGAGGGCCTCCAGGGAGCGCGGTGTGTCGTCGAGCGGCACCCCCGCCTCCTGGGCCCGGGAGCGCAGCAGGGCGCACTCGGAGAGCAGGCCGGCGGCGCCCTCCGGGTCCCGTTCGAAGACGGAGACGAGTGCCGTGCTCCGTCCGCCGCCGCGCCGCTTGCGCCAGGAGTCCAGGAAAGGGATGTTCATGCGGCCCAGCGTGACACCCCGGGGGCGCTCGCACTACGGGGCGCGCGCGGGGCGCCGCGACGTCGTGGGGCGCCGCGGGAAGTACCGGGCTACAGGTCGAGGTCGACGACGACGGGGGCGTGGTCGGAGGCGCCCTTGCCCTTGCGCTCCTCGCGGTCGACGTAGCCGTCCTTGACGGCGTCGGCGAACGGCTCGTTGCCGTACACCAGGTCGATGCGCATGCCGCGGTTCTTCGGGAAGCCGAGCTGGCGGTAGTCCCAGTACGTGAACGGGTGGTCGTACTTGAGGGGGCGCGGCACGATGTCGCGCAGGCCCGTTCCGCGCAGGCCCTCCAGCGCGGCCCGCTCGGGCGCCGTGACGTGGGTGGAGCCCTCGAAGAGGGAGCGGTCCCACACGTCGTCGTCGGTGGGCGCGATGTTGAAGTCGCCGAGCACCGCGAAGGGGCGCGAGCCCGCCGCGTCCCCGGCGACGGCGGCCCGGAGGGCCTCCAGCCAGCGCAGCTTGTACGCGTAGTGGTCGTGGGCCACCTCACGGCCGTTGGGCACGTACACCGACCAGAGGCGCACGGGGCCGCAGGTCGCGGAGACCGCCCGCGGCTCCTGCACGCCCTCGTAGTCGGGTCCCCCGGGCAGGCCCCGCACGACGTCGTCGAGGCCGACCCGGGAGACCAGGGCCACGCCGTTCCACCGGCCCGTGGCGTTCACCGCCGACTCGTAGCCGAGCTCGCGCAGCTCGGCCTCGGGGAACTGCTCGGCGCCGCACTTGGTCTCCTGGACGCACAGCACGTCCGTGCCGCTGCTCTCCAGCCAGGCCAGCAGGCGGGGCAGCCGAGCGGTGATCGAGTTGACGTTCCAGGTGGCGATACGCATGTCGGACAGCCTAGCCGCGGGGTCCGACAACGGCCGCTCACAGCTCCGTGTACGCCCCCGGGGCCAGCCGGCGGTGGTCGGTGCCGCCGAGCGCGCCGATCTGCCGGTCGTAGATGGGCCGGGCGAGCGGGGTGAGCAGCGCGTCGTGGACGTCGATGGCCCGCCGCGGCTTCACCTCGCGGACGTAGTCGATCACCTCGGAGATCTTGTTCCAGGGGGCCATGACGGGGAGGAACAGGGTGTCGACGGGCCTGCCGGGGACGGTGAGGGCGTCCCCGGGGTGGAAGACGGCGCCGTCGACGAGGTAGCCGACGTTGGTGATCCGGGGGATGTCCGGGTGGATCACGGCGTGCAGCTCGCCGTGGACCTCCACGTCGAAGCCGGCGGCGGTGAAGGTGTCGCCGTTCCCGACGGTGTGGACGCGGCCGGGGAAGGCGGCGGAGAGCTGGTCGGCGACGCTGCGGAGGGTCCAGACCTCCGCGGCCGGGTTGGCCTCCAGCCCCGCGCGCAGGCGGCCCTCGTCGAAGTGGTCCGGGTGTTCGTGGGTGACGAGGATCGCGTCGGCGCCGAGGGCCGCGTCCTGCTCGCTGAACCCGCCCGGGTCGATGACGAGGGTGCGTCCGTCCTTCTCCAGCCGCACGCAGGCGTGCGCGTTCTTGGTCAGCTTCATGTCCCCATCCTGCCCCGCGCGGCCCGTCCGGTCAGCGCCGGGATCAGTGCTCCAGGGTGGTTTCCTCGCGGATGACACGGGCGGCTACGCGGAAGGCGGCGTTCGCGGCGGGGACGCCGCAGTACACGGCGGTCTGGAGGAGGACCTCGCGGATCTCCGTGGGGGTCAGGCCGTTGCGGAGGGCGGCGCGGGTGTGGACGGCCAGCTCGTCGAGGTGGCCGCGGGCGGCGAGCGCGGTGAGGGCGACGCTGCTGCGGGTGCGGCGGTCGAGGCCGTCGCGGGTCCACACCTCGCCCCACGCGTACCGGGTGACCAGCTCCTGGAAGTCGCGGGTGAAGTCGTCGGCGGCGTCCAGGGCGGCGTCCACGTGGGCGTCGCCGAGGACCTCCCGGCGCAGTTCCAGGCCCACGCCGTACGGGTCGGGCCGGTGCGGCGCGGGCTTCTCCGGGGCGGCGGGCGCCGGGACCCGGGCGGGCTGCGCGGCCGCGGGGGCGGGGGACGCGGCCGGGGCGGGGGCGGCGGGCGCCCGGGGCGGTACGGGGACCCCGGCGAGGGTGTCCTGCCAGGACCCGGCGAAGTGCCGTACGAGCAGGTCGGTGACGGCCGCCGGCTGCTCGACGGGCGCGAGGTGCGCGGCGCCGGGGACGACGGCGAGCCGGGCGTCGGGGATGCCGGCGACGAGGGTGCGGGCCTCGGCGGGCCCGGCGACGCGGTCGTCGGAGCCGGCGAGGACGAGGGTGGGGACGCCGACGCGACCGAGGTCGGCGCGGACGTCGAAGGCGGCGAGGGCCTCGCAGGCGGCGATGTAGCAGCCGGGGTCGGTGGTGCGGACCATCTGGACGGCCCAGTCGACGATCGCGGGCTGGGCGGCGGCGAAGGCCGGGGTGAACCACTGTTCGGGGGCGAGGCGGGCCATCGGTTCGAGGCCGTGGGCGCGGACGACGACGCCGCGCTGCCGGTACTCGTCGGCGGTGCCGAAGCGGGGTGACGCGGCGACCAGGGCGAGGGAGGCGAGCCGGTGCGGGGCGCGCAGGGCGAGGTCGACGCCGACCGCCGCGCCGAGCGCGGCACCGGCGTACCCGAAGCGCTGGACGCCGAGGGCGTCGAGGGTGGCGAGGAGCCGGCCGGTGAGCCCGGAGACGGACGAGACGGGTGCGGCGGGGGCACCGCCGTGGCCGGGCAGGTCGAAGCGGATCACACGGTGGCGCGTGGACAGCTCCGCCATCTGGCGGTCCCACATGTGGCGTGTGGTACCGAGGGACGGCCCCAGGACCAGGACCGGGGCCTGTTCCGGCCCGTCGGAGCCGTGTTGCAGGGTTCTGATCTCGGTCTCGCTCACGGGTTCACACCTTCGTCTGTCACGATCTGTCACGCGCCCCCTCCGCGCGACCTCCCCGTGCCTCCGCTGCGGGAAGCAAGTCCGCCACGTCCGGCTCCACGTACCACTTCTCGGTCGTCCTCACGTTCGTGTGCCCGGCCCGCACGGCAAGCAGGTGATCCGGCACCCGTTGTTCGCCAGGAAGGTCGAACACGACGCCCGAGCATCGTACAGACGGACCTTGCGAAGTCCGTTTTCGCCCATGATCTTGTAGGTCCGGACCCGGAGCCGTCGACCGTTCGGCGCGGCACCGAATTCGTCCACGAGCAGGTACCCGCCGCTCTCGTCCCCTCCGCCCGTTGCCGGGCGCTCCTTCGCCCGCGTGGCCCGCAACGCCTGCGCGGGTCTTTCCGGGGCCGGGGCAGGTCGAGGGCCCGGTTGTCGCGTCGGGTGGGCGCCGGGTTCCACTTCGCCGGTGTGGTCATGGTCGACGAACGCGACGAACGGATGACGGCCGAAGGTCTTCTTCCAGGTCGCGGCGGCGTCCTGCTTCACAGCACCGCCCCGGCCTGCGAGACCACCCCACCGCCACCGCCCTCGACGCGAACACGCGGGTACGACCCGATGCGCTCGCTCAACTGGAGAGTGCTTCTTCCCGTGCAGCCAACAGGACCCTGGACAGGTCCCGTCGTTGCAGGTCAGAAGCACTCTCCGGTTATTTGATCAAGACGTGGTGCGTCAGGCCGGGTGGCTGGGAGCGGTCAGCCGGCGCTGCCGATCAGCTTCCAGGGCTCGTGGTCGGCGTCGACCCCGGTGCCCGGGGCACTGCCCCTCGTCTCCCACTTGGCCTTCCAGACCTTGCCGTTGTACTTGACCGTGGTCTGCTCGATCGGCTGGCTGGCCGGGGAGTAGATCTTGGTCGCGTCCCAGTTCGCGGCATTGCAGCCACCGGCCGGCGGGGTCGCCGTACCGAGTCCCTTGAGGTTGTCGGTCGCCGGCGCGTACGCCGTACCGCCGATCGACAGACTCGTGTTCACCGGACCGGTGATCGGGAGGAAGTAGATGATCGGCAAGTCGAGCGACTTCCCGGCCGGGATGATCTGGCAGTAGTCCAGTGTCGTGCTGACCCGGTGGAACGTCGTACCGGGCGTCAGCTGCCACTGGCCGCCTTGGGCACCGGTCTGCCAGTTGGCGTCCTTGACCAGCGGTGACGTCGAGGCCGGGATGTCGAACGACAGCTTCGTGTCCTTGCCACCGCCGAGCGTGCGCCCGGTGTTGTTGGTGATCCGGACGGTCGGCTGCAGCGGCCACAGGTTCGCCGTGGCGGTCGGGTAGTTGACCATCTCGACGCTCAGGTTGGCGGTCACCGTCGGCGCGACACCGACGCTGCCGGTGCGCAGATTGTTGTCATAGGCGCCGATATTGCCCAGCTTCTCGTTCAGCCGGGTGGTCAGCGTGTACCCCATCCCGCACGGGGTGTCCGGCTGGACGTCCGCCGGGCAGGAGTAGTCGCCGCCGAGCTCCCACATCATCACGCCGCCCGCACCGGTCGACTTGACCAGGTCGGTGACCGCGTCGATGCCCTGCTCGTCCTCGGTCGACAGGAACACCTTCTTCTCGGCGTTCCACAGCCACGAGGTCTTCGTGGTGTCGTCCCAGTACCGGGTGTACCGGCCCGTGCGCCGGTCGGTGATGTCGGTCTCCGGCGTCAGCCCGACGCTGCGTGCGTAGACCGGTGTGATGTTCTTCTCCAGGTTCTTGGCGTGCCACAGCGGGTTCGTCCCGGAGCCGAGCTCGCTGCCGTTGTTCGTCTCGTCGTGCCAGATGTTGTCGATGCCGAAGGCGCCGTCCCCACACGGCCGCTTGAGTCCCGTGCCCGGCTCGCAGCCGCTCGGCTTCCGCGACGTGCCCCACAGGCCGTTCGTACCGCCGGTGACGTTCTGCCAGCCGCGCGTGTAGTAGGGCACACCGATGTTGACGCGCCCGGCCTGCATCGCGCCACGCATGTACGTCATCGCCCAACTGGTGTTGAAGTAGCCGATCTTCCCGTACTCCGGAGTGGCGTACTGGTCGGCCAGTTCCGGGTCCTTGCCGTCGTCGAACAGCGCCGCGTTCGGTCCCACGACGTCGTTCCAGGTGCCGTGGTAGTCGTAGGCCATCAGGTTGGTGAAGTCCTGGTGGTCCAGCGCGGTCTGGTTCGCCATCCCGCGGACCAGGTAGCCGGAGGCCGACGACGCCGAGGTGAGCAGGTAGTACTTGTCGTCCGCGACCGAAGCCCGGTTCAGCGAGTCCCGCAGCGTCTTCATCAACGCGGCGTACGTCGTGGGCAGACCCTTGCGGCGCGGGTTCGCCACCGCCCAGTCGGTCGGATTGCCGGTGTCCTCGAGGACCGTGGGGTACTCGAAGTCGATGTCGACGCCGTCGAACCCGTAGGTCCGCAGGAAGTCCACGACCGAGTTCGAGAACGTGTCGATCCCGGCCTGGTTGACCGAGCCGTCGGCGTTGGTGGTCATCGCGTAGAAGCCACCGGAACCGGCCCAGCCACCGACCGAGATCAGCGTCTTCACCCGCGGGTGCAGGCGCTTGTACTTCGTCAGCAGGTTGAAGTGCCCCTTGTAGGGCAGCGAGGGGTCCATCTCGGCACCGACCTCGCCGGGCCACTCCATCTGGGTGGCGTTCGAGTCGACCTTGATCCGGTTGTTCTCCACCGTCGCGAAGGCGTAGTTGAGGTGGGTCACCTTCGACCACGGGATGTTCTTCACCAGGTAGTGCGGCGTGCCGTCGGCGCCCGTGCGGCCACCGTTGAAGTAGCCGACGACCCGGCGGTCCCGGCCCTGACCGAGCCATTCCCGGCCGTCGCTCTGATAGACCTTGCAGTACGGCGTCGCCACGCCCGGCGTGGGCGCCAGACCGGCCGGCCGGCAGTCGCCGGACGCGGCCGGTCGCGGACCGCCGTCGTCGCCACCGGGGTGCGACTCCATCGGGTCGCCGACGCCGCCGTTGACACCGAGGTCACCGGCGCCGCCGGGGGTGCGGCTGCCGTCGCCGTAGCTCGGCACCAGCCACCCCTCGATGTCACCGGCCTCACTCGCCGCGGCCGCCTGGGCCGCCTTGGCTGCCTTGAGGGCGGTCTTCGCCGTCGTAGCCGTAGTCGTAGCCCCGGAGCGGGTCAGGGTGAAGTCCTGGATCCCGTCGCCATTGAGGTCGGCGAAGGTCCCGGTGGTGCCCTGGAACGGGTCGCCGGCGCGGACCACGCCCAGCGACTTCCAGCCGGTGGTGACGCTCCACGGAGCGCCGGTGTTCTCCCAGGCCCGGACGTCACCAGTGGTGAACTCGACCCGGACCGTGTCGGCCTTGCCGTCACCGGTGATGTCGGCGAAGGCGACCTGCGCGGCGCGTGACTCACCCGGAGTGGCGAAACCCTCGACCTTGTCCCAGCCGCCCGGGGTCGGCATTTCCTCGCCCTTGTTCTGCCAGGCGGTCGGGAAGCTCATCCGGTCCACCGTGATCAGGTCGTCGCGGTGGTCACCGTCGAGGTCGGTGAAGTACATCTGCGGCGGGTAGCCGAGGTTGTTCGCGACGATCGTCGCGGTGCCCCAGCTGACCCCGTCGCCGCTGCTGGTGTTGCGCGACATCCGCATCGCGACGATGCCGGTCGGCGAGTCGGCCGGCGGCAGGATCCGGATGTAGTCGTCCTTGCCGTCACCGTCCAGGTCGGCGAAGTAGACCTCATCCGGGTTGTTCCCGCGGTCGGCCGGACTGATGTCGCCCAGTGAGACCGCTTCCTTGGTCGGGTCGTCGTTGCGCCAGCCGGTGACCGTGCCGTCCGTACCGACCACCGCGTAGTCGGCCTTGCCGTCGCCGTTCAGGTCGGGGAAGGCGATCTTCGAGCCGGTCGCGGCGGCGTCCCTGATCTTGCCGATCGGCTTCCAGGCGTACGAGCGGCCGCTGATCATGTTCTGCAGGAACGCGATTCGGATGCCTGCGGCGAAGGCGTCCGCGATCTTCTGGTGGCCGGCGTCGGTCGGGTAGATCTCGTGGGTGATGTCCTGCGGGGTGACCGAGCCCAGCTCGACCAGCACCAGCCGTGCGCCGCCCTCGATCTTGGCGTGGGCGATCGTGCGGAGCGCGCTGTTGTAGGCGTCGATGCGGGCCTGGTACGTCGGGTTCGTCGACGGCGGCAGGGTCCCGAGCAGGACCGTGGTCGTCGGCGAGGTCCGGTGGATCTCGTCCAGGAAGCTCTCCATCTTCTCGGCCGTCGCCGCGCCGTCGGCACCGCCGGCCAGGTCGACCGTGCCCGCGACCAGGGTCATCATGTTCGGCCGCAGTGTCCGCAGCGCGGGGATCGCCTCGGCCTTGATGTCGTCGATGCCCTTGCCGTCGAACCCCATGTGGTCGGGGTCGCCGCTGTCGCCGCTCTTCAGCTCACCGACGAAGTCCGTGCGCTTGAAGATGGCGGTGACCAGTGCGCCAACGAACAGCGTAGCGAGGGTCATGCCCTTCGCTTGGGTGCCCAGCTCGTCCCGGTAGCCGTCGCCGTCGGTGCTGTGCACACCGGCCGTGATCCCGTCGCCGGTCGGCATCACCCGGAGCTCGTCGATCGTCGGGCTGGCGCTGGGTGACGGGCTGGGGCTGGGCGACGGGCTGGTGCCGGCCGCGTTGAGCTGGCCGGACTGGACCGGCCGGTGGTCGGAGTTGCCCTCGGACCGGACCGCGACCGGCGGCGTGTGGTCGAAGTGGGTGGTGACGAAGTAGTCCAGCTCACCGCCGTTCTGGTGGGTCGCCTGACCCGAGCGGTGGATCCGCATGGTCGGCGGGAAGCTGTCCCGGCCGGCGAGGACCTGCGGGTCGACGTTGAAGTCGCCGCCGATCGTCGCGTGGTAGGTGACGCCGCGCTGGTTTCCGAGGGCCTCGATCTGGTCGTCGATGGCGTTCAGCATCGTCCCGGAGTCACCGCCACCGTTGGACAGGCCGTGCATGGTGAAGTACCACTCGTTGCCGAACCGCGCGCCGAGCGCGTTCCGGCCGGCGTCGATCGGATTGCCGACGACGATCAGCTCGTCGGGCGCCTCGGTCAGGACGAGCGCGTTGTTGACCCGGCCGCCGATCCGGCGCGGGTTGGTCGCGTCGTCCTCGGACTGCAGGAAGTAGACCTCACGGGTCGGGATGGCATTGCGGTAACCGCTGCCGACGGTCCAGGTGCGGTGCAGCACGGTGTACTGGTGCGTGCCGCCCTGGCTGTCGACCGTGGTGAAGGTCTGGTTGGGCTGTTGGGCGCTGTTCAGAGGCGGGTGCGGGCCGACCTCCTGGAGCATCAGGATCGGTGCCTGCAAGGCCAGCTGATGGACCGTGTTGGACCACTTGCTGCCGTCCTCGTCCCTGTTGCCGGCCCCCTGCATGTTCCAGGAGATCAAGGGCGTGGAGGCCGCGGGGAAATCGGTGGCGGCGGCCGGGGCGACGAGTGACGTTGCCAGAGCGGCTATCACCAGCGCCGCGGAGACTAATCGGCGGAGCAAGAGCTCCCCCCTCTTCTCACATCCAACGGATCGGGAGCGACCGGATCGTTGGAAACTGGATGGTTCCTCAACTGTAAGCGCTTGCAGCATGGCATCGGCGACCTTTCCCCACCTCCGGCGCCGCGCCGTTCGCGGCGTGCGGGAAGCGGCTCGCGCGAGCGCCGTCCGGGCGGATCCGCCGTGACCCGCCCCGGGAACGGGACCGACCGGCCGCCGAGGGCGCCGGCCGAGGGGCGGCGGGTGCGACGGCATTCCCGGCTCTCAGCGATGACACTGATGGCACCACAAGACGCCATTCGACGCCAAACGGACTTGAAATGGCACCACAGTGGTGCCACTCTCTCTCCATGGACCTGACCCCCTACGTCGACCACCTCCGCCGCGAGCTGCTGGTCGCCGCGAGCATCGGCGGGGACGAAGTGCGGGCACTGGCCGAACGGCTGGCCGTTCCTCTGGAGTCGACGGCCCGGCTGACCCTCCTCAACGCGCTCTCCACCGCCTCGCGGGAGATCACCCGCGAGCTGGCCCCGGGCTCGGTGGAGGTGCGACTGCGGGGGCTCGATCCCGAGTTCACGGTGACGGCGCCACCTGCCCCGGAGGCTCCCGACGAGGCCGCACCCTCCATGGCGCCATCAATGGCGCCACCGTCGATATCTATGGCGCCATCCTTGGCGGACGGCGACGAAGGCAGCACGGCCCGCGTCAACTTCCGGCTCCCGGCGCCCCTCAAGGCCCGGGTGGAGGACGCGGCCGGCCAGGAGGGCCTGTCCGTCAACGCCTGGCTCCTACGGGCGGTGGCCGTCGCCCTGGAGCCGGGCTGCGGATCGGCCCGACCGGCCGGCCGGGCGTCCCGTCACGGCCGGAGCCACCGGGGCTGGGCCTGCTAGCCGCCCTCCCCGCTCCCGCGCCACGCGCCACCGCTCCACCTGCGTACCGCGAACTCCTGCGCACCGCACCTCACAGTTCACCGCACGTCGCTCTCCACGGAGGACACCATGCAGCACGAACCGTCGGCCCGCCCCGGGACCGCCGAGCCCGTCACGCTCCCCACGCAGCGCGCCGCCGGCTGCCCCTTCGACCCGCCCGCCGGACTGGCGAAGCTGCGCGAGGAGAGGCCGCTCGCCCGCATGACGTACCCCGACGGGCACGTCGGCTGGCTGGCCACCGGCTACTCCACGGTCCGCTCGATCCTGGGGGACCCGCGTTTCAGCTCGCGGTACGAGCTGATGCACCACCCCTTCCCCGGGGGCCCCGAGGGCCCGCTGCCGCCCGCCCCGGTCGGTGACATGACCGGGATGGACGCGCCCGAGCACACCCGCTTCCGACGGCTCCTGACGGGCAAGTTCACCGTCCGTCGGATGCGGCGGCTCTCCGAGCGGGTCACGGAGATCACCGCCGAGCACCTGGACGCGATGGAGCGCCACGGCCCGGGCGCCGACCTGGTCGAGGCGTTCGCCCGTCCCCTCCCCGCGCTGGTGATCTGCGAACTGCTCGGCGTGCCCTACGCCGACCGCGACCGGTTCCAGGAGCACGCCCACACGCTCATGTCCATGGACGCGACGCCCGAGGACCGGCACGCCGCCTCCGCCGGGCTCCAGGAGTACATGGCCGAGCTGGTCGCCGCCAAGCGCACCGCCCCCTCCGACGACCTGCTCGGCGACCTGGCCCAGGACTCCGACCTCACCGACGAGGAGTTGGTCGGCGTCGGGGGCTTCCTGCTCGCCGCCGGGCTCGACACCACCGCCAACATGATCGCCCACGGGACGTTCGCGCTCCTCACCGACCCGGCCCAGGCCGACGCCCTGCGCACGGACCCTGACCTCGCCCCCCAGGCCGTCGAGGAGCTGATGCGCTACCTGACCGTCGCCCACACGAACGTGAAGTCCGCACTGGAGGACGTCGAACTGGAGGGACGGCTCATCAGGGCGGGCGAGAGCGTCACCCTCTCGCTGGAAGCCGCCAACCGGGACCCGGGGCGGTTCCCCGACCCCGACGTCCTGGACCTGCGCCGCAGGGCCACGGGGCACCTGGGCTTCGGACACGGCATCCACCAGTGCCTGGGCCAGCAACTGGCCCGCGTCGAGATGACGGTGGCCCTGCCCGCGCTGCTGAGGCGGTTCCCCACGCTGCGGCTGGAGGTGCCGGCCGAGGAGGTGCCCCTGCGGACGAACATGAACGTCTACGGCGTGCACCGGCTGCCGGTCACCTGGGACGAAGGCTGATCCCGTGGACGTCCACGCCGACCGCGACCGCTGCCTCGGCGCCGGGATGTGCGCCCTGACCGCCCCCCAGGTCTTCGACCAGGACGAGGAGGAGGGCCTGGTCCTCCTGCTGGACGCTCGGCCGCCGCGGGAGCAGCACGCGGCCGTCCGCCTCGCCGCCGGGGTCTGTCCGGCCGCGGCCCTCACCGTCACGGGGCAGGGCTCCTCCCCCGCCCCGTGACCGAGGCGGCCCCTCCGCCCCGCCGCCTCCGGCGACCACCCGCGCGGGCGGTTCCCCCTGGTCGGCGGGTCGTCCGGGGGGCGCGGAGCCGGCGACCGCCCCCGCGCGGGCGCCCCTCGGCGGCACCGGTTCCGCCGCCTCCACGGCCGCCGCGCCGCCCACCGGCGCCTTCTCGATGCCGGGCACGAAGTCGCGGGAGGCGCTCGGCCTCCTTCCCCGAACCCGCCCGGCGCCCGTGCGGGCGGTCCCGCCGTCCGCACGGGCGCGCCCTCGCGGGAAGGCGCCGTACGCCGTGGCCGCCGGCCGCGGGGCGACCGACCGGGCCCGTTCGCGGCGCCGGGGAGACACGGTCGCGGCCTCCGGGGTCCGCCGCAGACGGGAGCAGGGCGCCACCGGGCGCTTCCCCGAACCGGCCCCCGCCGCGGGCGGGGTGGCCGCCGTCCCCGCGCGGTGGAGCGGACGACTCCGTACCGTTGCTCAAAACGGCCTTGTGAGCGCCGTCACCCTCCTGTCGGATGACCCCATGGTCGATGGACGGAATCCCACGGGGCCCTCCGGGTCCCCCCATGTGGTGAGGCTGCTCGGCCGGGTCGACATCGGCCTGGCCGACGGCGCGAGCACACCGGCCGGCCCCGCCAAGCAGTCGTGCGTCCTCGCGGTCCTCGCCCTCCACCCCAACCAGCCGGTCAGCGTGGAGAGCCTGATCGACCGGGTGTGGGGGGACGGTCCCCCGCCGGCGGCCCGGGCCGGTCTGCACAGCTACGTCGCCCGACTGCGGAGGCTCCTGGAGAAGACCGGGTCCTCCGACCCGCGCGGCAGGCTTCTGAGCCGGTCGGGCGGTTACCTCCTCGAAGTCGACCCCGAGCACATCGACGTCCACTCCGTGCGCCGCCTGTGCGCGGACGCGGCCGACGCCGCCAAGCGGTCGGACCACGCGCGCGCCGTACGCCTCTACCGGGAGGCAGCGGCCCTCTGGCGCGGGGAGGCGCTGGCCGGTGTGGGAGGCGACTGGGCGAACCGGATGCGGTCCGCCCTCGGGCAGGAACGGCTCGGCCTGTGGGGCGGGCTCCACGACGCGGAGCTGCGGCTCGGCCACCACGAGGAGATCGTCCCCGAACTGGCGAAGGTGGCGGCCGAACACCCGCTCGCGGAGCGCCAGGCGGCCCAGCTCATGCTCGCGCTGTACCGGTGCGGGCGCGGCGCCGAGGCCCTCGCCCACTTCGACACCGTACGCAAACGCGTCCGTGCCGAGCTCGGGATCGAACCGGGGCGAGACCTGCGGGAGCTGCACCGGCGGATGCTGCGGACCGACCCCGGCCTCATGCCGCCCTCTCCCGAGCGCGCGTCCGCGACGGCGCCCGCCACCCCATCGGCTCCGCCCGCCCCACCCGCCCCTTCCCTCCCGGACGGTCCGCTGCCGCGGCAGCTACCGCGCGATCTCACCGTCTTCGTGGGCAGACAGGACGTACTGGCCCGGCTCGACACCGCGGCCCTCACCGCGCTGTGCGGACCGGCGGGGGCGGGCAAGACCGCCCTGGCGGTGCGGTGGGCGCACCGGTCGGCGGCGGCCTTCCCCGACGGGCAGTTGTTCACCGATCTGCGCGGATACTCCGCGGACCCCCTGTCCGCGGCCGAGGCGCTCCACCGGTTCCTGCGCGCGTTGGGCACGCCGGCCGAGCGGATCCCCCGGGAACTGGACGAGCGGGTGGCCCTGTTCCGTTCGCTGGTGGCGGGCAAGCGGCTGCTGATGGTGCTCGACAACGCGACCGGGGCCGACCACGTGCGCCCCCTGCTGCCCGGGACGGACACGTGCCACGTCGTCATCACCAGCCGCACCGCCCTCTACGGCCTCGCTGCGTCGCATGACGCGCACATCGTCCAGGTCGGCCTGCTGTCGGAGCCCGAGTCCCGCACGCTGCTGACCGAACTCCTGGGCCGCGACCGCGTGCGGCACGCGGCGGGGCAGGACCGCGACGCCTTGGCCGAGGTCGCCGCGTTGTGCGGGCACCTCCCCCTCGCGCTGCGCCTCGCCGCGGCCCATCTGGCCGCCCGGCCGCACGAAGCCCTCGCCGAGTACTGCGCCGAGCTGCGTCGCGACCGACTGACGGCCCTGGAGATCCCCGGTGACCCCACGGCCGCCATGCGGGCCGCGTTCACCCTGTCGTACGAGGCGCTCGACGGGCCGACCGGCCGCATGTTCCGATTACTCGGCCTCCACCCGGGGCCCGATCTCGACACCTCCGCCGCCGCGGCCCTGTCCGGCGACACCCCGCGGGAGGCCGAGAGACTGCTCGCCCGGCTGGAACACACGTACCTGATCGGCCGGAACGCCGCGGGCCGCTGGCAGTTGCACGACCTCCTGCGCGACTACGCCGCGGAGCACGCGGCCCAAGGCGCGGAGGAAACGCGCCGAACGGCCCTGGTGCGGCTGCTGGACTGGTATCTGCACGGGGCCACCAGGGCCATGCACCTGCTGGACCCGAACCGCCGCCCCACCCCGCTCGACCCCGCGAGCCCCGGCCTCGCGCTGCCCGAGCCGAGCGGGTACGACGACGCGCTGCGCTGGCTGGAGAAGGAACGCGCCAACCTCCGCGCCGCCGTCCTCCACGCCGCCGCGCACGGCTTCCCCGGACACGCCTGGCGACTGAGCCACACGCTGTGGCGCTTCTTCTACCTGCGCGGCCACCTCGACGACTGGATCGCCACCCATGAGGCGGCCCTCGCCGCCACCACCGGCCGCGCCGAGCGGTACGGGCACGCCGAGACGCTGACCAGCCTGGCCGTCGCCCTCCACCTGGCGGGGCGGTACGAGGAATCCGTCGGCCACAACGAGCGGGCCCTCCCCCTCCACCGGGAGGTGGGCAACCGGTTCGGAGAGGCCAGCACGCTCACCAACCTCGGTGCGACCCAGATCTGGAGGGGCCGGTACGCGGAGGCGAAACGCCTCTTCGAACTGGCTCTGTCCCTCCAGCGTGAGTTCGGCAACCAGCGCGGCGAAGCCAACGCGCTCGGCAACCTCGCCCTGTGCCACCTCAGGCTCGGCAGCCACCTTGAGGCGCTGGCCGACTTCGGCCACTCCCTGAGGCTCTTCGAGAAGGTGGGCGACCGGCGGGGCGAGGCCCACACCCTGGAACACCTGGGCAGGGTCCACCTCGGACTCGGCAACCCCGCCGCGGCCGGCGAACACCTGGAGCGGGCCGTGGCCCTTCACCGGGAGATCGGTTACCGCCGGGGCGAGGCCGAAGCCCTGACCGGCCTGGGCGCCGTGCTCCGGCACGGGGGCCGCCACCGCGAAGCCGTGGAACACCACCGGCGGGCCCTGGAGACCGCCGAGCGCATCGGGGAACCGAGCCTGCGCTGCACCGCCCTGACCGACCTCGCCGAGACGTGCCGGGCCAACGGCGACCTCGATGCGGCGATCGACCACTCCACCACCGCCGCCGAGCTCGCCCGCTCCTGCTCCGACCGCTACGGGCACATGCGGGCGGCCGTCGAGGCCCACCGCGCCCTGCGCGCGGCCGGCAGGCACCGGGAAGCCCGGCGGTACGGGGACCAGGCCCGGGAACTCCTGGCGGCCCTCGGGATCCCCACGCCCGAGGACCTCCTCGACCCGCCTTCCGGGAGCGGGCCGGTGGTGCCGTAGGGGCCGGTGCGGCCACGCCGGGGACGCGGAGGCGCCCGGGGCCGCCGGGGCGGTCGTCGGCTCGTCCGGCGACGGGTCGCCGGTCGGGGACGCGGGGTACGGGGTACGGGGTACGGGGCGCCCCCGCCGGACCCGGAAGCCGGCGCACGGTCTCCGCCTGCCCGGCACCCAGACTGAAGCCCTCTGGTCGTGGGCGTCTCCGGCCGTCCGGCCGTCACCGCCGACGGCTCCGTCCGCCTCAAGCGGTCCCCTTCCGGATCCGCGCAGGGGTGGCGCCGCGGTGCCGAAGGACGTGGCAGGCCGGCCCCCGAGTCAGGGGCCGCGCACGCGGGCGGCGCTGTCGCAACCCTCGGGTTTTCCGTGCGCGGAGCATTGACGCCCCCGGGCCCGCTCCCTATCTTCACGTCCGAGAAGTCGACTCTCATTCGATATATCGAACGAGCCGCTGCACCCCGCGGTCGTTCGAACCCTCGGGAAAGCCGCGGCGCCGGACCGCTCACCTGCTCCACCACCCGGCGTGGGACGGCCTTGCCCTCCGCGAACCACCAGCCTCGTCCGGTCATGCCCCGGCGTGAGCCCGGCGGTCCCCACCGCCGGAACCGGCCTCGGCACCGGCATCGGAGCAGCTCGTGCGATGCCCCCATCCCCTCCCCCCACCGCGGAAGAAGGAGACACACCCGTGACAGAGCGATCTGTGAACCGGTCCGCGCGACCGCCCCGGCGCCGGTTCCTGGGCGTCCTCGCGACCGCAGGAGCACTGACCCTGACGTCCCTCATCGGTACGACCGGGCAGCGAGCCGCCGCCGACGTCCCGGCCGCCGCCGACGTCCCGGCTGCCGCCGCCTACCCCTACCCCGGCCACGTCACCGGAGACATCGGGGTGCACGACCCCAGCTTCGTCAAGCGTCCCGACGGGAGCTACCTGGTCGCCCACACCGGCGACAACATCACGCTGAAGACCTCCACCGACCGGACGGCCTTCCGCAACGCCGGAGCCGCCTTCCCCGGCGGAGCGCCCTGGACCACCACCTACACCGCCGGCGGACGCAACCTCTGGGCACCGGACCTGTCGTACCAGAACGGCCGGTACTACATGTACTACTCGGCCTCCACCTTCGGGTCCAACCGGTCGGGGATCTTCCTGGCCACCAGCCCCAGCGGCAACGCCGGCACCTGGACCAACCACGGCCTGGTGATCGAGTCGCGGCAGTCGGACGACTTCAACGCCATCGACCCCCACCTCGTCGTCGACGACCGGGGCCGCTGGTGGCTGTCGTTCGGCTCCTTCTGGTCCGGCATCAAGATGATCCAGATCGATCCGTCCACCGGGAAGCGGACCGGCACCGCCCTGCACTCCCTCGCCGGACGCGGGGGCGGCGCGATCGAGGCCCCGACCATCGTCAAACGCGGCGCGTACTACTACCTCTACGTCTCGTTCGACCTGTGCTGCCGGGGCGCGGCCAGCACCTACCGGGTCATGGTCGGCCGCTCCACCAGCGTCACCGGCCCCTACCACGACCGCAACGGCGTCCCGATGACCTCCGGCGGCGGCACCGAAGTGCTGGCCGGGCAGGGCAGCGTCCACGGCCCCGGCCACCAGGACGTGTTCACCGACACCGACAGCGACATCCTCGCGTACCACTACTACGCCGACAGCGGGGCGTCCCTGCTGGGCATCAACTGGCTGGCCTACGACTCGGCGGGCTGGCCCTACGTCCACTGAGCCCGCCGACCACCCCGGTCCGGCCCGGGCACCCCGCCCGGGCCGGGCGCGCCGACGGCCCCGTGCCCTGCTCGGCGGGGACCACGCCCCGGGCCCGCCGCCGCGTCCGCCCTTCCGCGTGCGCGGAAGCGCAGGTCCGGGGTACGGCGGTGGGTCCCGCCGGAGCGTCCCGGCCGACGGGACCGGGGGCCGGACGGCGGGGTCAGGGGGTCGCGGTGGAGACGACGTACACGCGGGGCACGGCCGGGTCGGTCAGGTCGACGGTGATGTCCCGCGTGGGCCGGGGCCGGTCCTGGCGGTGGGTGGTGCCGGACCAGTGGCGGTCGGGCGGGAACGTCCAGCCGACGACGCCGGCGTCGCGGTCGCTGACGGTGACGCCGCCGGCCCGGAGTGCGGCGCGGCTGGTGCCGCTGTCGGCGAGGAACGCGTCGAGCCCGGCGCCGGTGGTGGTGAACTGGACGTACAGCCGGCTCGACTTCCAGTTGCTCGTCTCGAAGTAGGCCACGTCCCGGGAACGGGCGGGGATCGGCACCTCGAAGACGCGGCGCTTCATCTTGGACGGCCAGCTGTCCTGGAGGCCGGTGACGGAGGACTCGGCCTCCTTGTCGCGTCCGCTGGAGCGGCTCTGCTCGGCGGAGATCGCCAGGTAACCGGCGGGGATGCCGATGAGCAGGACGATGACGAGGGCGGTGAACCAACGGCGGCGGACCGTCTGGCCGCGGGTCTCGCCCGCGGGGCCCGGGGGGGTTCGGGCCGGGGTGGGCGCGGGGGTGGCGGGGTCGGTGCGGGTGTCGGTGTGGCTCATGCTCCTGGTTCCTCGGTGGTGCTCCTGGTGCGGGCGCCTCCGGCCCGCAGGGCCTGCGCGTACCGCTCGTAGCGCTCGTACCGCTCGACGCGGCGCCGGTTGGCGCGGCGGAAGCGGCGGGCGACCAGCCGGGCGAGGTCGGCGGCCCCGACCATGCCCGCCTCGGGGCCCAGCTCCGCCTTGGCGATGCGGGCCTCGGGGCGGTAGCCGCGGCCGGTGAGGTTGCGGCGGAAGGCGTCCCGGGCGGGACCGATGAGCAGGTCGTCGGCGGCGCTGACGCCGCCGCCGATGACGAAGCAGGACGGGTCGAGGGCGGCGGCGAGGCCGGCGAGGCCGACGCCGAGCCACTGGCCGATGTCCTGGAACAGCTCGACGCACATGGCGTCGCCCTCGCGGGCCAGCTCGGTGATGAGGGGGCCGGTGATGTCGGGGACGTTCCCCTTGACGCGTTCGATGATGTTGTACGCGACCGGGGAGTCGGCGGCGGCGAGCTCGCGGGCCTCGCGGACGAGGGCGTTGCCGGAGCTGTACTGCTCCCAACAGCCGCGGTTGCCGCAGGGGCAGCGGTGGCCGCCGGGGACGACCTGCATGTGGCCGAACTCGCCGGCGACGCCGTACTTGCCGCGCTTGACGCGGCCGTCCTCCAGGATGGCACCGCCGATGCCGGTGCCGAGCGTGATCATGACGAGGTGGTCCTCGCCCCGGCCGGCGCCGAAGCGCCACTCGGCCCAGGCGGCGGTGTTGGCGTCGTTGTCGACCATGACGGGGACGGCGAGCCGGGCCTGGAGGGAGTCGCGCAGGGGTTCGTTGCGCCAGGCGAGGTGGGGGGCGAACAGGACGCGGCTGCGGTCGGCGTCGACCCAGCCGGCGGCGCCGATGCCGACGGCGTGGACGTCGTGCCGGTCGGACAGGTCGAGGACGAGTTCGACGATCGTGTCCTCGACGACCTTGGGACTCTTGGACTTGTCGGGGGTCTCGGCGCGGATCTTCTCCAGGATGGAGCCGTCCGCGTCGACCACGCCCGCCATCACCTTCGTACCGCCGATGTCGATGCCGACCGTGGGGACGCGGGGGGCGGTCAGGTGGGAGCGCCGCTCGCGGCTGCCGACGGTGCGCAGGACGGTGCCGCGTTCCGTGACGCGGTGGGTGTCGCGGTGCGTGCTCACGGGTCCTGTCGTCCCTGCCGGTCGGTGGGCCGGGCGCGCTGCGGGTCCGGCGGCGGACGGTGCCCGCCGTCGTCGATTCTGCCAGGAGCCGGTGCCCGTTCCAGTTCGTGGCGCAGGGCCTCCAGCTCGCTGCCGCCGGCCATCTGCCGGGTGAGCTCGTCGAGGGTGACGGAGTCCTTCGTGTGGCTGCCGGCCATGGCGCCGCGCTTGAGCAGGACGAAGCGGTCGCCGACGAGGTGCGCGTGGTGCGGGTTGTGGGTGATGAGGACCACGCCGAGGCCGGCGTCGCGGGCGGCGGCCACGTACGTGAGGACGACGCCGGACTGCTTGACGCCGAGGGCGGCGGTGGGCTCGTCGAGGACGAGGACCTTGGCGCCGAAGTGGACGGCGCGGGCGATGGCGACGCACTGGCGCTCGCCGCCGGAGAGGGTGCCGATGGGCTGGTCCACGTCGCGCAGGTCGATGCCCATGCGGAGGAGCTCGGCGCGGGTGGTGGCGCGCATGCGGGCCACGTCGAGGCGCTTGAAGGGACCCTTTCCGGTGGTGGGCTCCGAACCGAGGAAGAAGTTCCGCCAGACCGGCATGAGGGGGACGACGGCGAGGTCCTGGTAGACGGTGGCGATGCCCCGGTCGAGGGCTTCGCGCGGGGAGGAGAGGGTGGTCTCCTCCCCGTCGACGCGGAGCGTCCCGGCGTCGTGGGCGTGCAGCCCGGAGATGATCTTGATGAGGGTGGACTTGCCGGCGCCGTTGTCGCCGAGGACGCAGGTGATCTGCCCGGCGTGGACCTGGAGGGAGACGTCCTGGAGGGCGCGGACGGTGCCGTAGTGCTTGCTGACGCCGTCGAGTTCGACGAGGGGGGTCGTCATGAGGTGGCCTCCGCCCGCTTGCGGACCCAGGCGTTGAGGAGGGTCGCGAGGAGGAGCATCGCTCCGAGGAAGAACTTGAACCAGTCGGGGTTCCACTCGGCGTAGACGATGCCCTTGCTGGTCATGCCGAAGATGACCGCGCCCACGGCGGCGCCGATCGCGGAGCCGTAGCCGCCGGTGATCAGGCAGCCGCCGATGACGGCGGCGATGATGTAGATCAGCTCGTTGCCGACGCCCTCGCCGGACTGGACGACGTCGAAGGAGAACAGCAGGTGCTGTCCGGAGACCCAGGCGCAGAAGCCGACGCCCATGTAGAGGAGCGTCTTGGTGCGGCGCACGGGGACGCCGACGGCGCGGGCGGCGTCGGCGTTGCCGCCGACGGCGAAGACCCAGTTGCCGAAGCGGGTGCGCAGGAGGATCCAGGTGGCGACGGCGACGAGGCCGAGCCACCACAGGACGGTGACCTTGAGGGTGGCGCCGCCGAGGGTGGCCTCGGAGGCGAAGAGGGCGCGGGCGGAGGCGAAGCCCTCCATGTCGGCGATGGTCTTGGTGGAGACGGTGCCGCTGATGAGCTTGGTCAGGCCGAGGTTGAGGCCGGTCAGCATCAGGAACGTGCCGAGCGTGACGATGAAGCTGGGCAGCCGGGTGCGGGTGAGCACGAAGCCGTTGAAGAACCCGATGCCGAGGGTGACCAACAGGGACACGGCGACGCCGACCCAGGCGTTGGCGGTCATCTGGTAGCTGAACATCGACGAGACCAGCGCGGACGAGGTCACGAGGACGCCGGCCGACAGGTCGAACTCGCCGCCGATCATGAGGAGGGCGACGGGTACGGCCATGATGCCGATGGTGGACGCCGCGTAGAGCACGGTGCCGAGGCTGGCCGGGCGCAGGAAGCCGTCCGCGACGAGCGCGAAGAAGACGAAGACGGCGGCGGCGCCGACGACCGAGCCGAGCTCGGGGCGGGCGAGGAGCTTCTTCAGGGGGGAGGCGGGCAGCAGCCGCTCGTCGCGGGCGGGGCCGCGCTCGGCGGGCGGGGCGGTCGCGGTCATCGCGTCCCCCGCCGGGTGTACTCGGTGAGGGCGGGCGCGTCCTCGCGCGTGATGATCTGCGGGCCGGTGAGGACGGGACGGCCTCCGCCGAGGACGTCGGCGTTGTAGCGGTGGAGCCAGAGCAGGTCGACCGCCTCGTAGCCCTGGAGGTAGGGCTGCTGGTCGACGGCGAAGCCGAGGGTGCCGCTGTCGAGGCCGGCGGCGACCTTGGCGTTGAGGTCGAAGGTGTCGATCTCGGCCTTCGAGCCGGCGGTGCGCTTGGCCTGGGCGGCGGCGTCCGCGAAGGGCGCGCCGAGGGTGACGACGGCGTCGAGGGCCGGGTCGCTCTGCAGCTTGGCCTCGATGGACGCCTGGACGTCGGGCATGTTGGTGCCGTCGACGTACAGGTTCTCCAGGGTGCCGTCGAAGGTCTCGCGCACCCCGGCGCAGCGCTGCTCGTGGCCGACGTTGCCCTGCTCGTGCAGGACGCACAGGGCCTTCTTGCGACCGCGCTTGTCGAGCTCGTCTCCGACGGCCTGGCCGGCGACGGTCTCGTCCTGGCCGATGTGGACCAGGGCGCCGAACGCCTTGGACTGGGCGGAGCCGGAGTTGACCGTGATGACGGGGATCCCGGCGGCGACGGCCCGGGCGACGGACGCCTTGAGCGCGTCGGGCTTGGCCAGGGTGACGATCAGCCCGTCGACCTTCTTGTCGACGTACGAGTCGACGAGCTGCGCCTGCTGCTGGCCCTCGTCGCTGTGGGCGTACAGGAAGTTGATGTTGTCCTTGGCTGCGGCCTGGCGGGCGCCCTTCTGCACGATGTCCCAGAACGTGTCGCCGTCGCCCGAGTGGGTGACCATGGCGAAGGTCCAGCGGGGCGTGGTGACGTTGGCCCGGCCCTCGGCGGCCGCCGCGGCGGCCTTCCTGGCGTCCTCGGCGCGCTTGCCGCCGGTGGCGCTGCAGGCGGTCAGGGTCACTCCGAGTGCCACCGCCAGCACGGCGGCGACCGCGCGTACTCCTGTCCGAACCGTTGCCACGAGTCCGTGCCCTCCTGCTGTCCGTTGTGGTCCTGCCGCTGCGGGGGTGGGCGTTTCGTCCCTTCCCGACCGCCCAAGTATCGGTCATGGGGCTCCGGCGGGCGGCCACCGGGTGTGCCGGGGTCCGGTCCGGGGGCGGCGTGCCGCCGCGACCCCCTCGTCCGCACGGCCGGGGACGGCCGGCCGGGCGCGGCTGCTCAGCCCCGGGAGGGACCGGCGGGCGGCACGGCGATCGGTACCGCGCCCGGCACGGCGGGCGGCACGGCCGTGCCGGGCGCGGTGCCCGCCGCGGAGGTGGCGGCGCGGTCCGCCGCGTACGGCGGGGTCCCGCCGTGGAGGAAGCCGTTCCGCCGGCGCGGCACGGGCCGGTGCCGCCCCGGGACGGCCTCCCCGTCGCCGGAGGCGGTGGCGCGGGTGCCGCGAGGCGGCTGGGGGCCGGCTGCCGGGTGTTCCGGGTGGGGTCGGGCACGGGGCCGGCCGGGGCGGCGACCACGCGCTCCGCGCCACGCGGCCGGGCGGGGGGAACCGCCCGGTCTCCGCGGCCGGCTACCGAAGTCGGGGAGGCGCGGACTTCCGGACCGGGAGGCTCATCACCGGGAGGCTCATCCCGGGGGTGGAGGCGCCGCCGGCCGCGCGTGCCCGAGGATCGACGGCATGAAGAAGATCCTCGAACTGCTCGGCACGGTCCTGGTCGCCGTGGGTGGGTGCGGGGTCCTGCGCGAACTGACCGGCGGCTGGTTCGCGTTCATGGGCTTCACGCGCCACCTGGTGGGGGGTGTGCCGCTGCTGCGGGACCATCCGTTGTTCGCGCACGTGGTGCTCGCCGCGGCCGGTGTCGCGCTCTGGGCGCTCGCCGGGCGGCGGGGCCGGGCGTAGAGCACCCGGGCACCGGGCACCGGGCACCGGGCACCGGGCACCGGGCACCGGGCACCGGGCACCGGGCACCGGGCACCGGGCACCGGGCACCGGGCACCGGGCACCGGG
>NZ_JBWKJG010000006.1:277189-353081 GCF_056432325.1 Streptomyces sp. NPDC045287
CGCGGTCACTCCCCCGGGGCGAAGGTGCCGAACCGGGCCGGGCCGGTCGGCCGGTACGTCTGGACGGTCGCCCCGGTGGACGTGGTGCGGTGGTCGGTGAGCTCGAACGCGATCGGGGTGCCGCCGTCGGGGAAGAGCCGGCGGCCCCTGCCGAGGAAGACGGGGAAGACCAGCAGGTTGAGCGCGTCGACCAGGCCGTGGGCGATGAGGCCCTGCGCGAGGCGGGCGCTGCCGTGGACCTGGACCTCTCGGCCGGGGCCCTCCTTCAGCCGGGCGACCGCCTGGACGAGGTCGCCCTCGACGAGGTGCGAGTTGTTCCACTCGGCCTTCTGCAGGGTGCGCGACACGACGTGCTTGGGCAGGTTGTTGAGACGGCTCGCGACCGGGTCGTCCGGGTCGGTGACCCGCGGCCAGTACGAGGCGAAGATCTCGTACGTGCGGCGGCCGAGGAGGAAGGCGTCGGCGCGGCCGAAGACCTCGTTGACGAAGCGGCCCATGTCCTCGTCCGCGAAGGGGACGAGCCAGCCGCCGTAGTCGAAGCCGCCGCTGCGGTCCTCGTCGCGACCGCCGGGGGCCTGCATGACGCCGTCGAGGGAGAGGAAGGTGGTGAGGGTGAGCTGAGCCATGGCACGCGCCTTTCGCCGGTGTTCCGTCACCAGCTCAGACCCTCGCGCGCCGCGGAACCCGTCGCCGCGCGGCGACGCGGCGGGGGTGTCCCTCCGCAGGAGCAACACCCCCGCCGGTCCGGCCCGGCGCGGGGGACGGCCGGGGCCGTGTCTCCGGGCGGGTGAGGCCGCGCCGCCGGGCGGGCCTGCCGTCGGGCGGCCGGGGCGCGCGGTGCTGTCGGGCCGTGCGCCCCGCCCGCCGGCCCGGGCGGGTGTCGTCCGCCGCCCGGGCCGGGGGTGGGTCAGCCGCCCAGCTCCTGGTGGCGGGAGGTGAGGCGCTTGGCCCCTTCCTCCGTCAGGGAGCCGAAGAGGCGCAGGCGGGAGATGCCGCCGTCGGGGTAGATGTCGATCCGGACGTGGGTGCCGACGGCCGGGGCGGGCAGCACGAAGCGGTGGTTGGTGTCGGGCTGGAGCCGGGTCCGGGGCAGGAACTCGGTCCACGCGCCGTCCTCGCCGTCGCGTACGGACAGGGCGGCCCAGCCGGCGCTGTTGCCCTTCAGGTAGGCGGTGTCGATCTCGACGGCGCGGATCTCGGCGTGCTCGGCGAGCCGGTAGCGGATCCAGTCGTTGCCCTGGTCGCGGCGGCGCCGGGTCTCCCAGCCGTCGTCCATCTTGCGGGAGCGGCCCGGCTGGATGGTGTTGGTGGCGGGCGAGTAGAAGCGGTCGGAGGCGTCCTCGACGCCGCCGCCGTTCTCCAGGGCGACCAGGTCGAAGGTGCCGAGCGTGCCCAGCCAGGCCGGGTCGGGGGCGACCTCGCCGTACACGCGGAGGCGGGCGACGCCGCCGTCGGGGTGCTGGTTGAGGCGCAAGTGGGTGAAGCGGCGCTCCACGTCGACGGCGAAGCCGTTCGCCGCGTGCCCGCCGACGGCGGTGCGCGGGACGAGGGCGGTCCACTCGACGTCGGGGCCGAGCAGTTCCTCGGGCGAGGGCGAGCCGGGCACGGACGCGCCCTCGACGGAGACGGCCTGCGGGTAGTTGCCGCGGAAGTGGGCGGTGTCGACGACGATGCCGCGGATCACGCCGGGCGCGCCGAGCCGTACGAGCGCCCAGTCGTGGTCGTCGGCGGTGGGGTGCGGCCGGTCGGCGGAGGCGCCGCGCCGCCGGCGGGTCTCCCAGCCGTCCATGACCTTGCCCTTGTGGCCGAAGTGCTCGGGGTCGAACTCCGCGGGCTCCGGCTTGAGGAGGTTCTCCCGCTCGGCGAAGAACTCGTCGTTGGCGGCGACGACACCGCCGCCGAGGCGCCGGTCGGCGAGGTCGGCGAGGCCGGTGAAGGGGAAGTCCGCGGTGCGGTAGTCGGCGTACGGGTCGCCGCCGCCGTACGGGCTGGCGTCGCCGGTGAAGCGCGGTATGCCGGTGGAGCCGGCTCCGGTGTCGGTCACGGGATTCACTTGTTCCTTTCGAGCAGTCGCCCGCTGGGTGCGGCGGGGTGGCCGCGGTCGGCGATGCGTACGCCGCGCAGCCAGGTGGAGGTGACGACGCCGTACAGGGTGCGGCCCGCGTAGGCGGTGACCCGGTTGCGGTGGTGCAGCAGCGCCGGGTCGACGGTGAAGGTCTCGTCGGGGGCGAGGACGGCGAAGTCGGCGTCGCGGCCGGCCTCGATGGCGCCCTTGCGGTCGAGTCCCGCGAGGGAGGCGGGGGCGGTGGACATCCAGCGGGCCACGTCGTCGAGGGTGTGGCCGCGCCGGCGGGCCTCGGTCCAGACGGCGGGGAGGCCCAGTTGGAGGGAGGAGATGCCGCCCCAGGCGGTGGAGAAGTCGGGGGTCTTGAGGTCAGCGGTGGACGGGGAGTGGTCGGAGACGACGCAGTCGATGACGCCGTCCGCGAGTCCCCGCCACAGCGCGTCCTGGTTGGCGGCCTCGCGGATGGGCGGGCAACACTTGAACTCGGTCGCCCCGTCCGGCACCTCCTCGGCGGTCAGGGTGAGGAAGTGCGGGCACGTCTCGACGGTGACCTTGACGCCCTCGCTCCTGGCGGCGGCGATGAGCGGCAGCGCGTCGGCGGACGACAGGTGCAGGACGTGGACGCGCGCGTCGAGGCGGCGGGCCTGGGCGATGAGGTTCTCGACGGCGGCGTTCTCCGCGTCGCGGGGGCGGGAGGCGAGGAAGTCGGCGTACTTGGCCGAGCTCCTGCTGGGGGCGGCGTCGAGGTGGTGCGGGTCCTCGGCGTGCACGATCATCAGGCCGCCGAAGCCGGCTATCTCGGCGAGGGAGACGGCCAGTTGGTCCTGGTCGAGCTGGGGGAACTCGTCGACGCCGGACGGCGAGAGGAAGCACTTGAAGCCGAAGACGCCGGCCTCGTGCAGCGGACGCAGGTCCTTGACGTTGTCCGGGAGGGCGCCGCCCCAGAAGCCCACGTCGACGTGGGCCTTGGAGCGGGCGACGTCCTGCTTGGTCCGCAGGTGTTCCACGGTGGTCGTGGGGGGCAGCGAGTTGAGCGGCATGTCGATGAGGGTGGTGATGCCGCCGGCGGCCGCGGCGCGGGTGGCGGTCCAGAAGCCCTCCCACTCGGTGCGGCCGGGGTCGTTCACGTGGACGTGGGTGTCGACCAGGCCGGGGAGGACGACGTGGTCGCCCACGTCCTCCAGCCGGGCCCCGGCGGGCACTTCGGCATCGTGCGGCAGGACCGCGGCGATGGTGCCGCCGGCCACGGCGACGGACGCGGGGCGCGTGCCGTCCGGGGTGACGACGCGCGTCGAGCGCAGTACCAGATCCACGTCGCCGCTCACGTCCACGCTCACGTCCACGCTCTCCCCTCCGCGAAAATTCAACGAACTGTTGAAGGAGTCTTCACCCGCCCGCCGAGCGGCGTCAAGGGGGGTCCGGAGCAGGGAGACCCACTTGGCAGATTCCACAAAGTGGAAATAGAATTTCGCACAGAAGAACGTAGCTCCGTACGGGGGAGGCGCCCAAAACCCGGGGGGCGACGCTGCGGACACACGGACAAACAGGCCCTGACCGGCCGGGACGCCCCGTCGCGGGCGATGTGCCCGGCGGGGCGGCCCGGTAGGCTGCTGCCTTGTCCATCCGCCTCGAAAGGACCGTTGACGTGCCGTCGTCCAACGCCAGCACCACCGACGCCGCCAAGCCCGCCACCGGCACGGGTGGCGTGCAGTCCCTTGAGCGTGCCTTCGACCTCCTGGAGCGGATGGCCGACGCCGGGGGCGAGGTCGGGCTGAGCGAGCTCTCCGCCAGCAGCGGGCTGCCGCTGCCCACCATCCACCGGCTGATGCGCACCCTCGTCGCCTGCGGGTACGTGCGCCAGCAGGCCAACCGGCGGTACGCGCTCGGTCCCCGCCTGATCCGCCTCGGCGAGTCCGCCTCCCGCCTCCTGGGCACCTGGGCACGGCCGTACCTGGCGCGGCTCGTCGAGGAGACGGGCGAGACGGCGAACATGGCCCTGCTCGACGGGGACGAGATCGTGTACGTCGCGCAGGTCCCGTCCAAGCACTCGATGCGGATGTTCACCGAGGTGGGGCGGCGGGTGCTGCCGCACTCCACGGGCGTCGGCAAGGCACTGCTCGCGCACACCCCGCCCGAGGAGGTGCGGGCGCTGCTCGCCCGCACGGGGATGCCGGCGGCGACGGAGAAGACCATCACCACGCCCGAGGGGTTCCTCTCGGCGCTGGAGCAGGTGCGGGCGGCGGGGTACGCCGTGGACGACAACGAGCAGGAGATAGGGGTCCGGTGCCTCGCCGTGTCGGTGCCCGACGCGCCGACCCCGGCGGCGATCTCCATCTCGGGCCCGGCGGGGCGGGTGACGGAGGCGGCGACGGACAGGATCGTCCCCGTCCTCCAGGAGGTGGCCCGCGACCTGTCGACGGCCCTGGCCAACACGTCGGCCCCCGCGTCCTGACCCCGGCGGCCGGGGCACGGCGGTCCCCACGTACGCGGCCCGCGGGACGCCCCTCGCCCCGAGAACCCTCACCGGGCCGCCACCGAGCGCGGCCCCGGACCACCACCGCGGTGGCGACGGCCCCCGTGGAGCGGGCGGCGGCGGTCGGCCGCAGGGGCCGGACCGGCGCCGCCCGGCTCGCTCAGCTCGTCTGCTCCACGTCCATCGCGCCGCGCCACACCGTCACGTCGAGGGTGATGTAGTCACTGGGGTCGGACTCGGGCGAGAAGCCGCCGACGGTCAGCAGGGCCACGTCCCCGGCACCGTTCTGCAGGCACACGCGGGAGCCCTTGGTCATCTGCGACGTGCTGATGGAGGTGGTGAAGCGCGTCTCGTCGAGGCAGGTCTCCAGCGTGCCGGCCTGCCCGTTGCGCAGGAGCACCATGCGGCCGCTGCTGCTGGGCGTGGAGATGCCGGAGATGCCGTAGCGAACGTCGCCGTCGTCCTCCTTCGGCTTCACCGGGTCGTCCGCGAGGGACAGTTCGTACCCCTCCGTGAGGTCGATGCCCTTGTAGTCGACGGGCTGGGGCGGGGTGGCGGTGGCGCCGTCCTGTGACGGGGTGCCGCCGCCGGCGCCCGCGTCGGCGCCCGTGCCGGTCCCTTCGCCGGCCTGGTCGCCCTCGTCCTGGCCGGTGGTGTCGGCGCTGGCGGCCGGGGTTCCGGGCGTGCCGGAGGTCGCGCCCTGCGCCTGGCCGCCGCGCCCGTCCTTCCCGTTGTCCTTGAGGAGCGTGTACGCCGTGACGCCGCCCGCGACGGCGAAGGCGACGACCGCGGCGGCGGCGATCAGCGCGGCACGGGACCTGCGCTTCGGCGCGGGGGCCGGCGCGCCCGGGGCGGGCGTACCGGGGGCGCCCGGGCCGTACGGCGCGGCGCCGACGACCGGGTGGGTGTACGGGTGCGGCGCGGGGGTCTGGTACCCCTGGGCGTGCGGCGGGGGCGTGTGGGCGTGGCCGGGGCCCGTGGTCGGCGGGGGGCCGAAGCCCTGCGGCGGCGCGGAGGGCGCGGCGTGGGCGGTGGCCGGGTGCGTGGGGGCGGGGGTCGCGTGACCGGCGGCCGGGGCGACGGACGGGGGCTGCTCCGCGGGCGGCGCGGCCGGCGGGGGCGGCGTCGTGGCGGCGGCCGGGGCCGGGGCGGCGGCGCGGGTGGTGATGTCGGCCGCGACCGCGCCGGGCAGCCACTCGTCGGGGCGGCGCAGCGCGGTCTGGTCGCTGGCCCGCTGACACATCGTCAGCACCTCGGCGACGGAGGGCCGTTCGGCCGGGTCCTTCGCCAAGCAGCGGCCGACCAGTTCGCGCAACTGCTCGGGGAGCCCGTCCAGCGAGGGCTCCTCGTGCACGATGCGGTAGAGCACGCCGTGCGACGTGCCCTCGCCGAACGCGGGGCTGCCCAGCGAGGCGTACGCGGCGACCTGCCCGAGCGCGAAGACGTCCGTCGCGGGCGTCACCTGGCTGCCGGCGGCCTGCTCGGGTGCCATGAACGACGGCGTGCCGATGGTGACGCCGCTGCTGGTGAGCGACGTGGCGTCGGCGGCGCGGGCGATGCCGAAGTCGATGACGCGCGGCCCGTCGGAGGCGAGGAGGACATTGCCGGGCTTCAGGTCGCGGTGGACGATGCCCGCGCCGTGGATGACCTGGAGGGCCTCGGCGATGCCGGCGACGAGCAGCAGTACCGTGTCGACGGGCATCGGGCCGTGCTTCTGGACGGCGTCGGCGAGGGAGGGCCCGGGGACGTACGCGGTGGCGAGCCACGGCTCGCGGGCGTCGGTGTCGGCGTCGATGACCGGCGCGGTGTAGAGGCCCTGGACGCGCTGCGCGGCCTGGACCTCCTGGGCGAAGCGGCGCCGGAACTCGGCGTCCTGCGCGAAGTCGGGCCGGATCACCTTGATGGCGACGGGGCGACCGCCCGGCGTGTACGACAGATAGACCTTGCCCATGCCGCCCGCGCCGAGGCGGGCCGCGAGCCGGTACCCCGCGACGGAGCGCGGGTCGTCCTCCTCCAGCGGCTGGAAGACGGTCCCCCCATGGTGCTGACCACCACTCATCGATCCATGTCTCCTGAAAAGGACTCACCGCGCGCGCGGTGCGTGTGGGAACGGCACTGCGGTGCCGGAGATCCGCACCCTATCCAAGCGAGGTGCCCCGGCTCCACGCGCGAACGGGTGCGGTATGCACTCCCCATGGACGGTACGAGAACGAACGACGCCGAAGCGGCCCCTCCCGCCCCACCGCCGGTCGCCGGCCTGCTGCTCGCGGCGGGCGGCGGCAGACGGCTCGGGGGGCGGCCGAAGGCCCTGTTGGAGCACCGCGGGCGACCGCTGGTGGAGCACGCGGTGGCCGCGCTGCGGGCGGCCGGGTGCGGGGTGGTCCACGTGGTGCTGGGTGCCGCGGCCCGGACCGTGCGGGAGCGGGCGGACCTCGCGGGGTGCGTGGTGGTGGAGAACCCGGAGTGGGAGCGGGGCATGGGCTCGTCGCTGCGGGCGGGCCTGGCGTCGCTGGAGGGGGCGCCGGGCGGCGGGGTGGACGCGGCGCTGGTGGTGCTGGTGGACCAGCCGGGGATCGGCGCGGAGGCGATGGCGCGGGTGGCGGGGGCGTACCGGGGGCGCGGCTCGCTGGCCTCGGCCTCGTACGGCGGGAGGCGCGGGCACCCGGTGCTGCTGGGCGCGGACCGGTGGGCGGACGTCGCGGCGGGCGCGGAGGGCGACCAGGGGGCACGGGCCTATCTGCGGGCGCACGAGGCGGAGGTCGTGCTCGTGCCGTGCGGGGACGTGGCGGAGCCGTACGACATCGACACGGCGGCGGATCTGGCGCACCTTGAAGGGGCGGGGTGAACGGGGCGTACACGGCGCGGCACCGAGCGCCACGTTGTGTCGACCCGAAGAATCTCGACATCAACAAACCATTGAACTTCCACCATGAGGAAACTATTATCCACTGATCAGAAGGACCAGTCAGTCCACAGGCGCCCGCGACCGCCCCGCGGCTCATGCGGCACCCCGTGCCACGCGCGCATGGGCCCCGGCGACCGCACCGCACCACACCGCCGCCACCGCCAAGCCCGCTGAAGGAAGTGACAGCTCATGTCCGCACCAGCGCCGTCTCCGCTGGCCATCGTCGATGCCGAGCCCCTGCCCCGGCAGGAGGAGGTCCTCACCGACGCCGCCCTGGCCTTCCTGGCGGAGCTGCACCGGCGGTTCACGCCCCGGCGTGACGAGCTCCTCGCCCGCCGCGCCGAGCGCCGCGCCGAGATCGCCCGCACCAGCACGCTCGACTTCCTCCCGGAGACCGCGCACATCCGGGAGGACGACAGCTGGAAGGTCGCCCCGGCCCCGGCCGCCCTCGACGACCGCCGGGTCGAGATCACCGGCCCGACCGATCGCAAGATGACCATCAACGCGCTCAACTCCGGCGCGAAGGTCTGGCTCGCCGACTTCGAGGACGCGTCCGCCCCCACCTGGGAGAACGTCGTCCTCGGCCAGCTCAACCTGATCGACGCCTACGAGCGGAGGATCGACTTCACCGACCCGCGCACCGGCAAGTCGTACGCGCTGCGCCCCGCCGAGGAGCTGGCGACCGTCGTCATGCGCCCGCGCGGCTGGCACCTGGAGGAGCGCCACCTGGTCTGCGACGGCCGCCCGGTGCCGGGCGCCCTGGTCGACTTCGGCCTGTACTTCTTCCACAACGCGCGGCGGCTGCAGGGCCTCGGCAAGGGCCCGTACTTCTACCTCCCGAAGACCGAGTCGCACCTGGAGGCCCGCCTCTGGAACGACGTGTTCGTCTTCGCCCAGGACCACCTGGGCATCGACCGGGGCACCGTCCGCGCGACCGTCCTCATCGAGACGATCACGGCCGCGTACGAGATGGAGGAGATCCTGTACGAGCTGCGCGACCACGCCTCCGGGCTGAACGCGGGCCGCTGGGACTACCTCTTCTCCATCGTCAAGAACTTCCGCGACGGCGGCGCCAAGTTCGTCCTCCCGGACCGCAACGCGGTCACCATGACGGCCCCGTTCATGCGGGCGTACACCGAACTCCTCGTCCGCACCTGCCACAAGCGGGGCGCGCACGCGATCGGCGGCATGGCGGCGTTCATCCCGTCCCGCAAGGACCCCGAGGTCAACAGGGTCGCGTTCGAGAAGGTCAAGGCCGACAAGGACCGCGAGGCCGCGGACGGCTTCGACGGCTCGTGGGTGGCCCACCCCGACCTGGTGCCGATCGCCATGGCCTCCTTCGACGCGGTCCTCGGCGACAGGCCGAACCAGAAGGACCGCCTGCGCGAGGACGTCGACGTCCGGGCCGCCGACCTGATCGCCGTCGACTCCCTGGACGCCCGCCCGACGTACGCCGGTCTGGTCAACGCGGTGCAGGTCGGCATCCGCTACATCGAGGCGTGGCTCCGCGGGCTCGGCGCGGTCGCCATCTTCAACCTGATGGAGGACGCGGCGACGGCGGAGATCTCCCGCTCCCAGATCTGGCAGTGGATCAACGCCGGCGTCGTCTTCGAGAACGGCGAGAAGGCCACCCCGGAGCTGGCCCGTCAGGTCGCCGCGGAGGAACTGGCCGCGATCCGCGCCGAACTCGGCGAGGAGGCCTTCGCGGCCGGCCGGTGGCAGCAGGCCCACGACCTCCTCCTGAAGGTCTCCCTGGACGAGGACTACGCCGACTTCCTCACCCTCCCCGCCTACGAACAACTCGTCGGCTGACCCGCACGACGGCCGACGGCCCCACCCGGGGCCACCACCGCCCCCCGCCGCCGCACAGCGCCGGGGGGCGGTGGCGTCCGTACGCCGACGTGTCACCCGCAGCGACAGTGCCCCGGCAGGACGTCGGGCGCGAGGGACCTCATCGCTTCACGCTGATCCTCCGACATGCGGGGCAACCGCCCCGCCATCACGTCGAAGTACGGATGCCGACGCCAGGCTTCGTGGTCACCCACGACGAACAGTCTGCGACGTGCGCGGCTCACCGCCACGTTGAGGAGATTCGGCGCGGAGGCGGCCCAGGCCCGGGGTCCGGCCTTGTCGCCTCCGGCTCCCAGCACCAGGAGCACCACGTCCGCCTCCTTCCCCTGGGTCGTGTGCACCGTGCCGATCCGGTCGCGCGGCACGGTACGGCAGAGGCTGCGGCGCAGCCCGGCCACCACGTCCCGGAACGGGCTGATGACGAACAGCTCCCGTGCCGGGTCCAGGCCGCGATCCACCAGCCGGTGCACGATGACGTTCGCCGCATCACCCTCGTCGGGACACCACTTCCCCTCCGGCGCGCGCCCGCCCGCCACCGGCCACCACACGCTTCGGCGAGCCACCGGATACTCGTCGTCCCGGTGCGCACCGTGCACCATCAGACCGTCGTAGGCGATGCTGTTGCTGAGGGTGAACATGGGATCGTCACAGCGCCGGTGCACCCGCAGGGGCGAGCCCACCCACACGCGGTCCTCGGCCGCGCCGTCCGGGGACGGTAGCCAGGTCCCGTACCGGTTCAGCCGGTCGGCGACGCGCTGCGCGGACGTACGAGAGGGCGCCCATTCCCCGTGCACCCCGAACGTCCGGTGCAGCGCCTGCTGACCGGTGTGCGGCAGCGTCACCACGGGCTCCAGTTGCAGAGGGTCCCCCACGATCACGCCTCGCCGTGCGCGCCACAGGGCGCCGACCGGCATCTGGGGCGCCGCCTGCCCCGCTTCGTCGATCAGCATCCAGCCCAGAGCTCCGGGTCCGATCCCGGAGAACATCCGGTCCAGCGAGGCGAAGGTGGTCGACACGACGGACAGCGCCAGGAAGAGGCTCTGCCAGGCGGCGAGGACCACGTCGCCTCCCAGGGTTTTGGGGGCATCTCCGCACAGGACGTCCATGGCCGCGTCGAGGTTCTTCCGCATGCGGTCGGCGGCACCCTCGATGAAGGCGCGGTGGAGGTCCATCGCTGCCAGGAAGAGCCGCGTCGTCGTCGGTGACGTCGAAGGCGAGCAGCGCGGTGTCCCCGTCGAGGTGCCCGTCGTGGTCCTCCTAGCTGTCTCCGAAGACGTCGAGGAGGACGTCTCGTACGGCCGACACGGCATAGACCCCGCAGTACACGGTGTGCTGCCACACCATGTTCCGCCCAAGAGGGCGCCGTCGTACGGGATGCCCTGGCTCCCACGGCAGAGGGCGCTCCGCATCGGCCGCGTACATGCCCTTCGCCGGCGCGACCTTGTCGACCTTCTGCGGGCTGAACATCTCCACGGCTCGCCAGTACCGGACGATGTCCACCCTGCGCTGCCGCTCGCTGCGCGCCGCCATCCTGCCCCGTCTCCCTCTCGCGGTCCTCCCGAAGCGATCAATCAACCAGCAGCGGCCGGTGTCAGGAGTCGAAACCGGCCACGAACCTGGTCGGCTCCTCGAGCACCTTCCGGGCTCCCTCCAGGTCGGCGAATCTCACCGCCAGGGTCGCCTCCGCCAGTCGGGGCGGGAGTGCCTCGGCGAACTTCAGTCCCTTCACCGCTCGGATGTCGATCTCGGGCAGGCAGAGGCGCCCTGATGCGTCCGTGACAGCCTGCTTCCACGCCAGGGGGGTGACGTCCTCCCTCAGCCGGATCCAGCAGTCGTTGATCCGCTGCCCCGGCACGGCCACGGTGGCGAGGGAAGCGGCGAGTGTGGCGTTGGCCTGGTGCCCGGCCCAGGTCCACCACCGTGCGGGCCCGCCGCTCCTGAGCGTGATCGGGGTGCCGCCCGGGTGGACGGCGTCGACGAAGCGGTCCCTGGTCTCGGAGAGGGACGCGACCGCCCGCTTCGTGAGCTTGACAGGCGGGTCGGAGCCGAGCAACACCTCGCGTACGGCCCTGGTCAGTTCGAACGAGCTCGACCGCATGAAACCCAGGCCGCTCCACTTGGCCTTGCCCCCACCGTCCGTCGGTTCGACGTAGCAGCGTTTGCGGCGCCAGTCGATGTAGGTCACCACCCAGCTGCGTCCGGCCAACAGCAGCTTGCGCGGGCCCTGAATCTCCTCGGTGAGCAGATCGGGGTCCGTGCGTCCGATCTCCGAGCGGCCGTGGAAGACCGTGAACTGCGGAGGGGCGGTGAACACCGCCGTGAGGCCCATGAAATGGCGGTGACCGAATCGGCGTTCCGCCTCCGGGCCGACGAAGAGCATGCCTCCGTCCCGGTCCAGATAGCCCTGCTCCACAAGGTGGCGCACGATCGGCTCGGCCGATTCCCCGAAGGGTCCCAGGTCGTTCCACCACTCCCGCCACAGCTTGTCGCCGACGCGGTGTTCCTGCAGGCAGAGCGCGATGAGCTGTTGCGCCACGATGTGGCGTGGCTCCGGCGGTGGCGCGACCGGTTCGACCCAGCCACGGGACCACAGCAGCAGCAGCCCCGCCGCCGAGAGCAGCCCGTCCTCGTCCAGTGCCAGGAAGAGACAGTTGCGTGTCGTGTCCGGTCGACGGCCGGTCCTGCCGAGCCGCTGCAGGAAGGAGGCGACGGTGCCCGGAGCGTCGATCTGGATGACCCTGTCCAGGTCACCCACGTCGATGCCGAGCTCCAGAGTGCTCGTGGAGACGATGACGCAGTCCCTGGCCTCCGCGAACGCCTGCTCGGCACGGCGCCGCTCGTCCAGCGAAAGGGAGGCGTGGGAGAGGAAGGTGGTGACTCCGCGCAGCCGGAGTTTCTGGCCCAGCTCCTCCACCATGCGCCGTGACTCGCAGAACACCAGCCGCTTCTCACCTCGGTGCAGGGCCGAGATGACGGTGGCGGCGTTGTCCACCGAGCCGACGTAGTCGAGCTGGATGTCGCCGGGAGGCGGTCCCGGGGACACGGTGGCCGGCGACGGCTGGTGGTCCAGGTGCGGTGCGACGACACGTGCCGCGCGGCTGCCGGCACCCGATCCCTGCAGCCAGTGGAGGAGCTCCGCCGGATTTCCCACAGTGGCCGACAACCCGACCCGTTGGACGGGGCGGCCGACGGCTTTCTGCAGCCGCTCCAGGACGGCGAGCAGGTGCCAACCCCGGTCGTCCCCGGCGAAGGCGTGCACCTCGTCGACGACGATGGTCCGCAGCCCGGAGAAGAAAGCCCGATGGTCGACGTTGGTGCTGACCAGCATCGCTTCCAGCGACTCCGGCGTGGTGAGCAGTACGTCGGGGCGGTTGACGAGAATCCGCTTGCGGTGGCCCGCGGTGACGTCACCGTGCCACAGGGCGGCGGTGCGCCCGAGCCATCCGGTGTACGTCTCCAGGCGCGGCAGCAGGTTGTTCAGGAGCGCCTTCAGCGGGCACACGTACAGCACCGACGTGCTCTGCCACCCCTCCCGGCTCATCCGCGTCAGCAGGGGGAAGGCCGCAGCCTCGGTCTTACCGCCTGCCGTGGGCGCCAGGAGGATGGCGTCCTCTCCGGCGATCAGGGGCTCGACGGCCTCCTCCTGCAGGGGGCGCAGCCCCTTCCATCCCAGGGAGTTGACAAGGTGGTGGACGAGCACCGGATCGAGTGCGTCGATGGCCGTCACGGGAGGTCCAGGACGATGTCGTCGGCGTCGGCCACCGCGTTCCGCTCGACCTCGTTGAGTTCGGCGCCGGACACCGTGAGCGCGTAGTGGGCGCGCGGGTCGAAGTCCTCGAACTCGTCGACGCGGTCGAGGACGTCGGCGACCAGCTTGCGCAGGAAGAGCCTGGGCGCCACACCGACCTTGCCGCCCAGTCCCCCCGTGACCGCGTGTGCAAGCTCGCTCACGTACGCGTCGTCCACGCGCGCGGCGATCCTGTCCCGATTGCGGGCGGCCCCCGCGTACAGGTCGCGGACGCCTCGGCCCAGTTCTCCGAGCCTGGGCAGGTCGAAGCCGGAGAGGCGGAGTTGCACCGCCCGGGGTGAGTCGAAGCGCGGGTCGGTGGTGAAGTCGGTGGCCAGGCGCTGAGCGAGCGGGGCAAGCCGCTGGACGCCCTGCTGCCCGTCGTAGAACGCGGGCGTGCCGGTGATCACCAGGAACAGACCTGGGAAGCGGCCGGTGTCGATTTCGTCCAGCAACTGCCGCAGCGCGTTCAGCCCCTTCTCCCGTACGTCTCCGCGCACCCGCTGCAGCGTCTCGATCTCGTCGAGGACCAGAAGCAGCCCCGGGTGGCCACAGTCGCGCAGCACGGTCAGGAGGCCCTGCAGGAAGCCCATCGCCCCGAAGTGGTCGAGGTCGCCCCGTACCCCGGCGGCCCGGCGGGCCGAGGCCGCCACGGACTTCTGGCCGCCGAGCCAGGCGATGAGCGCCTCGGCCGTGGAGGCATCGCCGGAGGTCCGTGCCTCACGGTACCCGCGCAGGGCGGCGGAGAACGCCGGGGTGGTGCGGGCCACGTCGGCGAGCCGTTGCTCCATCAGCTCGTCCACGGCGCGCCCTAGGGCAATCTCGTCGCCCTCGGCCACCTCCCCCGCGTCGAGGATCTCCTCCTCCAATGTGTAAAACCAGGAGTCGACGACCGCGCGCAGGGCACTGGGCTGGTGCGTCGCGGTGGTGAGTCGTTCGGTGAGCCTGCGGTAGACGGTTTCGAGCCGGTGCAGGGGCGTCTCCGTCTCGGAGATCTGCACCTCGGCCGTCGCGAGCCCCGCGCGCTTGGCCCGCTCCGCGAGCCACCGTGCGAAGAAGGTCTTGCCGGAGCCGTACTCGCCCCGGATCGCATGGAAGGCGGAGCCTCCGCGGGTAACGGTCGCGATGTCGTCGTCCAGGGCTCCGCTGAACCGGTCAAGGCCCACGGCGAACAGGTCGAGTCCCGCCCGCGGCACGGTGCCGCGCCGGAGCGCGTCGATGACCTCGCGGCGTCGTGCCGCGCTGACGTCGGTGGTGTCGGTCATGACTGGTGCTCCGTTCCGAACTGTTCCTCGAGCAGGGGGATGTTCAGCTCGACGGTCCGCCCGCCGTCCACGAGGTTGATCACTCCGTAGCCCTCGACGTTGAGGAGCCGCTGCACGACGGTGACGAAGATCTCCGCGTTCCGCTGGGACCGGCCGGTCGCCGCCGCGGCTGCCGCGGCGACCGCGTCGGGGGTGAGTTTCCCGCCGGCTTCGGCGAGCGCGTCGACGACCGCGGCGACGGCCTTGGCGTCCGGTGCGCGGCGCACGAAGGTCCTCTGGGTGCGGTACCGCTGCGAGGCGGTGACGCGCGCGCCGAGCGTCTCGCTTCCGGGCTTGACCTCCGCCTCGTCGAACAGGCCCTCGCCGACCTGGTCGCTACCCCGGCGTCGCGACCTGCGCGCCACCGGCCCTGCCGGTGACCGGCTCTCCGCCTCCTCGGTGGCCGTCCCCCCGGTGTCGGCCCGCCGCTCCCACCAGGCCGGCACCGCACGCTCGCGCGGGAGTACGGTCCAGCCGTCGGGCAGCAGCTTTTCCGAGGGCACCAGCACGAGCACGGGGGCCGTGACCTCGGCCAGGGAGGCGCCTCCGTGGTAACCGGCCCTGCGGGGGGTGTAGCGGATGTCCTCACGCCACGGCACCACGATGGTGCCGCCGCCTTCGAGGACCCTCGGCCCGGTGAGCTCGACCTCCCCCTCGGCGGCCGCTCCCGTGCGCCAGCGGGCGCTATGCGCCCCCTTCGTCTTCATGGGACCGTCTCCCGGGGGCGTTCGCTCGAGCACATGGCCGTGGTCGGCGGCCAGGACGACGGGGCGGCCGTACTGACGGGCGGCGTTGAGCAGGTCGAGCAGGTGGCTGACGTCCTTCAGCCGCCAACCGGTTCGCTGCCCCTCCTGCCCGTGGTCGAGCGCGTCGTCGATGGTGTTCAGCACGACGCCGACGACCGCGTCACCGGCGAGGGCGTCGAGCAGTTCGGGGGCGAGCCTGTGCCCTTCGGCGCCGCCGATCCGCCCCTTGTGGAACAGGACGCCGGTTCTCCGGTGCCGTTGCCAGAACGCGGCGAAACCGCTGCTCTCCGAGGACTGCTTCCCGGTCGTGGCCTTCCCCGCCAGCAGGGACGCCCGGCTGATGGTGGTGATGGACGGCAGCATGGAGACGGCCGCCTGGCGGTGCGGAGGACGTCCGTCCCGTGGGGCGGGTACGACCTCGGTCCACACCCGGCGGTCCAGGTCGTCGCAGAGCTGCGCCGCGGTCGCGGCGCTCATTCCGTCGAGTACGAGGATGAGCGGCGGCGACGTGGCGGCGAGTGGGGCGGCCAGCGTCGCCAAGACCTCCTCGATCAAGAGCGCGCCCGCGGGGGCGTGCACGGAAGCCGTGCGGGTCCAGCCGGCCAGCCGTCTGCCGAACTGCTCGTCGAGGGCGTCACGCCGGGCCCGAGCCCGGTTGATCAGCGTGTGGTAGGCCTGTCCCACCGCTGGGTCGCCGTGCGGGTCGCCCGCGCCGAGGACGGCGAGGGCGCGGTCGACCCATCCCCACTGCCCCATGTGCTCACGGACGCCGTGGGCGACGGAGTCGACGGTGGGCGCCGGCCGGTCGAGCCATCGTACGAGGCGCACCGCCATGCGCGCGGCCTCGGAGCTCGCCGGGTGCAGCCGGGACAACTGGTGGGCCAGCACGTGCTGCAACGCGGCCTCCGCCGGGGCCGGGCCGCCGTCCAGGGCTGCGGCCAGGTCCCTGAGACGGGCCCGGAAGCCCGAGGGCAGCAGGGCGTCGCCGCGCAGGGCTTGCGCCAGTCCGGCTTCCCCGGCGAGTTCGTCGGCCCGGTCGAGCACCGCGTGGACCCGCTGCCGGGCGTCCGCCCCCGCCGGTGTGGTGGCCTCGGCCTCGGCGATCCATCGGGCAAGGGTCCCGGTGACCGCCGCGGTGAAAGGGGGCAGGTCGTCCACGGACCGCAGGGTGGAACCGAAGAGGCCCCCGAGGGCGAAGCCGGTTCCGGCGGGTGCGTCCGGCGAGCTCAGCACGGAACCGAGGACACCGAGCGCCATGGCGTCGCGGCCCCGTCCGTCGGCCACCAGGGCGAGCAGCGTGGGAGCCGCGGCGCCGACGGTGTCGGTGAGCCAGGCCGTGAGGCCCGCGCGTTCCCGTTCGGGCAGTTCCCTGAAACGGGCGGGACCGGCTGTCGTCCGCGACCACGAGAGCAGTGTGTTCGTGTCCAGGTCCGCGCTCTGGCCGCCGTTGCCCCGGCCGAGCCCGAGGCGTTCGCCGATCAGCGCCAGCACCGCCGTGTCCCTCGTGAGCACGGAGCCGGTACGTGGCCAGCCTTCCTGTGGCTCGGCCTCCACGAGGGCGTCCAGCAGCCAGGTCTCCCGCATCATGCGCGGATCGAGGTCGGTCGCGCCGAACAGTTGCTTGACGATCTCCGCGCGGTCGACGGTCAGGCTGCGGCGCCCGACCGCGTGGGCCCTGACGTCCCAGCCGAGAGCCGTGGCCGGGATGGCGGTGGTGACCACCAGGACGCGGTCGGGTTCCGCGTCGGACAGCAGCCGCTGCCAGGCGTCGACGACGCCCAGGGCGGAGTCCTGGTCGGCGACGGTGACCGGGCGTTGCCGACCGTCGACCCGGACGGTGAACTCCGTGGGCGCGGTGGGGTCGTACCGCGCGTTGACGAGCAGCAGCCGCCGGTCCTTGGCACGACCGAGCTCAGTCTCCAGCAACGCTTCGACGATCCGCCGTCCGATGAGCGGTCGGACGGCCATCAGGACGACGCCCCGTCGCCGGTGGCGGCACCACCGTCTGCGTCGTCGGCCGGCACGGCGCGCCACGAGACCTCGACGGCCCTGCCCGGATGCTTCGCCGCGTACGCCAGGATCTCGTCCCACAGGTCGTTCAGCGCGTTCTCGATCTGTCCGGGCTGGAGCCGTACGGACTCCGCCGGTGTGGCGGCCCGCACCTCGCGCTCGTCGCTCGGGACCGGCCCCCTCTTCTCGTCGGTGGTGCCCTTCCGCGTGTCGACCGGCACCTCGTCGTGCGTGACCGGAGGCATGGGCGCGGGATCGGTCACCCGTACGAGCCGCGCCGCGTCACCGACGAGGTCGACCGCCTTCGTGCGGATGGACGCGAGCACGGGGACGAGCGACCGGACGAACTCGCTGTCCGCCGCGGCCTCGGCGACCTCCTGGAGCAGCCGTTCGGCGCGCTCGCCGACACTGTCGTCACGGCCGGCGAAGCCGCGCACGCTGTCGAGCAGTTTCCAGTCGGCGTCGTCCAGGGCCTTGAGCACGTCGGGTGCGGAGCGGATGGTGGCGGCGAGGTCCGCGTCGGACGAGGTGTACGAGGTGGCGGCGAGCTCCCGTACGAGGGCGGTGGCGTCACGGTGCCGACCGAGCCGGGCGAGCAGGTCCGCCGCGTCCCGGCACGCGGCCGTGCGGGCGCTGGCGGCGGCGTCGATGCCGAGGGCTTCGGCGTGTCGGTTCAGGGACGTGCGGACGGCGTTCACCGGCTGCTCGTACTGTTCGGTCTTCTCCCGCACGGCGTTGTAGAGCTTGTTCACGTTACGGGCGAACAGGTGTGGCTGGACGGCGATCCCGAAGACCCTGCCCGCCCGCTCGCGGGCCGCGGTGTACTCGTCCTCCGTGGGCAGTTGCTGGGAACGCAGGGCGTACCCCGCTCCGATCTTCTCCAGCTCCGGAGGCTGCGGCAGGGCGCTGCCGTGATAGGTCCAGGCCCGGTCGTCGAGCAGGGCGTACGTGGCGATGATCAGGTTGCTGACGTTCTTGTCGAGTCCGGTCCAGCCGAGGTCCTTGGCGATCCACTCGCGGATGTCCTCGACGGACACTTCCGCCGCGCCGGGCCGGTGCTGGTGGGCTAGCTGGTTGATGCGGGCCCGCCAGTCGTTGCGCAGGACCAGGGGGCCGTCGTGGACGTGGCCGAGCTCCAGCGGCTCGACGATCCGCTTGACGGACTTGAGGTGGTGGCTGTCGACTTCGACGCGCCGCCCGCCGTCGTCCATGGCACGGGTGATCCACGTCAGGGCGGTCCTCAGGTCCCCGAGGCCGATCGGCCTGGTGTCGCCGGTGCGGCCGAAGTCGGGGTGCTTGGGGTAGAGCGCGCGGAAGGCTCCGTCGGCCAGGTGCTGAAGGTTGTCCTTGAAGGATTTCCCGCCGAGGAGTTGCGGCCCGGCGTACTCGGGCAGCAGGGACATCACGTGCCTGCCGTCGTTCACCTCGATGGAAGCGCTGTTCTCGTCCAGCTTGGCGATGCCGTAGAGCTGGGCGAGGGTCGCGGTGAGCTGCGAGGTGAGGGTGTCGCGCTGGGCGGAGAGCTGGTGGCGGACCCGGACGCGGTCGTCGGAGGCCAGGTGTCCGGCGTAGTCGTCGAGCCGGTCCCGCTCCAACAGGTAGTTGATCTTGATGAGCCTGCCCAGCTGTGCCTGCTTCTGCTCCGAGAGGAACGACGGCAGCCACACCACGGTCGCCGCCATGAGCCCTTCCGAGCGGAGCCGCTCGACCCGCTGGACGTCGTCGTTGGGGTAGTGCTGCCCGTCGTCGAACGGGTAGTCCAGGATGAACCGGACCCGCCCGTCGACGCCCGGCCGGAACTGCTCTGCCGAGAGCTGCACCTCGTCCCGTACGTTCTCGAAGACGAACTCGGCGGTGCGTCGCGTGCCCTGCCAGACGACTTCCTGCTCGCACACGAACGCCCCGGTGTCCTTGAGCCCGAGGGCCTTCCACAGCTGGTCCTTGACCCAGATGCGGCGGGCGCCGGTGCGGTCCTCGTCGGCGACCATGTCGAGGAGCGGCTCGATGTCCAGGTCGGACAGGTGCAGGGTGAAGACGGGGTCCTGGTCGCCGTCGGCGCGGATCTCCCCGAACTCCGCCTGCAGTTCCCGCAGCCGGTTGACGACCAGGGAACCGGGGGCGACGGTCCGCGACCGGATGGAGCCGTGGTTGAGCGCCGCGATCCGCGCCCCGGTGAGCCGCTTGAGCGCGGGCACGTCGGGGGCGAGGGCGGCGAGCAGCAGCGTCTTCACGAACCGGTCGTCGGCGATGAACTTCTCGTTGTCCTGGGATCCGTACTTCTCCAGCAGGTGCGCGCGCACCTTGCCGTGGAAGGCGTGGGCGGCCTCCGCCTCGTTCTTGAGCCGGTCGGTGAACGCCTCACCGGTGCCGTCGGACAGGACGTCCCACAGGTCACCGAGCGGGATGAGCTGCCCCAGCTTGAAGTCGCCGCGCCGCCGTCGCAGCATCTCCTGCAGCAGCTTGAGGCCGGTGCGTTCGCGCTGCAGGGCTCCGGACAAGGCCACGAGGACGTTCAGCAGGGCCGGCGAGAGCGGATAGACGGAACGGAAGTCGCTCCAGTCCGCGTGCGTCGCGCCGTGCGCGTCCAGCAGGACGTCCTTGACCTGCGAGTTGGTCGACTCGATCGCGCTGAAGGCGTCGTTCAGCGCGGTCCGTACCCGCTCGTCCTTGGGCTTGAGGATGCGCTCCTTGATGATCTCGGGGAGGTTGCGGTCCTCCAGGCTGACCACGTCGAAGCGTCCTGCCAGGTACTCGACCTGCTGCTCCAGGTTCTTGACGTCGGCGCCGACCACGTCCGCGCCGACGAGCTGGGAGAGGTCGCGCTGCCGGGAGATGAAGGAGACGATCGGCACGGGCCGTGCGCTGTCGCCCGACTCGATGAGCTTGACGAGCTTACTGACCTCGGAGTTGACCTTCTCCCGGTTCGACATGTGCGCCTGGAGCCACAGGATGAGCTCGTCCAGGAAGAGGACGATGCCGTCGTAGCCGAGCGACTTGGCGTGCCGGCTGACCACGGCGAGGCCGTTCTCGAGCGGCAGGAACGCCTGGGCGTCCCCGCGGGCGCCTTCCGCGTACGACGCCATCGGCCCCGTCAGCAGCGCCGACACGAGCCGGTCGCGCACCGGGTCCCCGGCGGGCGCCGAGAAGGCCCGGTCCAGCTCCGCGGCGGTCCATGCGGTGCCGGAGCCGTCGATGACGTCCAGGTCGTCGAGGTCGTCGTCCGCGCCGGCCACCCCGGCGCCGGGCAGCAGCTTGACGAACGCGTCGTCCCCGATGTTCGTCCGAAGCTTCGACGCGTCCGCGAGCATGGCGTCGGCCCGGTAGACGGGCGGTGTCGACGCCTCGGGGTGCAGGCGACGCACCTCCGCGACGTACCCGCCCAGCAGCGCCGAGTCCAGGTCGGTCGAGCCGACGAGGTGGTACGGCACCATGAGGAACCGCTTGCCCCGCAGCCAGTCGTCGTGCTCGGCGACGACCTCCTGCAGCCGCGGCTTGGCGCGGGCGGCGGGCTCGTTGTTCAGTACGGCGTGCAGCACGGTCAGGAAGTGGCTCTTACCGGAGCCGAAGGAGCCGTGCAGGTAGGCGGCGTGGGAGTTGCCACTGCGCACGGCGGCCCGCACGATGCCGAGCGCCTTGCCGAAGGCCGCCTTGAGCTGGTCGGTGACGACGTACTCGGCGACCCTGGCGGCGGTCTCGGTGAACCCCCCGGTGAGCTCCACCTTGAAATCGCCGGCGTGGACGTCTTCCTTGATGTCGATGACGTCCCGCAGGAAGAGCTCGTTCGTGGGCATCGGTGTCTCTCGTTCCCTCACTCGGCGGTTCACCTGTTCCGCGCTGTGCGCACTACCGCCCTCATCTTGCCAGGTCATGGGCCCTGTGGGACCGGGGGTACGAGGATCGGTCACAGCTCCCGTCAGGCTCGCTGGCGCAGCAGCGTCTCCCGGTGCGGCCAGCTGAAGGTCCGGTCGCTCTCGAGCCGCGCCTCGCCCCAGTGGATCTGGTGGACGCCCTCTTCCTTCGACGCCGTGAAGAAGACGGAGACGAGCCGGGCGGTCGCGCCGAGTTCCTCGAACGCCTCGTACAGACGGAGGTGATCCTTTCCGGGAGCCACGTCCTCCAGCGGGAACAGTCCGATGTCGGCCTCCGGCCCGTGCGCGGTCAGCATCCGCTTGCGCTGGTACGAGGCGTCGGCGGGCAGCCGCGCGCGGTCGACCGCGAGGGGGTGGTCCGCGTACCGGTACGGGAACAGAACGTGGCCGTTGAGCACGGCGTAGGCGTATCCTCGCAGCTCGCGCACGGAGCCGCCCAGCCCGATCACCTCCGCTGCGATCTCTTCCCTCACCGCCTGGGCGAGTACGTGACCGTACGGTCCGCGCTTCTGCAGGTCGGCCATGTCGTGCGCGGCCCGTGCCCGTTCGTGGGCGCGGGCCAGCCGCTTCGGCACCCCCGCGACGAGCGCGCCCGCCTTCGCGCCGAACGCGGCGCGCGCCCATGCTGAAGGCTCCTCCTGCCCGGAGCGGGACGTCCTGCTTTCGGCCACGGCTTCCTCCCCCTGTCCCCCTGCACGTCCTTTCTGTGTGGCACGGAGTACAGGGCCGGGGCAAGGGTGCGAACCGGCCGCGAGCTGGGTGAACCCCCTACGCGTCCGCGCCGTCGTCGGGATGGGTGCCGTCGTCGTGACCGCTTTCCACCCTCTTGCGAACCGGCCAGCGGGCCCCGTCCTCGAAGAGGTCCTGGAGGAGAGGGACGGTCTCTTCCGGGATGCGGAAACCCGTGGCCCAGGACGGCTCGGTGGCGGAACCGTAGATCGTGTGGAGGAGGAAGGGCTCCTGCCCGTTCAGGACGCCCTCGTCCTGGAGGTCGCGTGCCACCGTGCTGATCGGCCGGGTGAACCCCTTGAGCTGCCGGTCGCTCGGGTATCCCGCCAGCTCGTACACCGTGTCCCGGTCCACGAACCCTCCGTTGGCCGCCGCCGCGAGGACGACCTTGGCATGAGCCGGGTAGCGGAGGCGCAACGCCTCGACGAAGAACGACAACGACGCCCTGGTCCACCCCGGCTCGGGTTCGTCGTCCTCCCGGTCGACGTCGCCCAGCCGCTCCAGGTCGCCGACGGAGTCCTCGTCGACGTCGAGCCCTTCGAGCAGGCCCTCCGCCCAGGTCAGCAGTTCGGCCGGAGTCAGCATGAAGAGCCGGCGGCCGGTGTGCTCCCGGAGTTCGGTGACCAGCTCGGGCCTCGGGCGGCCGGGAATGTCCTGGTCCCGCGGCTGCCACCAGTCCTTCTTGACGTCTCCCGTCACCAGCAGCAGGTCGCAGTCACGCCTCCGCGCTTCCCGCATCGCCTGCAGCCACAGCAGGTAGTCGCCCGCGGCCCGCTCCGCGGGCTTCTTCTTGAAGTCCTCGTATCCGGGAGGGATCTCCTCGTCGGCCCGCCGTTGGGCTTCTTGGACGGCCTTGTCGTACTCCTCGGACGGGAGTGCCTCCCCGATCCGGCCTTCCAGGAGTGGCTCCAACTCGATCAGCACGGGATCGGTGTGGGTGTGGGAGGTGCCCACCAGGGCGTCGCGTTCCGCCTGCTCGTCAATGATCTTCTGCAGGCCGCCGATCGCCTGGGTCAACGCCGTCAGCTCCACGTTGATCCGCTCGGCGACGGCCTCGTCGCTCTTGAGGCGGACATCGCTCATCCAGCGCTCGACGGCGTCCTTCGCCGACCGGCTGACCTTGTCCAGCGCCGTGGACGTCTCCTTGGCCTTGGTGCGGTGGTGGTGGCGGACGGAGCGGTCCTCCCTGTTCCGCCAGAACTCGACGAGGACCTGGTGGGGCACCCAGAGCCGGTCCCGCAGCTTGTTCAGGACGGCCAGGGTGTCCTGACGGGTACGGGCGTTGGACCGGTACAGGTTGAGCAGTACGTTCGTGTCCAGCACGATCAGGCCACTCTGGAAGAGCCGTTCGTAGTCCGCCGCGACCGGGCTCCGGTGGGCTCCGTCGCAGTCGAAAATGCCCTGGCTGGTCCCGGATGCCGCCGGGACGTCCTTCAACGACATGGTGCGCGCCTGCTCCCCCTCGTACTCCGCCGGCAGGTGCCCGCCGGTGGGAATCCACGGCATGGTCTCTGGCCGGGCACGGCAGGGCAAGATCACTTCCGGCCACTTCCGAGCGCGGTCGCCCCTCGGGTCTGCGCCACAATGCCGACCATGTTGCGAGCACCTCAGGCCGCCGAGGAGGGCACGGCGGCGGGCTCCGTGCCGGGGCGCCCCTTCAACCGCAGGGTGGAGGTCCTGGTCGCGGTCGTCGACAGCCCGGACGAGACGGCACTGGCGACGGAGCTCCTGGACGCGTCCGGATGGCCGGTCCGTCCGTGGACTCCGACGGACGGCGAGAGCACCGAGGAGGCGCTGGGTGCGGGCCGCCGGGGCCTGCTGGTGGAGGTGCGGCTCCACGGCGCTCGCTTCGGCGCGGTGCGGGCGGCCGTCGCGTGGATCGAGAACCTGGCACGCCGCCACCAGGCCGGGATGTGGGTCGTCGACGCGGTCCTGGTCGAGCACGACGTGTCCAGGGACCACCGGACGGAGCTCCACGCGTACCGGATGCCCGCCGGCGGTGAGGAGGCCGCAGACCTGCCGGGTCACGGTCGGTCATGGGCGCGCTGGAGGGTCCTGCTGGGGCTGGTGACGAGCGTCCGCATCGTGAAGCAGCCCGGCGTGCCGTCGGTCGAGTCGCTCGTGGAGCGGTTGCGGCGCGGGGCGCTCACGGGCCGGGCGTACGACGCGGAGTCGCTGCGGCTCCGGATTCCCACCGGGATGCGGGGGCGCGCCGACGACGAGCCGAACGCGGCGGAGCCGCCCGTCCCGGCGTGGCGCGCGGCCCTGCCCTTCCTGGTCTACGGGCTCGGCGCGGTCGGGTGCGGCCTCGGCGTCGCGCTCGCGGACGGCTGGCTCGTGCTGCTGCCGCTTCTCCTCGCCTGCGCCCTGGTGTGGCCGACGGGACGTGCGGTCACGCCGCGCAGGGAGTCTCCGCCCTTGGTCGTCGAGCTGGTGTGGGGCGGGGCGGCGGTGGGGTCCCTGGTCCTCTCCGGCGCGCTGATGATCATCTCGGCTCCCGTCCCGGTGGAACAGGTGACCACTGTCCTCGCCTACGGCGCTGCGACCCTCGTCGTGTTCGTTCTGATCCTCTACGGGCTGGCCTACGCGCTGGTGCACTCCTGGTTCAGCCGCAACGCCCACTGGGCCGTGCCGGCCCTCGTCCCGGCGCTCGCCCTGGCCCTGCCGTGGTTCGGCGGCCTGCTCCACACCACGTACCTCCAGGCGGGCTTCGGGATTCCGGCGAACGGCCTGCCGGTGTCGGTGTACTGGTCCTACGCGGCGTCCCTCAAGCCGGCCGGGTTGGCGGCCGTCTGCATCGCCGGGGTCCTGGCGTTGGCCGGGTGGATGCGCCACTTCCACCAGTGGGCCCACGGCCGGGGCATCGTGTGGGTCTGGGTGCCGTTGATGACGGTCTTCGTCGTCGGGATCTCACTGACCGCGGGGCTCGCCTGGGCGGAGAACGCCGCGTCCCGCGCGCGTGCCGCAGCGGCATCGGGAAAGAACCCGGCACCGTACTACGGGGTGCGGGGCAAGCTGGTGTGCGTCACGCCCCTGCAGAAGAAGACCGCCGTCTTCAACGGGCCGCTGGCCACCACGCGCCCCCTGGTGACGTTCGGCCCGGCGGACGGCCGCGTCTGGCTGTGGGACCCTCACCGCGACGAGGCGCTGTCGGTGCGGCTGGAGGACGTGGTGGTGGCGGAGGCCGGGTCCGCCTCCTGCCGGTGATGCGCCGGTGGCGGGCCCCGCCCCCGGGCGGGGCCCGCCCCCGGCGCATCACCGGGCCAGGGCGCGGATGTTCTCCAGGGCGGCCTGAAGGACGTACGGCGGGCCGGAGACTGCGGTACGAGCCGCCTCCCGGTACACGGCGGCGTTCTTCTTCGACGGCCCGAGCTCCACCTGGAGCTCCCGGCAGCGGTCACCCCAGGCGGGCCAGTGGTCCGCGAGGTAGGTCTCCAGGGTGTCCGCGAACACCGTGTGCGTCGAGCTGGATCCCGTCGCCGGCCACGGTGCCGTGGACTGTCCCAGGTAGCCGAGCAGGCTCGCGTTCTTGTCGGCGCTCCTGGCCGCCTCCCGGTCGAAGTCCGCGGCCTTCTTCGCCTGCTCGTCGTCCGGCAGGTGCCGTACGGACTCCAGCTTCCGCTCCCGCGCCCCGGCGTCCGCGTCGAAGACGACGTGGCAGGGCAGCCCGAGCGCGCTGAGGATCGCGTGGCAGAGCAGGATGTTGTCCTTGCCCGTGACCTCGGTGAAGACGATCCCCTCGGCACCGAGGTTGACTCCGAGGCGCTCGGCGCACCCCGTCAGCAGGGCCTGGTCCGTCGTCCCCTCGACCAGCACGGCGGCATGGGCGAAGAACGCCTCCGCCAGCGAGCCCGCGAGCCTCGGGCCCATGCGCCGGCTCACGCTGCCCGCGTCCACCAGGTCGGTGAGCGCCGCGCACAGCTCGGCCTCGGACGCCTGCCACACCCGGGTGACCGGGTGGGACTCGACGACGTCCCTGCCGAGCCGGCGGATCTGGTGGTATCCCTCGGGGTCGATGAAGAGCGGGCTGTGCGTCGCGTACATCACCTGGGTCCGGCCGTTCCCGTCCGACTTCACCAGGCCGCGCAGCACCTCGGCGAAGACCCTGGCCTGCGGCGGGTGCTGGAAGAGCTCGGGCTCCTCGACGGCGAGGCAGAAGGTGCGCGTGCCGCCCTCCGGGCGCCGCCGCTCGGCGAGGAACTTCAGGGCGGCGACGATGAGCGTCCGCTGGAAGCCGTGCCCCTGCTTGTCCACGGCGGTCTCCGCCGCCCCGTCCTTGATGATCGTCTCGAAGACGGTCTTCGGCATCCGGGGCGCCTGGACGACGGGAACCACGGCGATCTCCCGCCCTGTGGTGAACTCGGCCACCTCGCGGGTCAGGGCCGCGGAGAGCTGCTGCAGGTCGTCCCCGTACACCTCCTCGTGCACCCGCTGCCGGGCGCGGTGGGCGTCCTGCTCGACTTCGCCCAGCCGCTCGCTCGCCTGCGCGCGGTTCACCGAGTGGTCGATGATCCGGGCCAGCGCCGTCGCCCTGGTGTCGTCCGTCTGCTCGTACGCGCGCAGGTCGGCCGAGACGAACACGAAGTCGACCAGTTTGGCCAGCACGCTCTGGCCGGCGAAGCCGAAGAAGTGCGTGTCCTCGATCTCCGAGGCCGTGAGCTGGTCCCGGTGCGACGACTCCCAGACCCGCATGGCCTCGTCCACCTGCTCGGCCTTCCCCGCGGCAGGCAGCCCCAGCTCGGGGCTCCCCTCGCGGAGCGCGTTGTACGCCCTGCGCCGGTCCATGGCCCCCTTGTGCCGCCGGACCTCCTCGAACGGCGCGTAGGCGAACGCCTTGCCGCTGATCTTGTCCTCGCCGGACTCCCAGGTACGCCAGATGCTGACCGTCTCGGCCCCTTCCGGAGCGTACCGGCCGAGCGTCTCGCGGTCGAAGTCGGTGAGGCCGTCGAACTCGACCTCCACGGAGATGCGTCGGCCGTTGCCCGACGAGTGGAGGTCCTCCGTGGAGAGCGCCACGGACTTCTCGCCGTTGAAGAACCAGTCGAGTGCGCGGAGGACGGTGGACTTGCCGACGCCGGTGGGGCCGATGAAGGAGGTTATCTCCTCGAAGGTGATGTCCACCTTGTGCAGGCAGCGGAAGTTCTCGACGCGCACGCGCTTGATTTTCACGTTCGTCCCGGGTCGTGGAAAGGAAATGAGGGATGAGGTGGCGCGAAGGCCGAGACGGCAGACCGGACCGGATCCAGTCGTCGGCCTGGCGGCCACCGGAGACGGACAGGATCGTAGCCGTATCCGACGTACGGTCAGATGATTTTCCACCTGGCCGCCGGATGAGCAACGAGCTTTAACGGGACATGAGTTCGAGTTCGGCCCAGACGTTCTTGCCGGGCGCTCCCGTACGCGGCGCGACGCCCCACCGGTCGGCGAGTTCGGCGACGATGAACAGGCCGCGTCCGGATTCGTCGTCGGGTTCCGGCCGGCAGGGCCTTTCCGGCGAAGGCCGACGCTCCGTGCGCGTATCGGTGACCTCGACACGGACGGCCGCGTCCGCGGCCAAGAGCCGCAACGCGAAGTCCCGTCCCGGTACGTGGCCGTGGCGCACGGCGTTCGCGGTCAGTTCGGCGGTGATCAGGGCCATGGTCTCGTTCACGGAACCGCCGTACGGGTGACCCCAGTCGTGCAGGCGATGCGAGACCAGTCGGCGGGCGAGGCGAGCGCCGCGCGGGGTCGAGGTGAACCTCATCGCGAACTCGCGGACGGCACCGGCGACGGGAGGGGGAGTTTCGGTCGTCATGCCTACGAGGATCTTGGCCGGTGCGTGGGCTCACCAGCAGGGTTACAGGTACGGACGGTCGCTGTACGGGTACGGGGCGTGGCCTGTCGGGGCGTCGATCCGTTACCCCTGCGACGGTCAAACGGAGGTGGGGAACATGACGGAGGAGCGTCGGCCTGAGGGGCCGACGGACAGCGGCGAGCACCGCGGGGACGACGCGGGGGCGGAGGTCCTGAGGTCCTTCGGGAAGCAGTTGAAGATCTTCAGGACGCTGGCCGGGCTGTCGCAGGCGGAGCTCGGGGAACGGCTCGGGTACAGCGAGGCCCTGGTGGCGTCCGTCGAGCAGGGCCGCCGCATCCCCAAGGAGCACTTCATCGAGAAGGCGGACGAGGTGCTGGGGGCGAGAGGCGTCCTGGTGGCACGGAAGGAGGAGGTGGCGCGGGTCCGGTACCCGAGCTTCTTCCGGGATGCGGCGCGGGTGGAGGCGCAGGCGGTGGAGCTGCACGCGTACGACACACACGTGGTGAAGGGGCTTCTGCAGACGCAGGATTACGCGCGGGCGGTGTTCACGAGGCGTCGTCCGCTCCTCGATGAAGAGACGATCGAGCAGCGCGTAGCAGCTCGGATGGCACGCCAAGACATCTTCTCGCGCTGGCCTGCTCCTCTGATGAGCTTCGTGATGGAGGAAGCGGTGTTGCGGCGCCCCATCGGAGGCAGGTCCGTCCTGCGGGGCCAGTTGGAACACCTCATGCTCGTGGGCGAGAAGCGGAGCGTGGAACTTCAGGTGATGCCCCTGAACCGCGAGGACCACGCCGGGCTCAGCGGTCCGTTCACACTGATGGAGACGGTGGACGGCCGCAGAGTGGCCTACGTGGAAGTGCAGAATGTGAGCCGCCTCCACATCGACCGCAAGCCAGTCCGAGAGCTTGAGGCGCAGTATGGGATTATCCGGGCCCAGGCTCTCCCCCCTCGAGAGTCGATGGCCTTCATCGAGAAGTTGCTAGGAGAACTGTGAGCAGGGACACCGCACTTGACATAGAACTGCGCTGGTTCAAGAGCAGCTACAGCAGCGGTGAGGGTGGGGACTGCGTGGAGGTGGCAACCCATCGAGGAAGCGTGCACGTGCGGGACTCCAAGCGCGCACTGGGACCGTCTCTGTCGTTCGACGGCGACCAGTGGACGTCGTTCGTGGCGTACGCCAAGGAAGTCTGACCGCTTCGGTCATGTGGGTGCCCCGCCGCCGGTCGCGATCCGGTGGCGGGGCCCCTTCTTGTACGGGCGTGTACGGGTGGCCCGCTCAGTCGGTCTTCTTGGCCCGGCCGCGCGTCTTCTTCTCCGGGCGCCAGCTCTTGAGGTCGTCCGCGGAGAGCCCGTGCTTGCCGCGCTGTTCGTCCAGGTACGCCTGGTACTCCTCGGCGGGGTTGCCGCCCCACTCGTCGTCGTGCTCACCGTGCCACTGGTGGACCCAGGGCATCAGCTCCTGGATGCCCGCGACCAGCGGGGTGAGACGCGGGGTGTCCCAGCCCGCCTGCTCGGTACGGTCGTTGATGACGTTGACCAGTGCCTGCACCTGGTCCTTGTGATCCCAGCCGGCCCAGCCCAGCAGGATCGTCGGGTCGGAGTCGGGGGAGGCGTCCGGGTAGGAGATGAACCGCTCCTTGGGCACGTCGAGCTTGCCCCGGTGGGACCAGTAGGACGCCTTGAGGAAGTCGGCGGACGTGTACTTGGGCGGCACGGGGATGTCGAGCCGCTGACCGGTCCTGTCCTCCTCGCGCTGGAGGTCCCACACCTCCTCCCACTGGGCCCGTTTGCGCAGGCCGGAATCCTTGTAGCGCAGGGCGGCGAGGTAGGGCACGTGCTCGGTGGCGATGATGTCGGCGAGCACCTGCGCGAGGGTCGCGTCCCGCTTGCCCATGTGGTCGGAGGCGTACAGCTCGGCGACGGACTGCACGTCGGCATCCTGGCGGAGGGCATCCGCAAGCTGCGAGACGGTGAGCGTGCGGGGCGCCCGGAACCCGTCCCGGAGCCCGTACCAGAGCTTCTCGTCCTCACAGCGGTCGAGCAACCAGTTCCGCAGGGCTTCCTTTTCCTTCTTCTCCCAGGGCTCGGACGCCCAGCGGCGCTTGTACTCCGGACGCTCGATGAGGGCGATGTCCTTGTTGGAGTTGATGATGTCGATCCGGGCTTGGACGACGGCCTTGTACGCCTCGGGCCAGTGCGCGGGGATTTCGGTAATGGGCTCGGAGCCGTGCCGCTCGAACCAGGCGGTCTTGAGCTCTCCTGCTGCCATCTTTCGAGCGAGCACAATCTCGATTGCCCGCGCTCCCAGAGCAACTTCAGGCACATCATCGAGGCTGGGAAGCGTTGTGCGGGCTACTTCTTCCGGGCCGAGGAGGCCATACAGACCGTAGACGGTCCAATCCAGCTCTTCCTGCAAGGCGATCATGCGGGCTCGAATGGAGGTGTGCGCAGCACGGACCTCATCAAGGCTACGGCGGGCATCACTACCGGACAGCACAGAAAGAGCGTGGCGCATGGACAGCTCCTGCGCAAGAGAGTCTAGGAGCTCTCCCAATCGACCTGGCCTTTTCGCTGGAATGGGCAGCTCCTGAATCTGCTGCCCATTGAAAGCGTACCAATGCTCCCACTGCTCGTCAGAAATACCCCCTCCAATACCACCATTCCCCCGATCGAAGCAGACGTGCTTCAACCAGAAAGACGCGGTCGACGAATTCAAGATTCCAAGCAAGCCGTAGTAATCCACAACATTAGCATTCTGCTGCAGTTTGATAATCGGAGCAGTCTGCTTGAAGATGTTTCCGCCGCGATCGAGAGCAAAATTAACATCAGTCGAGACATACGGGAAGGTGATGGAAAATTTCCCCACGTACGCCGAAGTCGTATGCTGTTGATATTCCCACCACGAGATCCCCGCAGCTTCCAAGTTCCCCTGGAAGGTTTTTCTAGCCAGAAGAGGCACCCGATAAGGCCAAAGCTCCTCTGCAAGCCCGCTCTTGCCCAGCGTGGAGTCATACGGATACAGGATTCCTGTGGTGGGCTCGGCGCTCCAATCCCGAACGCTTTCGCCAACCATCACGGGTCGAACCACAGCCCTGGGCGCCCTAACCCTCAAGCTCGGCCGCAACGGACGCATGAAAGCGTCATCCAGACCAGCTCGGATCGCGCGACCGATCGGCTTTTCAATATTTGACGCCAGCCTCCCTCCTTTCCTACCAAGAAATTCGAGAACCCGATCTCCGTCACCCCCCGCAAGCGACCACGGATGTGCAGAGAAGCGAGAACGCTCAACATCTGCAACAGAGATCCACTGCGAATCGCTACCCGACTTGCAAACCTGGTTGACAATAGCTGACCAGACGAGTCCTCGAGCAGGATCCGCCGGCTGCTCCGGCTCTCCCTGGACTTTCTGCACCACACGAACACTGTCGGAGATCAGTCCCATTCGATTCCTTCCCACGAGAACCACCGTCGGCGTCCCATGTCCTGGAATATAGGCACCCGAAGCATCGATGATATGTGTCAGGTCGACAGTACGAAAAAAATTTTCAATCAGCATCTTTCCGAAGTTTTGACGCATGAACGAATTGGAGGTGATTTGCCCCGCGAACCCTCCACTTCTATCATTCCCGGAAGCGCGGACCGCCAGCTCGAAGATGCGCTGCGCGAACGGCACTGACAATGCATAAGTCCCCGCGCAGGCGTCGTACGCCTTCCGGTAGTTCTCGTTCTCCTGCTTGTCCTTCGGTGTGATGTACGGCGGGTTCCCCACCACCACGTGGTAGCTGCCCCGTCCCAGCAGGTCGACCCGCTCCGCGTACTCCCACACGTCCTCCGTGCGGTACGCGAACGTCCGGTCCTCGCCCCCGAACAGCGTGTCCAGCGTCTCCGTGATCGTCTCCGCGCCCCGCCCGTGCAGCAGCGAGTCCCCCACCGCCACGTTGATCGGGAAGTCCGGCGCCGCGGCTAGGCGCCGTTCGCCGCACGCCTTCAGTACCGCCACCAGCAGTCGGAACCGCGCGATGGCCACCGCGAACGGGTTCTTGTCGCAGCCGTGCACGGACTCCAGGGACCGGCGTACCAGCTCCCAGTCGTCCGTGCCCGGTTCCGCCTCGCGCCACTTGGCCAGCAGGCGGTGGAACATGCCCAGCAGGAAGTGGCCGGACCCGCAGGCCGGGTCGATGCACCGCAAGCCGTAGACGACGGGGTCGTCGCCCTGGTACTTCGCCGGCTTGTGCTTCCACGCCGGGGCCAGGCCGAACTCCTCGACCGCCGGCTCCAGTGTCAGGTCGAGGATGAACTCCTCCACGAACTCCGGTGTCTGCAGCAGCGCGTACGTCTTGCGGGCGTGCTCGCTCAGGTCCTGGTACAGGTCGCCGAGGAAGCGGGTGTCCAGGTCCTCGTCCGTGAAGTCGTGGACGATCTCGCCGTCCGCGCCCCGCGTGCGCCAGAAGCCGAGCAGGGCCGTCGCCGCCTCGTACGAAGGGGTCAGCTCCCACAGGGCGTTGTGGCCGCGGTCGAACAGGCCCGCGACCGCCTTGTGGGTGGCCGCGAGCGCCTCGAAGCCGGCGGTCAGCCAGTCCCGGTCGTTCCGCTCCGGGTTCTTCCGGAAGAAGTCCGCCTGACGGTCCTCCGCGTCCGCGAGGCGCTCCCCCGGGCCCGCGATGTACGGGACCTCGATCAGCTCGTTGTCCTCGCAGAAGCGGACGAACACCGTCGCCAGCACCCACGCGGCAGCCGCCTGCGTGACGCGTTCGTCGCGCCACGCCCCGTACGTGGCGGCCGTGCGTTTGGCCTGCCGGGCCGCCTCGTACTCGCGCTCCAGGTCGGCGCGGAACTCGTCCACCGACTCGGTGCGCGCCCGAAGGTCGTCCTCCAGCGTGGCGACCTGCTTGCGGAGGTCCTTCAGTAGTGCGGCCTTGTCCACCTGTGCGCCCTCTCTCCGTGACCCGGAACCCATCCCGTATCTCCTACCGACCGTCCATCCTGCCAGCTCAGCGGTGGTCGCCGGACCGCTGCTCCGCGCCCTTCGGCACCGCGCTAACGCGGTCTGGGCCGCCCTGCAGGCGGCCTCGGGCGTACAGCTCCGCGATGTCGGTCTCCAGGTAGCCCCGGATATCGTGGCCCCTCCGCCTCCAACCGAAGAACTCGCACGTCAGCTTGATCAGCTCGTCCTCCGACATACCGGGGCATTCCACCGCGAGCTCGTGCAATGCTCGCCGACGCTCGGCCGGGGCGATCTGGATCACGGTGCGCGGCTTCTCCCCGCCCTCGGGGTGCCGGGCCTTCCGTACCGGACGCTGCGCCACGTCGTAGAAGCCGCCGTCACGGGTGAACGTCCCCGTGCGGGCGAGGGCCTCCGCGACCGCTCGGACGTTGTCCCTGATGCGGTTGCCCGCCCGCGTCACGCCCCACGCCTCGCGCGCCCGCTGGATCAGCAGGTCCTCGTGGATGGGACCCTCCGTCTCGATGATCTGCCGCAGCGCCTCGCGCAGGGCCGGGCGGGCCTCCACGGTGTGCAGCTCGTGCCGCGGCCGTACGTCGACCGTGCTCGTGCGGTACGGGGCCGCCCACTCCCGCTGGGCCGTCGTGTCCACCGGCACCCGCTCGTACGCGATCTCCGTCGACGTGCGAGGCGCCGGGATCGCCGCCGGCGGGGCGGGCTCCTCGGGGTCGGGGACCGCCGGCTCACACGACGGCGCAGCCGGGGCCGGGGCCGTGCTCAGCGGGCCCATGGCGACGGCCTGCTCGACCGCCTCCTTCAACCGCAGTTCCGCCGCCGCTCGGCCCCGGTACCAGTCGGTGCCCCAGATGCGGTACAGCCGCCAGCCCAGGCCGATCAGGACCTGCTCCCGCAGCCGGTCCCGGTCGCGGGCCGCCTTCGAGGAGTGGTACATCGCGCCGTCGCACTCGATGCCGAGGGCGTACGCACCGGGCAGCTCGGGGTGGCGCACGCCGAGATCGATGCGGTAGCCGGCGACGCCCACCTGCGGCTGGACCGTGTAGCCCCAGTCGCGGAGCACCGCCAGCACGGACTCCTCGAAGGGGCTGTCGGGTTCGGCATCGTGCTGCGTCACGTCCCTGGCGAGGACTGCCGGGCCGTTCTCCGCGTACTCCAGGTACCGCTTGAGGTACTGGACGCTCTCGTTCGGGCTGTCCTTCAGCTGCGTGCCGTGGAAGGAGGCCACCACCTCCATGCGGTGGCGGGCCCGGGTGACGGCGACGTTGAGGCGGCGCCAGCCGCCCGTCTTGTTGATCGGGCCGAAGTTGAGGCCGAGCGTGCCGCGCTCGTCGGGACCGTACCCGACGGACATGATCATGACGTCTCGTTCGTCGCCCTGCACGGATTCGAGGTTCTTGACGAAGAAGCCGTCGAGGCGGCCCTCGGTGAAGCAGTGGTCCAGGTCGGGGCGCTGGATGCGGGCCTGCTGGACGGCCAGGTCGATCGCCGCCGCCTGCGCCTGGGAGAGGGCGACGACACCGAGGGTGAGGCCGGGGCGGGTGTCGAAGTGGTGGATGACGCGCCGGGCGACGTACTCGGCCTCCAGGCGGTTGTCGCGGCGGCCACCCTTGTCGTACACGCCGTCGGTACGGAAGAAGGCGACGCCCACGTCGTTCCCGTCCTCCAGCGCGCCGGGGAAGGTCACCATCGAGTTGTCGTAGAACTCGCGGTTGCTGAAGGTGATCAGGTTCTCGTGGCGGCTGCGGTAGTGCCAGCGCAGCGGCAGTTCCCGCATGGCTCCGGCCTTGCAGGCGTGGAGCAGCGACTCGAAGGAGTCCGGGACGTCCTCGGCGTACTCGTCGGAGTCGTCCTCGACGGACGCGTCGAAGAACGAGGTGGGCGGAAGCTGCTTGTCGTCACCGGCGACGACGACGCTGTCGCCCCGGTAGACACAGTTGACGGCGTCGCTGGGGCGGACCTGGGACGCCTCGTCGAAGATGACGACGTCGAAGCGGAAGTCGGCGGGGAGGAACTGGCTGACGGTGAGGGGGCTCATCATGAAGCAGGGCTTGATGGCGTGGACGACGTCACGGGTCTTGTCGAGGAGTTCCCGCACGGGCATGTGGCGGGTCTTCTTCACGGCCTCCCTGGTGATCACGGCCGCGGCTCCGCCGGCGAAGCTGCGGGGACGGCGCTTGTTGCAGGCTTCGATGACCGCGCGGCCCGCCGCCTCGATCAGGTTGCGGTCCGCCTCCTGAAAGTCGGTGACCCGTGCCTCGAGGTCCTCGGAGCGGGTGGTGCGCAGGCGCGTGTCGGTGGCGAGGATGTCGTCGGCCCAGGAGCGGAGCAGCGCCTGCTCGGTCAAGGTCGGCAGGTACTCGGGGGCGATGCCGCGTTCGGCTGCGGCGGCCACGAGGTCACCGGTGCCGTGGCGGGACAGGACGGCGAGGCCGTCGCGGTGGGTCCGCCACTCCTCGGGGCCCTGCGGGTCGGCGAGCAGGGTGTCCAGCACCCCCTGTGCCTGCTCGAACGGGCCCAGCAGCGAAGGCGACAGCTGAGCCTTCCGCGCGGTGTCGAACAGGTCCAGCAGCGCTGCGGCAGCGGTGGACCAGCGATCCAGCCGCCGGTCGGCGACGGCGCACCAGTCGCCGAGGCAGCGGCGTACGTTCTCCGCGAGTGCCGTCGCCAGCCGGTCCGGGTCCGCGTCGGCGGCCAGGTGATCGGCCAGTCGGGCGCGGTGCCCGGGGTCCGGGGCCAGCTCCGCGATGCGGTCGGCAGTCGCGAGCGCCCGGCCGAGGGGCTGCAGCTCCTCCTCGGTGCGCGGGGTGTACGGCGACAGGAGCGCGGCGTGGTGGTCCGCGAGGCGCCGCACCTCCGCGGCGGCCCGGTGCCAGGCAAGGGCTTGGTGGAGACGGGAGGGCAGTGACTTGGTCCAGGCGTCCGTGCGGGTGAGAGCCGTCGCGGCCTTGCGGTCCGCTTTGTACTGGGCGTTGAACCGGACGAGTAGGCCGGTGTGGTCCTCGTCGAAGCGACGCACCAGTCCGGGAAGGTCCTCCGCCGTGAGTACCTGCTCACCGAACAGGTCTTCCGCGGCTTCGCGGGCCTCGGTCTCGGCGCTCAATGCCGCGCGCAGGGCGTCCGCCGCCTCGTGTGCCCGGTGCAGCGCGTCGGCGTCGAACCAGGAGCGCGGGGGCCGGTGGGTGCCGTGCGTCAGGTCGGCGAGCTCACACAGGGCGAACACGGCCTGGGAGTCGTCGCCGTACGGCACGCCGAGCAGGTCGGCGAGTTGCTTCCCCGGCCCTGAAACGTCCTGCGGCAGGTCGGCGTCCTGCGGGGTTGCCGCGTTCGGGAGCCGGAAGAGGAGGGACCCTACGGTCTGCTGGAGGCTCCGGGCCGTGGCCGGCTCGTCCCGCGCGGCGGCGAAGGGGCGGCGCGCGACGACGGTCCGCACGGCGGCGAGGGCGTCGGCGGCTTCGGACAGCACCTGCTGGGGCGCGCTGCCGGTCAGCCCGCGCCAGACGAAGGCGTCACCTTCGGCAGCGGGGCGCCAGGCGCGGCTGATCGACCTGGCCGCGGTGAGGACGCTCTGCAGGGCTCCGGCGCTCAGCGTGCGGACCATGTGCGCGTGCTGGCCGGGCAGCGGCAGCACGGGTGTGCCGGCCGCCTCCAGCTGGATCAGCCGCCCCAGGACGTCGTGCAGGGAGCGCCCCAGCGGGTCGCGGAGCTGGTTCATGGCGGCGGCGTAGCCGGAGAGGTCCTCGCGAAGCCTGCGGGCCTGCTCCAGTTCATGCTCGGCGGCCCCGGTAACGCGGGCCTCGGTGGTGAGCACCCGGTGCAGTTCCTCGGCGACGGCCTTCTTGCCGGTGTCACCGCTGTGGAGGGCCATGACGAAGTCACCGAGCCCGACGCCCCGGAGCCGGTTGCGGACGACATCGAGGGCGGCGGCCTTCTCACTGACGAACAGCACGGTACGTCCGGCGTGCATCAGTGCGGCGATCATGTTGGTGATGGTCTGGCTCTTGCCGGTGCCGGGCGGGCCGCTCACCACGAAGGACCGTCCATCGAGGGCGGCGCTGACGCACTGTCGCTGGGAGGCGTCGGCGTCGAGGACCAGCGGTGTCCTCTCCGGTGCCTGGACCTGGTCGATGCGGTCCGGGTCCGCGGGCTCGAAATTGATGGCGTCGTCGGGCAGTCCCGCGTCGGGGCCGAGGGCGATGGCCCTGACCAGCGGATGACAAAGGATGCGTTCCTCGTTCTGCTTGAGGTCCTGGTACATGGCCTCGCGGTGGGAGGCGAACAGGCCGAGGACCGTCCGCTCCTCGACCTTCCAGCCCTCCTGCCCGGCCGCCACCGCGCGGGCCGCGGAGATCAGCCCGGTCACGTCGGAGACGTCCGTGTCGGTGACGGTGTTCCAGGCCACGCCCAGTCGTTCCAGCTTCACCGTGAGGGCGGGGTTGTGCATGGGGTCCTGGTGGTCGGCCCGGTGCAGGCGGTAGCGGCGGTTGCCGTCCCGGCGCAGCTCGACCGGTACGAGCAGCAGGGGGGCGGAGCTGGTCTCGTACGCGCCTTCCTCCCGCCAGTCCAGCATGCCGACGCCCAACCACAGCACCCACAGGCCGTAGTCGTTGTACATCTGGGCGGACTTCTGGCGCAGGTGGTAGAGGGAGGTGTTGAGCGCCGGCTGGCTGGTCCTCTGCGTCACCAGCCCCGGGTCCACGGGCCCTTTGGAGAGCCGCACGCCCTCGTCGGTGTCCGGGTCCTGTCTCACCGGGGCGAAATCCCAACCGCGTGCGAGGCCGTTCAGGAGGTCGGCGGCGCGCGGCGAACTGAGTTCGAGCGTGGCAGTCCTGGTGTGTCGGAAGTTGAGCAGGCGGTTGCGGCCGCCCATGTCGATCAGCGCATCGCGCCAGCCGTCGAGGACGGCTTTCAGCCTGTGGAGCCCGGGGTCGCTCGAGGGGGAGGGGCCGGTCTGGTACTGGCGGGGCATGCGGTGAGGACCTCCTGGGCAGAACGCGCGGAGACCCTCGTTCGATGAGCCCCCGAAACATCTGCTTATCAGTCCGCGAGCCGTGGCACACCCGAGATCGGCAAGCCGGTATGCGGCTGTGTCCGCTATGCCTCCCGCTCCGGGCGAAGGCTCTTCAGGAACAGGGCGTCAAGCACCGCCCACTCCGTGGCGCGGTCGACGACCTCGACCGTGCGGCCGTCGAGGGAGGGGGTCTGCCTGGCGTCCTCCATCGGGCAGAGCAGCCACAGTCCGTGCGGTGTCCGGGCCGGGCGGCGCGCCGCCTGCTGGAGGGTGACCAGCAGGTCGTGGCCTCCTCCGTCGAAGTACCGCGCCAGAAGACCGGCGTTGTGCAGGAAGAGCACCGTCTTGGGACCCTCGGCCTCAACCGCCTCGACGAGGCGGCCGGCCAGACGATCGGTGACCCGCTGGACGTATGACCGCAGGCCCGGCTTCAGCTCGCCACTCGCCGTGAAGGCGGCGTCCGCGCGCAGCACCTTCCGCCAGTCCGTCCCGAGCTCGTCGGCCAACGCGCGGAAGACCTGCAGGAACTCGGTGTTGACGTCCACGGCGAAGACCGGAAACGCGCTCGCCAGGCTCTCGGCCGTGCCGGGCAGTTCCGTCCCCTTGAGGGTGAGGGCGAGGAAGCCACCGCGCTCGGCGGCGGTCGACAACTTGGCGCGCAGGACCGCCTGAGGGTCGCGCCCCGCCGCCGCGGCCGCCCGCGCCTCTGCGACGAGGACGCTGGTACGGGTGGAGGTCGAGCTGGTCCAGCGAACGCCGTCGGCGGCCGGCGGGAAGAAGCGCTTGCGGACGCTGTCGTACTCCAGCGGGAAACCCGCCTCCTTGAGCACGTCCTCCATCTCGATGTGCGTGGGGGTCACGGGGACCGGGAGAGAGGGGAAACGCGCCTTGACCCGGGAGACCAGCTCGCTGATCGATATGCCCGTCTCGCGGCGCACCCCGGCCGGGGCCTGGGAGATCCGCAGGGCGCGGGCCAGGCCCAGGTCGTGGGGGTAGAGCTCCAGGCGCGGCGAGGCCGCGGCGTTCTCCGAGACCGTCGCGGCCAGACCGACCAGGCGGGTGTCGGCCAGGGGCGCCATGCCGTCGGGCGCGGCGACCTCGCGCAGTGTCCGTACCACGGTGGCCCGGCCCGGCAGCGGGTCCTGGGCGGCGAGGCGGTCGGCAGCGGCGCCGAGCGCGGCTGCGTAGTCGGCCAGTTCCTGCGGGGTCGGATCGTCCGTACCGGGGAGCGAGTCCAGGGCAAGCAGGACGCGTGGCCCCCTGCGGAGCACTTCCAGACGGGGCTCCGCGTCGTCGGAGCGGTTCAGCGCCTCGGCGTCGGCTGCGGCGCGCACGACGGCGAGCGCCTTGGCGAGCGTGCGCTCCGCCGTGTCGTCGCCCGCGCCGTGCCGGACGCGGAGTTGCGCGGCGACTTCCTCGACCGTCATGACCCGGCCGGACTGGGCAAGGATCTGCACGAGCTCGTCGCGGACGGCGGTGATCCAGTCCGTGGCCGCCCACTCCTCGATCGCGGCGCCGTGGTGCCGGGACACAGTGGCCTGGCTGCTGCCGAGGTGCTTGGCGATGGCGGTCTGCGTGGGCCACACGCCCAGCGGCGACAGCGCACCCCCTTCCTCCGGAGAGCGCGGAAGGCCGAGGGTCAGCCGTACGATCTCGGGTCTGAGGTTTCCCTTGCGAGCCGGTGCGGGGGTGAGACGCCGCGCCAGCAGGTCGACGGGCTCTCCCGCGATGCGCTGGGCGTCGGCCTCCTGACCGGCCTCGCCGGCGCCCGGGTGGCCGGGCTCCTCCGCATGGGGCGGGGTGTCGCCCTGCGGGCGGCGCAGCATGGCCGTCCACTGCTTGTGACGGCGGTTGAGCTCGCGTCGTACCAGCGTGCCGGCGCCTCGGGCCCGTGCGATGGTGTGGGGCGGTACGTCGAGCAGCTCCCCCACGGTGACCGCTCCGAGCCCGTTGGCGACGGAGACCGCCCGCGGCGAGAGGCCCGCCGCCTCGAGCGCCGTGGTGGACTCGGCCGCCGCGGCGGCCATCTCGCGGGCCTCCTCGGTGGTCACCGCGAGGGTGCCGACGGTGGCCGGAGTGGTGGCCGGCTTGACGGCGTCGGCGGTGCGGAAAATCTGCCGCCAGGCGTCCTCCATCTGCTTGAAGGTGTCGAAGCGCCGGTCGACGTCGCGGTGGAGGGCCCGCTGGAAGAACGCGGTCAGACCGTCCCGGAGCGCCGGTTCGAACAGCTCGGCGGCGACGAAGAGCTCCACGTCGTCGCTCATCCGGGGGTCGCTCTGGCCGTCGCCCCAGACCGGCCGCTCGCCGGACGCCATCTCGTGCAGCGTGACGGCCGCCGCGTACCGCTCGGCGTGGTCGTCGTAGAGGGAGCGGCGAGGGCTGCCGAGAAAGGGGTCGAGATAGCCGCGGGTCCCGGCGGTGATGTCCCTTTCGGACGCGTCGGTCAGGGAGAAGTCGAAGAGGAGAAGCTCCCAGGAGCCGTCGCTGCGGCGGTGCAGGCCGAGGTTGTCGGGCTTGATGTCCCGGTGGCGCACGCCTTTGGCGGCAAGCTGGTCCAAGGCGATGAACAGGTCGGTGCCGTAGCGCTCCAACTGGTCGTAGGTCAGGCGCCCTTCACCGCGCAACCTGGCGCCCAGCGAGGACTCGCCCGCGTACTCCAGCGCCAGGACCGTGTGGCCGGCGATCTCCCGCGGGTCTTCGAGGAGGCGGACGATGCGACCGCCTCCCACCTGCTTCAGGGCGTTCGCCTCCGCATGGAGCCGGGCGTCCTTGTCGCGGTCGAGAGCAATCTTGAGGACGCGCTCCTCGACGACGGCCCTGCCGTCCGGATCGACGGCCTCCTCCACGACCCTCTCCACGAGGAGGGCCCGGGCCGTCGCCCCCGTGCCGAGGACGCGCTTGACCGTCCATTCCCCGTCGATCTGCTGTCCGGGCAGTGCCGTCAGCGGGTCCGTCTCCTCCACCGCCGCGCGCTCGGGCACCACCGCGTTCTGCTCGGCCTCGTCGAGCAGGTCCAGGAAGCGGTCGGCGGACGGCAGCCGGTCGACGACCTCCGCGCGGGTCGCCCGGTACACGAGCTCGTCCAGGGCGTCGGAGAGGCCGTCGGCGACCGCGTACGGATGGAGTCCGCCCTCGGCCGACAGCCGTTCGATGAGGGCGCTGCGGTGGGCCGCGGGCGGCTCCCCCGTGAGCACGTGGTACGCGAGTGCGCCGAGGCCGAAGAGGTCCAGGTCGACCGGGTCGGCGAATTCCTGGTCCGTCTCGGGGGCGAGATAGACCTGGGCGGCGTTCTCGATCAGTGCCGCGTCGAGGGACGTGTCGCCGATCGACCGCAGGGACGTGGTGTCGAAGTCGCGGGCCGCCGTCTGCCAATCCGTGATCCGCACCACGGGGTCGGTGCCGTCCTCCTTGGCGGAGACGTACACGGAGCGCGCGGCGAGGGCACGGTGGTACAGCGAGCGGTTGTGAGCGTAGCGAAGGGCCTCGGCGAGCTGGCGTACGAGGTCGAGGCGTGCCTCGGGGGTCAGGGAGCCGCCGTAGGCGTCGAGGTATGCGTCCAGCCTCAGGTCGGAGTGGCGGTGGCGGAACAGGATCGCGGGGCCGCCCTGGTGCTGGCGGATCTGGACCGCCTGGGCGATGCCCCGGTGGGTGATGCCTTGTAGGACCTGGTATTCGCGGCGGGCCGCGCGATCGACGGCACGCCTGGCGGCGTCACCCGCCATCTGCTCGACGAGGTAGACGCGTACGCGGCCCTCCTCCTGGACCAACCCGTCGTCGCGGGAGGCGAGCCGGTCCTCCCAGCCGGGCCCGGCATCGAGTGCCCCCGGCTCGAGCTTCCAGTCGTCCCCGTACCGGAGGTGGGCGGTGGAATGGCTGATGCCGATCCGCTGCATCAGTTGCTCGAGCAACTGGGCGGTCTGCGGTGTGATGCGCCAGCTCTCCCGCTCCGGTGGCTTACCGAGGAGGTCGTCCCAGACGCGGGCGAGTCCGCCCGACTCGTCGTTGCGCCCGTAGACGTTGAGCCGCTGGAACTGGTCCAGTTCGCTGACGAGCCCGGGCGAGTGCAGGAACACGGCCGGCTTGATGAAGGGCACGCGCCGCGGGTCGACACCCATGGAGCGTGCGGCGTGCTGCAACTGCCCTTTGAGTTCTTTGCACTTGAGGTCGGTGAGGTGCAGCGGGTTCTTCAGGGTGCGGACGCGGTCGGCGTGGAACTGCCACGTGTCGCCGTGGTTGACCACACGCCCCGGGTGACCCTTGAGTTCGAGCAGGTACAGTCCGCCGGGAACGGCGATGAACAAGTCGCACTCGTTGGTGCGTCCGGACGCGGCGGTGAAGGAGAAGGTGGCCCACGCCCGGTACGGCTCAGCCTTGGGCATCAGCTGCCGGATGTGGTCGAGGCCGTCCTGCTCCCAGCTGTAACTGGAGCGGCGGGGCTGGAACCAGTGCTCCTTGCGCGGCGGCACGTGCCTGGGCCCCGAAGGCGTGCCAGCTGCCGTCACGGTTGCGACCTCCGCGTTCGTCGGCGCGCCTCGCGGCGCGGGGTGCTGGCGGTGACCCTACCTCGGTCCGGGCAGCACACGGAGCGGACGACGAGGACGACCGGATAACCCATGGCCAAAGCGATCACGGATCGTGTAACTTCGGGGAAGCTGTTTTACGGAACCCACCGGGCTGTCGAAGTCGACCAGGCCCTCCAACCGTAAGGAGAGCACGCGTGACCGCGTCTCGAAACACCGCCCTTCCCGTCCCCTGGGGGCCGCACCTCCCCCTCGCCCGCGGCGCAGCCGGCGGTCTCGAACGGACCCCGCGAGACATCTCGCGCACCACGGCCTGACCACAGGCCCTTCTTCGAGTCGGTTCTTCGCCACCAGGCTCAGCAGAAACGTTCCCTCTCCCTGTGTCACAGGGACTCACCCCCAAGGTGCAAACGTGCTTTCCTCCCTTCCGGACACCGGTGTCGCCGGTGCCCTGATCGTCGCCCTCGCCGCCTGCTTCGTCGTGTACTGCGCCACGGCCCGCAGCATGTTCAAGATCGCGCTGTCGAACACCCGCTCAGCGGACCGGCCGCGGCTCATCAGGCAGTTCGGCGACCTCTTGCGGGCGCTGTTCACGCTGCGGCGTCGCTAGCCGATCTCGCACACGCCTCCCCGGGCCCTCGACGCCCGGGGAGGCTCCTCCCTCAAGGACCAGCCATGAACACCGGGATAGTGTTCTCATCATCACCCTTGCGGCCCGCCGGGCTTCCTTCCCAGGACACGCCTCCACCCGCACGCCTCATATCGTGCTGCCCGGGAGCCCGCCTTGATTCGTGATTCCGTCTCCATGGCCGCCGCTCAGGGACTGAGCGGCATGCTGTCCCTCCGCCTGACGGAGCAGTTCGTCCATGACCACGGACACAGGCCCGGTGACTCCGAGGTGCGGTCCTGGAAGCGGAGCCTCCCAGCGCTGATGAGCGTGCTGCTGGAGGCAGGTCTCGGCGATGTCACGATCCTGATGGAGTACGGGCTGCCCCTCACCAGCAAGCGAGCCGACGCCGTTCTGGCCGGAGTGCATCCGCGGACCGGGGAGCCCTCCTACGTCGTGGTGGAGCTCAAGCAGTGGAGCCAGGCGGCGCCCGAGGACGGCGAACCGCTCCTGTGCCGCGTCGACGCGTACCCACGGCCCGTACTGAACCCCATCGAGCAGGTGCGGGGTTACTGCGACTACCTCGTCTCCTTCAACGGAGCCCTCGCCGACCACCCGCACCGCGTCGCGGGTGCCGCCTACCTCCACAACGCCACCGAGTTCGGCATCACCGGCCTCGGCGAGGTCGGGGAGAGCGAGCGCGGGCGGCTCTTCAGCGAAGAGCGGCGGGGGGCCTTCGTCCGCTTCCTCCAGGAGCGGCTGGCGCCCGTCAACGGCGCGGCCGCGGCGGACGAGCTGCTCGCCGGGAAGATCGCGCCGTCCAAGCAGCTCATGGCCGTCGCCGCCCAGGAAGTGCGGGAGCGCGAGCAGTTCGTCCTCCTGGATGAGCAGCGGGTGGCCTTCGAAACCGTGATGCGCGCCGTACGGAAGGCGGCACAGGCCGACCGGAAGGAAGTCGTCGTCGTCACCGGCGGGCCGGGGACGGGCAAGAGCGTCATCGCTCTGTCCCTGCTCGGTGAGCTCTACCGGCAGGGCCGCACCGCGATGCACGCCACGGGGTCCCAGTCCTTCACCAAGACCATGCGCAAGGTCGCGGGAGCCCGTAAGCGCGAGGTGCAGGACCTCTTCAAGTACTTCAACAGCTTCATGACCGCCGAACGGAACGCCCTCGACGTGATCATCTGCGACGAGGCGCACCGGATGCGGAAGACTTCGGCCAACCGGTACACCCCTGCCGCCCAGCGCAGCGACAGGCCGCAGGTCGAGGAGTTGATCGACGCCGCACGGGTGCCGGTCTTCCTGCTCGACGAACACCAGGTCGTGCGGCCCGGCGAAATGGGCACCGTCCACCAGATCCGGGAAGCTGCCGCCGCCAAGGACCTGCCCTGCACGGTCATCCCCCTGGACAGCCAGTTCCGCTGCGGCGGCAGCGACGCCTACCTCCAATGGGTACTGCGGCTGCTGGGTCTCGAGGGAGAGGGCCCACAGCGGTGGGAACCCGACGGCAAGATGGAGCTTCTGGTAGCGGACAGCCCTCACGAGATGGAGGCGTTGCTCGAGAGCAAGCGTGCCCAGGGGTACGGCGCGCGCATGTCGGCGGGCTTCTGCTGGAAGTGGTCCAAGGAGACGTCTCCGGGGAAACCCCTTCCGGCCGACGTGGTGATCGGTGACTGGGCCCGCCCTTGGAACGTCTACGGCGACCGTGGGGTCGCCGGTGCTCCCCCGTCCGCCCTGTGGGCCACGGATCCGGCCGGTTTCGGGCAGATCGGCTGCGTGTACACGGCGCAGGGCTTCGAGTACGACTGGAGCGGGGTCATCATCGGGCCGGACCTCGTCTGGCGCGACGGACGCTGGGTGATCGACCGAACCCAGTCGAAGGACCCCGCCTTCAAGCGCTCCACGCCCGACGCCGATGTCGACCTGCTCATCCGGAACACCTACAAGGTCCTCCTCACCCGCGGGATGATGGGCACCGTCGTCTACTCGACTGACGCCGCGACGCGCGAGAAGCTGCGCGAGTGGGTCACGGGGGAACAGCGGGCTCTCATCTCCTAGCGGATCGCGGTCGGCCGGGTCCCGCCTGCCCTTCCGCCCGGCAGTCGGTGTTCGGGGAGGGGGCCGGGAGGAGTTGGAGGCGGTTCGCGGGGAGTTTGAAGGCGCCCGGGTCCGGGGTGGCGTCGGCGTCCCACAGGACCGCGTTGCCGCCGGCGACGGAGATCAGGAGGTAGGGGCGGGCCGCCGGGGAGGCGAGGGCGCCGCCGTCGGAGGGGAGGCGGTCCGCCGGGACGACGGGGCGGACGCAGGTCCACTTGGGCTTCACCCCGAAGTACGGGGGCGGCGTGCGGCGGTCGCGGGCGGCCGCCTTGGTGGCTTCGGCGGCGCTCGCCGCCGACTGGGCCGCCAGGCCGCCGACGCTCACGACGATCGCGACGAGGAGCAGGGCGTACAGCGCGACGTTGGACCCGTCGCGCGGGCGGATGCAGTGGAGGTGCTTCAGCGTGCCCCACGCCGCCGGGGCCAGGAGGACGAGGGCGAGGAAGCTGAGGAGCTTCACGGCCGAGGCCGCCTGCCACAGTCCGGGTACGTCGAGGTCCTGCGGGTTCAGGTCCAGGGCGTCCGCGTAGAAGGCGTGGAGCACCGAGCCGGACGCGACGACACCGGAGACGACGAGCGAGCCGGCCAGGGGGGCGCCCCAGGTCAGCCAGTCCCCCCAGGTCCACTGCCGCACCAGCAGGTAGCACCCGGTGACGGTGAACAGCGTCACGCAGGTGACCAGCGCCTGGAGCGGGGTGAGCGCGACGGAGGTGCCGGACAGGTAGTCGGTGTGGAGCAGCGTCACCAGGACGGCCGCCGCGACCAGGCAGGCCGCGCGGCCCTCCGCCTTCCGGTGCGGTGAGACGCGGTCGGCCGCGCGCAGGGCCGCGAGGAGGGAGCCGGCGGCCACGAGCACCCAGAACGCCACCGCCCCGCCGCGCGCCGCACGCGCGACCACCGTGGCGAAGGACAGCAGGCCCAGCCAGGGGGCGAGGCGCAGCACGCCGCGCTCGACCTGCTCCTCCCTGTCGAGGGGGCGGCCACCGCGCCCCCGGCGGTCCGTCGGGCGGGCGTCCACGCCGGTCGGCGGCGGCGCGCCCGGTTCCAGTGCCGTCCGGGCGAGCCGGCGGGCCTCGGAGGGCGTCCCGGAGGCGAACTCGCCGGTGTCGTGGCGGCCGAGGGCCTCCATGAGCCGGGCCCGGTGCGCGAGGAGGCGGAAGCGGACGGCCGCCGCGCGGGGGCGGGGCGCCGGGGGCGGCGCGGGCCGGTGGCCGGTCGTGACGACCCGCCAGTGCGGCAGGTGTTCGCGGTCCGGGTCGACGAGTTCGGTGCGGCGTACGTACACCTGGAGCCTGGCGGTCCTGGCCAGGCCGTCGACGCGCCAGGCGGCGGCCTGGCCGGTCCGCTTGTTGCGCGCGCCAAAGAAGCGCACCTCCACCAGGAACACGACGCTGTCGGGGCGCGCCCGCAGGACCCCGGCCGTGGGGCCCTCGCCGCAGGGCCAGCGGCCCAACACGGGCCAGCCGCGCTGCCCGAACCACTCCTGCGCCTCGTCGTGGTCCCGCTCGGGGCCCCTCACCTCCACCAGGGTCAGCACCCGCTGGTCGTACCGCGCCCTCTGCAACTCTCCCCCAGACCGTCCGCTCGCGGCCACGAGGTTATCCGGCGGGCGCGCACGGCCGGGAGGCCCCGCCCCGCCCCGTGCCGCCTGTGCGGGGCGGGGCCTCCCGGGGGACGGGCGGGGTCAGGGGCAGACGGGGACCGGGTCGGTCTCGCTGGCGATGTGGTTGTCGTTCATGTGGCCCCACGCGCCGTTGTCGGCCTGCGTGTAGAGCCAGCGCGTGGGGTGGGGGCCGCCGTGATTCGGGCCGTACTCGTAGCGGCACTGGAACCACGACGGGTTGGAGTGCATGTAGCCGACGACCGTCTTGAAGTCCTTCGGCGAGTACACGGGTGCGCCGGGGATGTTGTTGCACCAGTAGAAGTAGCTGCCGCTCTTGGGCCAGCAGGGTGCCGCCTGGGCGGTCGCGGTGGCGCTGCCGGCGGTGGCGAGGACGGCGGACGCCGCGGTGAGGGCGCCGACGGCGGCGGTGAGGGCCTTCCGGGTGAGGCGGGTGAGGGTCATGTGGTGGTCCTTCGCGGTGGGGTGTCCGGTGGGTTCGCTCCTCCGGGGACGGGTGGCGGTGGCGTCCCGTATGAGCCGGGCGGGCCGTCGGGGGCGTTGTCAGTGGGGTGCGCTTCACTGGATTCGTCACCGTGAGTAGTCGAATCAGGGGGAGTCGTGACGGATCGTACGATCTTCGTGTCGCTGGAGGGGTTGCGGTCGCGGGGGTGGACCGACGGGATGGTGCGGGACTTCCTGGGACTGCCGGACGTGCAGGGGCGCAGCCCGCGGCAGGGGGCGGGGGCGCCCGTGCGGCTGTACCTGCTGGCGCGGGTGGAGGCCGTCGAGCGGGCGCGGGAGTTCGGGGTGTGCGCGCGGGCCGGCGGGGCCGCGGGGCTGGTGGGGCCGCGGGTGGCGGCCGAGCGGAGGCGGCGGGCCGTGCTGGCGACGCTGCGGGCCGAGCCGATCCGGGTGCCGATCCTGCCGCCCGCGGAGCTGGAGCGACGGGCGGTGCGGTACCGGCGGGAGGTCGGCGGGGCCGGGGCGGACGACGGGGCGGCCGGGGGCCTGGCCCGGTGGCAGGTCGGGTACCTGCGGAGCGCGCTGCGGTCGTACGACGCGCTGCTGGACGGGCTGTTCGCCGCCTCGGGGCGGGCGGAGGCGGAGCGGTTGCTGCGGCGGCGGATCTACGCGGCGATCGCACAGGCCTACCCGTGGCTCGCCGAGGAGTGCCGGCGGCGGGCGGAGGGGGGACGGTGACGGGTGCCGGGCGCGGCGGCGGTCCGCCCGCGCCCCGGGGTCCGGCGGCGCCGGTACGGCCTGCGGGGAGTGGGCCGACGGCTCCCGGCCGGTGCGGGCTCCGGATATCCGCTGGGACCCGGGCCCGCGCCGTGGCATGCTCCAGCGTCCCCGCCCCAGCCTGTACATCTCCGTCGACATCGAAGCCGACGGGCCCATCCCCGGCCCGTACTCGATGCTCAGCGTCGGCGCCGCCGTCGCCGGTCGGCAGGGCGCCGACGGGTACGCACCGGCCGATCCCGAGGCGGCGACGTTCTACCGGGAACTGCGGCCGATCAGCGACGACTTCGTCCCCGAGGCACTCGCGGTCAGCGGCCTGGACCGGGAGCGGCTGCGCGCCGAGGGCGCCGAACCGGCGGTGGCGCTGCGGGAGTTCACCGCGTGGGTGCGGGAGGTGGGCCGGGGCGCCCAGCCGGTGATGTGCGGCTACCCCGCCTCGTACGACTGGACGTTCCTGTACTGGTACCTGATCCGGTTCACCGGCGAGAGCCCGTTCGGGCACTCGGGGTGCCTGGACATGAAGACGCTGTACGCCACCAAGGCGCGCATGCCGCTGCGCGCCGTCGCCAAGCGGACGATGCCGCGCGAGCTGTTGTCGACCCGCCGGCACACCCACCACGCGCTGGACGACGCGATCGAGCAGGCGGAGCTGTTCAGCAACCTCATGGCGTGGAAGGGGACGCCGCCCGGCTGAGACCGGCCCGCCCCCGCAGTGAGGTGCGGGAGCGGGACGGCGGGCGGTCGGTCCGGCCCGCGAACGCGCCTACAACGAACGGCTGCGGCTCCTCGACCGCCGCGCCCACCTCCTGTACCGGCTGTGCCGGCACGACGAGGTCGTGGAGCAACTGCGCGCGCTCATGGCCGATTTCGCCCCGGTCGTGCCACCGGGCGCGCCGGTGGTGCTGAACGCCCGGTACGGCCTGGTGCTGAACCTCCTCCACGCCGGACGGTCCGCCGAGGCCGAGGCGGAGGTGGCCGTCCTGGTGGAGGCCCTGGGACCGGAGGGGTCCGCCACGGCCGGGCGGTCGGAGGAGACGGCGGCGCTGCGGCAGCGAGTCGCGGTGCTGACGGAGCAGCTCGACAGGGCCCGGTGACCGACGGCTCCGGCCCCGCGCGCACGTCGTCGCGCGGGGCCGTGGCGGCTGCCGACCCGCGGGTCAGTGGGCCGGGGCGGGTTTCGCCGTACGGACCTCGGTGATCTCGTCGCCCGGCTCCATGGGGGCCGTCACGTCGTCGGAGTCGCGGCGGGCCGCGGCACCGATGTGGTTGAAGACGAGGTTGAGGAGGACGGCCGCGACACAGCCGGTGGAGATGCCGGAGTCCAGGATGATCTTCGCGGTCTCCGGGAAGGCGTGGTAGAACTCCGGCGCGGTGATCGGGATGATCCCGACGGCCAGCGACACGGCGACGATGAGGACGTTGTTGTCCTTCTCCAGGCCCGCCCGGACGAGGGTCTGGATGCCGCTCGCGGCGACCGACCCGAAGAGGACGACACCGGCGCCGCCGAGGACCGGGCGCGGCACGACCGCGATGAGCGACGCCGCCATGGGACACAGGCCCATGAGGACCAGGAAGCCGCCGCCCACGGCCACGACGAAGCGGCTGCGGATGCGGGTCATCGCGACGAGGCCGATGTTCTGGGCGAAGGCGCTGCACATGAAGCCGTTGAAGAAGGGGCTGATCGCCGAGCCGAGGGTGTCGGCGCGCAGACCCCCCGCGATGGTCCGCTCGTCCGCGGGCCTGCCGACGATCTCGCCGAGCGCCAGCATGTCCGCGGTGGACTCGGTCATCGACACGAGCATGACCACGCACATGGAGATGATCGCGGCGACGGCGAACTGCGGGGCGCCGAAGTGGAACGGCGTGGGGAAGCCCACGAGGTCCGCCTCGACGACCGGGCTGAAGTCCGTGACGCCGAACGGTATGGCGATCAGGGTGCCGAGGACGAGGCCGATGAGGACCGCGATCTGCTTGACGAAGCCGCGGGTGAAGCGGCGCAACAGCAGTACGACCACCAGGGTCACGGCCGCCAGCGTCAGGTACGTCGTGGAGCCGTAGTCGTCGGCGGCGGGGTTCGGCCCCTGCGCCCAGCCGAAGGCGACGGGCAGCAGGGAGACGCCGATCAGGGTGATGACCGTGCCGGTGACGACGGGCGGGAAGAAGCGGACGAGTTTGCTGAACCAGGGCGCCGCCAGGAAACCGAGGGCGCCGGCGACGATGATCGCGCCGAAGATGACGGGGAGGGCGTCGGCCTTGTCGTCCGTCGTGTCGACGATGGCGAGCATGGGGGCGACGCCGGCGAAGGTGACGCCGTTGACGAACGGCAGCCGGGCGCCGATCTTCCAGACGCCGAGGGTCTGGAGGAAGGTGGCCAGTCCGGCGGTGAAGAGGCTGGCGCCGGTGAGGAAGGTCAGTTCGGTGGCGGAGAGGCCGACGGCCGCTCCGACGATCAGCGGCGGGGCGACCACGCCCGCGTACATGGCGGCCACGTGCTGGAGGCCGCTGGTGAGCATGCGGACGGGCGGGAGCGTCTCGTCGACCGGATGCTTCCCGCCCGCGGGGGCGGAAGGGGTGTCGGGGGCGGGGGCGGGGTTCTGGTTGCCTGCATCGTTGTGGGACCTGGGCATGGCGGCCACGGCGGTTCCTCCGGTCGGTTGACGCGTCGGCGGTGACACGGGTTTCAGGGAGGTGCTGCTGGTGATCCGGGAGGTCGGAGGGTGGGGGTGGGGGGTACGGAGGTGAGGCGAGGGGCGGTACATGCGCGTGCGGGCGACCAGTACCGTTCCGGGGGGCGGCGTACCTCTGCGGTACGGCACCCCCCGGTCCGGCTGCCGCGGGCCCCGCTGGGGTCCGCGGCGACCGGCCGGGGGCCGTCCCCCCCGGCCGGACTTCTGTGGTGCGCGCCCGGGCTCAGCCCTGGGCGGCGATGCGGGCGAGGCGCCGGGCCTCGTCCCTGGTGGAACGCGCGATGGCGTCCTCGTCGGCGGTCAGCAGCCGGTTGTCCTCGACGATCTGCCGGCCGTTGACGAACGACGCGGTGACCGGGGCCGCCGCGCCGAAGACCAGTGCGGTGACGGGGTCGGCGATGGAGGCGTGGGCGAGGGTGTCCAGCTTCCACAGCACGAGGTCGGCGAGCTTGCCGGCCTCCAGGGAGCCGATCTGGTCGGCGCGGCCGAGGACCTGGGCGCCGCCGTACGTGCCGAGGCGGAGCGCCTGGCGGGCGCCCAGCGCGGCCTCGCGGTGGGCGCCGAGCCGGTTGACGAGGAGGGCGTTGCGCAGTTCGGTGTGGAGTTCGCCGGACTCGTTGGACGCGGTGCCGTCGACGCCGAGGCCGACCGGGACGCCGGCGGCCAGCATGTCGGGGACGCGGGCGATGCCGGCGGCGAGGCGGGCGTTGGACGACGGGCAGTGGGCCACGCCCGTCTTCGTACGGGCGAACGCCTCGATGTCGGAGTCGTTCATGTGGACGCAGTGCGCCATCCACACGTCCTCGCCGAGCCAGCCGGTCGACTCGAAGTACGCGGTGGGGCCCACGCCGAACAGTTCGTAGCAGAACTTCTCCTCCTCGACGGTCTCCGAGCCGTGGGTGTGCAGGCGCACCCCGAGCCGGCGGGCGAGTTCCGCGCCCTGCCTGAGCAGTTCGGTGGAGACGGAGAAGGGCGAGCAGGGGGCGACGGCGACCTGGGTCATCGCGTCGAAGGAGGCGTCGTGGTGCGTGCGGACGGTCTCCTCGGTGGCGGCGAGCGCCCCGTCGAGGGTCTCGACCGCGAAGTCCGGGGGCAGGCCGCCGTCCTTGACGCTGCGGTCCATGGAACCGCGGGCGAGGGTGAAGCGCACGCCCATGTCGGCGGCGGCCTTGACGATCGCGCCGGACAGGTCGCCGGCGCCGCGGGGGAAGACGTAGTGGTGGTCCATGGCGGTGGTGACGCCGCCGCGGGCCATCATCGCCAGGGAGCCCTGGGCGGCCGCGTGCACCATCTGCTCGTCGATCCGCGCCCAGGTGGGGTAGAGGGCGACGAGCCAGTCGAAGAGGTTGTGGTCGGTGGCCAGGCCGCGGGTGATCCACTGGTAGAAGTGGTGGTGGGTGTTGACGAGGCCCGGCGTCACCAGGTGGCCGGTGCCGTCGATGCGGCGGACCACGTCCGCCAGGCCCTCGGGGGCCCGGCCCGCGCCGACCGACTCGATCCGGTTGTCCGCGATGACGACGTGGCCCGAGGCGTACTCGGTGTCCTGGGCGTCGACGGTGGCGATCGCGCAGTTCTCGATCACGGTGCGCTGGGCTGCCGAAGGTGCCATGGTGCGTCCTTCCGGTGTCGGATGGCGAGGGTGGGCACGGCAGGACCCTGGAGATTTGAGTGCCGCGGTCTGCCGGCCGCGGGTGCCGAGGGGGAAGGTCGGGGGGCCGTCCGGCCGTCCGGCCCGGCCCGCCGGGGCGGGTCGGACGGCCGGTCCGGGTCAGAGGTTGGTCAGGTCGACCGGGATGCGGGGCTCCACGCCGTCCCGCAGGACGGTGGCCTCGATCAGGCCGTACGGGCGGTCCGCCGCGAAGTAGACCTCGTTGTCGTTCTTGAGGCCGAACGGCTCCAGGTCGACGAGGAAGTGGTGCTTGTTGGGGAGGCTGAAGCGCACCTCGTCGATTTCCGAGCGGTTGTTGATGATGCGCGCGCCCATCTGGTACAGCGTCTGCTGCAGCGACAGGGAGTACGTCTCGGCGAAGGCCTGGAGCATGTGCTTGCGCACCTGCTCGTAGGACCTCTCCCAGTGGGGCATCCGCTGCTCGTCGTCGGTCCAGTTGAACCGCCAGCGGGCGGAGACCTGCGTGGCCAGGATGCGGTCGTACGCCTCCTGGAGGGTGGTGTACCGGTCCTTGACGTAGCCCCAGAACTCCGAGTTGGTGGAGTTCATGACGACGAGGTCCTTGAGGCCGGAGATGACCTGCCAGTTCTCGCCGTCGTAAGTGATCTCGGTGAGGCGGGTCTCCTGGCCCTTGCGGACGAAGGAGTGCTTGACCTCGTCGGCGCCGATGAACCTGGAGTTGGCGTCGGACGTGGCGATGCGCTCCCAGGCGTACTCCTCGATCCGGATCCGGGCCCGGTGGATGGGCTCCTGGCTGGTGACGAAGTGCCGGGCGAGGTGGATGCCGAACTGCTCGGCGGAGTCTATGCCGTACTCCTTGGCGAACGCGTACACCGTGTTCTTGGTGGTGTCCGTCGGGAGGACGTGGGCGTTCGAGCCGGAGTAGTGCACGTCCTCCATGTCGCCGGAGAGGGCGACGGAGACGTTGAGGTCCTTGATGTGGTGGGTCGCGCCGTCCCGCGTGATCCTTACGACGCGGTTCTCTGCTTTCCCGTACTGGTTCTGGCCGAGAATCGTGGGCATGTGGCTGCTAGCTCCCTCGGTAAACGGAGTAGCCGAACGGGTTGAGCAGCAGCGGAACGTGGTAATGCTCGCCCGGTACGACGGCGAAGGTGATCGCCACCTCGGGGAAGAACACGCCGCTGTCCCGTGTCGCGGGGGCGTCCTGCTGTGCCTCGGCTTGCTTGTTGGCGAAGTACGCCCCGGTCTCGAAGTCGAGGCGTACGTGGGTCGTTCCTTCCGGCGGCGCCGGCAGGTCCTTGCACCGCCCGTCCGCGTCGGTCGCGGAAGCGCCGAGCACCACCCACTCCGCGTCGCGGCCCGCGCGGGCCGCGAGGGAGACGGCCACGCCCTCGGCGGGGCGGCCGGCGCTGGTGTCCAGGATGTGCGTGGACACCGATGCGGTCGTGTCGGTGCTCATGCGGGGTCTTCCTCCACTAGACGGGTCAGCCTGATACGGTTGATCTTTCCCAATTCGGCGCGGACGATCCCGCGTTCACGCTCGGGCGTGTTCGCGATCCGCTCGCGGAGCGCGTCGCGCATCTGCTCGCCGGTGCGGCCGGTGGCGCAGATGAGGAAGACGTGCCCGAACTTCTCCTGGTAGGCCAGGTTCAGTTCGAGCATCTCGGCCCTGAGCTCCTCGGAGGCCCCGGCCATGCCCCGCTGTTCGCGGGCGGACGTGGGGTCCCCGGGCTTCGGGCGGCCGATCGGCGGGTGCCCTGCCATGGCCTCGGCCAGGTCCTCGGCGGAGAGCTCGGCCGTGGCGGCGTCGCTGGCGAGGAGGAGGGCTTCGGCGGTGGCGTACGGGCGTTGGGCGAGCAGCTTGCTCCCCCATGCCGAGCTGGCGCACACCTCGTGCAGGGCGGCGAGCGCGTCGCTGTCCGCCGAGGTGTTGAACCGGGTGAGGCCCGGTGTCGAAGTACTCGAAGTCACGGGGAGCCTCCGTGGCTGTTTTTCGCTGTCGTCGGACGGGCTGCGGATAGCTAACGCCCTGCGGCAACACGGCGTCAACACTTTGTTGAAAAGTCGGTGACGCGAAAGCCGCCGCCCGGTCACCCGGACGACGGCTGGGGTTCTACTTGCCCTTGGCGGCGTTCTCCCTGTTCAGGTAGTTGTACACGGTGAACCGGCTGACGCCGAGGGCGCCGGCCACGGTTTCCACCCCGTGGCGCACGGAGAAGGCACCGCGTGCCTCAAGGCCGCGGACGATCTCCTGTTTGCTCTTGCGGTCGAGTTCGGCCAGCGGCATTCCGTGCCGTCTTTCCAGGGCGGCGAGGATGTGCTCCAGGGAGTCGGCGAGCTGTGGCAGCCGTACGGCGAGCACGTCCTCGCCCTCCCAGGCGAGCACCACGTCGTCGGGCCCCGCCTCGCCGGGCGGGAGCATCCGCCCGCCCATCGCGTCCACGAGCGGTTTCACCGCCGCGACCAGGGGGTGGTCTCCCGACGCGGTCACCGACTGTCCCCGATGACGTTCACCTGGAGGGAGACCCGGGTCGCGCCGGCCTCCAGCGCGCGGCGCAGCAGGGCGTCCACGGCGGCGAGCACGGCGTCGGCGCGCCCCTCCGCGGTGTTGCCGAACGGTCCCACGTCGACGGCGTCCAACTCGGCGCCCTGGATGACCTCGCGGGCCACGACCGCGTGGGCCGGCGCCTCGTCGAGGTCGAACGGTTCGGTCGTGAACTCGACCCTCAATCGCTCCATGACCTCACCGTAACGCCGCCGCGGCGGGCGCCCGTCCGGCGGGTGGCTCTTGACAAGGTGGGCACTCCACTTGCAGTCTTCCATCACGCAGAAATGAACTTCCGCAATACGGAAGGAGCGCCGCCTCATGGCCCGCTTTTCAGAAGACGCAGGCAAGGCCCAGCGCTTCGATGTGAACCTGTCGATCCTCTTCACCGAGCTCCCGCTGCTGGAGCGCCCCGCGGCCGCCGCCGCGGCGGGCTTCACCGCGGTGGAGCTGTGGTGGCCCTGGCCCGAGGCGCCCACGCCGCCGCAGAGCGAGCTCGACGCGCTCAAGAAGGCGCTGGAGGACGCCGGGACGCGGCTGGTGGGGCTGAACTTCTACGCCGGGCAGCTCCCCGGCCCGGACCGCGGCGCCCTGTCCGTCCCCGGTGAGGAGTCGGACCGCTTCCGCGCCAACATCGACGTGGCCGCCGATTTCGCCGCCTCCGTCGGCTGCACCGCGCTGAACGCCCTCTACGGCAACCGCGTCGACGGCGTCGACCCTGCCGCCCAGGACGCGCTGGCCCTGGAGAACCTGGTCCTCGCCGCCCGGGCCGCCGACCGGATCGGCGCGACCCTGCTGGTCGAGGCCCTCAACGAGCCCGAGTCGCCCCGCTACCCGCTGGTGAGCGCCCCGGCCGCGGTCGAGGTCGTCGACCGGGTCAACGAGGCCACCGGCCTGGGCAACGCCGCGTTCCTGCTGGACCTGTACCACCTGTCGATGAACGGCGAGGACCTGGAGGCGGTGATCGACGCGTACGCCGCGAAGACCGGTCACGTCCAGATCGCCGACAACCCGGGCCGCGGCGCGCCCGGCACCGGCGACCTCGACCTCTCCGCGCTGCTGCTGCGGCTCCGCGACCGCGGCTACGACGGCTGGGTCGGCCTGGAGTACAAGGCCGGCGACCGCCCCGGCGCGGACGGCTTCGACTGGCTCCCCCGGGAACTGCGCGCCGCCGACTGACCTTACGTACGAGCTTCCGAAAGAGGACCGACATGAGCACCCTCCCGAAGATCGCGTGGATCGGGCTCGGCATCATGGGCTCCCCCATGTCCGAGAACCTGCTGAAGGCCGGATACCAGGTCACCGGCTACACGCTGGAGCAGGAGAAGCTGGACCGGCTCGCCCGGGCCGGTGGCACCGCCGCCGCGTCCCTCGCCGACGCGGTCCGCGACGCGGACGTCGTCATCACGATGGTCCCGGCGTCCCCGCAGGTCGAGGCGATCGCGTACGGCCCCGACGGCATCCTGGAGAACGCGAAGGAGGGCGCGCTGCTGATCGACATGTCGTCGATCACCCCGCGGACCTCGGTCGACCTCGCGAAGGCCGCCGCGGCCAAGGGCATCCGCGTCCTGGACGCCCCCGTGTCCGGCGGCGAGGCCGGCGCCATCGAGGCCGTGCTGTCCATCATGGTCGGCGGCGAGCAGGCCGACTTCGACAGCGCGCTGCCGATCTTCCAGGCACTCGGCAAGACCATCGTCCTGTGCGGCCCGCACGGCTCCGGCCAGACGGTGAAGGCCGCCAACCAACTGATCGTCGCCGTCAACATCCAGGCGTGCGCCGAGGCCGTGGTCTTCCTGGAGAAGTCCGGCGTGGACCTCAAGGCGGCCCTGGACGTCCTCAACGGCGGTCTGGCCGGCTCCACCGTGCTGACCCGCAAGAAGGACAACTTCCTCCACCGCGACTTCGCCCCGGGCTTCCGGATCGACCTGCACCACAAGGACATGGGCATCGTGACCGACGCGGCCCGCGCGGTCGGCGCCGCCCTGCCCGTCGGCGCCGTGGTCGCCCAACTGGTCGCGTCCCTGCGCGCGCAGGGCGACGGCGGCCTGGACCACTCGGCGCTGCTGCGCGCCGTGGAGCGCCTCTCCGGCCAGCAGGTCTGACGCCCCCTCACCCGCCCTCGCGCCCCCGGCCCGGGGCTTGCGCTCCTGACCCGCCCCGGGCCGGCCCAGACTTCCGGCGGCGCCGGCGCTGACAACCTGTCCTGTCGCGCCCAGGCGCCGGCGCCGTCCGGAACCCCTTTCTCCAATTTCAACAAACTGTTGACGCCACCTCGGGGCGTACCTACGCTCCTGAGCACCGCCAGCAGCTCCCCGTACGGAAGGTCACCAGGTCACGATGGAGAAGCGCGTGCTTACGACCGAGTCCGGCGCACCGGTCGCCGACAACCAGAACTCCGCCACCGCCGGCATCGGCGGGCCGCTGCTCATCCAGGACCAGCACCTGATCGAGAAGCTCGCCCGCTTCAACCGGGAGCGCATCCCGGAGCGCGTGGTGCACGCCCGCGGCTCCGGCGCGTACGGCCACTTCGAGGTGACCGACGACGTCACCGCGTACACGAAGGCGGCCTTCCTCTCCGAGGTCGGCAAGCGGACCGAGCTGTTCGCGCGGTTCTCGACGGTGGCCGACTCGCTCGGCGGCGCCGACGCGGTGCGCGACCCCCGCGGCTTCGCGCTGAAGTTCTACACCGAGGAGGGCAACTACGACCTCGTCGGCAACAACACCCCGGTGTTCTTCATCAAGGACCCGATCAAGTTCCCCGACTTCATCCACTCGCAGAAGCGCGACCCGTTCACGGGCAAGCAGGAGCCGGACAACGTCTGGGACTTCTGGGCCCACTCCCCCGAGGCCACCCACCAGGTCACCTGGCTGTTCGGCGACCGCGGCATCCCCGCGTCGTACCGCCACATGGACGGCTTCGGCTCGCACACCTACCTGTGGACGAACGCCGAGGGCGAGGCCTTCTTCATCAAGTACCACTTCAAGACGAACCAGGGCATCCGCTGCCTCTCCGCCGAGCAGGCCGCCGAGGTCGCCGGCACCGACGCCACCTCCCACCAGACGGACCTGCTCCAGGCGATCGAGCGCGGGGTGCACCCCTCGTGGACGCTGTACGTGCAGATCATGCCGGCGGCGGAGGCGGCCGACTACCGCTTCAACCCGTTCGACCTGACGAAGGTGTGGCCGCACGCCGACTACCCGCTGCGCCGCGTCGGCCGGATGGTCCTCGACCGCAACCCGGAGAACATCTTCGCCGAGGTCGAGCAGGCGGCGTTCTCCCCGAACAACTTCGTGCCCGGCATCGGCCCGTCCCCGGACAAGATGCTCCAGGGCCGCCTCTTCGCCTACGCGGACGCCCACCGCTACCGCCTCGGCGTCAACCACACGCAGCTCCCGGTGAACGCGCCCAGGGCGACCGTCGCCGACAACTACGGCCGGGACGGCCTCATGGCCACCCGCAACGGCTCGCGCCACGACAAGAACTACGAGCCCAACTCGTACGGCGGCCCGTCCCAGACCGACCAGGCCCTGTCGGCCGCCCTCGCCGTCAGCGGCCACACGGGCACCCACCCGGCCCCGGCGCACGTCAAGGACGACGACTTCTTCCAGGCCGGCGAGTTGTACCGGCTGATGACGGAGGAGGAGAAGGGCCGGCTCGTCGCGAACATCGCGGGCAGCCTGTCGCAGGTCTCCCGCGAGGACGTCATCGAGAAGAACCTCGCCCACTTCCACGCCGCCGACCCGGAGTACGGCCGGCGCGTCGAGGAGGCGGTCCGCGCCCTGCGCGAGGACTGAGGGGCGTGAAGCTGCGCACGGCGGCCGACGGGAGGTCCGTCGCCGTGCGCGGTCCGGACCGCGACCCGGATGAGGGGTGGTCGCGGGTACGGACAGCGAGGACCGCGGCGGTGTGCGCGCCAGTGCGGTGGTGAAGGAGCCCCGGTTCGCCTTCCTGACCTGAAGGAGGGTCCCGGAGGCTCCGCGTCACCGCCGCGGTCCCCCGAACCTCCCGCCCCATGAGCCCCGTCCGGCGGCGCGAACGCCCTGTCGCGCCAGCCTCGCGCCGTCGGACGGTTTCCACTCGCCGTTCCCCCTGTCGCGTCCACCGCGAGAGCCAGGGCGCGGAGCCGATCGTACGGTCCCGGCTCCGCGCCCTTTCGCATGTCCACCGGCGGCCGTTGGCGCCGGCACGCGCGTCGACCGTGCCGGTCCGGCGGTCCCCGGCGCCGGCACGCGCGCTGACCGTGCCGGTGCCGGAGGCCGGTGGCGCCGGTCCGGGCTGGTCCGGCCCGGCCGCGTGGGGCCCGCCGCCGGAGGAGGGGTGACCCCGGCGGCGGGCCGGGGAGGGGGTCAGTGGTCGGTCCGGCGAGTGGGGTCCACCAGTCTGTCGAGGACCGTGCGCACCGCCCGGTAGGCCGTCGCCGTCGTCTCGTCGGCGGCGTTCTCCTCCTCCACCCTGGCCCAGTCGCGGGCGGCCCGCAGCCGGCGGAGGAGTTCGTCCGCGTCCACGATCTCACTCATGCGATACGGCTACCCCGCCTTCGCGCGGCCATGGCACGAAAAACGGCCCCCGCCCCGGAATGTCCGGGGCGGGGGCCTTCTCGGCTCCCCCGCGGGCGGGTCAGGCCCTCCCGCGGGCGGGTCAGGAGAGCGGGCGGACGGCCGTCGGGGCGTGGGCGGGCTCGGTCGCGAGCTCCTCCCACTCCGTGATGTCGCTGATGTCCATGGTGCGGCTCATCGAGATGTTCGTGACCCGCTCCAGGATCGCCTCGACGACGACCGGCACCCGGTGCTCGGCGGCCAGCTTCTTGGCCTCCTCGAAGGCCGGCAGCAGCTGGTCGGGCTCGGTGACGCGGATGGCCTTGCAGCCGAGGCCCTCGGCCACCTTCACGTGGTCGACGCCGTAGACGCCGAGCTCGGGGGAGTTGATGTTCTCGAACTCCAGGTTGACCTGGAAGTTGATGTCCAGGCCGGCCTGCGCCTGGCGGATCAGGCCCAGGTACGAGTTGTTCACCAGGACGTGGACGTACGGGATGCGGTGCTGCGCGCCGACCGCCAGCTCCTCGATCATGAACTGGAAGTCGTAGTCGCCGGAGAGGGCCACGACCTGTGCCTCCGGGTCGGCCTTGGCGACGCCGAGCGCGGCCGGGATGGTCCAGCCGAGCGGGCCGGCCTGGCCGCAGTTGATCCAGTGGCGCGGCTTGTAGACGTGCAGCATCTGCGCGCCCGCGATCTGTGAGAGGCCGATGGTGGTGACGTACCGGGTCTCGGGCCCGAACGCCCGGTTCATCTCCTCGTACACGCGCTGCGGCTTCATGGGCACGTCGTCGAAGTGCGTCCGGCGCAGCAGCGTGGCCTTGCGCTCCTGCGTGGAGGCGATCCAGGCGGAGCGGTCCGGGAGCCGGCCGGCGGCCTTCAGTTCCCGCGCGACCTCGACGAACAGCTCCAGGGCCGCCTTGGCGTCCGAGGCGATGCCGTAGTCCGGGGCGAAGATCTTGCCGATCTGGGTGGGCTCGATGTCGACGTGGACGAACTTCCGGCCCTTCGTGTACACGTCCAGCTTGTAGCCGGTGTGCCGGTTGGCCCAGCGGTTGCCGATGCCGAGGACGAAGTCGGACTCCAGGAAGTTCGCGTTGCCGTAGCGGTGCGAGGTCTGGACGCCGACCATGCCGGCGTTCAGCTCGTGGTCGTCGGGGATGACGCCCCAGCCCATCAGGGTGGGGATCACCGGGGTGCCGGTCAGCTCGGCGAACTCGGCCAGCAGGCCGGAGGCGTCGGCGCCGATGACGCCGCCGCCGGCGACGATGAGCGGGCGCTCGGACTCCAGCAGGAAGGAGAGCGCCTTCTCGATCTGGGCGCGGGTCGCGGCCGGCTTGTAGACGGGCAGCGGCTCGTACGTCTCCGGGTCGAAGTCGATCTCGGTGAGCTGGACGTCGATGGGCAGGTCGATGAGGACCGGGCCGGGACGGCCGGAGCGCATCAGGTGGAACGCCTGCTGGAAGACGCCGGGGACCTGGGCGGCCTCCAGGACGGTGGTGGCCGCCTTGGTGACCGGCTTGGCGATCGACGCGATGTCGACCGCCTGGAAGTCCTCCTTGTGGATCACGTGGGTCGGCGCCTGGCCGGTGATGCAGAGGATCGGGATCGAGTCACCGATGGCCGAGTACAGGCCGGTGATCATGTCGGTGCCGGCCGGGCCCGACGTGCCGATGCAGACGCCGATGTTGCCCGGGTGCGTACGGGTGTAGCCCTCGGCCATGTGCGAGGCGCCCTCGACGTGGCGGGCGAGGGTGTGGTCGATGCCGCCCCCCTCCTTGAGGGCCTTGTAGAACGGGTTGATCGCCGCGCCCGGCACGCCGAACGCGTGGGTGACGCCTTCGCGCTTGAGGATCTCCACTGCCGCTCGGGCGGCGGTCATTCGAGGCATGGGTGCTCCTGCTTCGGCCTGGCGGATCCGGCTCTGTCGCGCCACCTGAGAGCATCGATCCGTATGGAATTTCCGCTATACGGAAGTCTCTTTCTGTTATACGGAAGCAATGTAGGCGGGTGTGCCGGAACCCGTCAAGGGATGGCCGAATGCCCTCCCCATCCGTCCGCCCTTGGTGGACGATGGGCGGCGGAACGAAGGGGGCGATCGCCGTGGGAGAGAACGTGCCGGTGCGCTGCCCGGCCTGCCGCCGTGCGCACATGTACGTGCCGCCCGTCTACCCGTGCGCGTGCGGAGCGCCCGTCGTCCCTCCCCTGATGCGCGGCGCCCCCGCCGAGCCGATCACGCACCGCACCTGGACGGACGAGTGGGTGACGGTGCGGTGCGGGGCGTGCGGGCGCCAGGACCAGTGGCCGCAGCCGGAGCTGGGCTGCCCGTGCGGCACGGTGCTGCGCGTGCCGGTCCGCCCGGTGACGGCGGCCGCGTCGCCGCCCCGCCCGCCCGCGCCGGGCGGTCCGGCCGGAACGGGCGCCAAAGCCGCGGGCCCCGCGGGCGCGCCGGACGGCCCCGCGGGACCGGGCACCCCCCGGGGCACCGACGCCACCTCCTCCACCACGGGCGTCTCCACCGTGCGGGACGCCTCCCAGCCGCCCGCCGCCGCCCGCCCCTCCTTCAACCCCGTCACCATCCGCACCGCCCGCGACGTGGTGACCGCCGCCGCGCTCTACCTGCGCTGGCTGGGCTTCCGGGAGGTGGTGCAGCCCGAGGAGCGCCGCTCGTCCGTGACCCCGGCCGTCGAACTGCGCGGCCCCGGGCTGGTCGCCCAGGTCGACCCGACGACCCGGCCCGTACCGCTGCGCGCCGTCGAGTGCCTGTGGCTGGAGGGGCTCGCCTCGTCGTCGGCCGCCGTGTACTTCTCGCTCGCCGGGTACGAGGAGACCTCCCGCGCCCGCGCGGACGGCGTCGGCCTTCCGCTGTTCGTCATGGACCTCACCGGCACCCCGCAGCCCGTGAACACCCCCGCCGACGACCTCCTCGCGCGCGGGGCGTGAGCGGTTCGCGTACGCACCCGCCGGTACCGCGCGCCCGCCGCTCCTCCGGGACCCCGGGCGCGCGGCCGTCCGCGGCGCCCCGGCGCCGACGGGCCCCGGGGCGCCGGAGGATCAGTCGGGGCGCCCGTACCGCTCCCGCAGTTCGACCTTGCGCACCTTGCCGCTCACCGTCATCGGGAAGGCATCCAGGACCTCCACCCGGCGCGGGACCTTGTAGTGCGCCAGCCGGTCGCGGCAGTACGCGGCGATCTCCTCGTACGTCGGCGGGTCGGCCGGGTCGCGCGGGACCACGCAGGCGAGGACCTCCTCCCCGTACCGCTCGTCGGGCACGCCCACCACCTGCACGTCGGCGATCTTGGGGTGGCCGTACAGGAACTCCTCGATCTCCCTCGGGTAGACGTTCTCCCCGCCCCGGATGATCATGTCCTTGATCCGGCCGACGATCCGCACGTACCCGTCCTCGCGCATCACCGCCAGGTCGCCGGTGCGCATCCAGCGGGCCGCGTCGATCACCTCGGCGGTCCTCTCCGGGTCGTTCCAGTAGCCGAGCATCACCCCGTACCCGCGGGTGTGCAGCTCGCCCGCCTCGCCGCGCGGCAGGGTCACCCCGCTCACCGGGTCGACGACCTTGACCTCGACGTGCGGCAGGGCGCGGCCGACCGTGCCGGTGCGGCGCTCCAGGTCGTCGTCGCGGCGGGTCTGCGTGGAGACGGGCGAGGTCTCCGTCATGCCGTAGCAGATGGACACCTCCGCCATGTTCATCTCGGCGACGACCCGCTTCATCACCTCCACCGGGCACGGCGACCCGGCCATGATCCCGGTGCGCAGGGAGGAGAGGTCGTGGGCGGCGAAGTCCGGCAGGTTCAGTTCGGCGATGAACATCGTCGGCACGCCGTACAGGGAGGTGCAGCGCTCCTGCTGGACGGCGCGCAGGGTGGCGGCCGGGTCGAAGGAGGGCGCGGGGATGACGACGCACGCCCCGTGGGAGGTGGCCGCCAGGTTGCCCATGACCATGCCGAAGCAGTGGTAGAACGGCACGGGCAGGCAGATCCGGTCCCGCTCGGTGTAGGCGAGCGTCTCCCCCACGGAGAAGCCGTTGTTGAGGATGTTGTGGTGGGAGAGGGTGGCGCCCTTGGGGAAGCCGGTCGTGCCGGAGGTGTACTGGATGTTGACCGGGTCGTCGCAGGACAGCAGCGCCTCGCGGGCGGCCAGGTCCGCCGAGAGCTCCGGGGTGGCGCGGGCGACCAGCGCGTCCCAGCTCGCGTCGCCGATGTACACGGTCTCGCGCAGCGCCGGGCACCGGGCGCGCACCTCTTCGACCAGCGCGCGGTAGTCGCTCGCCTTGTGGGCGAGGGACGCGACGAGCAGGCTGACGCCGGCCTGGTCGAGGACGTAGGCGAGTTCGTGGGCGCGGTAGGCCGGGTTGATGTTCACCATGATCGCGCCGACGCGGGCGGTGGCGTACTGGACGAGGACCCACTCCGGGCAGTTGACCGCCCAGATGCCGACCCGGTCGCCCCGCTCCACGCCCGACGCGAGGAGCGCCCGCGCCAGTTCGTCGACGGCGGCGCCGAACCCGGCGTACGTCCAGCGGCGCCCGGACGCCACGTCGACGAGCGCCTCCCGGTCGGGGAACCGTTCGACGGCGCGCGCCAGGTTGGCGCCGATCGTGTCGCCGAGGAGCGGTGTGCCGCCCGTGCCGTGCGCGTACGAGAGCTGCTTCGCGCGGGTCACCGGAAGTCCTCCTCGCGGTACTCGTCGGCCGAGCCCTCCGCCGTGCGCTCGCGCAGCTCGATGCGGCGGATCTTGCCGGAGACGGTCTTGGGCAGCTCGGCGAACTCGATGCGCCGGATCCTCTTGTACGGGGCGAGGACCGCCCGGGCGTGCGCGAACAGCGCCTTCGCGGTGTCGGGTCCCGGCTCCCAGCCCGCGGCGAGGACGACGTACGCCTTCGGCACGGCCAGCCGCACCGGGTCGGGCGCGGGCACGACGGCGGCCTCGGCGACGGCCTCGTGTTCGAGGAGGGCGCTCTCCAGCTCGAAGGGGGAGATCTTGTAGTCGGAGCTCTTGAAGACGTCGTCGCGGCGGCCCACGTAGGTGAGGTACCCGTCGGCGTCGCGGGCGCCGATGTCGCCGGTGCGGTAGTACCCGCCCGCCATGGCCCCGGCGGTGCGCTCCGGGTCGCCGTGGTAGCCGGCCATCACCCCGACGGGGGCGTCCGACAGGTCCAGGGCGATCTCGCCCTCGTCGGCGCCGGGCTCCCCCGTCACCGGGTCGAGCAGTTCGACGCGGAAGCCGGGGCTGGGCCGTCCCATGGAGCCCGGCTTCAGCGGCTGGCCGGGGCTGTTGGCGATCTGCACGGCCGTCTCCGTCTGCCCGAAGCCGTCCCGGACGGTGACGCCCCAGGCGCGCCGCACGGCCGCGATGACCTCCGGGTTCAGCGGCTCGCCGGCCGCGACGACCTCGCGGGGCGGGGTGCGCAGCGCGGTCAGGTCGGCCTGGATGAGCATCCGCCAGACGGTCGGCGGCGCGCAGAAGCTGGTGACGCCGTGCCGGTCCATCTCCGCCATGAGGCGGGCGGCGTCGAAGCGCGTGTAGTGGTGGATGAAGACGGTCGCCTCGGCGTTCCAGGGGGCGAAGAGGTTGGACCAGGCGTGCTTCGCCCAGCCGGGCGAGGAGATGTTGAGGTGCACGTCGCCGGGGCGCAGGCCGATCCAGTACATCGTCGCCAGATGACCCACGGGGTACGAGGTGTGGGTGTGCTCGACGAGTTTGGGGCGGGCGGTGGTGCCGGAGGTGAAGTACAGCATCAGGGGGTCGGAGGCGTCGGTGGGGCCGTCCGGGACGAAGGCGGGGTCGGCCGTGTACGCCTCCTCGTACGGCGCCCAGCCGCCCGCCGCCCCGCCCGGGGCGCACCCCACCGGGGCGCCGACGGCGATGCGGGTGTACTCCCCCGGTACGTCGTCGAACTTCACCGTGTCGGCGGCGCGGACGATCACGTGGCGGGCCCGGCCGCGCTCGACCCGGTCCCGCAGGTCGGCCGGGCCCAGGAGCGGCGTGGCGGGGATGACGACGGCACGGAGCTTCATCGCGGCGAGAGCGGTCTCCCACAGCTCCGCCTGGTTGCCGAGCATCACGACGATCCGGTCCCCGGCCCGTACGCCGTGCGCGTCGCGCAGCCAGTTGGCGACGCGGGCGGAGCGGGCGGACATCTCCGCGAAGGACAGCCGCGTCTCGGCGCCGTCCTCCTCGACGATGTGCAGCGCCGTCCGGTGGTTGCCGTCCGCGATCGCGTCGAACCAGTCCAGCGCCCAGTTGAACCGGGCGGGGCGGGGCCAGGCGAACCCCGCGTACGCCGCCTCGTAGTCCTCCCGGTGCCGTAGCAGGAAGTCCCGGGCGGCCCGGAACTGCTCGGTCGCGCCGCTACCCGACATCTGTGTCCTCCTCGTTGCGGGACCCGTCCGCGCCATCGTGTAATCAGTGACCCAGGTCTCACTACCCCCGTACGGGGGTGAAGCGGCGGGCGGGAGCGGTACGCGTGGGCGAACGGCGGAGTGACACGGCCGAACTGCGGACGGCGCTGCTCCGGATGCGCCGGGCCACGGGGCTTCCCGTGGCGTTCGGCGGGCTGCTCGACGAGCGGCCCCGGGCGCCGCTGCGGATCGAGGAGCTGTCGGGCGCGTCGTCCGACGTGCTGCGCGGGCTGGCGATCAGCCCCGGGAGCGGTCTGGGCGGCCGGTCGATGGCGCTGGCCCGGCCGTGCGCGGTGACGGACTACCCGGTGGCGCGGCACATCAGCCACGAGTACGACGAGCCGGTCGCCGCCGAGGGCCTGCGGTCGGTGCTGGCCGTGCCGGTGGTGGTGCGCCGCCGGGTGCGGGCGGTGCTGTACGGGGCGCTGCGCACCCCGCAGCCGCTGGGCGACCGGGTGCTGGACGCGGCGGTGGCGGCGGCGCGGGACATGGAGCAGGCGCTGGCGGTACGGGACGAGGTGCGGCGCCTCGCGGCCCCGGTGCCGGTGCCCGTGCCCGGTGCGGGCGCGGCGGCGGCCCGCGGCGCGGCGGCGTGGGAGGCCGTGCGGGAGGCGCACGGGGAGCTGCGCGCGCTGGCGCCGCGCATCGCGGACCCGGCGGTGCGCGCCGAGCTGCTGGCGGTGTGCGGGCGGCTCGCGTCGGCGGGCGCTTCCGGCACGGCGGCGGGCGCCTCGGGCCCGGGCGTTTCGGATCCGAGGGCCTCGGGTCGGGGGGCTTCGGGTCCGGGTGCCACGGGTCCGGGCGCGCCGAGGGTGGGGCTGGCGCCCCGGGAGGTGGACGTGCTGGCGGCGGTGGCGGCGGGCGCGACCAACGCCGACGCGGCCCGGCGCCTGGGAGTGCGGCCCGAGACGGTGAAGGGGTACCTGCGGTCGGCGATGCGCAAGCTGGACGCGCACACCCGGCTGGAGGCGGTGGTGGCGGCCCGGCGGGCGGGGCTCCTCCCGTAGGGCCGGGCCACCCGGCGAAGGCGCCGAACCGGACGCCGTACGGGGCGCCGCCGCCCAGGACGCCGAGCGTGCACGCGGTCCCCTCCGCGCCCGTCGGAGCACGCCGGAGGAGGAGCCGCCGGGCGCGGACGGCGCGGTCGAGGGTGCGGGCGGAGCGCACGGGTGGCGCCGTCGACGCCGTGGCGGCACGCTGCCGAGCCGTGCGGACACCTCCTGTCCGCACGACCGCAAGAGCCCGGCCATGCCGGGGCAAACCAGGGCGTATATCCTGCACGGGGTGTGCGCGGAGGCACGTACGGCACGCTCCACGGCAGCACACGGGCCCGCACGCAGGAGGTGAGTACCGGAAGATGAGCCTGCCCTCCAGGAAGCACAGCCGGCGCCGTGGCCAGGAGCCGGTCCCGCCGCACCCCTCCTCCCCGACGGCGGCCGCCCGCGAGACCGGGAGCAGCGTCGTCGCGGCGTCCCTGTACCGGGACGGCCGCAAGGTGTCGTCCCCGGCGTCCCTCTCCGACACGTTCCGCCGGCTGCGCGAGGAGCCGGACGGCATGGCGTGGATCGGCCTGCACCGGCCGTCCGCGGAGGAACTGCTGTCGCTCGCCGCGGAGTTCGACCTCCACGAACTGGCCGTCGAGGACGCCCTGGAGGCCCACCAGCGGCCGAAGCTGGAGCGGTACGGCGACACGCTGTTCGTCGTCCTGCGCGCCGCCCGCTACATGGACGCGCAGGAGGAGGTCGACTTCGGCGAGTTGCACGTCTTCGTCGGCCCCGACTTCCTCATCACCGTCCGGCACGGCCCCGCCCCGGACCTCTCGGCGGTCCGCCGCCGCATGGAGGACACCCCGGACCTGCTGGCCCTGGGCCCGGAGGCGGTGCTGTACGCGATCCTGGACGCGGTGGTCGACGGGTACGCCCCGGTCGTGGCGGGCGTGCAGAACGACATCGACGAGATCGAGACCGAGGTGTTCCGCGGCGACCCGGCGGTGTCCCGCCGCATCTACGAACTGTCCCGCGAGATGGTCGAGTTCCAGCGCGCCACCCGCCCCCTGGTCGGCATGCTGCACAACCTGATGGCGGGCTTCACCAAGTACGGCACGGACGAGGAACTCCAGCGCTACCTCCGCGACGTCGCCGACCACGTGACCCACATCAGCGAACGCGTCGACGGCTTCCGCCAGGCCCTGACGGAGATCCTCACGGTCAACGCGACCCTGGTCACCCAGCAGCAGAACGCGGAGATGCGCGCCCTGGCGGAAGCCGGCTTCGAACAGAACGAGGAGATCAAGAAGATCTCCTCGTGGGCCGCCATTTTGTTTGCACCCACGTTGGTGGGAACGGTCTACGGCATGAACTTCGACCACATGCCGGAGCTGCACTGGGCGGGCGGCTACCCGTTCGCGATCCTGCTGATGGCGGCAGTGTGCGTCAGCCTGTACGTGGTCTTCAAGCGGCGCGACTGGCTGTAGACGGCGCCGCGAACATGCCGGTTAATTTCGCAATAGCGAATGTTCTGGAAGGGCTTTTTCGGGGCCCTGGGGAGAATCTGGGGAGAATGCGCGGCGCTGGGGAGCGGGCGACACGGTCCCTCACCTGCTCTTCCATGGCTCTGCTGCGACGTGGCGGCATGCGTGTCGCCGCCGTGTCCGTCACTGAGAGTGCAGGGCCAGGCAGCGCCGATCGCTGCCTGTTCTCGTGAAGCCCTCGTACGGCGAACGGGTGGCCCAGCGTGTGCTGTGCCACCCGTACGTCATTCGGTGGTGAGGTTCTCCGGGACGTACTCGGGGACCACGTCGAGGAGCGCGTCGAGGGCCGCGCGTCCCTTGCCGCCGGCTTCGGGCATGAAGTGGGCGTAGTGGTCGAGGGTGATGGTCGGACTGGAGTGGCCGAGCCATCGGGCGAGGGTGACCACGGATTCGCCGGCTTCGAGGACGACCGAGGCGTAGGTGTGCCGGAGGACGTGGAAGCCGTCCTTGCGGGACGCCTTCCAGCGCTTCCCCTTCTCCCGCACGGGGATGACGCCGGCCTTGGCGAGGGCGGGCTTCCATACCTGATCGTTGAAAAGGTTGGCGCGGATCGCGTTGCCGTACGTCGTGGTCAGGACGAGCGGGAACGTCTGCTTCTCCCACTCTGGCTCCGGGCCTCCCCACGGCAGCTCAATTTCGACGGCCGGGTACTGGAGGAAGGAGGCGGCCAGCTCGGCGGCGACCGAGCGGGGCATGTCGACGGTGCGGGTCTTCCCGCCCTTGGGCAGCGCGAAGTGTAACCGTCCTCCGAGCAGTTGGACCTGCCGGCATACGCGTATGAGACCGCGCTCGAAGTCGACGTCCTACGGAGAAAGGCCGAAGACCTCCCCCTGGCTCAGTCCGCATCCGAGGGCGACGACGGCTGCGACGCGGTAGCGCGGATTTAGGCAAAGCAGCAACGGCCCGCGCCACTATCGTGAGCGCGGGCCGCATATCCCAATGTCTGCCGGTGAAGACCCTGCCGACCGCGTTGAGGAGGGCAGATGATTTCGCTAAATCATTCCTGGTGGTTAAGGTTGTTCCCCACCAAGAACTCCGGATAGTTGAATCGCTCTCCGAGCGCCTGAAGGGTTTTGTAGCCTCGCTTGTCGATCTCCACGAAGTACGCCTTCAGTGAACTCAGAAACATCCGGTAGCCAAGGTCTGCGCAGGCATGGATAACGATCTGCTCCAGCGCGGAGACGAGGCCTGTCGGCACAACACCGTAAGAGGCTCCGGCGGCCGCGCAGTTCAGGTCTTCCGCGACTAGACGGATGGCCTGCAGGACAACCGCACACGCTTCCTCGTCCACCACGGGGAGTGGTGGCGGCGGGATGAATGCGGGGTCGTCCCGCCGGACCCGAGCAAGCCAAGCCCGCTCCAATACCTGCAGGAAAGCACGAGCGTCGAGGCCGTCCTCGGCCGGATCAAAGCATCCGTGGGTGGCGCCGAGCCACGCGGTGTGGATTGTCTCGTTCGGCAGAGGCGAATCCAACAAGCGACGGATATCTTGCCCGAGCTGCTGCGCCCTGGATCGATCGAACTCCTCCACTGCGATCTCAGCGAGACTGCTCCAGAACGAAATCACCCCTGCGTCAGGGAGGAAACGCTCCGCATCCTCGGACGAGAGCGCCCCGGGAATGCTCCACTTCGAAGCGAGCCATGTCAATCCGAGATCCTCGACGTAAATGTCCTCAAAGTACTCGTTTTGCTCGTCGCTACTCACCTCGGTCCTCTCCATCGCGTCAGCTTGTAGGGTACGAGGTATAGACGACGTACCCTCTCGCATGATGGGCCGATTTCTTCACGTACTTCAGCTGAATGATGACGGAATTTCCAACGGATTCCTTCTGCGGACCGCCTTTGACCCACCTGTAACCGAGTGAGCCCTCGTTCTGGAGGGTCCAGCGGATCTCCTTCAAGTCCTCCCTCGGATCGAAGGCGACGCCACTCCCCCTGAGCTTGCCCTGCCGGGTCATCCAAGCATCCAGGGCCTTGGCGTTCTTCGGTTGCTTGATCCACTGCCGCATGGCCTCATCGACGGCACGCGCGGCAGTCGCCTCGTCGAGCCATCGCGTGGCGACGCCGTCCTTGTTCGCCTTCGCAGCCATCGCCTGGTCATCGGGGCGGACATGGTCGGTCAGCGTGTGAGCCCCCTCAATGCCCTCATCGGCGATGATATTGGTGCAGTTGTGAACGAGGACGTCGAGCGGGCGGACACCCTCGACTTGCACGTAGAAGGTGTGCGGGCCATCGACGGTCAGGTCGAACACCTCGCGCGGCGGCAGGTCATCGCGGTCGTGGAGACCAGTCACGGCGTGGAGGGTGCCGTCAGGTGTCCGCAGCCGGTCACCGATGCGTAGCTCGGACACCCGCGTCCAGCCCTGCCCCTCCACGTGGAACAGATGGCCCGCCGTGCTGCTCAGGCGCCCATCGGCCAGGGTGATGTCCACGAGCCGCCAGGTCGGGTGACGGAAGGTGTCCGTCACCGGCTGCGCAGACGATTTCCCCTTTCCGGAGTCCGAGGCGAGCAGCTGGTCCCCGATGCGGACGTCGCGGATTGCCTTGTGGGAGCCATCTGCCATCAGCACCCGGGTTTCCCCCGGGAAACTGTTGACCTTGCAGGCCGTCACCACGTCCTCGTACGCGTTGACCGTGCCCTGGATCGTGGCGAGAGTCGCGGGGTCCAGATCGAGGGTCTTCAAGGCGTTGAACGCGTCGCGGACCCCGATGCCGGTGTGCATCGCGGCGTCCAGGGCGCGGATCGCCTCGGTCACCTTGGCGAATGCCTTGCCGGGGATGAAGTTGCTCGCAGCCCAGGCGCACCCGCTGATGCTGCCGCGCCAGCAGTCGACGAAGTCTTGGACCAAAACTGCTTTCAGGAGCTGGTAGACGACCGTCTGTTTGATCAGGTCCAGCTTGCTGAAGTATCGAGTGGTGTCTTTGGTCAAGCCCGTGAAGGTTTCCGTGCCGAGCAACACGGTGTCCTCGGCCGGGCAGCCGGAAGAGGTTGCAGGCACGTCAGGGTTAGCGCACAAGAAGAAGTCGACCGTGGCGTTGAACGTCACCGCGAAAGTGACGGTGCATCCTTCGAAGCCGACCTCGATGACGCAGTCGTTCTGCTGCTTAGCGTCGATTACCTCGATGCTGTCCTCGTCGACAACGTAGAACGTGCCACCGATTCCGGTGCCGGCACCGGTCGAAACTTGCTGGTTAGCTTGCTTCCGCTCGGCCGCCTCGGCGGCCGCCTGCGCCTCTTCGGCGTACCTCTGCGCGTCCTTTGCCGCTTCCTCGGCTTCGGTGGCTGCGGTGGCCGCTCGGGTCGCCGCAGCGCGGGCGTCCTTGGCTGCTTGTTCCACCGTTGCTGCGGCTGCGCGGGCTGCTTGAGCGTCGAGGGCAGCTGCCTCAGCCGCATCACGGGCAGCCGCCGCGTGGCCTTCGGCACCGTTGGCTGCGTCGTCCGCAGCTGCCGCGTCCGCTGTGGCCTGTTGGCCGTATCCGGCTGTGCGGGCCAGTGAAGCTGCCGCCTTGGAGGCGGCGGTGGCGGCATCAGCCGCGTAGCCGAGCGCTTCCTTGGCGTACGTGCGGGCTCGGGCGGCGTGTGCGGCAGCGTTTGCGGCGTGCTGGTAGGCGGCCTTCGCATCCGCCTGGGCCGTCTCGGCCAGGCTTTTGGCGAGAGCGGCCTCCTCCTGCGCGTTCTTGGCATGGGCGTCGGCGACGGCCTTTTGCTGCTCGGCGATCGACTTGGACGCCTGACCTGTGAGAATGACAAGCCCTGCGGCCGAGTCCGTGGTGGCGTACGGAGAGCCGAGTTGGATCGCGTCGTTGGCCGGCTTGGCTACCTGAGTGGCGGCCTTCCCTGCGTCGACGGCAGCTTGGGAGGTGACGTGGGCGAAGCCCGCTGCCTTCGCTGAGGCGTCCAGGGCCTTACGGGCCTCCGCGTGTGCGGCATCCGCATGGGCCTTGGCGTCCTTGGCTTCCGTTTCTGCCTCGGCGGCCAGTTTGACCGCGCTCTTTGCCTGCGAGGCCGCGTGCTGTGCGGCCACGATCGCATCGGCCGCAGCGCTCGTCGCGGTCCTGACCGCAGCATCGGCTTTCAGTTTCGCCGCCTGGGCGGCGTCCGCGTCGGCGCGGGCCCGCTTGGCGGCCGCCTCGGCACGAGTGGCGGCGGCGTCCGCGTCGGCGGCCGCCTTGGTCGCAGCGTCCGCAGCGGTACGGGCGTTCCCCGCAGCCGTCTCGGCGTCAGTGGCGTGCCGGTCGGCGGCATCCGCGGCAGCCCGAGCTTCCTGGGCGTTGACGGACGACTCGCTGGCCTGTGCGTACGATTCCTTGGCGTCAGCCTTGGCGCGGGCGGCGTTGGCCTTCTGCTCGGCGTCCCATGCATCGTCCCGAAGGTCGCGGGCCTTGACGCGGGCAGCGACTGCGGCATTCTTCTTCTCGATGGCGGTGGCCTCGACGGATTCCGCCCTGCCCTGGGCATCCTTGGCCTTCACCGCTTCGCTCTCAGCCGTCTGCCTGTGCTGAGCGGACTCGGCCTGCTTGGCGTCGGCGGTCGCCTTCTCCTTCTGAGCTGTTTTCTCCTCAGCCTCTGCGGCAAGCCGCCTCGCGTGGGCCTCTGCGGCAGCCGCCTTGGCGTCCGCTTCAGCCTTCACAGCCACGGCGAGCTTGGCCTCCGCTGTTTCCCTGTCCTTCTTGGCGTTGTCCCGATGGGCCATGGCCGAGTCCGCTGCGGCCTCGGCCTGCAGTTCGGCGGCCTGCGCCGCCGCCTTGCGAAACTCCGCCTTCGACTGCGCGGCTTGCACCAGCGCACGCTGGGCGATGGCCTGACTGTCAGCCGCAGAGGCACGGGTGGCGGCCGCGGCGGTCTCGCCAGCCTTCGCTATCGCTTCCAGCGCCGCGACGGCACCCTTGGTCACCTGCGCCTTCTGCTGCCCGACCAGCAGGCCTCGGCCGCGGGGTGCACCGTTCTGGTCCGCGATGGCGTATGCAGCCTTCTCTGCGTTGTCGGAGACGATCGCCGCCTCCCTCGCTGTGTCGACTCGCATCCCCAGGATGGCGCGCAAGGCCTTGGCCTCCATCTGGGCCTCCGCAACACCTTTCCTCGCCTTGTCAAACTGCACCTGTGTCGGGTAGTTGAGGTCGTCAGCACCTTCATGACCGGACGGCTGGACTTTGAACTGCTGCGATGCAGTGCCGTTGCATTCCCACAACCACGAGTCATAGCCGTTGTCGAACTTGTTCAGGTCCAGGCACTTGCCGGTCCCGACGTTCTTCAGAGCTGTGGTCGCACGCAGATTGAAGTCCCACGTCTGTGCCGATGAGCCGTTGCAGGTCCAAATCTGGATCTTCGTGCCGTTGTCGGCTTTCCCACTCGGTACGTCCAGGCACTTCATGGAATTGAGGTTGCGCAGGTGAAGGCTTTGCCCGGCGCCCTCCACCAGCCACTTCTGCGCCAGTGTGTCGGTGCAGGTATGTACCTGCACCGGGGTGCCGTCCGTCTTGCCGCCGTTATCGACATCGAGGCACTTGCCGTTCGCTGCAGGTACCTGGAGAACCAAAGGGCTTTCACCGATCCACCCGATACCGCCGGGAGACCAGTAGTCCTGCCAGCGGACCAGTCGATCAGCGACCCACGACCGCCCCAGCATCGCGCCCAGCGCCTTCGCACCGTCGGTGAGCGCCGTGATGGCATTCTTGTTAGCTGTCAGGATCTGGTTGCGCTGACTGGCCTGGGAGGCGATCTCCTGTTGCCACTCCGTAGCAGCCGTGTCAGTGATGGGACCCAGCACCTTGCTGGGGTCGATCGGGTCGCTCCATGCGCACGATGCGAACCGGGTCTTGATGTCCTCGACGGCGATGCGGAACTCAGCCGACCCCCGTTCCGGCGCCGTACGAGGAAACCCTCCGGAAGCCAGGAAGATACGGGCATCGTCCGCTCCCGCCGGCATCCGACCGGGCCCGTGCAGCACCTCGAACGCGGCCCGCTCGGCGAGGGCGAGGTCCCACCCCGGTGCTGAAGGATCCGGGTCCGTCCCATACAGTGGTATCCCCACAGCGTCGACGGCCTTGAGTGTTTTCTCGTCGAACTCTGGTGTTGAATCCTTGTAGAAGTCGCTTTCACTCTTCCAGAACCGCTCGGCTATCCACTTGCTCAAGCCGGTCTGGGAATGGAAATCTTCCTTACCATCCCCCGGCGACCCGGGAGGCCAGTGAAAATCGGTCTCACTGAACCCGCCGGGCGTTTCCAGCCCCTCCAGGGGCTGCCTCCACCTCTCACGTTGAGCGCTCAGAGCGATCGACTCTCTGGACGCCACATCACGGTCTTGCTCGTAGGCTTGGCCAAGCGGTGTCTTCTCCCAGTACTCACGGTCGGCAAGGACACGGAGCTTGTCCTGCGACTGGTTAAGTCCGTCCTGTGCGATGGCTGCCATGGCCGGTCCGCCGAGCCGCAACACGTCGGACATCAGGCACTGGTCCTGCCGCAGTTGCTCGGTCGGGGTCTCTTCGAACCAGTTATAGGAGTCACCGACCGGTTCGGCGCGTGGGGCGACTTCCTGGGGGAACATACCCTGTTGGACGGCAAGACCACTCAACAGGGCGAACGCCGTCACCGACGTGATGACAGGAGTGAGGGCAGAGGGTTTTCGTGAGCGGGCCTTGGTCAATCCTGGTCTGAGGCGCAAGAGGGCATCCCTTCGTTGAGGAGCAGGCCGGGAGTGCCCCTCAGATGAGGCGGAGGCCACGCGGAGGACAGGCCCGCTTTCCCCTAGACAGCGAAAACGCGCATCAGCCGTGATAGCGAGCCTGTGGTGTCGACGACTCGGCATAACGGTCTATCTTCCCCCGTTACGGCTGCGTCCCGGCCGCCGGACGATGTCGCGCGCCATGGCGGGTGGTCAAGATCCGCCGGGCGAACGACCATCATCATATGTACTGGTCAACTCCTCGTGCCAGGGGTTTCCGTAACCGCGTCCGACTCTTGACGTAAAGCAGTGAGCCCTTTCCAATCTGACGCGTGAGCTTGTCAGTTGAGCTGGCACCGTGGTGAAGTCCCTGTTAAATGGACTTTCGACCAAAAGAACCGCCTCCGCTGAGGGCTGTCCCGTAACTCCTGGTTACGGGTGAGATGATCTTGTCGTGGCTGGTGTGATCACGGCGTCGGAGCCCTCCTGGATAGCGTCCTTCACCGGGCTGAGCCCGCGGCAGTTCAGCAAGCTCATCACCAAGCTGCGGCGCGAGGGGGCAGATCCTGTCCGTAAGGGCCGACCGTGGAGCCTGCCGTTGGAAGGCCGCGTGCTGCTGGTCGCCGCGTACCGGCTCACGAACCTCACCCTGCGCCAGCTGGCTCCATTATTCGGAGTGCCGAAGTCAGGCGCGGACCGCATCATCGACCACCTCGGGCCCGCGCTCGTACTCCAGTAGCGCAGGCGGTTCCGCAAGGACACCGCGCTGATCGTGGACGGCACCCTGGTCCCCACCTGCGACCACCGAGTCGCCGAGCAGTCCAAGAACTACCGGTACTCCACCAACCACCAGGTCATCATCGACACCGTCATCCGGCTCGTCGCCACCGTCGACCGGCCGGTCCCCGGTGACCGCAACGACTGCAAGGCATGGGAGTTCTCGGGCGCGAAGGACACCGTCGGCCACACCACGGTGACCGCCGCCGGCGGCTACTGCGGCACCGGCCTGGTCATCCCGCACCGCCGGGTCCGGGCCCGCGTCGAGCACGTCTTCGCCCGCATGAAGCACTACAAGATCCTCCGCGACTGCCGCCAGCGCGGCAACGGCCTCCACCACGCGGTCCAAGCCATCGCCCACATGCACAACCTCGCCATGGCCGCGTGAGCAGACCAGCCCCGAAAACGGGTCTGACCTGCCCAGCCATAACCTTCTGCAACACGCTTTAGACCCAATACCGGTGATTTAGGTTGTTTTCGTTCGCCTGCTGGTTGGTTTGGTGGGTGGAACCGGTGTGACGGTGTGAGCCGGTGGTGGGGGTGGGTTG
>NZ_JBWKJG010000007.1:0-121849 GCF_056432325.1 Streptomyces sp. NPDC045287
ACGCCCGGTTACATTCCGAACCCGGAAGCTAAGCCTTTCAGCGCCGATGGTACTGCAGGGGGGACCCTGTGGGAGAGTAGGACACCGCCGAACAAATTGTGACGGGAAGCCCCGTGCCGGAAGGCACGGGGCTTTTCGCATTCCCGGGCCGGAAGCCCGCCAGATGATCAGGCGGTCGGCGGTGAGGGCCGTCTCGGACATCTGGTGGGAGGAGACGAGGACGGTGCGGCCCTCGGCGGCGAGGGACTTTAGGAGGGTGCGGATCCACAGGACGCCCTCCGGGTCGAGGCCGTTGACCGGCTCGTCGAGGACGAGTGTCGCCGGGTCGCCGAGGAGGGCAGAGGCGATGCCGAGACGCTGGCCCATGCCGAGGCTGAAGCCCTTCACCCGGCGGTCCGCGACGGCCGTCAGGCCGGTCGTCTCCAGGACCTCGGCGACGCGGCGGCGCGGCAGGCCGTGGGTGAGGGCGAGGGAGTGCAGGTGGGCGCGGGCGGTGCGGCCCGGGTGGACGGCGCGGGCCTCCAGGAGGGCGCCGACCCGGGTGAGCGGCGCCGGGTGGGAGGCGTAGGAGCGGCCGTTGACGGTGGCGCGCCCGCGGGTCGGCGCGTCCAGGCCGAGGAGCATGCGCAGGGTGGTGGACTTGCCGGCGCCGTTCGGGCCGAGGAAGCCGGTGACGGTGCCGGGGCGGACGGTGAAGGTGAGGTCCTCGACGGCGGTTCTCGCGCCGTACGTCTTGGTGAGTTCGTGTGCCTGGATCATGCCGTCGACGCCAAGGAGCGGGGCGCGGCGGGGCGTCCGACCGGGGGTGGGAGCGCGGGCGGGGCCGTCGTACCGGGGTACGACGGGATTATGCGGTTGCTCCGGGGCGGGGGCGGTGGGGAGGATCGGGGGATGACCTATCTGGTGCGCCCCGTGCGGGCCGAGGAGTGGCGCGAGGTGCGGGACCTCCGGCTGGACGCCCTGCGGGACCCGGCTGCGCGGCTCGCCTTCCTGGACACTTACGAGGCCGCCGTGACGCGGTCCGACGCGTACTGGCGGGAGCGGACCGAAGGCGCCGCTGAGGGCAGCGCGACCGGGCGGCAGGTCGTGGCCGTCGCGCCCGACGGGCGGTGGATCGGGTCGGCGACCGCGCTGCTCGAACGGCGCGGCCAAGAGGTGCTGTTCGGCGAGGTGCCGGAGGTGGACCAGACGCACCTCGTCGGCGTGTACCTGCGGCCCGAGGCGCGGGGCGCCGGCGCGGCGGAGGAACTGCTGCGGGCGGCCGTGGACTGGTCGTGGTCGCTGCGGGAGCCGGTGGTGCGACGGGTACGGCTGTACGTGCACGAGCGGAACGCGCGGGCGGCGGCGCTGTACCGGAAGGCGGCGTTCGCGCCGAGCGGGCGGTCCCTGCTGGTGGAGGGGGATCCGGGCGGGGTGGAGCACGAGTACGAGATGTGGCGGCCGGGTGTGCGCGTGGGCGCCGAGGAGGGGTCGCCGGGGCGCTGAGGGGCCGGCTGCCCCGTGCTGGGGGTTCCCTGGGTGGCCTGTGCCGCGGCCGGGCTCGTGGGTGGGCTGGTGGTCCCGGGGCCTGTGTCTCGGTCGGGTTCGTGGGCGGGGCTGGTGGTCCCGGGGCCTGTGTCTCGGTCGGGTTCGTGGGCGGGCTTACGGGGCCGGCGCGGTGAGGGGTTCCTGCCAGCGGGCGCGGGCCTGTTCCCGGGAGCGGAGCAGGACGAGCACCGGGAGGCCCCGGTCGTGGCCGGTGGCGAGGAGCTCCGGAAGGTGGGGGAGCGGAGCGACGGCGGCCACGTCGTCGAGGACCAGGGTCATTGGTGGGTCGAGCCGACCGTCGGATGACCGTGCGGCCATGCGGCGGCCGTGCTCGACCACGTGCGAGGCGAGGGCGGTGAGGAGGGGCATCGCCCCGGGGTTCGTCCGGGGGTCCTCGATCGGTTCGCCCACCACATAGAGGGTGCCCCCTTCGGCGGCGAATGATGCCAGGGTCAGCGCATCGGTTCGATGCGGGGTGCACGCCTCGCGGATGTGGACCGAGGAAAGGGCGGAGAGGGCACGGGAGGTCAGCGCCCGCGCGGCGTCGCGGCGTTCGGGGTGGGCGGTGAGCGCCGACTCCAGGAGACCGGCGTGGCTGTTGGTGGCCTTGGGGTGCGTACGGAGGATGCGTACCGGCTCGTGGGCCGTGCCGTGGTGCTGTGCCCAGCGGTGCACCTGCTTGAACGGCCGGCCGTCGACGGCCGCGGCGTGCAGCCAGCAGCGCAGCAGGGTCTCGGCCGTGTCGGCGACGGCGGCGTCCACGCGGGCCCGGGGGCGTACGGGGGCGAGGAGCGCGGCGGCGCGGGCCGCTGCCGTGGCGGTGTCGTCGCAGCCGTCCGCGGGCGACCAGTGGAGGCGCGCCGGGGTGTCGCAGAGGTGGCCCGGGTCGTAGAGGACGACCGGGCCCAGCTTGGCGCGGGCGTCCTTCGTCTCCGCCCACAGCGTGGGGTCGGACGTGACGACGAGGACGGGGCCCTCGGCGTCCAGGACGGCCTGGAGGGCGCGGGGGCGGCGGGCGGCGCGGTCGCCGTAGAGGAGGCGCGGAGCCGGGGTGCGGGGCGCCGGGAAGGCGGCGGGGGCGGGCGGGACGGTGGCGCCGCGGGGGAGGGGGGCCGGGGCGGCTTCGACCGGGGCCGTACGGGGCTCCGGTACCGGATCGGGCGCGGGCACCGGGGCGGATGCGGGCTCTGGTACGGGCGCGGGCCCTGGGGCGGGCGCCGGTTCTCGTACGGGCGCGGGCGCCGGGGCGGGTGCCGCGGCGGCCGGTTGCGGGGCGGCGGCGGCCGGGGTGGTCGGGGCGGTCGTCGTGGGGGCCACCGGGGCGGTGGCCGGGGTGACCGTGGCAGGGCGGCCGTGCCGGGCGCGGGCCGCCGCCCGTACCGCTCTCCAGCGGGCCACCGTACCCACCACGAACACCGCCAGCACCACGGCCACCATCAGTTCGCCGATCAGCAGCCCCCAGAACACCCCGTACCCGGGTAGCTGATCGGCCGGCGTCAGCGGCCACGCGCCCGCCAGGTCCTGCGGGTCGGTGACCAGGTGGCGCAGGGCCAGCGGGGTGCGGGTGAAGGTGACCCCCGGCGGCCAGGAGCCGTGCGCGAACAGCCCGGCCAGGCCGGTCGCCGTCCACACCGCCAGCGTCATGCCGAGCAGGAACCCCAGCAGTCCCACGAGCAGGCCGTCGGGGACGCCCCGCTCGGCGCCTCCGCCCCGTACGTCCGGTGCGCGGTCCACGTCACGCCACCGTCGACTCGGGCGAGCCGTTCATCTGCCGCTCCATGAGGGCCGCCCGCTGCTCCGCCTCCCACTCGGCGGCCTTGAGGTCCTCCGGCAGTTCGGGCGCGGAGGACTCGGTCATGGCGCGGTCGGTGTAGACGAGGGGCCGTTCCGCCTCGGTGACCAGGTGTTTGACGACCTGGACGTTGCCGTTGACGTCCCAGACGGCGATGCCGGGGGTGAGGGTCGGGATGATCTCCACGGCCCAGCGGGGCAGGCCGAGGACCCGTCCGGTGGCCCGGGCCTCGTCGGCCTTCTGGGCGTAGATGGTCCTGGTGGAGGCCATCTTGAGGATGGCCGCCGCCTCCCGGGCCGCCGCCCCGTCGACCACGTCGCTGAGGTGGTGGACGACGGCGACGAAGGACAGGCCGAGGCGCCGGCCGAACTTCAGCAGCCGCTGGAAGAGCTGGGCGACGAACGGGCTGTTGATGATGTGCCACGCCTCCTCGACGAGGAAGATGCGCTTCTTCCGGTCGGGGCGGATCCAGGTGTGCTCCAGCCACACGCCGACGATCGCCATGAGGATGGGCATGGCGATGGAGTTGCGGTCGATGTGCGACAGGTCGAAGACGGTGAGCGGCGCGTCGAGGTCGATGCCGACGGTCGTCGGCCCGTCGAACATGCCGCGCAGGTCACCGTCGACGAGCCGGTCGAGGACGAGCGCGACGTCGAGGCCCCAGGCGCGTACGTCGTCCGTGTCGACGTTCATCGCCGCCGCCGACTCGGGCTCCGGGTGGCGGAGTTGCTCGACGATGTCGGTGAGGACGGGCTGGCGGTCGGTGATCGTCTCGTTGACGTACGCGTGGGCGACCTTCAGGGCGAAGCCGGACCGCTCGTCGAGGCTGTGGCCCATCGCGACCTCGATGATGGTGCGCAGCAGCGCGAGCTGGCCGGTGGTGGTGATGGCCGGGTCGAGCGGGTTGAGGCGGATGCCGTCGTCGAGGGCGGCCATCGGGTCGAGGCGGATGGGCGTTATCCCCAGCTGCTCCGCGATGAGGTTCCACTCGCCGACGCCGTCCTCGCCCTGCGCGTCGAGGACCACGACCTGGCGGTCGCGGAAGCGGAGCTGGCGCAGGACGTACGTCTTCTCCAGCGCCGACTTGCCGTTGCCGGACTCGCCGAGGACCAGCCAGTGCGGGGCGGGGAGCTGCTGCCCGTAGAGCTGGAACGGGTCGTAGATGTAGCCCTTGCCGCTGTAGACCTCCCGGCCGATGATCACGCCGGAGTCGCCCAGGCCGGGTGCCGCGGTCGGCAGGTAGACGGCCTGGGCCTGGCCGGTGGAGGTGCGGACGGGCAGGCGGGTGGTCTCCACCTTCCCGAAGAGGAAGGAGGTGAAGGCTTCGGTGAGGACGGACAGCGGATCGCGCATCATCAGGCCCCTATCGTCCTATCGTCTCGTCCTGGTCGCCCGTACGGGCCGTGTGAGCCGTGCGGCCCGTACGGTCCGTGTGGCCGCCGCGGCTCCTGCGGCCCGTACGGTGTCGGTGTCTGCGGCCCGTACGGCGTCCGCGTCCGTGCCGCCGGCCGTCGGTTCACCGGCGGATGCCGGTCGCGAAGGGGAGCGTGTTCACGAACGCGCGGTGGTGTTCGCGGTCGCACCACTCCAGCTTCAGGTACGACTTGCCGGCGGACGCCCTGATCGTCCGCTTGTCCCGGGCGAGGGCCTCGGGCGAGCGGGACGACACGGTGATGTACCCGACGAGGTTGACACCGGCCGCGCCGCTGGCGAGGTCTTCACCCCGCTGGTCGAGCCTGCCGTGGGCGGCGATGTCACGGGGGTCGACGGTGCGGTTCATCTTGGCGGCGCGGCTCGCCTCGGCCTCGTCGTTCGTCTTCTCGGTGAGCATCCGCTCGATGGCGACCTCGGTCGGTTCGAGGTCCATGGTGACGGCGACCGTGCGGATCACGTCGGGGGTGTGGACGAGCAGCGGCGCCAGGAAGTTGACGCCGACGGGGGTCATCGGCCACTCCTTGACCCAGGCCGTGGCGTGGCACCAGGGGGCGCGGGTCGTGGACTCGCGGGTCTTCGCCTGGAGGTACGTCGGTTCGACGGCGTCGAGCTCGGCCGGCCAGGCGTTGCGCTTCGACATGGCCTGGATGTGGTCGATGGGGTGGTCCGGGTCGTACATGGAGTGCACGAGCGACGCGAGGCGGGACTGGCCCAGCGGCTGGCGGACGCGGATGTCGGCCTCGGCGAGGCGGGCGCAGATGTCGGTCAGTTCGCGGGCCATGACGACGGCGAGCCCGGCGTCCTTGTCGAGCCTCTGCCGCCTGCCGCCGGCGTGGCGGGTGGCGCGGGCGATGGCGTGGGCCTCGGCGGCCAGTTCGCGCGTGTAGTGCATGCAGGCGACGAGGTACGCGCGGTGCTGCTCGCTGGAGGTCGACACCATGGAGAGCAGCTGGTCGTACGAGTCGAGGAGCCAGCGCGGGGCGTGGGGGTCGCCGCGCTGGGCGACGTCCTTGGCGTGGGCGTCGGGGTCGGCGGGGAGGGTGCGGGCGAGCATCTGGATGCGGGTGACGAAGCCGTCCCCGTTGGCGACGTGCTTGAGGAGCGTACCGAAACGGTCCACCAGGGCTTCCTGGTCCTCGCTGTCGCGCAGGCCGACTCCGGGGCCCTCGATCTCGATGGCGGCGGTGACGGTGCGGCGGTCGGCGTGGAGGAGCACGGCGATCTCGTCGGGGCCGAAGGGGGCGGAGAGCCAGTTGATGCGGCCGATGCCGGGCGGGGGGCCGATCTCGACCTCGCGGCCGTCGAGGCGGGTGCCGGCCTCCATGGCGGCGGAGCGGTACGTGGTGCCCTTGCGGAGGACCCGCTTGTAGCTGCGGTTCACCTCGTACCAGCGGTAGAAGGTCCGGCCGCGGTAGGGAACGTACACGGCGGCGAGGGCGAGCATCGGGAACCCGGCGAGCAGCACGATGCGCAGCGAGAGGACCGGGACGAGGAGGCCGCACATCATGCCGACGAACGCGCCGGCGATGATCAGGGCGATCTCGCCGGTCTCGCGGTTCTTGCCGATGATCGCGTTCGGCCGGGCGCGGCCGATGAGGTACGTGCGGCGGGGCGTGATCGGATGGGACTGGGTCGTCACCGCCCTCCACCTCCTGAGCTGTTGTTGCTGTTGTTACCGGTGTTGCTGGTGCCGCGGCTGGTGTGCGGGCTGTTGGCGGTCGCCGAGGGGCTGGGCGCGCTGCGCGGCGGGGGCGTGCCCGTGGGCGTACCGCTGCCCCGGCCGCTGTGGGCGGCGACACCGCCGGAGACGGCGTGGGACCCGGCCGGGGCGCCGGCGCTCTGCTGCTGGTGGCTGCGGGAGCTGTGGGTCTTGATGCCCTGGGAGACCAGTGCGGCGGGGGAGGAGATGACGGCGGCGGCCTGCGCGCCGTCGGTGGCCTGCTTCCGGTTGGTGCGGGCGGTGGCGATCTCGTCGCCGAAGCCGGGCACGAAGCGGTAGATGGCGGCGGACGCGAAGATCGCCAGCAGGATGATCGCGAGGCCGGAGACGACGGCGGAGAACGCGTCGGGGCCGTCACCGGAGGAGAGCGCCCCGGCGAGGCCGAGGACGATCACGATGACGGGCTTCACCAGGATGATCGCGATCATGATGCCGGCCCAGCGGCGGACGTGGCCCCACATGTTCTTGTCGACGAGCCCCGCGTACACGACGGTCCCGAGGAGCGCGCCCACGTAGAGCAGGGCGGCGCGGATCACGAGCTCCAGCCACAGGATGCCCGCGGCGAGGATCGACACGAGCGCGACGACGATCAGCATGATCGGCCCGCCGCCGATGTCGTCGCCCTTCTTGAGGGCGGCGGAGAACGACCCGAAGAACTCGTCGGTCTGGCCGCCCGTACCGGAGGCGATGACCTCGGTGACGCCGTCGGTCGCGGAGACGACGGTGTGCAGGATCAGCGGCGTGAACGCGGAGGCGAGCACGGTCAGCCAGAGGAACCCGACGGCCTCGGAGAGCGCGGTGCCCAGCGGCACGCCCCGGATGGCCCGCTTGGCGACGGCGAGCAGCCACAGGACGAGGGTGAGGATGGTGGAGGCGGCGAAGACGACGGCGTACTGCTTGAGGAACTGCGGGTTCGTGAAGTCGACGGCGGCGGTGCTGTCGACGGCGGCGCTCAGCTTGTCGACGGTCCACGCGGCGGCGTCGGCGCAGCCGCGGGCGAGGGAGGAGAGCGGGTCCACGGCGTCGCCGGGTTCGAGGGGGTTGACGGAGCGGGAGGTGCTCCCGCCGTCCTCGCTCTCGCAGAAGTCGCGGGAGGGGCCGTGGATGAGGTCGCAGGGGTCGTTGCTCCGGCCGGGGGAGGGGGTGGGTGACGGGGTGGGCGTGGGTGCCGCCACGGCGTGCCCGGCCAACAGGACCACGGACGTCTGAACGGACACCAGCAGTGTGCCGAGGGCAGCGGCGCGGCGCCGGGCGTCAGCGGGCATAGGTGAATCCTCCGAACCCGATCACAGCGTCAGCGATTTCTTCTGCGCTGGAGGCACGGGTGTCACCGCCTACCGGGGCCGGCCCCTCCTTCTGCGAGTGGGACACTGCCTTCCAGTCGTTGTTCACCCACTCCAGCTCCATTGTGATGGTGAACCAGCCATTCGTGACCGGCTTGGTGGAACCCTCCCCGGCCAGGCCGAAGAGACCAGCGCACCAGACTTCGACCGTGGCCCGGCCACCGTTGAGACTCATGATCTTCGTACCGATGGGGGCCGTGCGGGAGACGAACGTGAACCCTTCGGGCGCGGTGCCGTCGGACTTGAGACCGACGTTCTGGTAGAAGGACGGCGAATACGCCTTGTCGAGGGTGCTCTGGAAGTGCTTCAGACGCGACGGGGTGATGATGGCGGTCAGGATCTCGTCGCGCTTCACCCTGTCGAACATCTCGGCGGAGCCGAGCGCCACCGCGTAGTTCGCCGCCGCGCTCTGTGCTCCCTGCTCGTCCCGGGCGAAGCCGGCCGGGATCGTGCCGTTCCTGCCGGTGACGGGTTTCGTGCCGGTCGCCGCCGTGGGCGCGGCGGCCCCCTCGCGGGGGCCCTTCGCGGTGTCCTCGCCGTCGCCGCCGCCGGAGCGGTTCGCGAAGGCGATCGCGGCGATCAGCAGGACGACCACGCCGACGACCGTCACCAGCGACCGCGAGGCGCGCGGCGGGCGCCGCGCCGGGCCGCCGAAGCCGTCGCCGAAGTCGTCGGCGGGCTCGTTCCCGGGGAGGCGGGTGCGGGTCCGCCCCGTGCCGCTCCGGCCGCCCCTGCCCCGGCCGCTCCCGCCCTCGTACTCGTCGCCGAAGCTCATGACGGGTACGCCTCCTCGAACGACGACTGCTGCCGTGCTGCTGTCCGCGACACGTGCGCGGTGGGGTGAGTGGACATCAGGAGACGCATCCTCTGCGGGCGCCGGAGCCGAAGGCGGGGCGGGCGGGGCGGGTTAGACGGCCATCCCGTACACGATGGTGAACAGCGTGCCGAGCGATCCGATGATGAAGACGCCGGTCAGGCCGGCCACGATCAGGCCCTTGCCCTGCTCGGCGCTGAACGTGTCCCGCAGCGCGGTCGCGCCGATGCGCTGTTTGGCCGCCCCCCAGATGGCGATGCCGAGGCACAGCAGGATGGCTACGGCCATCACGATCTCGATCATTACGCGGGCCTGGTTGCCCAGGCTTCCGAAGGGTCCCCAGTTCGGGGCGATTCCGCCAATGATGGTGGTGATGTCGCCCTTTTCGGCCGCCAGGTACATGTAACTCACCGCCCCTGTTCGGTAATCTGACACCCCGCCGGATGGCATGGGTCGTCAACTATCTTCGCTGATGGAACCGCCGGCGTACGACGTCTTGGCGGGTCTCTTTACCCGATCCCCGCACGTTTGACCGAGCCGACCCCTCTGACCTGCGTCGGTGGGGGATCGGGCTCGTACGGATACATGTGTGGTCACTCTGTGTATCACGGAGCGTGACTGCGGGCAATGACCGTCGTTGTCCCTTGGGTGGGAGTTTGTCCGTGAACGGCGACGCCGCCGGCGGAATGCTTCCGGCGGCGGCGGTTGCGCGGTACGCGGCGCGCGTGGGTGGGCGCGGGCTGATCGCCCGTCAGGGTCGGGGCTACCCGGTCTGGCTGAGGAGGAAGTAGCCCAGGACCACGATGGCGACGGCGGTCAGTGCGATGACGGCGATCGCGGCGGCCGTTCCCCCGGAGTCTCCGAGACGGCTCACCTTGTTCCCCATGGTGCTCTCCTGTGGTGCTGGCCCCGGCCTGGTCGTCGGCCGGGATGTGGCACAGCCGTTTGCGGCTGCACGCCCAGAGTAGCGCAGTGGTCCAGACCACTTGGCGGGGGTCGGTCGGAGGTCGGACGGAGGTGGAGGGGGGCCGGGTGGAGGGGTTCGGGGCGGGATGGGACCGGGGTGGCGCGATGGTCGCTCTCCCCGTGCGGCCTCATCTGACGAAGTGGAAGCGCCGGCCGTCACCGCAGGTCAGCGCGGGGTAACGCGGATTTGTCCCTCGGGGCCGCGCGGCAGGAAGGGGTGAGCCGAACGGGGCGCCGGGGTCGCCGGCCGTGCTGCTCACGGTCGCCGTGACGGCGGTGGCGGCGGCACTGGACGGGGTGGACGTTCCGGGTGGCGCCGGGCCCCTCCTGTTGGCCCGATGTTCATGTGCGTACACCGGAACCGCCCGGGCGGACGGCCCGGGCGGCAGTCGCCGGCCCGCGGGGCGGCCGGCCGCGGTCACCCGCGGGCCCCCGCAGACCACTCAGCCGCGGTCGCCCCTCCGCGGCCCCCGTGGGCGCTCCCGTACGGCCGGGTGTCGACCCGACCCGGTCTGACCGATCGCGCTGGTCGGCAGGCCCCCGCGCAGCCGGGTGTCGGGGCGGCGGGGAGGCCGCCGAGGAGTTCACCGGCAGGCCACCTCCCCCGCCCAGTCGGATGTCGGACCGTCACATCTGCTGATTTTCGGCTGTGGTGGGCCTCCGCACCTGCTCGGGTGGGCGTCCGGCGCCTAAACTGGCGGAGGCGCGGATGAGGCCCTACTGCCGACGGGGGTTTTGACGGTGCGTAAGACGTGGCTGGTGGGCGGGGTCGTCTTCGGGGCCTGCCTGAGTTTCGTCGCGCTCCTCGTCGTCGGCACCTACATCGTCGCCGCCCAGCTCGTCGGCGGGGGTGGCGTGCGAGGGGTCGTCGGGCTGGCCAAGGGGGCCGTCCCGGCCGCGTACCAGCCGCTCGTGCAGCGGTGGGGGAACCTCTGCCCGGCCGTCAACCCGGCCTTGCTCGCCGCGCAGTTGTACCAGGAGAGCGGCTGGAACCCCCGTGCGCAGAGCCCCGCCCAGGCGCAGGGCATCGCGCAGTTCATCCCCGGCACCTGGGCCGCGCACGGCGTCGACGGCGACAAGGACGGCGACCGGGACGTGTGGGACCCGAACGACGCCATCCCGTCGGCCGCCTCCTACGACTGCTCGCTCGCCACGTACGTGAAGGACGTGCCCGGCGATCCGACCGACAACATGCTGGCCGCCTACAACGCCGGGGCGTACGCCGTCATCAAGTACGGGGGCGTCCCCCCGTACAAGGAGACGCAGAACTACGTCCGGATCATCCGCTCCCTGGAGAAGAGCTTCGCCCGGCCCGTCGGTCCCGTCGAGCCGTCGCGGCAGGCGGCCGGGGCGATCTACTTCGCGCAGAAGCAGCTCGGCAAGCCCTACCTGTGGGGCGGCGAGGGCACGCCCGAGCACGGCGGCCGGTTCGACTGCTCCGGGCTCACCCAGGCCGCGTACAGGACCGTGGGCATCGACCTGCCGCGCGTCGCCAACGACCAGTACAACGCCGGGCCCCACCCCTCCCGGGACGAGCTGCTCCCCGGGGACCTCGTGTTCTTCTCCGACGACCTGACGGACTCCCGGGCCATCCGGCACGTCGGCATGTACGTCGGCGGCGGGTACATGATCAACGCGCCCTACACCGGCGCCGTCATCCGCTTCGACAAGATCGACACGCCGGACTACTTCGGCGCCACCCGCGTGACCCGGGACGGGGCGGAAGCCCTGCCGCAGCACGGGACTGACGCCTGATCGGGCAGACCCGGCCGCAGCGCGGGGATCTCTCTTCGGTAACGTCGTGTGAGCGTTCCGTGGAGGGTGGAACGTACCCTCCGCGCGGGTCGTTCCCCCGACTGACCGCACCCACCGCACCGCAGTACAAGGCAAGGGGCCGCAGCGCATGGCCGGACTCGCATCGGACGGCACGAACCCCGATGTCAGCCTGCTCTACGACATCAACGGGCTGGCGAAGGCCGCCCCGGGCTGGTTCGACCGCGTCATGGGGTTCGTCGGCGAGTACGGGATCATGCTCGGTCTCGTCCTCGTCGCCCTCTGGTGCTGGTGGAGCGTCCGGCGGCGCGGCGCGCCGGAGGACTCCGTCGCCGCGGCCGCCGCGATCGTCTGGGCGCCGCTCGCCGCCGCGGTCGCCGTGCTGGTCAACGTCCCGATCCGCGGCTTCGTCGAACGGCCCCGGCCGTTCTACGACCACGACGGGCTGGAGGTCCTCGTGGAGGGCAAGACGGACTTCTCGTTCGTCAGCGACCACTCCACCATGGCCATGGCCATCGCCGTCGGCCTGTTCATCGCCAACAAGCGCTTCGGCCTCGCCGCCATCGCCCTCGCCCTCGCGGAGGGCTTCTGCCGCGTCTACATGGGTGTCCACTACCCGACCGACGTCGTCGGCGGCTTCGCCCTCGGCACCGCCGTCGCCCTGCTCCTCGCCCCCGTCGCCCTGGCGCTGCTGACGCCGCTCGCCTCCGCCGTCGCCCGCTCCCCGCGCGCGGGGTGGCTCGTACGGTCCCGGAAGGCGACCCAGGGCGGTGCGCGGCACGAGACGGTCGAGTTGACGGACCCGCGCCGGGAGCCGGACGGCGGCGCGGAGCGCGACCTCGCCGCCTAGCCGTTCCAGCCGCACGGCCGTTCCGGCCTCCTGGCCGTTCTGCCCGGGGCGGCCGGGCCGGGGCCGGCTACGGCGACTGGGCGTGGGCGAAGAGGCCCGCAGGGTCGTACCGGCCCCGCAGCGCCGCCAGGCGGTCCGCCGCCTCCCCGTAGTACGCGCGCCGCCAGCCGGCCAGTGCCGGGTCCGGGTAGTTCTGGTACGCCCGCCCCGACGCGTACCGCCGCATCGCGTCCCGCGTCCGCCGCAGCCACCGCTCCTGTGCCGTTCCCGGCGTGCCCGGGCGCCACGACGCGTTGTACTGCGCGAGCATCCGCGACCGGCGGTGGACGAACGCCGTCGCGGACGGGGCGACCCGGTTCACCGCGCCGCCCAGCGCCGTCAGCGCCACCGAGCCGCCGCCCCCGCCCTCCTCCACCGTCGTCCGCGCGAACGACTCGACCGCCGTCGTCAGCGCCGCCCGGGCGGCCCGCGGCAGCGGGCGGTCGAAGAAGTCCGACAGCGCCGTGTACGTCTCCCGGCCCAGCGCCCCCCGCGGGCTCCGCCCCGGCAGCGAACCCGGCAGCCGGCACTGCTCGTCCGTCAGGTCGGCGCACCCCGCGAACGCCAGCATCGCCTCCAGGAACCCCCGCTCCCGCAGCGCCACCGACGGCGCCGGGGCGCCCACCCGGTCCACGAGCCGGTCCAGCGCGTCCTCCAGGTCACCGCGACCGCCCAGGGTCAGCGCCGTCACGGTCACCGACGGGGTCCCGCCGCCCGCGCCGGCCGACAGGTGGAGCTGCGACCAGACCTCGTCCGGCTGGTCCGGGCCCCACTCCTGCCAGGCCGCCAGCACCGCCCGCGCCCGCGGCCAGGGCCAGCCCAGGTAGGCGGTCACCGTGGGCGGCGCCGGGTGCGTACGGAACCGCAGCCCCGTCACCACGCCGAATCCGGCGAGCCCGCCGCCGCGCAGCGCCCACAGCAGGTCCGGGTCCTCGTCGGCGGACGCCCGCACGGTGCGGCCGTCTGCCGTCACCAGGGTCGCCGCCTCCAGACTGTCGCAGGTCAGGCCGTACGCGCGGGAGACGACCCCGTGCCCGCCGCCCAGCGTCAGGCCGGTCACCCCGACCGTGGGGCACGAGCCGGCCGGCACGGTGCGGCCCCGGGCGGCCAGCGCCCGGTACACGGACACCAGCCGCGCGCCCGCCCCGACGACGGCGCCGGACCCGCCGTCCGCCTCCACCCCCGCCAGCCGCGACACGTCCACGACGAGCCGCCCGTCGCCGCTGGACCAACCGCCGTACGAGTGTCCGCCGTTGCGGGCCGCGACCCGGATGCCGTGGCGGCGGGCGAACGCCAGGCACTCCCGTACGTCCTCCTCGCCGGCCGGGTACGCGACCGCCGCCGGGCGCAGGCCGTCGAAGCGGCGGTTGTAGAGCTGGCGCGCCGTCGCGTACGCCTCGTCGCCGGGCAGGACGAGGAGCCCGTCCAGGCCCTCGGCCAGGGCCTTCCAGGAGGGTGCCCGACCCGCCCCGGTCGACGGGGCCGGGGAGCCCGGAGGGGGCGCGGAGGAAGAAGGGGAGGGAGGGGCGGAAGGGACGGACGGGGAAAGTGGGGAGGAAGGGGCGGGGCGCGGGTCCGCGGGGCCGGGCCCGGCGCAGCCCGCCGTCGCGGCCAGTGCCGTGGTCAGCCCTGTCGTCAGGCCCGTGGTCAGCAGCGCGCGCCGGTCCATGGCGTCACTGTGGCACGGGCCGCTCCTGCTCCGACACGTGCGCGACGGATTCCGGTCCGTGCGCGACGGTGTTCGGCCCGTACGCGACGGCTTGCGACACGTGTGCGGCGGCGTCCGTCCGGGCCCGTTCGCGGGAGCGGCGGGCCGGGCCCGACCAGCCGCAGGTGCAGCGCGCCAGGGCGAAGGCGCCGCGTTCGATGGTGTTCGTGTGGTGCGGGACGCCGGTGACCGGCGGAGGCGGGGACGCGTCATGCGGGTGCACGGGGTCCACGGTACCGGGGGTTCCGGAAGGCGTGACGGGTGGCGGGAGCAGTCGTTATGCGAGTGGGTCGTCCCCCGGTCGTGGAGGCCGCGGGCCGAAGGGCGGGGGGTTCGGCAGGCAGCGGCACGGTGTTGGGGGTAGGCAGGCGATGGTGGTGCGGAAGCTCAGGCGGGCGGGTGGCGCGGACGCCGTCACCGCCACCGCGGCGGTGGTGGCGGCGGTGGCCACGGGACTCACCGGGTGCTCGCCGGGCGCGGCCGACGCCGCCCCGCCCGCAGGGGCGGTCGTCGCGAACGGGGGGAAGGCCGGCGACGGCGCCGCGGGCGGGTCGCTCGACGCCGTGCGCGCCGTGCCCGGTCTGCTGGTGCGGGCCGGCACGTCGAAGGCCAGGACGGCCCTGGAGATGGCGACGGGCGGGACGCGGCTCACCATCGAGGGCGAGGGCGGCTACGACTTCCGCGCCGGGCGCGGCCGGGTGCGGGTGCTGCTCCCCGAGGACGGCGACCGGCCGCGCCGGAGGATCACGGAGCTGTTCACGCCGGGCGCGCTGTACATGAAGAACCGCGGCGCCGGCGTCCCCGCCGACAAGTGGGTGCGGATCGACACGACCACCCTCGCCGACGGCAACCTGGTCACGGGCGGCGCCACCGACCCGGGCGCGGCGGCCGAACTGCTGCGGGCGGCGCGGCGCGTCACGTACGTGGGCGAGGCCCGCATCGGGCGCGTGCCGGTCGCGCACTACCGGGGGACCACCGACATCGCCGCCGCGGCGAGGCTCGCCCCGCCGCGCGTGCGCGGGGCGCTGGCGGCCGCGGCGAAAGGGTTCGCCACGGACACGGTGCCGTTCGACGCGTACCTGGACGAGGAGGGGCGGCTGCGGAAGGTCCGCCACCGGTTCAGCTTCACGAACGGGGAGCGGGAGGTCGACGTGGAGTCGACGACGGAGCTGTACGGGTTCGGCGCGCCCGTCGACGTGCCGCTGCCGCCGCAGCGGGACATCTACGCCGGGAAGATCGCCGGTTGAACCGGGGGCCCGGACGTGGACCGGAAGCGGAGCGGGCGCGGAGTGGGCGCGGGGCAGGCGCGGACCGGCCGCGGAGTGGATGCGGAGCAGGTGCGGACCGGCCACGAACCGGAAGCGGAACAGGCGTGGACCGGAAGCGGAACAGGCGCGAACCGGCCGCGGAGGGCCGCGGGAGGCCATCCGGACGGCCCCGAGAATGGTCCGGACGAGTCATGCGAGGTGCGTGTCGCGCTCCCTACGCTGGGAAGCCGACACCGGCTGGAAGAGGTGAACGCGCGTGGCTCGGCCCCTCCGTACGACGACCGTCCAGGACCACATGGCACTCGCCGAGATCGAGCTGTGCGGCGATCTGATGATCGCCGCCTCGGCGACCGAGGCGGAGCGGCTCAGCGCCGACCGGATCGACGAGGTGCTGAAGGTGTCCCCGGGAACCGGTCGTTCCGGAGGCGGCCCGGCCGGGGCGTGAGCGGATGCGCCGGTGCGTACCGCGGGGAGGGACGTACCGGCGGGGAGGGGCGATCGGTTTCGGACAGATCCGAAAGTCAGGTCCGCAGCATCCGGGCGATCGCCTTCGTGGCCTCCTCCACCTTCGCGTCGATCTCGTCGCCGCCCTTGACCGCCGCGTCGGCCACGCAGTGGCGCAGGTGCTCCTCCAGCAGTTGGAGCGCGAAGGACTGCAGCGCCTTCGTCGACGCCGAGACCTGGGTGAGTATGTCGATGCAGTAGACGTCCTCGTCGACCATCCGCTGCAGGCCCCTGATCTGGCCCTCGATCCGGCGCAGCCGCTTGAGGTGTTCGTCCTTCTGCTTGTGGTACCCGTGCACCGCGTGATCGTGGTCACCGTGGGTCCGCTGGGCCTCCGTGACCGGAAGGCCGGCCGGCTCGGTGGTCGTCATGGGGGTCCTCCCGTGGTCCACAAAGGGCGGTATACCCCTCGCGGGTATATGGTACCGATCCTCGCGGGATTGTGCGGGGCCGGTTCTGTTCTCTGTGTCCGATGCGCGACACTGAGGAACGCCGGTTCGCCGTGGCCGGATGATGCGCCTAGCATCAGCCTGACCGACATCCATGCACCGAAGGACCCCACGTGCGCTTTCGTCTGACCCCCCGGGAGACGAGCTTCTACGACATGTTCTCCGCGTCGGCGGACAACATCGTCACCGGCTCGAAGCTCCTGATGGAACTGCTGGGAGCGGAGGCGTCCGCGAGGGCCGACATCGCGGAGCGGATGCGGGCGGCCGAACACGCCGGGGACGACGCCACCCACGCGATCTTCCACCAGCTGAACTCCTCCTTCATCACGCCGTTCGACCGCGAGGACATCTACGCCCTGGCCTCGTCGCTCGACGACATCATGGACTTCATGGAGGAGGCCGTCGACCTCGTCGTCCTCTACAACATCGAGGAGCTGCCGAAGGGCGTCGAGCAGCAGATCGAGGTGCTGGCCAGGGCCGCCGAGCTCACCGCCGAGGCGATGCCGCACCTGCGGACGATGGACAACCTCACCGAGTACTGGATCGAGGTCAACCGGCTGGAGAACCAGGCCGACCAGATCCACCGCAAGCTGCTCGCCCAGCTCTTCAACGGCAAGTACGACGCCATCGAGGTGCTGAAGCTGAAGCAGGTCGTGGACGTGCTGGAAGAGGCCGCCGACGCCTTCGAGCACGTGGCGAACACGGTGGAGACCATCGCCGTCAAGGAGTCCTGAGGTCCCGTGGACACCTTCGCACTGGTCGTGACCGTCGGGGTCGCGCTCTTCTTCACGTACACGAACGGCTTCCACGACTCGGCGAACGCGATCGCCACGTCGGTGTCGACCCGGGCGCTCACGCCGCGCGCCGCGCTGCTGATGGCGGCGGTCATGAACCTCGCCGGCGCCTTCATGGGCAGCGGCGTCGCCAAGACCGTCAGCGAGGGCATCATCGCCACGCCGATCGGCGACAAGGGGATGGGCATCCTCTTCGCCGCGCTGGTCGGGGCGATCGTCTGGAACCTGATCACCTGGTACTTCGGCCTGCCCTCCTCGTCCTCCCACGCGCTCTTCGGCGGCATGGTGGGCGCGGCGCTGGCGGGCGGCACGGAGGTGATCTGGTCCGGGGTGCTGGAGAAGATCGTCATCCCGATGTTCGTGTCGCCGTTCGTCGGCCTGATCATCGGTTACCTGGTGATGGCCGCGATCATGTGGATCTTCCGCAAGGCGGGGCCGCACAAGACGAAGCGCGGCTTCCGGATCGCGCAGACCGTGTCGGCCGCCGCCATGGCGCTGGGCCACGGCCTCCAGGACGCCCAGAAGACGATGGGCATCGTGGTGATGGCGCTGGTCATCGCCGACGTCGAGCAGACCGGGGACCCGATCCCGCTGTGGGTGAAGGTCGCCAGCGCGCTGATGCTGTCGCTCGGTACGTACGCGGGCGGCTGGCGGATCATGCGGACGCTGGGCCGCCGGATCATCGAGCTCGACCCGCCGCAGGGGTTCGCCGCGGAGACGACGGCGGCGTCCGTCATGTACTCGGCGTCGTTCATGTTCCACGCGCCGATCTCCACGACGCACGTGATCACGTCCGCGATCATGGGCGTGGGCGCGACGAAGCGGGTCAACGCGGTGCGCTGGGGCGTCGCGAAGAACATCATCCTGGGGTGGTTCATCACCATGCCGGCCGCCGCGGTGGTGGCGGCGGTGAGCTTCTTCGCGGTGCGGGTCTTCTTCGGCTAGCGGCCCCCGCCGCGGTACGGGACGGAAGCGGGCCCGCCCCCTCTGGGAGTGAGGGGGCGGGCCCTTCGTCGTGCGGTGGCACCGCCATGCAGCACCGCAGGACGTCTGTGGGGCGGGGAGGGTCAGCCGAAGCGGCCGGAGATGTAGTCCTCCGTGGCCTGGACCGACGGGTTGGAGAAGATCCGCTCCGTCTCGTCGATCTCGACCAGCTTGCCGGGCTGGCCGACGGCGGCCAGGTTGAAGAACGCGGTGCGGTCGGAGACGCGGGCGGCCTGCTGCATGTTGTGGGTCACGATGACGATCGTGAACCGCTCCTTCAGCTCGCAGATCAGGTCCTCGATCGCCAGGGTGGAGATCGGGTCCAGGGCGGAGCAGGGCTCGTCCATCAGCAGGACCTCCGGCTCGACCGCGATGGCGCGGGCGATGCACAGGCGCTGCTGCTGGCCGCCGGAGAGGCCGGAGCCCGGCTTGTTGAGGCGGTCCTTGACCTCGTTCCACAGGTTGGCGCCCTTGAGGGAGCGCTCGACGACGTCGTTGAGGTGGGACTTGCGGTACTTGCCGTTCAGCCGCAGGCCCGCCGCCACGTTGTCGAAGATCGACATGGTGGGGAACGGGTTCGGCCGCTGGAAGACCATGCCGACCGTGCGGCGCACGGCGACCGGGTCGACGTCCTTGCCGTACAGGTTCTGGTCGTCCAGCATCACCTTGCCCTCGACGCGACCGCCGGGTGTGACCTCGTGCATCCGGTTCAGGGTGCGCAGGAACGTGGACTTGCCGCAGCCGGAGGGGCCGATGAAGGCCGTGACGGAGCGGGGCTCGACGGTCATCGAGATGTCGTCGATCGCCTTGTGGTTGCCGTAGTACGCGGAGAGGCCGCTGACGTCGATTCGCTTGGCCATCTGAATCACTTCCCAGGGTGCTCCGCCGACCGGCGGAGCCGAATGTCGTGGCCTCAGCGGCCGGTCTTCGGGGCCTTCCAGCGGGCGATGCCGCGGGCCACCAGGTTGAGGATCATGACGAAGGCGATCAGGACGAGCGCGGCGGCCCAGGCGCGGGCCACGGCGGCGTCCGTGCCGACGGCGTACTGCTCGTACACGTAGAGGGGCAGCGACGCCTGGGCGCCTTCGAACGGGTTCGGGTTGATCAGCTTCGTACCGAAGACGAGGAGCAGCACGGGGGCCGTCTCGCCGGTGATACGGGCGATCGCGAGCATGACGCCCGTGGTGATGCCGCCGATCGCGGTCGGCAGGACCACCTTGAGGATCGTCTTCCACTTGGGGACGCCCAGCGCGAGGGACGCCTCGCGCAGCTCGTTCGGGACGAGCTTGAGCATCTCCTCCGTGGAGCGGACGACCACCGGCATCATCAGGATGGCCAGCGCCATCGAACCGGCGAAGCCGGAGGGCCCGAAGCCCAGCATCAGGTTCCAGGTGGCGAGGATGAAGAGGCCCGCGACGATGGACGGGACGCCCGTCATGACGTCGACGAAGAAGGTCACGGCCTGGGCCAGCCGGCCTCGGCCGTACTCGACCAGGTAGATCGCGGTCAGCATGCCGATCGGGGCGGCGATGACCGCGGCGATGGCGACCTGCTCGATGGTGCCGAGCAGCGCGTGGTAGACGCCGCCGCCCGTCTCGGCGTCGAGGACGCCGTTCATCGAGTGGGTGAGGAAGTACGGGTCGAGGACCTCCAGGCCCTTGCTCACCGTGACCCAGGAGAGGGAGGCGAGCGGGACGACGGCGAGGACGAAGCAGACCCAGACGAGGCTGGTCGCGACGCGGTCCTTGGCCTGGCGGGCGTTCTCGACCTTGGCGGTGATGGCGTACGTGGCGGCGACGAACAGCAGGGCGGAGATCATGCCCCACTGGACGCGGCTCTCCCAGCCGGCGGCGAGGCCGATGCCGACGCCGGCGGCGACGGAGCCGGCGGCTATGGCGGCCGGGGCCCAGCGCGGCATGCGCGCGTGGGCGAGCGGGGAGTGGTGGCGCACGGGGACGGCGGCCGGGCGCTGGTCCTGGATGACGTGGCTCATGCGTTGGCCCCCGAGTACTCCTTGCGGCGCGCGATGATCCAGCGGGCGGCGCCGTTGACCAGCAGCGTGATGACGAAGAGGACGAGACCGGAGGCGATCAGCGCGTCGCGGCCGTACTCGTTCGCCTCGTTGAACTTGGCGGCGATGTTCTGCGCGAACGTGCCGCCGCCCGGGTCGAGGAGGCGCCCGGAGATGATGAAGTTGGGGGAGAGGACGACGGCGACGGCCATCGTCTCGCCGAGCGCGCGGCCCAGACCCAGCATGGAGGCGCTGATGATGCCGGAGCGGCCGAACGGCAGGACCGACATGCGGATGGTCTCCCAGCGGGTCGCGCCGAGGGCCAGGGCGGCCTCCTCGTGCATGCGCGGGACCTGGAGGAAGACCTCGCGGGTGACGTTGGTGATGATCGGCAGGATCATGATCGCCAGCAGGATGCCGACGGTGAACATGTTCCGCGCGACGCCCTCGCCGGACTTGTCGAAGACGTACGTCCAGCCCATGTACTGGTCGAGCCACTTGTTGAGGCCGTCCAGGTAGGGCACGAGGAATATCGCGCCCCACAGGCCGTAGATGATGCTCGGCACGGCGGCGAGCAGGTCGACGACGTACGCGAGCGGCGTGGCGAGCCGGCGCGGCGCGTAGTGCGAGATGAACAGCGCGATGCCGATGGCGACCGGCACGGCGATGACCATGGCGATGACCGAGCTGACGATCGTGCCGAAGGCCAGGACGGCGATGCCGAAGACGGGCGGGTTCCCGGCCGGGTTCCACTCGGACGTGGTGAGGAAGTTGCCCTCGTTGTCGGCGATGGCGAGGACCGCGCGGTACGTCAGGAAGACGGCGATCGCCGCCATGATCACCAGCAGGGTGATGCCGGAACCGCGGGACAGCCCGAGGAAGATCCGGTCACCGGCCTGGGACGGGGAGGTCGACTTCGGGGACGCTAGCGGGTCCCGCCCGGAGGGCGGCGGGGTGTGTGTGGTGGCTGTGGCCATCGTTGTGTTCTCCGGTCTGCGAAGCCGTGGCGGCTTCTGGCGGCGGTGCACCGGATGCCGGGGCCGGCCCGGCCCCGAGGGTGGGTGGGCCGGCCCCGGCGGGGTCGTCAGGAGAGCGTGGGGACGATCTCGCGGACCTTGGCCGCGATCTCGGCCGGCAGCGGGGCGTAGCCCGCGTCGGCGAGGACCTTCTGGCCCTCCTCACTGGCCGTGTAGTTGAGGAACGCCTTCAGGGTCGGCAGCGTTTCCGCCTTGTTGCCCTTGTCGCAGGCGATCTCGTACGTGACGAGGATGATCGGGTAGGCGCCTTCGGCCTTGGTCTTGTAGTCGAGGGACAGGGCCAGGTCGCTGCCCGTGCCCTTGATCTTGGCGGCGGCGATGGCCTTGGAGGCGTTCTCCGTGGTGGCCTCGACCGGCTGGGCGGCGCCCGTGTTCAGCTTGACCGTGTTGATGCTGCTGGCGGTGGCGTACGAGAGCTCGAAGTAGCCGATCGCGCCGTTGGTGTCCTTGACGGCGGCGGCGACGCCGGACGAGCCGTTCGCGGCCTGGCCGCCGGGGGCGGGCCACGACTTCGTCTTCGGGTCGTGCTTCCAGTCGGCGGCGGCGGCCTCGCTGAGGTACTTGCCGAGGTTCTGCGTGGTGCCGGACTCGTCGGAGCGGTGGAAGGCCTGGATCGCCACGTCGGGCAGCTTGGCGCCCGGGTTCAGCTTGGCGATGGCGGGGTCGTTCCACTTCTTGATCTTCGAGTCGAAGATCTTGGCGAGGGTGGAGGCGTCGAGGACGAGGTCGTCCACGCCGTCCAGCTTGTAACCGATGGCGACGGGGCCGCCGACCATCGGGAGGTTGACGCCCTTGCCACCCTTGCAGATCTTCTGCGACTCGGCGACCTCCTCCTCCTTCAGGGCGGAGTCGGAGCCGGCGAACGCGACCTGGCCCTGGTTGAACTTGGTGATGCCGCCACCGGAGCCGATGGCCTGGTAGTTCACCTCGACGCCCTCGCAGGCCGCCTGGAAGTTCTTGACCCACAGGTCCATGGCGTTCTTCTGGGCGGTCGAGCCCGCCGCGAGGAGCTGGCCCTTGGCGCCGGCGCAGTCGATGTCCGACGCGGCGGCGGTCTTCTTCGCCCCGTCCGGGCTCGTGTTGTCGTCCGAACCACACGCCGTGAGAACCAGGGCGCCGGAGACGGCGAGGGCGCCGAGCGCGGTGGCGCGAAGCCCGGTCTTGCGATGAAGCTTCACTTTCGGGTGTTCCTTCCAGTAACCGCCGGACTGCGTGGCCGTATGGAGGCTGGTGTCGTGATCCATGTCCATGGCCGGTTGTACGACGGCGTGTGTCGGGGTGGGTGGTGGTGGCGTCTGTCGGTCACCTCGTACGGCTGAAATTAGGCAGATCAGGTGAAGTGGTCGGCGGGGGCGAGTGAACGCGAGGTGAACCGTGCTGTAAGTGCCGGTGAGTATCCCCGGAGGCTGCTCCCACTCGTCCCACCTGCCCCGTACGCCACAGGCTGACCAGGCGGCGCGGGCCGGTCGGGGGGAGGCGGCCGGAGGGGAGGAGGGCACGGACCGGCCAGGACCGGTCGGTGGTCACGGAGCGTTGAGGGGCGGGCAGGACCGGTGAGGGGTCGCGGAGGGGGCGGCGTGGACCGGTGAGGGGTCACGGAGCGTTGTGGGGCGGCGAGGACCGGTCGGGGGTCATCGAGTGTCAGGAGCGGCAGAGGCCGGCCGGGACCGGCCAGGACCGGCCGGGAGTCACCGAGCGGCCAGGAACCAGGTGACCAGGACGCGGTCCTGGGGGTGGCTCAGCAGCCGCCGCGCCTCCTCCGGGGGGAGCCACCGCACGGCGTCGACCTCCCGGTTGGGCGTGAAGGCCCCCGGCCCGGCCTCCGCCGACCAGTACGTGACCTCCTTCTCCCGCGCACCCGTCCAGTAGCGGACCGTGCCGAGCAGGGCGCCCGGCTCGCACGCGTGACCCGTCTCCTCGCGGACCTCCCGCACCGCCGCCGCCCGCAGCTCCTCCCCGGCCTTCACCTTGCCCTTCGGGAACGACCAGTCGTCGTGCTCGGGCCGGTGGATCAGGCACACCTCCACCGCGCCGTCCGCCGCCCGGCGCCACAGGACGCAGCCGGCCGCCCGGACGACCCCGGCGCGGCCGCTCACCGCGCCGTCACCGCCGTGCGCCGCCAGGCGTGGTGGAAGGCGAGGCGGGCGGCCTCCACCTCGTGGCGCTGGTCGGCGTGGAGGACGCCGAGGGTGTACGCCGTCGCCGGGGCGATGCGCGGCGTGCGTGCGGCCGTCGCGGCGGCGACCGCGGCCTCGGCGGCGTCCCGGTGCCGGTCCAGCGCGGTCGCCGCCTCGTACAGCTCGGGGGCCGGGGAGCACCGCACCTCCAGGGCGTACCGGTGGAGGCGCAGCAGGAGCCGTGCCTGGTGCCAGGGCGCGTCCTGGTGCTCGCCGCCCACGGCGGGGCTCATGGGGAGGGCCGCCACGGCCTCCAGCAGGCGCCGCTCCACCGTCTCGGCGGGGACCGGCAGGACCTCCTCGGCGGGGGACGACGCGGCGGGCCCGAGCGGCACCTCCGACGCCAGCAGCGCCACCGCGTCGGCGACCGCGTGGAACCGGGACGAGCCCAGCGCCTCCAGGGCCGCCGAGTGGGCGCGCGTCCGGGCGAGGGTGAGCTGTCGTTCCAGCAGGGCGCCGGCGCGGGCGGCGCCCATCGTGATCGCCCCGCCCCCGGTCCGCGACGTCCCCGCGCGGGCGCCCCTCGGCGCCGGTACGGGCCCCCCGGTCAGCCGGGACAGCGCGTCGACGAGCCGGACGAGCCGGGACGTGCAGGCGTGCTCCTGGGCGAGCGTGCCGGACAGCCAGGCCAGCTCGGTGCGCAGGCCGTCCGCCCAGGCCCCGTCCAGGAGGGGGCGGTAGGTGTGCAGGGTCCCGCTGATGCGCCGGGCGGCGGCGCGCAGCGACCGGGTGGCCTCCTCCGCGCCGACCGTGTCGGAGCCGTTGCTCTCCGTGTGCAGGCGCAGGGCGCGCAGGAAGTCGTTGGCCCGGGCGTGGAGGTACGGCGCCAGGACCTCGCCGGCGGTCGCCTGGTGGTCAGGGTTGTGCACGTCGGCGCCTCCGGGCGTCTATGAGCATCTCCTGGACGTGCCGCAGCGGCCGGCCGTCCGCGTCCGTCGAGTGCCGGGTCCACTCGCCGTCCGGGCCGAGGTGCCACGACGAGGTCGTGTCGGCCATGCCGGTCTCCAGCAGTCGGGTCAGGGAGGCGCGGTGGGCCGGGTCGGCGACCCGTACGAGCGCCTCTATGCGGCGGTCGAGGTTGCGGTGCATCATGTCGGCGCTGCCGAGCCACACCTCGGGCTCCCCGCCGTTGCAGAAGGCGAAGACGCGGGAGTGCTCCAGGAAGCGGCCGAGGACGGAGCGGACCCGGATGTTCTCCGACAGGCCGACGACGCCGGGGCGCAGGGCGCAGATGCCGCGGACCCAGACGTCGACGGGCACGCCGGCCTGCGAGGCGCGGTAACAGGCGTCGATGACGGCCTCGTCGACCATCGAGTTGACCTTGATGCGGATGTACGCGGGGCGTCCCGCCCGGTGGTGGACGATCTCCTTGTGGATCCGCGACACGAGGCCGTCGCGCAGCGACTTGGGCGCGACGAGCAGGCGGCGGTAGGTCTCGCGGCGCGAGTAGCCGGACAGCCGGTTGAACAGGTCGGAGAGGTCGGCGCCGACCTGCGGGTCGGCGGTGAGCAGGCCGAGGTCCTCGTAGAGGCGGGCGGTCTTGGGGTGGTAGTTGCCGGTGCCGACGTGCGAGTACCGGCGCAGCATCTCGCCCTCCTGGCGGACGACCAGGGACAGCTTGCAGTGGGTCTTCAGCCCGACCAGGCCGTACACGACGTGGCAGCCGGCCTCCTCCAGCTTGCGGGCCCACTTGATGTTGGCCTGCTCGTCGAAGCGGGCTTTGATCTCGACGAGGACGAGGACCTGCTTGCCGGCTTCGGCGGCGTCGATCAGGGCGTCGACTATCGGCGAGTCGCCGGAGGTGCGGTACAGCGTCTGCTTGATCGCGAGGACGTCCGGGTCGGCGGCGGCCTGCTCCAGGAAGGCCTGCACGGAGGTGGAGAAGCTGTCGTACGGGTGGTGCAGCAGCACGTCCCGCTCGCGCAGGGCGGCGAAGATGTCGGGCGCGGACGCCGACTCGACCTCGGACAGGTCGCGGTGGGTGCCCGCCACGAACTTGGGGTACTTCAGCTCGGGCCGGTCCTGGCCCGCCATCCCGAACAGCCCGGTCAGGTCGAGCGGGCCGGGCAGCGGGTACACCTCGGCGTCGGAGACCTTCAGCTCCCGTACGAGGAGGTCGAGGACGTACGGGTCGATGGACTCCTCCACCTCCAGCCGCACCGGCGGGCCGAAGCGGCGCCGCATGAGCTCCTTCTCCAGGGCCTTGAGCAGGTTCTCGGCGTCGTCCTCCTCGACCTCCAGGTCCTCGTTGCGGGTCACCCGGAACATGTGGTGGGCCAGCACCTCCATGCCGGGGAACAGCTCCTCCAGGTGCGCGGCGATGACGTCCTCCAGCGGTACGTACCGCTGCGGCGACGCCTCCAGGAACCGCGTCAGCAGCGGCGGCACCTTCACGCGCGCGAAGTGGCGGTGGCCGCTGACCGGGTTGCGGACGACGACGGCGAGGTTCAGGGAGAGCCCGGAGATGTACGGGAAGGGGTGCGCGGGGTCCACGGCCAGCGGCGTGAGCACCGGGAAGATCTGCTGCCGGAACAGCGTGAAGAGGCGCGCCTGCTCCTTCTCGGTCAGGTCGGGCCAGCGGACGAGGTGGATGCCCTCGTCGGCCAGGGCCGGGGCGACGTCCTGCTGGAAGCAGGCGGCGTGCCGGGCCATGAGCTCGCGCGAGCGGGTCCATATCAGGTCGAGGACCTCGCGGGGCTGGAGCCCGGACGCGGAGCGGGTGGCGACGCCGGTGGCGATGCGGCGCTTGAGGCCGGCGACCCGGACCATGAAGAACTCGTCGAGGTTCGAGGCGAAGATCGCCAGGAAGTTGGCCCGCTCCAGGAGGGGCGTCGTGGGGTCCTCGGCCAGTTCCAGGACGCGCTCGTTGAAGGCGAGCCAACTGCGCTCGCGGTCCAGGAACCGCCCCTCGGGCAGCTCCGCGCGCAGGCCGTCCCCGTCGTACGCGTCGAGGTCGGCGTCGAGGTCCGGCGAGAGGCCGGCGGGCGCGCCGGCGACGGCCTGCGGCCGGTGCGCGGCTATGGACCCCACGGACGGCTGCGCGTGCGGGGCGGACGGCTGTACCTGCGGGACCGGGACCTCTGCGGGCTGCTGGCTCATGACACCATTCTTCCGCGCCACAGGCTGGTCAGGCGCGTCGGAGCGGGCCGTGAAGGCGGACACGGCGGGCTTCATTGGCCGAGCTTCGCAAGCGTGTCTGAATGATCGGTGACGAGGACGTGACGTCCCGGGTGCGGGCGGGTGCGGGCGGAGTGTGTACGGAGCGTGTACGGGGGAGGTCCCTCCGGGTTCGCCCCTCTCCCGGCCCCTCTCTTCTCCCGGCCCGGTTCCGCTCGACCGGGGGCCCGATGCCGCTCGGCCGGGGCCTCGGCGGGGCGCGGGGGGCGGACGGGGAGCGGGCGCGGGGAGGGCGGACTCGCCCGCGCGCCCCGGGCTCGTGCGTCCTGCGCGCCCGGTGCTCGGCGTCCCGCGCCCGCGCGCCCGGTGTTCGGCGTCCCGCACCCGGCGCTCGGCGCTCGGCGTTCCGCCTCCGCGTGCCCCGCGTGCCCCGCGTGCCCCGCGTGCCCCGCGTGCCCCGCGCGACCGCCCTCCCCGTGCCCGACCCTCGTGCCCCGCGCCCCGCCGTGCGGGGTCCGCCGTGCCGGGGGCCGGGGCACGAGGGCCGGGGCACGGGGTGCGGGTCACGTCTCCGTGCGGTACATGAGGTCCACCTCGTGGGTGGCGAAGCCCATCCCCTCGTACACGCGCAGCGCCGCGGTGTTGTCGGCGTCGACGTACAGCATCGCCGTCGGCAGGCCCTGCGCGGCGAGGTGGCGCAGGCCGATCGCGGTGAGCGCCTTGCCGAGCCCCCCGCCCTGCGCGTCGGGGGCGATGCCGAGGACGTACACCTCGCCGAGCCGCTCCTCGGCGTGCGTCTTCGTCCAGTGGAAGCCGATCAGGGTGCCGTCGGACTCGCGCTCGGCGAGGAAGAAGCCCTTCGGGTCGAACCACGGCTCGTTCTTGCGGTCGTCCAGGTCGCGCTGGGTCAGGGCGCCCTGCTCCGGGTGGTGTGCGAACGCGGCGGCGTTGACGGCGAGCCACGCGGCGTCGTCCTGGCCGGGGACGAACGTGCGGACCGTGACCCCGGCCGGCAGGTCCGGCTCGGGGATGTCGAGCGGGGCCAGGGGCCGACGGAGCTGCCGCAGCTCCCGGAAGAGGGTGAGGCCCAGCACCTGCGCCAGGTGGCGGGCGGCGGACTTGCCGCCGTGCGCCCACACGCGCAGCCGCTTCCCCGACTCCGCGAGCAGCGCCGAGCCGAGCGCCCGCCCGTGGCCGCGTCCGCGCTGCGCGGGGTCGACGACCAGCTCGGCGGCCGGGGCCTCGATCGGGTCGGTGTCCTCCAGCTGGGCGTAGCCGACGAGCCGGTCGGAGACGGAGAGCAGTAGGTGCCGCACGCCTTCGCGCCGCCCGCCGCCGCCCTCGGCGGAGTCGCCGTGCGCCGTGATGAAGGCTTTCAACTGGAGCCTGCCCTGCTCGGACACCGCCTGCATGCCGTCGGCGCGGGCGGCGTCGGCGAGCAGGTCGAGGACGTCCCGGGCCTGTTCGGGGGTGAGCTCGTCGAAGATCTCGATGCGGCGTCCCGCCTCGGGGGCTGTTGCGCGAACGTCAGTGGTCATGGGTACGAGCCTACGGCCGCGGGTAGCGGCCGTAGGGGGGATGGCAACCAGGTCGTAACCCGTTCCCCCCTGTTGCGCTACGCGCGTTGACCTTAGGCTGCGCTCGGCAGACCAGGAGCCATGACCTCGGCGTCCCCTGACGGCACGTAAGGTCATGTGGTGTCAAAGGGGAAAAACGGACAGATGTCAGCTACACGGCACAAGAAGCGCACGGGACGGCGGATACTCGCCACCGCGGCGGGCGTCGCCACCCTCGGCGCGCTCGTGGCGGCCCTCCCGGCCGGCGCGGCCGAGGAGGCCGGCGCGGGCGGCTGGGCGCACGGCAAGAAGGCGACCGGCCGCACCGTCGACGTGCAGCTGCTCTCCTTCAACGACCTGCACGGCAACCTGGAGCCCCCGGCCGGCTCCTCCGGCGAGGTCACGCACGTCCACGAGGACGGCACCACCGAGAAGATCAAGGCCGGTGGCGTCGAGTACCTGGCCACGCACCTGCGCGACGCCCGCAAGGGCAACCGGTACTCGATCACCGCGGCGGCCGGCGACATGATCGGCGCCTCCCCCCTGGTCTCCGGCCTGTTCCACGACGAGCCGACGATCGACGCGCTCAACAAGCTGAAGCTCGACGTCAGCTCGGTCGGCAACCACGAGTTCGACGAGGGCGCGGCCGAGCTGGCCCGCATCCAGAACGGCGGCTGCCATCCCACGGACGGCTGCGCCGAGGGCACGGCGTACGAGGGTGCCGCCTTCCCCTACCTGGCCGCGAACGTCACGGACGAGAAGACCGGCAAGCCGGTCCTCGACCCGTACTTCATCTGGCAGAAGGACGGCGTCCGCATCGGCTTCATCGGCGTCACCCTGGAGGGCACCCCGAACATCGTCAACGCCGAGGGCATCAAGGGCCTGAAGTTCGGCGACGAGGTCGAGACGATCAACAAGTACACGAAGGTCCTGGAGCGCAAGGGCGTCCGGTCCGTCGTCGCCCTGATCCACGAGGGCGGCGCGCCGGCCTCCTCGGCGTACAACTACGACTGCGACAGCCCCGGCCCGGGCGACGGCATCTCCGGCCCGGTCGTGGACATCGCCAAGAGGCTCAGCCCGCAGGTCGACGCCCTGGTCACCGGCCACACCCACCAGGCGTACGCGTGCACCGTCCCGGACCCGGCGGGCAAGCCGCGCACGGTCACCTCGGCGGCGTCGTTCGGCAAGCTGTACACCGACACGACCCTCACCTACGACCGCGCCACCAAGGACATCGTCCGCACGGCCGTCGCCTCCGCGAACCACGTGGTCACCCGCGACGTCCCCAAGGCCGCGGACATGACCGACCTGATCGCCAAGTGGAACGGCCTGGCCGCGCCGATCGCCAACCGCCCGGTGGGCCACATCGCCGCCGACATCAACGGCCGCGGTTCGAACGCGTACGAGAAGCCGCTCGGCGACCTGATCGCCGACGCGCAGTTGGAGGCCCTCGCCCCGGCCGACAAGGGCGGCGCGCAGATCGCCTTCATGAACCCGGGCGGCATCCGCGCCGACCTGGTGCACGCCAGGTCCGGCAGCGAGGCGGCGGACGGCGTCGTGACGTACGGCGAGGCGTACACCGTGCAGCCGTTCACCAACATGATGACCACCGTCGACCTGACCGGCGCGCAGATCATCACCGCGCTCCAGCAGCAGGTCAGCGGCGTGAACGAGGCGTCGCCGAAGATCCTCCAGGTGTCGAGGGGCTTCACGTACACGCTGGACATGACGAAGTCCGGCGCCGCCCGCGTCGACGTCTCCTCGGTGAAGCTGGACGGCCGGCCGCTGGACCCGGCCGGGACGTACCGCGTCGCGATGAACGAGTTCCTCTCCGGCGGCGGTGACGGCTTCGCGGCCCTCGGCCAGGGCACCGACAAGCTGGTCGGCGCCTCCGACCTGGAGGTCTTCATCGCCTACCTGAGCGCGCACTCCTCGGCGGAGGCCCCGCTGACGCCGCCCGCGGCGGACCGGATCACGGTCGTGAAGTAGGGCGTACGAGCGGAGCGGGGGCGGCGGACGGAACGGTCCGCCGCCCCCTTCTCTCCTCCCGCCCCGCGCGGCGGTGCCGGCCGTCCCGGCCCGCGCGTCCGCACCTTCCCGTACGACGCCGGGGCAGGGCGCCGGGGCAGGGCGCCGCCCGGCGCGGCCCGGTGCGGCCCGGTGCCGTCCCGCGGCCTTCCCCGGGCCCGGCCCGATCGGCCTGGCCCCAGCCCCGTACCCGGGCCGACCTTGCTCCCTGGCCCGGCCCCGGTCCGGTCGGCCTGGCCCCGGCCTCGTCCGGGCCCGGACGGTCCTGGCTCGGTCGGCTCGGCTTCGTACCCGGCCCCGGCCCGGCCCGGTGGACCTCGTACCTGGCCCGGCCCCGCACCCGGGCCCGACCCCGGCCCGGTCGGCCGGGCCCGGACGGCTCACCCCTGCGGCGCGCCCGGCTCCGGCGCGCCCGAAGTACCCGGCGCGCCCGGCCCCGGCGCGTCCGAAGTACCCGGCGCGTCCGAAGCGCCCGGTGGCGGCGTCGGGGCGCCCGGGAGGCGGATCTCCGCGCGCGTGCCGCCGCCCTCCGCCCGGACCAGGGCCACCTCGCCGCCGGCCTGCCGCACCGTGCGGGCCACGATCGACAGGCCCAGGCCCGAGCCGGGCAGGGAACGGGCCGACGGGGAGCGCCAGAACCGCTCGAAGACGTGCGGGAGCTCGTCCTCCGCGACACCGGGCCCGTGGTCCCGCACCGTCACCACCCCGTCCACCAGCCGCACCTCCACGGTGCCGCCCGGCGGGGAGAACTTCACCGCGTTGTCCAGGACGTTGACCAGCGCCCGTTCCAGCGCCGCCGGCTCCGCCCGTACGAACCAGGGCCGCACGTCCCGCGTGAACTCCAGCTCCGGGCCGCGCAGCCGCGCCCGCCCGAGCGCCTGGTCGAGCACGTCGTGCAGCGCGACCACCTCCAGGCGGCCCGCCGCCACCGCGTCCGGCCTGGCCAGCTCCTGGAGGTCGCCGATCAGCGCCGCCAACTCCGTCATCTGCGCCTTCACGGACGCCATCAGCGCCCGCCGGTCCTCCGCCGGGATCGCCCGCCCGGTCTCCTCGATCCGGGCCAGCAGCTCGACGTTGGTCCGCAGCGACGTCAGCGGCGTCCGCAGCTCGTGCCCCGCGTCCGCGATGAGCTGCGCCTGCCGGTCGCGGGAGGACGCGAGCGCCGCGGTCATCGCGTTGAACGACCGCGACAGCCGGGCGATCTCGTCCTCGCCCTCCACCGGGATGCGCACCGTCAGGTCCTCGGTGCGCGCCACGTGCTCCACCGCGCCCGTCAGCCGGTCCACCGGCTTCAGCCCGGCCCGCGCCACCCACAGCCCCGCCGCGCCCGCGCCGACGACGCCTATCCCGGCGAGCGCGGTCAGCAGCAGCGCCAGCCGGCTCAGCGCGGCGTCGACCTCGGTCAGCGGACGCGCCAGCGACACCGCGACGGTCACCCGCGGCGCGACCCCCGGCACGCTCACCGTCTCCCGCACGGTGTGCACCCGCACGGTCTCCCCGCTGTCCGTGGTGGACGTGTGCAGCGCCTCCCGGGCCCGGCCCGCCGCGACGGCCACGTCCTCCGGCGTCACCTTCACCGCCCGCGAGTACCGCGCCACGCACCGCTCGCCGTCCGCCCCGACGAGCTGCGTGTACGCGAAGCCGGGCCGGTCCGGGGCGGGCGGCTCCGGCGACACCCCGGCCCGGCAGGTCACCAGCGCGTCCACCACCTGCTCCTGCAGCGCCGCCGTGTTCTCCAGCGACCGGTCCAGCTCGTCGAGCAACTGCGCCCGGGTGAGCAGCCAGGCCGCCACCGACACGGCCGCGACCGCCACGGCGACCGCCAACGACGTCAGCAGCGCCAGCCGGGAGCGCAGCGGCAGCGCGCGGAAGCGCCGTACGGGACCAGGGGTCACTCGCCGCCCCCGTCGCGCAGCACGTACCCCACCCCGCGCACGGTGTGCACCAGCCGCGGCTCGCCGCCCGCCTCGGTCTTGCGGCGCAGGTACATCACGTACACGTCGAGGGAGTTGGACGTCGGCTCGAAGTCGAAGCCCCACACGGCCTTGAGGATCTGCTCGCGGGTGAGCACCTGGCGCGGGTGGGCGAGGAACATCTCCAGCAGCGTGAACTCCGTCCGCGTCAGCTCGACCCGCCGTTCGCCGCGCGTCACCTCGCGGGTGGCGAGGTTCATCCGCAGGTCCCCGAAGGACAGCACGTCACCGGCGCCGCCCGGCCCGGCGGCCCCGCCCGCCGCGTACGAGCTGCGCCGCAGCAGCGCGCGGATGCGGGCGAACAGCTCGTCCAGTTCGAACGGCTTCACCAGGTAGTCGTCGGCGCCCGCGTCGAGGCCGGTGACCCGGTCGCCGACCGTGTCGCGGGCGGTGAGCATCAGGATCGGCACGGTCGAGCCGGACGCCCGGATGCGGCGGGCGGCGGTCAGCCCGTCCATGCGGGGCATCTGGATGTCGAGGACGACGAGGTCGGGCGCGTACGCCCCGATCTTCTCCAGCGCGTCGAGGCCGTCGACGGCGGTCAGCGTCCCGTACCCCTCGAAGGCCAGGCTGCGCCGGAGCGCTTCGCGGACGGCGGGCTCGTCGTCGACGACGAGGATGCGGTCGGGCTCGGCGGTGGTGTTCATGCGGATCAGCGTCGCACGCGGGTCGCGCGCGGGTCAGTCGCCGCGGAGGGCGTCCAGCTCGGCCTTGAGGGTGTCGATCGGGATGGCGAAGCCGAGGCCGACGCTGCCGGTGCCGCCGCCGGAGGAGCCGGTGGCGGTGCTCGGCGCGTACATCGCGGAGTTGATGCCGATGACCTCGCCCTTCATGTCGATCAGGGCGCCGCCGGAGTTGCCGGGGTTGAGGGAGGCGTCGGTCTGGATCGCCTTGTACGTGGTCTTCGAGGAGCCGGTGTCGCCGTTGAACCGCTGGCCGCCGTACTCGAACGGCCAGTCCCCCCGCTGGGTCCCGCCGCTGCCGTCCTCCTCCTTGGCGACGGTCACGTCCCGGTCGAGGGCGGAGACGATGCCGCTGGTCACGGTGGAGGTGAGGCCCTCGGGCGAGCCGATCGCGACGACCTGGTCGCCGACCCGGACCGCACTGGAGTCCCCGAGCACGGCCGCCTTGAGGCCCCGGGCGCCGCGGAGCTTGACCAGCGCGAGGTCCTTGGCGGGGGCGGTGCCGATCACGTCGGCGGTGCGGGTGGTGCCGTCGGTGAGCCGGACCTCGACCTCGGAGGCGCCCGCGACGACGTGGTTGTTGGTGACGACCTCGCCGTCCGCCGTGATGATCACTCCGGAGCCGGTGGACTGCCCGGAGCCGGAGGCGGCCCTGATCTCCACGACGCTGGGGGAGACGGCCCGCGCCACCCCGGCGACCGTGCCGGTGCCCGACTGCGAGACGGCCGTCCCGGCGGTCCCGGCCGTCCCGGCGGCCCCGGTGGAGGTGGCCGCCGACGCGTCGGTCGTGAGGTCCTGGACGAGGGCGCCGGCCCCGCCCCCGAGGGCGGCGGCCGCGACGGCGACGGCGGCGATCAGCCCGACCGGCCGCCCGGCCCGGCGCCGGTGCCGGGTGCCGGACCCGCGCCGGGCCACCGCGGTCACCGGGGGCACCGAGGCTGCCGGGGCATCCGGGGCGTACGCGGGCGCGTACGGGGGTGGCGGCGGTGGGCCGGCCGGGTCGTGGAACCCGGCGTACTGCTGCGGTTCGTCGTTCCCGTGGTGGCCGGCGCTCCGGCGGGCGTGGTCCGTCATGCGTACGACTGTCGCTCCCGTGAATGAGAGGTTCCTGAGGACGCCCTGAGAGGGGCGACAGAACCTCGTATGCCCGGGATGAGGACCGGCAGTCGGGCGGGGACTACGCGCCGTTGCAGCCGCAGCTGTGGCGGATCACCAGTGCCGACGGGAACTGCTTCACGCGCTCCCTGCGCCCCCCGGAGACCTTCAGCCCGTCGTCCAGGACCAGGTCCACCGCCGCGCGGGCCATCGCGGGCCGGTCCGACGAGACCGTCGTCAGCGGCGGGTCCGTCAGCGCCGCTTCCTTCACGTCGTCGAACCCGGCCACCGCCAGGTCCCCCGGCACGTCCAGCCGCAGCTCCCGCGCCGCGCGCAGCACGCCGATCGCCTGGTCGTCCGTGGCGCAGAAGATCGCGGGCGGCCGGTCGGGGCCCGACAGGATCTTCAACGCGGTCTCGTAGGCGTCGTACCGGTCGTACGCGGCCTGGTAGAGCCGTCCCTCGATGGAGCGGCCCGCCTCCCGCATGGCGCGGCGCCAGCCCTCGACGTGGTCGGCCACCGGGTCGCCGACGGACGGCGTCGACTCGATGCCGCCCAGGCACGCCACGTATGCGTGGCCGTGTTCCAGCAGGTGGCGGGTGGCCAACTGCGCGCCGCCGATGTCGTCCGTCACGACCGCCACGTCGTCCAGGGCCTCCGGGCGCTCGTGCAGCAGCACCACGCGCGCGTCCCACGCCTCGATCTCCTGCGCGGCGCGCTCGCTCATGCCCTGGCTGACCAGGATCAGACCGGCGACCCGCATTCCGAGGAACGCGCGCAGGTAATGGATCTCGCGCTCGTCGCGATAGTCCGAATTGCCGACGAGGACCATTTTCCCGCGGTCGGCGGCGGCCCTTTCCACGGCGTGCGCCATCTCGGCGAAGAACGGCTGCCGTGCGTCCGGGACGATCATGCCTATGAGGTCCGTGCGCCGTGACGCCATCGCCTGGGCGACCCGGTCGGGCCGGTAGCCCAGCTCCTTGATGGCGGCGAGGACACGCTCGCGCGTGGCCGGGGCGACCGGCCGGGGTCCGTTGTTGATGACGTAGCTCACGACCGCGGTGGAAGTCCCCGCCAGTCGTGCCACGTCGTCCCGCGTCACCTTGGCCACGCGCGGCAGTCTACGCGGGGTGACCTACCTCTGGGCAGGTCGTACGGCCGCTTCCCGTCGATCTTTCCCGTCCGCCATCCGGAGGACCTCCGGCGGCGCCTCCTTGGCACGCGGCTCCGCGCGTGCGCCCGTCCGCGCGTCCTCCGCGGCGCGCTCCGCCTTCTCGGGCGCCACGAACCGGTAGCCGACGTTGCGCACGGTGCCGATCAGCGACTCGTGCTCCGGCCCCAGCTTGGCGCGCAGCCGCCGCACGTGGACGTCCACCGTGCGCGTGCCGCCGAAGTAGTCGTACCCCCACACCTCTTGGAGGAGCTGCGCGCGCGTGAAGACCCGGCCCGGGTGCTGCGCGAGGTACTTGAGCAGTTCGAACTCCTTGAAGGTCAGGTCCAGGACCCGGCCCTTCAGCTTCGCGCTGTACGTCGCCTCGTCGACCGACAGGTCGCCGTTGCGGATCTCCATCGGGGAGTCGTCGGCGGTGATCTGCTGGCGGCCCATCGCGAGCCGCAGCCGCGCCTCGACCTCCGCCGGGCCCGCCGTGTCGAGCAGCACGTCGTCGATGCCCCAGTCGGCCGTGACGGCCGCGAGACCGCCCTCGGTGACCACCAGGAGCAGCGGGCAGCCGGGGCCCGTCGAGCGGAGGAGCTGGCAGAGCGACCGCACCTGCGGCAGGTCGCGGCGGCCGTCGACGAGGATCACGTCGGCGCCGGGGGTGTCGACGAGGGCGGGGCCCTCGGCGGGGGCCACCCGCACGTTGTGCAGCAGCAGGCCGAGTGCCGGGAGCACCTCGGTCGACGGCTGCAGGGCGTTCGTCAGCAGCAGCAGAGAACTCATCGTGTCCCACCCGCCTGGGTCGTCTGGGTCGTCGTCCTGCTGGTCGTCGTCCGGTCGTGCACGGTCAGCTCGCCCATAACGTCGGTTCCTCCTCGGTCCGTGCGAGGACGTTGCGGCACTGCTTCCTTCGGTCCTGCGGCGGCTCCCGCGCCCCTGAGAGCCTTTGTTCACCCGCCCGTAACAGGAGCGGGAAAACACAAAAGGACCCGGGGGCTGCTTCGCCCGGATCCTCTGCCGGCCACAATAGCCCACATGAGATCCGGGACAGAGGGCCTATTCCACAGTGTGGATGTTTCCTCGCCCACGTGCGTCCCCCTGGATGAAACCTTGCGTATGTCTTTGCGCACTCCTGACGGAGTGCTCCTGGAAGCCCGTTACGACCCCTGCACCGCCGGCCCGGCCGACACGGCGGTGGTCGTCGCGCACGGCTTCACCGGGTCGGTGGACCGCCCGGCGCTCCGGCGCGCCGCGGCCGTCCTGACCCGGCACGCGGCGGTGGTGACCTTCTCGTTCCGTGGTCACGGCCGCTCCGGCGGGCGCTCCACGGTCGGTGACCGGGAGGTGCTCGACCTGGCGGCGGCGGTGGCCTGGGCGCGGGAGCGGGGCCACGCGCGCGTGGCGACGGTCGGCTTCTCCATGGGTGGGTCGGTGGTGCTCCGGCACGCCGCGCTGTACGGGAAGGAGCACGGGGGGCGCTCGGAGGCACGCACGGACGCGGTGGCCGCGGTGAGCGCGCCCGCCCGCTGGTACTACCGGGGCACGGCCCCGATGCGGCGCGTGCACTGGCTGGTCACCCGCCCCGCCGGGCGGCTGGTGGGCCGGTACGGCTTCGGCACCCGCGTCCACGACCGCGACTGGGACCCCGTGCCCCTGTCGCCGGTGGAGGCGGTGCCGCTGATCGCGCCGACGCCGCTGCTGGTCGTGCACGGGGACCGGGACCCGTACTTCCCGGTGGACCACCCGCGGTCGCTGGCCGCCGCGTCGGGCGGACACGCCGAGCTATGGCTGGAGCCCGGCATGGGGCACGCCGAGAACGCCGCCGGGGAGGAGCTGCTCACGCGGATCGCCCGGTGGCTGACGGGGGCGGCCGGGGCGGGTCCGTCCCCGGCGGCAGGGGCGGGCCCGTCCCCGGCGGCGGGGGCGTAGCCCATCATGGAAGCCTGACGAAAGGAGCCCTCCCATGGCAGCGGGAACGATCCGCTACTGGGCCGCGGCCAAGGCCGCCGCCGGCACCGCCGAGGAGCCGTACGCCGCGGAGACCCTCGCGGAGGCGCTGGCCGCCGCCCGCGAGCGGCACCCGGGGGAGCTGGTCCGGGTGCTGCAGAGGTGCTCGTTCCTGGTGGACGGCGACCCCGTGGGGACGCGCGGGCATGAGACGGTACGGCTGGCGGAGGGCGGCACGGTAGAAGTGCTCCCGCCGTTCGCAGGAGGGTGAGCCGCACAGCATGAGCAGCGATCAGCAGTACCCGTACGACCCGCGCGCCCCGCGCGACCCGTCGCCGTACGCGGGAGGGCCGTACGGGGAGGCGTCCTTCGCGGAGCCGTTCCCCGCCGACGCGGGCGCCGCGGACGCGGACGTCGCGCAGACCTGGCAGGGCCAGACGTGGGACACCCACTACCAGCCGGCCGTCCGGCCCGGGCAGCCGCCCGCACCGGGTGGTCCGGGCGCGTACCCGCTGCCGCCGGAGGCCCCGGCGGGGCACGGGACCGGGTACGACGCCCCGACGGCGTACCTGCCGCCGGTGGCCGGCCACGGACCGGCACCGCACGACCAGGCCCCCGCGTACGGCCAGACCCCCTCGTACGGTCAGGCGTCCGCGTACGGCCAGGCGGCCCCTGCGCCCGCGTACGGCCAGACCCCTTCGTACGGCCAGGCTCCCGCGTACGGCCAGGCTTCTGCCGACCGCTCGTCAGGCGATTCCGGTTCGCAGGCCCCCGCGTACGGCCGGGCCGCGCCCGCGTACGGGTACGGGTCCCCGTCCGGGCAGCCCGAGGCCCCGGTCGCCACCGCCCCCGCCCCGGCGCCCGGCACCCCGGCCGCCGCGCCCGCCGGCGAGCCCGCGTACGGCGCGCCCACCACCCTCGGCAGCACCCGCCTCACCGACGCGCAGCGCGCCCGCGCCGAGGGCCGGTCGCCGATCATCGACCCGGGCATCCAGCCCGCCGGGCTCACCGCGCTGCTGGGCGTCCTCCTCGCCGGGGGCGCCGCCCTCGGCGCGTACGGGCTGCTGGTCCCGCTGGTGCTGCTCCAAGCCGTCACCGCCGCCGGCTGGTTCCGGCTCAACGGCATGTGGCCCGCCCGCCAGGGCATCGCGCTCGCCTTCCTCGGCGGCGCCGTCGCGGACGCCGCGCTGCTCGCCGTCGGCCGGGAGCACGCGCCCGCCGCGATCCTCGGCACGCTCGGCGTCTGGGTCCTCCTCGTCCTGGTCCTCCAGTTGCGCAGCCGCGCGGCGGCGGAGGAGCGGCTGTACGGGCTGATGGCGACGGTCGTGTCCTCGGCGCTCGCCGTCGTGGCCGCCGGGTTCCTGGCCGCCGAGCCGGACGCGGTCGTCGTCGGCGCCCTCGCGGTCGCCGCCGCGGCGGTCGCCCGCGCGCTGCCCCTGCCGGGCGCCGTCTCCCTGGTGGCGGCCCTGCTGGCGGGAGCGGGCGCGGGCGTCGCGTCGGGTGCGGCGACCGGTCTGGGTGGCCAGGGCGCCGTCCTGGGCCTGGCCGCCGGGGTGTGCGCGGTGATCGGGCTGCGCGTGGCCGCGTACGACTACCCGTCGCGGTTCGTCCACATGACGGCCGGTGTCGCCCTGCCGCTCGCCGCCGCCGCGCCCGCCGTGTACCTGCTGGGGCGGGCACTGGTCTGACCCTCCGGCCGGCTCCTCCGGTGCCCGTGACACGCCTGTGGCGTGTGTGACGTCGGAGGTTACGGGGAACCAATGCCCGGTCCCGTACGTCGATCATTCACGTCGGCGGGGGCCGGGCACCAACAGGGCGGGGGAAACACCGAGCCATGCGAGCACTGCGCACACTGCTGATCGTCGCCGTCGTCCTCGGCGGACTCTTCACCCTCGTGGACCGGCTGGCGGTCGCCGCCGCCGAGTCGGAGGCCGCCGACCGGATCCGGGCCGCGCAGGGCCTGACCGGCACGCCGGACGTGTCGATCCGGGGCTTCCCGTTCCTGACCCAGGTCCTCGGCGGGTCGCTGGACCAGGTCGACGTGGCCATGACCGGCGTCGAGGCGACGGCGGGCGGACACACGGTCCGGGTCGGCGAGCTGAGCGCGGAGCTGCACGGCGTACGGCTGGAGAACGGCTACTCGCGCGCGGTCGCCGGGTCCGCGAGGGGCACGGCCCGCATCTCGTACGAGGAGCTGCGCAAGGCGTCCGACAACGACATCGCCCTCGGCTACGGCGGCGACGGCAAGCTGAAGGTCACCGGCAGCGTCGAGGTGCTGGGCCGGACGGTGACGCGGAGCGTGCTGTCCACGGTGAGCGTCGTCGACGGCGACACGCTGCGGGTGCGGGCCGACGAGGTGCCGGGCGAGGGGATACCGGGGATCGAGGAGCTGGTCCGCCAGCGGACGGACTTCGACCGCGAGGTGAAGGGCTTCCCGGTCGGTCTGAGGATCCAGAAGGTGGAGGCCACCCCCGACGGCCTCAAGATCACGGTGGCGGGCGGGAACGTGGTCCTGGCGGGCTGACGGGGCCCGCGGACCTCCGACCACGGCTCGCGGCCCCCCGGAAGCCCCGGGAGCCCCGGGAGCCCCGGGAGCCCCGGAAGCCCCGGAAGCCCCGGAAGCGAGGGCAGCGGGGCAGCGGGAGAGGGCCGAGGCCACGCCTCCGGCACCGCCCGCCCTCCCGCTCCCGTGCCCGGCGCCTGCGCCCGTCGCCCGTGCCCGGCTCCCGGCGCCCCGCCGGGCGCCCTCCGGGCGGGTGGAGCCGGGACGAGGGGACCACATCGCGAGACACCCCCGTCCGCCCCCTAGACGAACTGCGGGAACGCCCTCGGCGGGACCGGTCCCGAACCGGCCCCGAAGACGTTCTCGTCCCGCCATACGGATGTTCTCGTCTCAACATGCGACACGCCGGTGACACGGCCGCCTGTCCGTCCCTACGATCGGTCCCATGATGAAGCGACAGGCGGACCTCACGAAGCGGCGGGCAGTAGACCTGTGCCGCGTCGCCGCCATGCTCTGTCGCACTGTCTGAGCGGGGCTCTCGCACCCCGCGTTCCCGGCCCTTCCGCCCTGGGGGGCCTCCCGTGCGCCGCAGCCGCCCCGCATCCCCGTACGCGTAGAGCGCTCGGCGCGACCTGCCGTATCCGCATCCCGCCGCAGACTGCCCCGGAGGAGAAGACAGTATGAGCCGTAGCGACGTCCTGGTGGACGCTGACTGGGTCGAGGCCCACATCGACGACCCGAAGGTCGTCATCGTCGAGGTCGACGAGGACACGTCGGCGTACGACAAGAACCACATCAAGAACGCCGTCCGGATCGACTGGAAGAAGGACCTCCAGGACCCGGTCCGCCGCGACTTCGTCGACCAGGAGGGCTTCGAGAAGCTCCTCTCCGCGAAGGGCATCGCCAACGACGACACCGTCGTCCTCTACGGCGGCAACAACAACTGGTTCGCCGCCTACGCCTACTGGTACTTCAAGCTGTACGGCCACGAGAGCGTCAAGCTCCTCGACGGCGGTCGCAAGAAGTGGGAGCTCGACTCCCGCGACCTGGTCGACGGCTCCGAGGTCCCCGACCGCCCGGCCACCGAGTACAAGGCCAAGGCCCAGGACACCTCGATCCGCGCCTTCCGCGACGACGTCGTGGCCGCCATCGGCAACTGGAACCTGGTCGACGTCCGCTCGCCCGACGAGTTCAGCGGCAAGCTCCTCGCCCCGGCGCACCTGCCGCAGGAGCAGTCGCAGCGCCCCGGCCACGTGCCGAGCGCCCGCAACATCCCGTGGTCGAAGAACGCCAACGACGACGGCACGTTCAAGTCGGACGAGGAGCTGAAGGCCCTCTACGCCGACGAGCAGGTGGACCTGGAGAAGGACACCATCGCGTACTGCCGCATCGGCGAGCGCTCCGCGCTGACGTGGTTCGTCCTGCACGAGCTGCTCGGCCAGCAGAACGTCAAGAACTACGACGGCTCGTGGACCGAGTACGGCTCCCTCGTCGGCGTGCCGATCGAGCTCGGCCCCGCCAAGTAATCCGCCCCACCCGCGACGCGTAAGGACAGGTACGACATGTGTGGAGCCCAGGCCGGCGGCCCCGACGCCTCCGCGATCAAGCCCGGTGAGACGACGATCCAGGGGCAGGTGACCCGCGACGGCGAGCCCGTGACCGGCTACGTCCGGCTGCTCGACTCGACCGGCGAGTTCACCGCCGAGGTCCCGACCTCCGCGACCGGCCAGTTCCGGTTCTACGCGGCGGAGGGCACCTGGACCGTCCGCGCCCTGGTGCCGGGCGGCACGGCGGACCGCCAGGTCGTCGTGGAGACCGGCGGCCTCGCCGAGGTCGCGATCGCCGTCTGACGCGGCGGTACACCGAACGGCCGAAGGGCCGCACCTCCTGGGGGTTGGACGCTTTCCGGGACTTGAGGTGCGGCCCTTCGGTCATACCCTGGAGGTGTGTACGCACGGCGCCGGCGCACGTACTTCGCGCTGATGGGCACCTGCCTCGCCCTCTTCGTCAGCGCGTGGACCTTCGTGCGGCTGTGGTCCGTGGAGGCCGCCGCGGGAATGGCCTTCGCGGCGGCGCTCCTGCCGCCGCTCGCCGCGTGGGCGGCGAACCGGCGGGGCCCGGACGACCGCTGGTGGGACGACCCCACCGGGGACCGGCAGTCCGACGAGTGGTGGGACGAACTGGACGGCAAGAGGAAGCCGGGGCCGTAGCGCGTGTGCGGGGCCGGCCGTTCCGCCCGGGTGCCTTGGGATGCCGTCCGGGGCCTTGGGGCGGCTTGGGGCGCTGTCCGGGGCCTTCGGGTGCCGGGTGCCGGGTGTCGCGTGCTGTCCGGGTGCCTTGGGATGTCTTGGGGCGCCTTGGGATGCTGCCCGGGGCCTTCGGGTGCCGTGCGCTGGCCGGGGGCCGCGCGTGCCGCGCGGACGCGGGGGGCACCGGGAGGAGGGTTCTTCGGCCGGGGCGTCCCGGGCGGACGCCGGCTGCGGGGACCGCGCCCCGAGGGCTCGAGGGCCGCGCTGCGGGGCGGTCGGGATGGGACGGGTGGCGGCTGGGGAACCGGCGGGGCCGGGCGGCCGGAGAGTCGGGCGGCCGAAGGGGTCGGAGGCGCCGGCTGGCTGGGAGCCGGAGGGACCGGCAGGGCGGGCGGCGAGCCGGGCGGCCGGAGGGTCAGGGAGGCGGGCGGCCGGGAGTACGACGTACCGCCGAAGGCGTTCCGGTTCGGCCACCGTGAACCGCCACAGCCCCCTGCACCGGTTCACCGCCGGCCAGCCCCTGGGAGAGGGGTGTCGGCGACCGGACATCAAGTCCGGTGGAGACGTGGATGCCCGGCACGCCCGTGCTTCGGGCCGATCCACCGTGCCCGCCGGTCCGCGGATCTCCCGCGTACCGGGGGTGCGGCCGGACCTCACCTGAGTGCTGTCGACCGTCGATGGAGTGGGCCCCTGGCGCGGGGCGGGCGGGGCCTGCCGTCGTCTTCACCGGACAAGCGGCTGTGTCCGGTCGGCTGGGCCGGTGGTGGGTGCAGGGGGCGGCGGGGCCGGGTTCGGCGACCAGAGCGCGCGTGCGCCGGTGGCGGGTGAAGGAAGCGGACACCGCCACAGGCGCGGGACGCGCGCCCCGGCCGCCGAGACGCACCCAGCCCATCCAGCCGCCCCGGACAGAGTCCGGAGCGGCTGGACTCCACGGTTGCTCGCGTCTTCGCGGATGCGGGGACGCGAGCCGCGTGATCAGCGGTTGTTGTGGTGCCCCTTGGGCAGGACCACCGCGGTGGCCTGGGCGTTGTCCTCGTCGACGATGTGCACCGACTCGTTCTCCTCCTCCTTGATGGTGTCGGAGCAGTCGACGGTGTTGTTGGCGGCCGAGAGGATCGGGATGTCGATGACCTCGACGATGTCGCAGCTCAGGACCTGCGTGCTGTTGTCGATCTTCGACGTGTCGTCGTCGGCGGCCTGAGCGGTGCCGGCGGCACCACCCGCGACGGCCAGGGCGGCGAACGTGCAGGCGAGGGCGCTCTTGATCTTCATCCTTCTCTTTTCCTTCTGAGTCTGAGAGATTTTCATGTCGTTGCGCCGACAGGGCGGAACGCCTGTGTGACTGATATTCAGTACCGGGTTCAACCGCAATGCCGGATTGTGGTCACTTCTGCCGTCAGGGTGCTAATGCCGGTGGGCATCAGGTCCGTGTTGCGGCGTCACCAACCAGTAAAACGAAGCGCGACCCCCGGGGGTATTGCTCCGACTGGGTGGTGTCAGTGTCGCGTCTCGTACGTGACGCTCTGGTTCTTCTCGGAGCTGTAGTTCTTCGAGCAGTCAACGGTGTTGTTCGCGGCGGAGGCGATCGGGATGTCCAGGATTTCCAGACTGAAGCAGGAAAGGATCTGGGTCTCGTTGTTGAACTTCGGCGCCTCATCCGCGTGCGCCAGGCCGCCGCTCCCACCCGTCAGGAGGGCTGCGGCGGACAGGGAGAGTGCCGCGAATCCTTTTTTGCTCATGGGAGCCTCCACCAGGTCTGGTCTCGTCGTTGTCACGTCTGTGCTGTCATCGAGCAGGGAAAGTACCCACCCACTCGTTGAACGAGGACAAGCGAAACGAGACATGCCGCCATAAGAGTGGTGCATTCAGCACTGCGGCGGACGGAGGCGCGAAGAAAAAGGCCGCGGAGAGGGAAAAGCGGTGCCGGCCTGTCCGTGAGAAGGATCAGTAAGACAGCAGGCCGACACCGCCGCTTCAGAGGCAAGGAGTACCCCTCCGAAGGTGCCGAAACAGGGCCGCGCCCGTGGTCCAGGGAGACCCGCGTATTCGTTGCTGAGCTTCGGCTCACTGTGCAACTCGTCGCGGCGGTACAAGGTTCTCCGGCATCACTCGGATGCACGATTGTCATGACAAGCGGTGTTTCCGGTCGGGCCGCCGCGCGGAAAGCGGGGATTTTGACGGCGGTCCGGGGTCCGGCGGGCCGCGGACCGGGCGGGGACCGCCGGGCCGCACCGTACGGGGGGAGCGGGGGAGCGCGGGGCGTCCGGCCTCAGTAGACGAGGGCCTGGACCCCGTCCTCCATGACCTCGCTCAGGAACACCTGGGCGCCGGCGATCCGCACGCCCTCGATCAGGTCCTCCTCCGTGATCTCCCGGCGGGCCGCGCACTGCGTGCACAGCGTGATCCGGCCGGCCGCCCGGATCGACTCGATCAGGTCGGGCAGCGGCGCGGCGTGCGGCAGCGCGAACTCGGCGGCCTTCCCCGGCAGCGCGAACCACGAGGACTCCCCGGTCAGCCACAGCGACACCTCGACGCCGCTGGCCGCGGCGACCGCCGCCACCGTGAACGCCTGCGAGCACCGCTCGGGGGCGTCGGCCCCGGCGGTCACCTTGATCACGAGCTTCTTCGCCATGTCCCGAACTGTAATGCGAACGCGTGCGGCCCAGTCGGAGGTCGGCCCCGGCCCGCCGCGGACGCGGCGCTCACGAGCGCCCCGGAGACCCGGCTCGACGAGTCGTGGGAGTGGGACGACCCGGTGGCCCCCGCCACCCCCGACGTGTACGAAGGGACCCGGCCGTACGGGGTCGGGCACACACGGCAGGCGTACGTCCTGGCCGGGGACGTCCTCGGAATGGTCGTCCAGTCGCGGAAGGGAACCGCCCCGGCCGTTCCCTTCCGCCGGACCCTCGTCCGGCAGGGCCGGCTGCTCGGCAGGGGCGCGGGCGTCCGCGCCCTGCGCCCTCGCAGGAACGGGCCGGGCCCCACCCATTAGGCTGGGACCCGGCCCCTTTACCGTCGTCCATCGCCCACCCGAGGAGCACCCCGTGCTTGAGGCTTTCTTCTCCGCCCTGCTGGTCCTGGTCTGCGTCGGCGTCCTCGCCTTCGCCGGGCTGACCGTGAAGAAGCTGTACCAGGGCCAGCGCTGACCCCCCGCACCCGCACAGATCGCCAGAGCAGCCTGACATCATGATCCAGATCCCGTCCGACCTGCACCCGGACCTCGTCCCCCTCGCGTTCCTCCTCGGCACGTGGGAGGGCGCGGGCGTCTCCGACTTCCCCGGCGCCGAGAAGTGCAACTTCGGCCAGTCCGTGACCTTCGGCCACGACGGCCGGGACTTCATCGAGTACACCTCCCACACCTGGGTCCTGGACGCCGAGGGCAACAAGGTCCGCCCGTTGGAGAGCGAGAGCGGTTACTGGCGCATCGACAAGGACCGCAAGGTCGAGGTCGTCATGGTCCGCGACCAGGGCATCGTCGAGGTCTGGTACGGCGAGCTCGCCGACAAGAAGCCGCAGATCGACCTGGCGACCGACGCCGTCGCCCGCACCGCCGCCTCCGGCCCGTACAGCGGGGGCAAGCGGCTGTACGGGTACGTCAAGAGCGACCTGATGTGGGTCGGCGAGAAGGCCACCCCCGAGGTGCCGCTCCGCCCGTACATGTCGGCGCACCTGAAGAAGGTCGTCACGCCGGAGGAGGTCGAGGCCATGGCGAAGAGCCTGGGCGACCTGCCGGACGACGGCATCGCCTTCTTCAAGTAATCGCGGTTCTTCACGTAATCCCGGCGGATCCGGTCGGTGCTCCTACACTGGAGCGCGTGGTGAGCACCGACTGGCAGAGCGACCTGCGGCAGCGCGGTTACCGGCTGACGCCCCAACGCCAGCTCGTCCTGGAGGCGGTGGACGTGCTGGAGCACGCGACGCCCGACGACATCCTGACCGAGGTGCGCAAGACCGCCTCCGGCGTCAACATCTCCACCGTCTACCGGACCCTGGAGCTCCTGGAGGAGCTGGGTCTGGTCAGCCACGCCCACCTGGGGCACGGCGCGCCCACGTACCACCTCGCCGACCGCCACCACCACCTGCACCTGGTCTGCCGGGACTGCGAGGGCGTCATCGAGGCGGACGTGACGGTCGCCGCCGGCTTCACCCGCGAGCTCCTCGACACGTTCGGCTTCGACACGGACCTGAAGCACTTCGCGATCTACGGCCGGTGCCGGGACTGCACCGCGAAGAGGCGGGCGGAGGCGCCGGACGCCGGGTCGTAGCCCGGGCGGTGGGGCCCGGGCGGGACGGCGGGTCGTGGTCCGGGCGGTGGGGCCCGGGCGGGACGGCGGGTCGTGGACCGGGCGGTGGGTCGTGGGCCGGGCTCGGAGGCCGTGGGCGGGACAGTGGGCCGTGGACCGGCGGTGGATCGGGCTGTCGGCTGCGGGCCGGACGGCGGAACGCAGGCCCGACGGCGGGTCGTAGGCTGGACGCCATGCAGCGACCTTCACCGACCAGTCCCCTGCTGTCCCAGCCAGGCGCCGTACCCGCCGAGGGGCGGGACGAAGGTGTCGCCGCGCACTACGGCGACCCGTTCCGCGAGCAGCGCGCCCTCGCCGCGGGAAGCGGTCTCGTCGACCTCTCCCACCGGGGCGTCGTCACCGTCAGCGGCGAGGACCGGCTGAGCTGGCTCCACCTGCTGCTCACCCAGCACGTCAGCGAGCTGCCCGCGGGCCGCGCCACCGACGCGCTGGTCCTCTCCGCGAACGGCCACATCGAGCACGCCCTGTACCTCGTCGACGACGGCACGACCGTGTGGGCGCACGTCGAGCCGGGCACGCGGGAGGCGCTCCTCGCCTACCTGGAGTCGATGAAGTTCTTCTACCGCGTCGAGGTCGCCGACCGCACGGACGAGATCGCCGTGGTCCACCTTCCGGCCGGCTCGATCGCCGAGGTCCCGGACGGCGCCGTCGTCCGGGAGACCCCGCACGGCCGGGAGGTCTTCCTGCCGCGCGGCGAACTGGAGGCGTACGCCGCCGCGCACGGCCCGCTCGCCGGGATCCTCGCGTACGAGGCGCTGCGCGTGGAGGCGCACCGGCCGCGGCTCGGCTTCGAGACCGACCACCGCACGATCCCGCACGAGATCGGCCTCATCGGCCGGGCCGTCCACCTCCAGAAGGGCTGCTACCGGGGGCAGGAGACCGTCGCGCGCGTCCACAACCTGGGGAAGCCGCCGCGCCGCCTGGTCTTCCTGCACCTGGACGGCAGCGAGGTGCACCTCCCGGCGCACGGCGCGCCCGTACGGCTCGCCTCGGACGGCCCGGACGGGCGGCAGCTCGGCTTCGTCACCACGGCGGTCCGCCACTACGAGCTGGGCCCGATCGCCCTCGCGCTGGTGAAGCGGAACGTGCCGGTCGACGCGACGCTCGTCGTCGCCGAGGGGACGGCGGCGGCGCAGGAGCCGGTGGTGGAGCCGTAGGGGCTCCGCACGAACCGGGCGGTGGGGCTTCGACGGGCGTCGTGGACGGGCGCCGGGGACGGGGTCGGGTTCCGGCGAGCACCGTGGACGCGGTGGGGCTTCGACGGGCGTCGTGTGCCGTGAGTGCGGTGGGGCTTCGACGGGCGCCGTGGGCGCGGTCAGACCTCGACGAGCACCGTGAACGGGCCGTGGTTGGTGAGCGAGACCCGCATCTCCGCGCCGAACCGGCCCGTCGCCACGGTCGCCCCCGCCTCCCGCAGCCGCGCCACGACCTCGTCGACCAGCGGCTCGGCCACGTCGCCGGGTGCCGCCGCGTTCCACGTGGGGCGGCGGCCCTTCCGGGCGTCCCCGTAGAGGGTGAACTGGGAGACCACCAGCAGGGGCGCGTTCACGTCCGAGCAGGACTTCTCCCCGTCCAGCACGCGCAGGCTCCACAGCTTCCGCGCCAACTGCGCCGCCTTCTGCGGGGTGTCCCCGTGGGTGACGCCGACCAGGACGCACAGGCCCTCGCCGACGATCTCCCCGACCGTCTCGCCCGCGACCTCGACCCGCGCCCCGTCGACCCTCTGCACCACTGCTCGCATATGCCCCAACTTACCGGGGGCCGAACGGGTGCACACGCCTGCGCGGCGCATGCGGGAGTGGCACCATGCCTGTCAGGCGGTGCCCCTGAAGCACCGGTCGAGGGGACGGAACACATGAGCACACCTGGCGCCGGGCAGCAGCCCGGCCCCGCATCGATCACCTGTGTCGGTCCAGCGTCCGAGCGGTCCCGTCCGCCGGTGCAGCGGTCCGCGACCGAGCCACCCGCCGCCACCGGGACGGTGACGAGGACGGTCGGGACGACACGGGCCGTCGGATTCGCCGCGCTGGAGGCCGTACGACCGCCGGAGTCCGCCGTGACCCCCGACCTGAAGGCGCTCCGCCTCGACGAACTGCGGGCGCTGCGGCGCGACTCGCACACCGACGAGGCCGACCTGAGCTATGTGCGGCGGCTGCTGCAGGGCCGCATCGACATCCTCCGCGCGGAACTGGCGCGGCGGGCGGCGCCGGAGGTGCCGGTGATGCACCGGCTGTCGGAGATCCTCGCCGACGCGCCGTCGGCCCGTCGCCCCGGTTCGGTGCGGCACATGACGCTGTCCACGCCGAGGAGCGAGGAGTACCGGGTGCTGGCGGCCGAGATGCTCGCCGAGGTCGAACTGTCCGACCTCGACGCCCGTACGGACGCCGAACTCCACGAGGCGATGGGGCGGCTGGCCCGGTACGAGCAGGTCGTCTCCCGCCGCCGCCAGGAGCTCCAGCGCACGGCGGACGGCTGCAGCGCGGAGATCGCCCGCCGGTACCGGGAGGGGGAGGCACAGGTCGACGACCTGCTGGCGTGAGGGATCGGCCCGGGCGCGGACCGGCGGCGACCGGCCCGCGCCGTCCGCCGCGGTCGAGCCTCCCGCCGATCTGTCCCTTCTGCTCCTTCTGTCGATCTGCCCCTTCTGCCGGCCGCCCCTTCTGCCGGCCGTGCCTTCCGCCGGTCCGCGCCTTGCGTCGGTCGCGTCTTCCGCCGGTCGCTTCAGGTGCCGGCCGAGGGCCGGTGGTGGCCGCCGGGATTGGTGGGAGCCGGCCAGGGGCGGCGGTTCCGGCGGTGACCGCAGGGGGCGCCGGGGGCGCAGGGGGTGTCAGGGGCGGTGGGGCCCGGCGGATCCGGCGACCGGCTGTGGCTCCCGGGGTCCGGCGTTGACCGCCGAGGGCCGCCGGGGCGCCGGAGCCGACCGGGGTACGGCGGGGGCCGACCGGAGGTGACCGGGGTACGGCGGGGGCCGACCGGAGTCGGCGAGGACCGGTGGGAAGCGGGCCTGACAGGGGAAAACCCTGGTGCGGCCGGGGCTGACGGCTGTCTAGCGTGGCCGCATGACGTCCGACCCCACCGCCTCCGGCTCCCTCGTCCCGCGCGTCCTCACCGAGAGCGACTACCCCGACTGGCTCCGCGCCCTGCACACCGGGTTCCTGCGGCCACCGACGCCCTCCCCGGAGGAGATCGCGATACGCCTGCCCCACCAGAACTTCCCGCGGATGCGCGGGGTGTTCGACGAGGGGCGGTGCGTGGCGACGTTCCGCTCGTTCGCGCAGGAGGTGACGGCGGTCGGCGGCGCCCCCGTGGCGGCGAGCGCCGTCACGAACGTCTCCGTCTCGCCGACGCACCGGCGCCGGGGCCTGCTCGGCCGGATGATGGGCGCCGAGCTGGCCGAGGCGAAGGAGCGCGGTGACGTCCTGGCGACGCTGATCGCCGCCGAGTACCCGATCTACGGCCGGTTCGGCTTCGGCCCGGCCACCTGGCTCACCCGGTGGAAGGTGGACCTGCGCCGCGCCGCCCTGGACCCGCGCTGGTCCGGGCCGGAGGACGGCGGCCGCATCGACCTCGTCGACGGGGAGGCCGTCCGCAAGCTGGGCCCGGAGCTGTACGACCGGGCGCGGGCCGTGCGCCACGGCATGGTGAGCCGCGCCGTGCGCGACTGGGAGCGCCGCACCGGCTGGGATCTCCCGCCCGGCGAGTCCTGGACGGAGCCGTTCTACGCGACGTACCGCTCCGCGTCCGGGGAGCTGGAGGGGTACGTCGCGTACGCCGCCGACGAGACGTGGGACGAGGGCAAGCAGCCGCTGAACACGCTGACGGTACGGGACCTGATCGCGGTCACCCCGGCCGCCGAGCGGGCGCTGTGGCGGTACGTGTGCGCGATCGACTGGGTGACGTTCGTGGAGAGCGGCAACCGCGCCCCCGACGACCTGCTGCCGCTGCTCCTCCCGGACCCGCGGGCCGCCCGGGTGGTGACGTACGCGGACATGATGTGGGTGCGGGTCCTGGACGTCGTACGGGCGCTGGAGGCGCGTGCGTACGGGACGGCGGGGTCGCTGGTGCTGGACGTGCGGGACGCGGCGGGGTTGGCCGGGGGCCGGTTCCGGCTGGATGCTTCCCCGGAGGGCGCCGCGTGCGCGCCGACGGCCGCGCCGGCCGACCTGGTGCTGGACGTGGCCGACCTGGGAGCGCTGTACCTGGGCGACGAGTCCGTGGCGCGGCTGGTGGCGTTGGGCCGGGTCGAGGAGTCGGCGCCGGGGGCGGCGGCGCGGACGGACCTGCTGCTGCGGGCCCCGCGTCGGGCCTGGTGCCCGGACATCTTCTGACGGCGGGCCCCGGGGGGCCTTCCTGGCCGCCCTCACCGGGTGCGCGCCCGGAACAGGGCCCCCGACAGGGCCAGGGCCAGGGCCAGCAGCCCGGCGCACCACGCGAGGGCGGTCCACGGGGCGCCGCCCACCGGCCGGTCCAGCAGCAGGCCCCGCAGCGACTCGATGACCGGGGTGACCGGCTGGTGCCCGGCGAAGCCGTGCAGCCAGCCGGGCATCGTGTCGACGGGGACGAACGCGCTGCTCGGGTAGGGCAGGAACATCATGAAGAAGGTGAACCCGCTCGCCGCCTCCGGCGTGCGCGCCAGCAGCCCGGCCGCCGCCGACAGCCACGACACGGCCAGCACGAACGCGAACAGCAGTCCCAGCGCCGCCGCCCACCCGGCGGGCCCGGCCTCGGGCCGGAAGCCGATCAGGAACGCGACGCCGACGACGAGCGCCGTCGACAGCAGGTTCCGCACGAGGCTCGCCCCGACGTGCCCGGCGAGGATCGGCACCGCGCCCACGTCGAGGGAGCGGAACCGGTCGACGATGCCCGCCTTCATGTCCTCGCTGACCCGCACGGCGGTGGTGGACGCGCCGAACCCGGCGCACAGCAGGAGGACGCCGGGGACGACGTACGTCACGTACGAGGTGTGCGTGCCGGTGTCGATGGCGCCGCCGAAGAAGTAGACGAAGACCAGCATCAGCATCACCGGCAGCACCATGGCGGTGATGAGCGCGTCGGGGTTGCGGCGGCTGAGCCGGACGCCCCGGCCGACGAGGGTGAGGGCGGCGTCAGTCACGGGTGGTCTCCTTCGCGGTGGCGGCGCCGGTCAGCGCCAGGAAGACGTCGTCGAGGGTGGCGGTGCGCACCGCGAAGCGGGCGATGTCCGTCCGGCCGGGGTCGAGCGCGTCGAGCAGCGCCCGCACGTGCGGGGCGGTGCCGTCGGTGGGGATGCCGAGCGTGAGGCTGCCGGGGGAGCGCAGCGGGGCGGGGTGCGGCGCGACGCGCGCGGGGTCCGAGGGAGGCGTCACGCGCGCGGGGTCCGGGTGCGGTGCGTGGCGCGCGGGGTCCGGTGGGGGTGCCACGCGTGCGTAGGCCGGATGCGGTGCCACGCGCACGGGGCCCGAGGGAGGCGTCACGTGCGCGGAGCCCGGGCCTGGCGCCACGTGCGCGGGGTCCGGATGCGGTGCCACGCGCGCGTAGGCCCCCGCTTCCGCCTCCACGCGCGCGTAGGCCCCCGCTTCCGCCTCCAGGCGGGCGTACGCCGCCGCGTCCGTGGCGACGACGTCCAGCCGGTGGCCCGCCACGCGGGACTTGAGGGACTCGGCCGTGCCCTCCGCGACGACGCGCCCCGCGTCCATGACGGCGACGCGGTCGGCCAGTTGGTCGGCCTCCTCCAGGTACTGGGTGGTGAGGAACACCGCCGCGCCGCCCGCCGCCAGGTCGCGCACGACCTGCCAGAGCTCCTGGCGGCTGCGCGGGTCCAGGCCGGTCGTCGGCTCGTCGAGGAAGACCACCTCGGGCTCGCCGACGAGGCCGGCCGCGAGGTCGAGCCTGCGCCGCATGCCGCCCGAGTACGTACCGGCGGGGCGGTCGGCGGCGTCCGCGAGGCCGAAGCGCTCCAGCAGGTCGGCGGCGCGGCGGCGCGCGTCGCGGCGGGACAGCCCGGACAGCCTGCCCATCATGCGCAGGTTCTCGGAGCCGGTCTGGAGGTCGTCGACGGCGGCGTACTGCCCGGTGAGGCTGATCGCCCGGCGCACCCGGGAGCGCTCGGCGACCACGTCGTACCCGGCGACCCGCGCCCGCCCGCCGTCCGGCGGGGTGAGCGTGGCCAGAACGCGGACGGTGGTGGTCTTCCCGGCGCCGTTCGGGCCGAGGAGGGCGAAGACGGCCCCGCGCGGAACGCGCAGGTCGATGCCGTCGAGGACGGGGGCGTCCCCGTACGACTTGCGGAGGCCGACGGCCTCGATGGCGGTGCTGCCCGGCATGGCGATCCCCTTACTGCGTATGTCATACGCACTACTGTGTAAGGGTTACGCATTACTAGGATGGGCGTCAAGCGGTCCGGCGTCCGGGCCGGAGGCAGGGAGGGTGAGGCCGGTGGCGGACAGTGGCGGTACGGGGCTCCCGCCCGGCCTGGAGGCCGCCTGGGGCCTGCGCGAACGCCCCGCGAAGGGGCCCAGGCCCGGCCTGAGCGTGCACCGGATCGTGGACGCGGCGGTCGCCCTGGCCGCGTCGGAGGGGCTCGCCGCGGTCTCCATGGGGCGCGTCGCGAAGGAACTGGGCGTCTCGACGATGTCGCTGTACCGGTACGTCGGCGCCAAGGACGAGCTGTACGTGCTGATGCAGGACGCGGCGATCGGCGCGCCCCCGGACCCGCCGCCGCCCGGCACCGGCTGGCGCGAGGGGCTGGCCCGCTGGGCGTGGGCGCAGCGGGCGGTGTTCCAGCGGAACCTGTGGCTGCTGCGCATCCCGGTCTCGGGGCCCCCGGCGACGCCGAACTCGGTGGCGTGGTGGGAGGCCGGGATGGAGGCGCTCGCGCCGACCCCGCTCGACGAGGGGGCGAAGATCTCGGTGGTGCTGCTGGTCGGCGGGTTCGTCCGGAACGAGGCCGGGCTGATGGCGGACCTCGCCGCGGCGGTGACGGCGACGGGCGGGACGCCCGAGCAGGTGATGGCCCGCTACACCCGCACGCTGCGGCTGCTGGCGGACCCGGAGCGGTTCCCGGCGGTGGCGCGGGCGCTGGAGTCCGGGGTCATGGACGGCCCGGACGACCCGGACCACGAGTTCCGCTTCGGCCTGGAGCGGCTGCTGGACGGGGTCCAGGTGATGGTGGAGCGGACGGATGGGTGAAGCGGGCAGGGGCGCGGGCGGGCCGGCGGGTGCGGACGGGCCGGCGCATAGGGCGGGGTCGGTGAGTACGACCGGGTCGGCGGATAGGGCTGGGTCGGCGGGTGCGGGCGGTGCCGAGGGGGTCGGTGCGGGTGTCGGTGCCGGTCTGCGGGAGCGGAAGAAGGCGCGGACGTACCGGGCCATCTCCGACGCGGCCGTCGCGCTCTTCCTGGAACGCGGCTTCGACCGGGTCTCCGTCGCCGAGGTCGCGGCGGCCGCCGAGGTGTCGAAGCCGACGCTGTTCCGGTACTTCCCGGCCAAGGAGGACCTGGTCGTCCACCGGTTCGCGGACCACCGCGACGAGGCCGCGCGCGTGGTCGCCGCCCGCGCCGAAGGCGTCGGGCCGCTGACGGCCCTGCACCGGCACCTCCTCGACGGGCTCGACCGCCGCGACCCCGTCACCGGGCTGAGCGACGAACCGTCCGTCCTCGCCTTCCACCGGCTGCTGTACGGCACGCCGAGCCTGGTCGCGCGGCTGTACGCGTACCAGGGCGAGTCCGAGCGGGCGCTCGCGGAGGCGCTCGGCGGGGACGTCGGCGCGCGGCTCGCGGCGGGACAGGTCATCGCCGTGCTGCGGGTCCTGGCGGAGGAGAACTGGCGGCGGATCGAGGCCGGGGAGAGCGCGGACGCGGTGCACCCGGACGCGGTCGCGGCGGCGGACGTGGCGTTCCGGCAACTGGCGGAGGGGCTCGCGGACCGGCTCCAGTAAAACGTTACTCGGTAAAAAAAGATACTCGGTTGCGTTATTCTCGGAGGAATGACGCCACTCGACCACGACCTGCACCAGGAACGGGCCTTCCACGACCTCTGCCGCGCCGCGCTGACCTGCATGGCGGACGGCGCCGCCGAACGCGTCGTCACCGGTGAGGACGTCTCGGCCTCCGGCGCCGACGCCGAGGACCTCGGTTACCACCTGCGCAGCCACGCCAAGGAACTGCGCGAGGAGCCGCCCGGGCCGCTGTTCTTCGGCCGCCTCGACCACACCGACGGCCGCCGCCACCACATCGGCCGCCGCCGCGTCAGTGCCCACCCGGCCGAGCCGCCCCTCGTCGTCGACTGGCGGGCGCCCGTGGCCCGCGCGTTCTACCAGGCGCGGCCGGACGACCCCCAGGGCGTACGGGTCCGGCGGCGCTTCGGCTGGGCGCCGTACAGCAAGGGCGACTCCGCCGACCTGACGGGCCTGGAGGACGAGCACCTGCAAGGCCCGGCGGGGGCGGCCGGCACGGGCGGCGGAGACGTCGCGGGCGGTGCGGCCGGCGCGGGCGGCGGGGGCGGCACGGGCGATGCGGCCGGAGAGGCCGGTGCGGCTGGAGGGGCCGCCGCGCGCTCCGGCGGGCTGCTCGCCGCCGAGATCGAGCGACCGCGCGTCGGGCCCATGCGGGACATCGCCGCGACCATCCAGCCCGAGCAGGACGACCTCGTCCGCGCCCCGCTCGGCACGTCCCTCTGCGTCCAGGGCGCCCCCGGCACCGGCAAGACCGCCGTCGGCCTGCACCGTGCCGCGTACCTGCTGTACACCCACCCCGGGCGCGTCCAGCGCGCGGGACTGCTGATCCTCGGGCCCAACAGGGCCTTCCTCGCGTACGTCTCCGAGGTGCTGCCCGCGCTCGGCGAGCGGGACGTGCGCCAGACCACCGTCGACGAGGAGATCGCCCGCGCCGTCGGCCACGAGCCCCGCGCCGAGGACACCGAAGCGGCGGCGGCCGTCAAGCACGGCGCCCGCATGGCCGCCGTCCTGCGCAGGGCCCTCTACGCGCGCGTGGTGCCTCCGTCCGCGGAACTGGCCGTCCCGGACGGCGCCTACCGCTGGCGCCTCCCGGCCGACGAACTCGCCGTGCTCGTCGAGGGCGTACGGGCGGAGGCCCCGCCGTACCTGGTCGGCCGGGAACGCCTGCGCAGCCGCGTCGTACGGGCCCTGCGCACGCGTGCCGAGCGGCGTGCCGGTCCGGTGGGCGCCGCCTGGGAGCGGCGGGTCGGCCGGTCGCGCCCCGTCACGGCCCTGCTGGACGCGTGCTGGCCCAGGGTCGCCCCCGAGCAGGTGCTCGCCGAGGTGCTGGCCGACCCGCGCGATCCCGCGCTGACCGGTGCCGAGCGCGCCGCGATCCGCTGGGCCAGGCCCCCGCGCTCGTACCGCTCCGCCCGCTGGACCGCCGCCGACCTGGTCCTCCTCGACGAACTGGCCGGGCAGCTCGAACGCACCGCCGGGTACGGCCACATCGTCCTCGACGAGGCGCAGGACCTGTCGCCCATGCAGTGCCGGGCCGTCGCCCGCCGCACCTCCGCGTCCGGTTCGCTGACCGTGCTGGGCGACCTCGCGCAGGGCACCACCCCGTGGGCCGCCCGCGACTGGCGGGAGCAACTGGCGCACCTGGGCCGTCCGGACGCCCGGATCACCGCGCTGACCGCCGGGTACCGGGTGCCGGGCGCCGTCGTGGACCTGGCCAACCGGCTGCTCGGCGCCCTGGGCGTGGACGTGCCGCCCGCGCGGTCGGTCCGGCGGGACGGCGAGGTGACCGTGCGGGCGGTGACCGGCCTGGAGGAGGCGGTGGTGGACGCGGTGCGGGCGGCGCTCGACCGGGAGGGCTCCATCGGCGTGGTCGTGGCGGACGCGGCGTACGAGCGGCTGCGCGGTGCGCTGGAGGCGGCGGGCGTCGCGACGGGGCACCCCGGCGACGTGGCCGCCGGCGCGCCGCGCGTCACGGTGGTGCCGGCCGGGCTGGCGAAGGGCCTGGAGTACGACCACGTCGTCCTCGCCGAGCCCGCCGCCGTCGCGGACGCCGGGCCGCGCGGCCCGCACCGGCTGTACGTGGCGCTCACCCGCGCGGTGTCCCGGCTGGACGTCCTCCACACCCGGCCGCTGCCGGGGGAGTTGGGCGCGGCCGTCGGGATGTCGTGACCGCACGGCCCGGGGGCGCGCACGGGCCCGGAGGGGGCGCCCGGCCACTACGATCACCCGTGTGGAGTGGGGGGACGGACACCGCACCGGCCGGGCGCGCGCCCCGGGGCGCGCGCCGTGACGCTCGTGGTCCTCGGCGCCGACGCGGCGGTCGCCCGCGCGGCGGCCACGCTGCCCGTCGACGTCGTCCACGTACGGCTGCCCGGCGCGGCTCCCCTCGACGCGCCCGCCGTCGCCCACCACGCGGTCGACTACCAGCACGGGCCCACGTTCCTCGCCTTCGTCGACGAGGTGCTGCGCCCCCTGTCCCCGGCCGCCGTCGTCTCGCTCACCGAACTCGGCCTCGAACCGGCGGCCGTCGCGGCCCGCCGCCTCGGCGCGGCCGGGGCGCCCCCGCAGGCCGTACGGGCCACGCGCGACAAGCTGGAGATGCGGCGCGTACTGGAGCGGTCGGCCCCGCACCTGAACCCGCCGTTCGCGGCCGGCGACGACGCGGAGGCGGTGGCCCGGCTGTTCGGCGCGGACCGCGGCCCGAAGGCGCCGGTCGTCGCCAAGCCGGTCGCGGGCACCGGCAGCAACGCGGTCACGCTCCTGAGGTCGGCGGCGGACCTGCCGGAGGACCGCAGGACCCGGGCCACGCTGCTCGAACGGTACGTCGGGGGACGGGAGTACAGCGTCGAGACGCTGTCCTCGGGCGGGCGCCACACGTGCCTCGGCATCGCGGAGAAGCGCACCGAGGGCGAGGCGTTCGTGGAGGTCGCCCACCTGATGCCGGCGCCGTCGCTGGACGCGGCCGGGCGGCGGCGCGTGGAGCGGGCGGTCGCGGAACTGCTCGACGCGGTGGGCCTCACGGACGGCCCGGCCCACACGGAGGTCAAGGTCGACGGCGCGCGCGTGACCGTCATCGAGACGCACAACCGCCCCGGCGGCGACGGCATCCCCGACCTCGTACGCCTCACCCGGGGGGTCGACTGGCGGCGTGCCGCGCTGGGCTGGCCGGTCGGCGTGGGCCCGCGCGAGGAGCCGGACGGGGCGGTGGTGGCCGCGGCGGCGACCGTGTTCGTCACCGCCCCGCCGGGCCGGGTGGCGGCGGTCGCCCCGCGGCCCGCCCCGACCGGGTGGCGGCTGGTGCGCTGGGACGTCCCGGTGGAACCGGGTGACCCGGTCTCCCCGCTCAGGTCGTCGGCGGACCGGCTGGGCATGGCGGTGCTGACGGCGGACGGCACGCGCGCGTGCGCGGACGCGGTCGACGAACTGAGGTCCCGGACGATCGTGACGACCCACCCCCCGGAGGACGGCGCGTGACGGCGCCGGATGCCGCCTTGGCTCCGGACGCCCCTTGGCGCCGGATGCAACCCAACGCCGTCGGACCCCCGGCCGTCCAACGTCGTCTGGGACCCCGGCCGCCCAACGCCGTCGGGGGCCTCGGTCGTCTGACGCCGTCAGGACCACCGGTCGGCCCGGTCGAGGTCCCAGCCGCCCAACGCCCTCAGGGCTCCGGCCGTCTAGCGCCGCCCGGACCGCCGGTCGGCCCGGTCGGGGCCGGGCCGGTGGGGCACTGCCGGCCGGCCCTCGGCACGCAGCGTCTCCGCGGCGACCCTGACGCGTTCTCCCGCCCCGGGGGGCGGGGCGAGCCTGATCCCGGCGTCGGTGAGGATGCCCAGGTCCAGCTCCCAGGCGACCTGCGAGCGCCTCTCCCACACCGCGAAGGCGGTCCGGACGTGCTCCCGGGCCTGCGGCTCGGTCATCCCGGTGACCTTCACCAGGTGGGCGAACGCCCGCGCCTCGACACCGCGGACCTGGGCGTAGCCGTAGTGGGTGACCGTGTGGCAGTCGGTGCACAGGCAGATGAGGCGCTTGAGGGTCTGCACGCGCGCGGCCTCGTCGAAGGTCCACCGCTCGTGGGCCTCCAGCCACCGCTTCTGCTCGCGGTCCTCGGCGGCCCCGCAGACCTCGCACCGCTGCCCGGCCCGACGGGTGATCATCCGGCGGAGCCGCTCCCAGTCCCTCCCGTCCACACAGGAGCGGACGTTGGTGAACCAGCAGGTCTGCGGCACCAGGTCGACGAACAGGCCGCTGCCGAGGCTCCGGTCCTCCCCCGGCAGCAGATCGGGAACGTCCGGCGCGGCCGCCCACCGCTCCAGCTCCGCCATCCCCGGGCGCGGCGCGTACCAGCGCTTGGCGGCGGGGTCCCACCGGGCCCCGCCCTTCTTCGCCGCGTCCTTCTCGGCGAACGGCACGTCCAACCAGACCCGCTCAACAGCCATGGTGGCCCTCCCCGTTGACGTCTTCTCCCATGCTGGCACGGGACGCGGAGGAGGGACCCGCGGGGCGCACCTGTCCTGTCCGCCGGATGTCCGGGTTGAGTAACTGCGGCAAGCATGTGCTTGCAATTGTTAGCGAGGGCGGGCAGCATCGGAGCATGGCATCACTCAACGTCGGCAACCTCGGCGAGTACCTGCGCGAGCAGCGGCGCACCGCGCAGCTCTCGTTGCGGCAGCTCGCGGAGGCGGCCGGGGTGTCGAATCCGTATCTGAGCCAGATCGAGCGCGGGCTGCGCAAGCCGAGCGCGGAGGTGCTCCAGCAGGTCGCCAAGGCGCTGCGGATCTCCGCGGAGACGCTGTACGTGCGGGCCGGGATCCTCGACGAGCGGGACCGCGAGGAACTGGAGACGCGGGCCGCCATTCTCGCCGACCCCTCGATCAACGAGCGGCAGAAGCAAGTGCTGCTGCAGATCTACGACTCCTTCCGCAAGGAGAACGCGCTCGACACGGACGGCGGCACCGGTGATGCCGGAGCAGGCACAGGATCTACCGAACTCTGACTCCGCGACGATCGCGCGCACCGCCGCGCGACGAACCCGCGACACGGGAGGACCACAGACCATGGCCATCATCGACGAGCTGCGTACGCCCCTCTACTTCGCCGCCGGTACCGCCGACCTCGCCGTGCAGCAGGCCCGCAAGATCGCTGCCGAAGCCCCGTCCCGGCTCGACGCGGTGCGCAACACCGACCCGAAGGCGGTCCAGGAGAAGGTCGCCGCGCAGGCCAAGGAGGCCCAGGCGACGCTCCAGGCCAAGTTCACCGAGCTGGTCGGCGGCTTCGACACGGACCTGAAGAAGCTCGGCGAGACCGCCCAGGGCCTGGCCCTGCGCGGGGTCGGCGCCGCGGCCGAGTACGCCGTGAAGGCCCGTGAGGCGTACGAGAAGGTTGCCGAACACGGCGAGCAGGCCGTCAAGGCGTGGCGCGGCGAGGCGGCCGAGGAGATCACCGAGATCGCCATCGCCGTCGAGCCCGACTCCGCCCCGGCGCCCAAGACCGGCAAGAACGAGGACACCGAGAAGGCCGAGAAGGCCGGGAAGGCCGAGGACGCCGGGAAGGCGGCCGGGGCCGCCGATGAGGCTGACCGGGCCACCGGTGCCGAGGAGCCCGCTCCGGTCGCTCCGGTCGGGGCGGACGCCGAGGCCGCCGAGTCCGGCACCGCGTCCGCCGAGTCCGGCACCGCGCGGAAGACCTCCGCCCGGAGGAGCACCGCCCGGAAGACCGCCTCCTCGGGCACCGCCGACGAGAAGTGAGCCGCCGCGCCCGGCCGGACCGCACGCCGACACCGCGTCGGCGTACGGTCCGGCCAGGCACCTTCACGGTTGCCGGGGCGTTGTACGGGTACCTTGGCCGCGAGGCGCTCCATCCACCTACCAGGCGGTGCTCACCATGCTGATGTCCGGTTTCAACTCGTTGGTCGGGCTGCTCTTCCTCGCGATGCTCGTGTTCGCCGTCGTCGCGCTGGTCTTCGCCGCCCTGGCGCGCGAGGACGCCTACCGGGCCGCGGACAAGCAGACCAAGTCGTTCTGGCTGATCATCCTGGGGGTCACGGTCGCCGTGGACCTCTTCGTGAACTTCCTGGTCCTCCAGCTCGCCGGACTCGTCGCGACCATCGTCTTCATGGTGGACGTACGCCCCGCCCTCCGCCAGGTGTCGGGCGGCGGCCGTCGCGGCTCCAGCAGCGACGGCCCGTACGGCCCTTACAACGGCGGCCGGTAGCGGCCCGGACGGGCCGGACGACTCCGGGCAGGATCGGACGACCCCGGGCAGGGACGGGCGACCCCGGGCAGGATCGGGCGACCCCGGGCAGGGACGGGCGACCTCGGATGGCCGAGCGACCTCGGGCAGGGCCGGGCGACCCCGGGGACAGGGCCAGGCGACCCGGGAGAGGACCGGACGCCTCCGTGCAGGGCGGGCGACCTCGGACGGCCGGGCCGTCCGGCGCGGGGCGTGTGGGGCCAGCGGGCCGCGCACGCGGACCGCGACCGGAGCGGCCCGTCAGGCGGGCGGCCCCGTCAGCGGGCGGCGCGGTCCAGGAGGAGGACCGCCACGTCGTCCGTGAGCTCCCCTTCGTTCAGGTCGCGGACCTCCGCCACCGCGGCCTCCAGGAGCTCCTCGCCGGCCAGGCCCCTGGCCAGCTGGCGGTTGATCATGTCGACCATGCCCTCCTGTCCGAGCCGTGGCGAACCGGGGCCTGCCGAGCGGCCCTCGATCAGGCCGTCGGTGTACATCATCAGGCTCCACACCCCGCCCAGCTCCACCTGCCGCCGCGGCCACCGCGCCTTCGGCAGCACGCCCAGCGCCGGGCCGCCGTCCTCGTACGGGAGCAGCCGGGCGCCCTGCGCGGGGCGGGCGAGGAGCGGCGCCGGGTGGCCGGCCAGGCACAACCCGGCCCGCCGCCCGTCGGGCGCGATGTCCACGGTGCACAGGGTCGCGAAGATCTCCTCGCTCTCCCGCTCGTGCTCCAGCACCTGCTGGAGCGTCGACAGCAGCTCGTCCCCGCACAGCCCCGCGAACGTCAGCGCCCGCCACGCGATGCGCAGCTCAACGCCGAGTGCCGCCTCGTCGGGGCCGTGCCCGCACACGTCGCCGATCATGGCGTGCACCGTGCCGTCCGGGGTGCGCACCGTGTCGTAGAAGTCACCGCCCAGCAGGGCGCGCGAGCGGCCCGGCCGGTAACGGGCGGCGAACCGCAGGTCGGAGCCCTGGAGCAGCGGTGTCGGCAGGAGCCCGCGCTCCAGCCGGGCGTTCTCCTGGGCCCGCAGTCGCGACTCGGCCAGCTTCACCTGCACCGAGTCGGCGCGCTTGCGCTCCACCGCGTACCGGATGGCCCGGCTCAGCAGCGGCCCGTCCAGCTCCTCCCGGAACAGCCGGTCCTGCGCGCCCGCCCGTACCGCCTCCGCCGCGAGCTCCGCGCGCTCCGACCTCGCCAGGGCGAGCACGGCGTGGCGCGGGGCGACGCGCAGGACGTGCCGCAGCGCGGACAGAGGATCGTCGCCGCGCCGCGCGTCGGTGGGCAGGTCGAGGTCGACCAGGACGCAGTGCACGTCGTCGGTGAGAAGCCGCTCGGCCTCCGTGAGGTTCCGGGCGGTGCGTATGCGGACGCGGCCGCCGGCGGCGTCGACCAGTTCGGGGACGGTGAAGGTGCCCGCCGGGTCCTCCTCGATCACCAGCAGAGTGAGGTCACCGTTCGACACGTCGAGCGTGTTCACCCTCTGCCGCTGTGCGGGCACGGGCGCGGGTACGGGCATCGGTTCGGTTTCCTTCCCTCCCCCCGAGGGTGCGGGTGGAGCGCCGGACGACGCTCCGCCGACGGGGACCATAGCGGCACCCGGCGCCCGAACGGAATGGCGATCAGTGAAGACTCCGCGGCATATGCCGTGCATGGGGAGGTAGTTGGCCCCCTCCTCATGAGAAACATCACGTGAGGAGCGTGCTCCACCCGCGCCCGGACCCACCGGACGCCCCCGGCCGACCTGCCCGTGACGCAGCTCCCGTAATGCGGCTACTTGTCCGGACGGACGACACCCAGGATCGGTATCGAACCGGCACCCGCCACCGTGATGTGCCGCCCCGGCCGCGGGGCGTGGACCATCGAGCCGTTCCCGATGTACATCCCCACGTGGCTGGCGTCATCGAAGTAGATGATCAGGTCGCCGGGCCGCATGTCCTGGACCGCCACCTTCGGCAGCAGCCGCCACTGCTCCTGCGACGTGCGCGGGATGCCGCGGCCGGCCGCGCCCCAGGCTCGCTGCGTGAGCCCCGAGCAGTCGTACGCGTCCGGGCCCTCCGCGCCCCACACGTACGGCTTGCCGACCTGGGCCATGGCGAACGCGACGGCCTTCTCGCCCTGCGCGCTCGCGCCGCGTCCGGCCTCCTTCAGGGCGCCCGACGCCAGCCACGCCGCCTGTGCGTTCGACTGTGCCTGCCGCTCCAGGAGCCGCAGCCGCTCCCGCTCGGCGGCCTCCAGCCGCGACTCCAGCTTCTCCGCTGCGGCGATCTTCTCCGTTATCAGCTTCTTCGCCCTGGCCTGGCGGGCGCGGTTCGCCTCCAGGCGGGTCCACTCGGCGCTGGCGTCCCCGGTGTACGTCTCCAGGTCCTCCTGGCGCTGCTGGAGCTCCGCCAGCAGGTCCTTGGTCGCCTTCTGGCCCTGCGCGAGACGGTTGGCGCCCTCCAGGAAGAGCTGCGGATCGTCGGTGAGGACGAGCTTCGCCTCCTCCGGGATGCCGCCGTTGCGGTACTGGGCGCGGGCGGCCGCGCCGGCGCGGCGCTTCAGCTCCTCGATCTTCTCCTGGCCGTCCACGATCGCCCGGGACAGCTTCACGATCTCGGCCGACTGCTTCTTCGCCTGCTCCTCCGCGAGGTTGTACGCGTCGGTGGCGGAGGCGGCCTGCCGGTACAGCGCCTCGATCTCGGCGCGCACCTCCTCCAGGCTCTTCTCCGGCAACCGGGCGGTCGCACCGGGCGTCGGCGCGGGTGCGGGCGCGGCGTGGGCCGGCGCCGCGAGAACGGTCAGGGCGCACACCGCGGTGATCGCGACGGTGACGCGACGGCGTCGATTCACAGGCTTCCCCCTCCGGACGTCGACCGACCAGGCGGCACCGCTCCCCATCTGATTTACCGTCAGTAACTCTCGGTGCCGCTGGCGATCGTGCCATGTCACCGGTGAAAGTAACAGGGCCGGGAGGGGGTCCCGACCGGCTGTCCACAGACTGGGGGCGAGTGGCGCCACCAGGGCGGTTGTCCACAGGGCGGGGTTGCGGTGCCGCGGGCCGCCGTGCTCCTGCCGGGGCGTCGTGCTCTACCGGACCGCCGTGCTCTACCGGGGCGCCGTGGGCCAGCCCCGCGGCGCCAGCGCGTCCCAGCGCACCGTCAACTCGCCCTGGCGCCAGCGGCGACGCCCGTCGGCCAGCGGCCAGTCCGCCGCCAGGGCCGAAGCCGTCGCGATCCACCGCTGGCGGGCCCCCAGGGAGGCGTACGGGGCAGCCGCCGCCCAGGCCCGGTCGAAGTCCCGCAGGAACGCGTGCACCGGCTCACCCGGGACGTTCCGGTGGATCAGCGCCTTGGGGAGCCGCTCCGCCAGGTCCGAGGGGCGCTCCAGGGAGCCGAGGCGCGTGGCGAACGTCACCGTGCGCGGCCCCTCGGGGCCCAGCGCCACCCAGACGTGGCGGCGGCCGATCTCGTCGCAGGTGCCCTCCACGAGGAGGCCGCCCCGCGCCGCGAGGCGCCCGCACAGGCGGGCCCACACGTCCGCGACCTGGTCCTCGTCGTACTGGCGCAGGACGTTCGCCGCGCGGATCAGGGCGACCGGGCCGTCGACGGGCACCTCGAAGCCGCCGTGTGCGAACGACAGGCCCTCGCGCGCGTAGGGCCGGGCGGCGGCCACGCGCGCGGGGTCGATCTCCACGCCCACGACCCGGGCGCGAGGGTCGGCGTCCCGGCGGAGGCGGTCCAGCAGCTCCACGGCGGTCCAGGGGGCCGCGCCGTAGCCGAGGTCGACGGCGACCGGCGGGGCGTCGGCACGCCGCAGGTCGGCGCCGTGGGCATCGGCGATCCAGCGGTCCATGCGGCGCAGCCGGTTGGGGTTGGTGGTCCCGCGCGTGGGACTCCCGACAGGGCGTGTCATCCGCGGAGCCATGCCCACGAGCGTAGACGCTCCCCTGGACCCCCCTTCCCGGACGCCCGTCCCCCGGCTCGGGCTCCGGCTCCGGCTCCAGCCCCGGAGCCCCGGCCCGGGCGCCCCGGTCCCGGCCCTGCTCGGAGAGCCCTGGGTGGTCCCCGCCCCGCGGGGTACCACCCGGACGCGCGCTCACCCGGGAGACTCCGGCTCCGAACCCCCGGCCGTACGCCCGGGCCCCGGAGTCCCCGACCGGAGAACCCCGGGCACGGCGCTCACCCGGCGAGGTACCCGGACGCGCGCCCACCCGGGAGGCCCCGGCCCCGACACCCTGGCCCCCGGCTCCACCCCTGCGCCGGAGCCCCGCCCGCGAGGTACCCGGACACGTGCGCCCGCCCGGAGAGCCGCCGGGCGTGAGACCCCGCCCGCGAGGTACCCGGACACGCGCGTCCACCCGGGAGAACCCGGCCCAGACCCCGGACCATCACCTCAGTCCCGGCCCGTCACCCCAGCTCCAGGCCCCAATCTCACGCCCCGGCCCACCCCGACCCCCCAGCCCCGGCCCGAGCCCCGCCCCTCACCCCGACACCCCGGCCCCGCCCGGGACGCCCCCGCCCGGGACGCCCCGGCCCCGGGCCCTGGACCGTCCCCGACCCGGCGTAATGAATTGGCAAAGCGGAAATGAAAGGGCACCCCCGCGCTGTTGTGGCGGGGCGGAGAGGGGTCTGCCGGCCTCTTCCCTGCCATGCCGTGCCCGCCCCTGACCCTGAGCGGAAGGACCGACGAGGTGAGCCAGTACGTGTCCCGGTTCTCCGGCACCCTGGTACCGCCGCCCCGGCTCAGGCTGCCCGGACGGCACCGCCGCGGACCGCGGCGGGTCGCCATGCTGAGCGTCCACACCTCCCCGCTCCACCAGCCCGGCACCGGCGACGCGGGCGGCATGAACGTCTACATCGTCGAGCTGGCGAAACGTCTCGCCGCCATCGACATCGAGGTCGAGGTCTTCACGCGCGCGACCGCCGGCGGCCTGCCCCGGTCCGTCGAGCTCGCGCCCGGCGTCCTCGTGCGGCACGTCGAGGCAGGCCCGTACGAGGGCCTCAACAAGGAGGACCTGCCGGCCCAGCTCTGCGCCTTCACCCACGGCGTCATGCGCGCGTGGGCCCGCAACCGGCCCGGCCACTACGACCTGGTCCACTCCCACTACTGGCTCAGCGGCCACGTCGGCTGGCTCGCCGCCGAACGCTGGGGCACCCCGCTCGTCCACGCCATGCACACCATGGCCAAGGTCAAGAACGCCGCGCTCGCCGAGGGCGACACCCCGGAGCCCGCCGCGCGCGTGATCGGGGAGACGCAGATCGTACGGGCCTCCGACCGGCTGATCGCCAACACGGCCGGCGAGGCCGACGAGCTGGTCCACCACTACGACGCCGACCCCGCGAAGGTGGCCGTCGTCCACCCCGGCGTCAACCTGGATCGCTTCCGCCCCGCCGACGGCCGCGCCGCCGCACGGGCCCGCCTCGGCCTGCCGCAGGACGCCTTCGTCCCGCTCTTCGCCGGCCGCATCCAGCCCCTCAAGGCCCCGGACGTCCTGCTCCACGCCGCCGCCCGGCTCCTCGACGCCGACCCGTCCCTGCGCTCCCGCACGGTCGTCCCCGTCGTCGGCGGGCCCAGCGGAAGCGGCCTCGCCAAGCCGGAGGGCCTGCAGAAGCTGGCGGCCCGGCTCGGCATCGCCGACGTGGTCCGCTTCCACCCGCCCGTGGCGCAGCAGGAACTGGCCGACTGGTTCCGCGCGGCGAGCGTCCTCGTCATGCCGTCGCACAGCGAGTCCTTCGGGCTCGTCGCCATCGAGGCGCAGGCCACCGGCACGCCCGTCGTGGCGGCAGCGGTCGGCGGCCTGCCGGTGGCCGTGCGGGACGGCGAGACCGGCTTCCTGGTCGAGGGCCACGATCCCGCCGACTACGCGCGCGTACTGGCCCGGTTCGCCGCCGACCCGCACCTCACGGACCGCCTCGGCGACGCCGCCGCGCACCACGCGCGGTCCTTCGGCTGGGACCGGGCCGCGGCGGCCACCGCGGAGGTGTACGCGGCTGCCGTGCACGAGCACCGCCGTCGCGTACGCTCGCCCCATGGCTGACGCACAGCAGATCATCGAGTCCGCACTGCGCGACGCCGACCTGGCCTGGGAGTCACCGGAGCCCGGCTCGTACGTCGTCACGCTCCCCGGCACCAAGAAGCTGTCCACCACGCTCTCCCTGCGCCTCGGCAACCACTCGCTGTCCCTCAACGCCTTCGTCATCCGCCACCCGGAGGAGAACGAGGCGGCCGTCCACCGCTGGCTGCTGGAGCGGAACCTGAAGCTCTACGGCGTCGGGTACGCCGTCGACCCGCTCGGCGACGTCTACCTCACCGGCAAGCTCCCGCTGTCCGCCGTCACGCCCGACGAGCTGGACCGCCTGATGGGCTCCGTCCTGGAGGCGGCGGACGGCGCGTTCAACACGCTCCTGGAGATGGGCTTCGCGTCGGCGATCCGCAAGGAGTACGAGTGGCGGGTCTCCCGCGGCGAGTCCACCCGCAACCTGGAGGCGTTCAGCCACCTCACGCAGCCGTCGAAGTGACGCCACGGCCTGCCGGCCACCCATACGGTCCGGCTGGTCAAGCTTGACCAGTGCGCTCGAAGGGCCCCGCCCCGCCCCACCGCACGTACCGGGGGCGTACGACACCCCCGTGTCCGTACGCCCCCGGAGTCTTCGCGCCGCCCGGCGCGCCCTCACACCGCGCTGAGCCCGGCCTCCCGGCTACCGGCCGTCTCGGCTTCACCGGGGCTCTCAGCCACTTCGGCCTTCACACCCGCACCGGTGGCCACACCCGCGCCGGCCACCACCACCGCACCCGTACTGGCCTTCATACCCGCACCGGTCGTCACGTCCACCTCAGACACTGCTACCGCACCGGACACCGCACTCGCCCCGGTCGCCACACTCGCACCCGTACCGGTCGCCGCACCCGCCCCAGACACCGCACTCGTACCCGTACTAGTCACCGCACCCGTCCCGGACACCGCACCCGTACCAGCCACCGCGTCCGCCCCGGCGCCCGCCTCGCCCCCGCTCAGCGCGCGCCGCAGCAGCAGCGCGTACCCGGCGGCCGCCACCAGCGCGACGGCGGCGCACCCCAGCCACAGGAAGCCCGGCCCCGGACCGGTCACGACCCAGCCCGCCGTGATCGGCGCGACGAACCCGCCGACCGACCACGCCATCCCCATCACGCCCTGGTACCGGCCGCGGGCGTGCACCGGCGCCAGCCGGGCGGTGGCGGCGGCGTTCGTCGGGACGTAGACCATCTCGCCGACCGTCCACACCACCACGGTCACCGCGAACATCAGCGGCGTCCCCACCAGCGCCGTCGCCCCCGTACCCACCGCGAACAGCAGCGCCGAGACGATGAGCAGCGCGACCGGCGACCGCCGCTCGGTGATCTTGTTGACGAGCAGCTGGAAACCGACGATGACGACGCCGTTCACCGCGATGACCATGCCGTACGCGTCCGGCTCCAGCCCCTTGGAGGTCATGGTCAGCGGCAAGCCGACCCACGGGGTGCTGAAGACGGTGCACACGAGCAGGCTCAGCAGCACCAGCGTCCGGAACGGCCCGTCCCGCAGCACGTCCAGCGTCGTCAGCCGGGGCCCGGCGGAACGCTTCCCGTCCGCGCCCACCGGCGTCTCGGGCCGCGTCTCCGGCAGCCGTACGAACACGATCAGCGCACACAGCGCCGTCGCGACGGCCTCCGCCAGGAACAGCGTCCGGTAGCCGAGGAACAGCGCGGCGCCGCCACCGGTCGCGGCGATGGCGAAGCCCAGGTTGAGGGCCCAGTAGTTCAGCGCGTACGCCCGCCGCCGGTCGTGCTCCGGCACCTGGTCCGCGATGGTCGCGCCGATGGCGGGCCGCACGGACTGCATCGCGACACCCATGAGGAGCACCACCGCGGCGACCGCCCAGGGGCTGGTCACCACCGCCAGCGCCACCGCGCACCCGGCCCCCGTCAGGTGCCCGGCCACCATCGTCGGCCGGCGCCCCCACCGGTCGCTGAGCATGCCGCCCAGCGGTGACCCGGCGATGCCGCCGAGCCCGTGCAGCGCGACGACGAGCCCCGCGTACCAGCCGGAGAAGCCCAGCTCCTGGGTGAGGAAGAGCGACAGGAACGTCAGGACGAACGCGCCCGTACGGTTCACCAGCGTCGACAGCCACAGCCACCAGAACCCCTCCGGGAGCCCCGACACCGTGCGCCGGGCTGAACGTATGAGCGGGACGATGGACACGCGAGCTCCCTGGTAAGCGGCTTTTTGCTTACCTAGGTCTTACGCGTTTCCACGGCCCGTTGGCCACTGGATTGACGGGGACCGTCAAGCGTCCGAGCGCCGGGAGCGTCCACTAATCTCGTACGCATGGCCGACGCACCGTACAAGCTGATCCTCCTCCGCCACGGCGAGAGCGAGTGGAACGCGAAGAACCTGTTCACCGGTTGGGTGGACGTCAACCTCACCGAGAAGGGCGAGAAGGAGGCGGTCCGCGGCGGTGAGCTGCTCAAGGACGCGGGTCTGCTCCCCGACGTACTCCACACGTCCCTCCAGAAGCGCGCGATCCGCACCGCGCAGCTCGCCCTGGAGGCCGCCGACCGCCACTGGATCCCGGTCCACCGCTCCTGGCGGCTGAACGAGCGGCACTACGGCGCGCTCCAGGGCAAGGACAAGGCGCAGACGCTCGCCGAGTTCGGCGAGGAGCAGTTCATGCTCTGGCGCCGCTCGTACGACACCCCGCCGCCGGTCCTCGCCGACGACGACGAGTTCTCGCAGGCCGGCGACGCGCGCTACGCGACGATCCCGCCGGAGCTGCGTCCGCGCACCGAGTGCCTGAAGGACGTCGTCATCCGCATGCTGCCGTACTGGTACGACGGCATCGTCCCCGACCTGCTGGCGGGCCGCACGGTCCTGGTCGCCGCCCACGGCAACAGCCTCCGCGCCCTGGTCAAGCACCTGGACGGCATCTCCGACGCCGACATCGCGGGCCTGAACATCCCGACGGGCATCCCGCTGTACTACGAGCTCGACGCCGACTTCAAGCCGGTCACCCCGGGCGGCAAGTACCTCGACCCCCAGGCCGCCGCAGCCGCCATCGAAGCCGTGAAGAACCAGGGCAAGAAGAAGTAGCCGCCCACGAACAAGCCCCCGACCTGCGGTTCCCCCGCCGGGAGGGGGCTTTTCGCTGCCTCTGGGCCCTCTCCGGGCCGTCAGGGCGATGGGGCCGTGTGCTCTCCGGATTCCGGCTCCTGGCCGGGCCCCCACGCCTCTGTCCCCGCCCGGCCGCCCCGGTGTTCGCGTTCGCGGTTGGCGTCGTTGGGACGGTTCGGCGCCCGCTCGCGCGGTGCCTCGTGCACGACGCCCCGGCCCGGTCCACCGCCCACCTGCGTGGCGCCTCTGTGCGGGCCCCCTCCCGGGTGCTTCGGTGGCGCGTGGTGCCGAAGCGTTCGGGAGGGGGAGGGGTGGCCGGGGTGTCAGGGGCTGGTGAGGACGACGAGTTGGCGGGTCGCGCGGGTCATCGCGACGTAGCGGTCCACCGCCCCCTCCACGCCCCCGCCGAACGCCTCCGGGTCGACGAGGACCACGAGGTCGAATTCGAGCCCCTTCGACAGCTCCGGCGTCAGCGACCGTACGCGCGGCCTCTCCCGGAACGCGGGGGCGCCGATGACGCAGGCGGTCCCGTCGGCGTGCGCGGCGAGCCAGTCGTCGAGGACCGCGTCCAGGTCCGCGGCGGACCCGTGGACGACGGGGACGCCGCCGCTGCGGATGGAGGTCGGCACGTTGGCGTCCGGGAGTACGGCCCGGATGACCGGTTCGGCCTCCGCCATGATCTCCGCCGGCGTCCGGTAGTTGACGCTCAGGGAGGCCAGGTCGATCCGGTCGAACCCGACCCGCTCCAGCCGTTCCCGCCACGACTCCGTGAACCCGTGCCGGGCCTGGGCGCGGTCCCCGACGACGGTGAAGCTCCGGGACGGGCACCGCAGCAGCAGCATCTGCCACTCCGCGTCGGTCAGTTCCTGGGCCTCGTCCACGACGACGTGCGCGAACGGTCCGGCGAGCAGGTCCGATTCGGTGCCGGGCAGCGCGGTCTCGTCGATCAGGGCGTCCCGCAGGTCCTGCCCGTGCAGCATCGTCACCGCGCCCTCGCCGTCGTCGTCGGCGGCGAGCACGTTGTCGATGACGCCCGCCATGCGCTCGCGTTCGGCGGCGACGGCGGCCCTGTGCCGGCGCCTGCGCAGCGCCGCCCCCGGGTCGCCGAGCCGCTGCCGTGCCGCGTCCAGGAGCGGCAGGTCCGACACCGTCCACGCCTGCGCGTCCGCGCGCTGCAGCTTTTGGACGTCCTCGCGGCTCAGCCAGGGCGCGCACATCCGCAGGTACGCCGGTACGGACCACAGGTCCCCCACCAGGTCCGCCGCCTCGATCAACGGCCACGCGCGGTTCAGGGCCCCGGTCAGCTCCGCGTCGTGCCGCAGCGCCCTTCGGAACAGCTCGGCCGGTACGTCGCCGCCGTGCCCGTCCAGCAGGATCGTGGCCAGCTCCTCCCAGATCAGGTCCCGCGCCTCGTTGTGCGGAGTGCCCGGTTCCGGTGCTTCGAACGCCTCGGCCCAGTCGTCGGCGCTCAGGTGGACCTCGCCCCAGGGCGTCGTGACCGTCATCCCCTCGGTGGGCGGCGCCTCGTAGAACCCGACGGCCTTCTCGATCGCCTTCACCATGTCCGCGGACGACTTCAGGCGGGCCACCTCCGGGTCGGTCTCGGTCGTCGCCCCGGCCCCCTCGGCGACGAGGTCCCGCAGGGTGCAGGTCTGCACGCCCTCCTCCCCGAGGCTGGGCAGGACGTCGGCGACGTACCCCAGGTAGGGCTGGTGCGGGCCGACGAAGAGCACGCCGCCCCGGCGGTGACCGAGGCGGGGGTCGGAGTAGAGGAGGTAGGCGGAGCGGTGCAGGGCGACGACGGTCTTCCCCGTGCCCGGGCCGCCGTCGACGACGAGGGCGCCGCGGGACCCCGCGCGGATGATGGCGTCCTGGTCGGCCTGGATGGTGCCGAGCACGTCCCGCATCCGTGGCGACCGGGTGCCGCCCAGGCTGGCGATGAACGCGGACTGGTCGTCGAGCGCGGCGTGCCCGGCGAACCCGTCCGGGGTGAACACCTCGTCCCAGTAGTCGCTGATCCGGCCGCGCGTCCAGCGGTACCTGCGGCGGCTCGTCAGGCCCATCGGGTTGGCGTGGGTGGCCCCGAAGAACGGCTCGGCCGCGGGGGAGCGCCAGTCGAGCAGCAGCCGGCGGCCCGTGCTGTCCGAAAGGCCGAGCCGCCCCACGTACACGGGCTCGGGGTCGTCCGCGCCGACCATGTGCCCGAGGCACAGGTCCAGGCCGAAGCGACGCAGCGTACGCAGACGGGCGGAGAGCCGGTGGACCTCCGTGTCCCGGTCCATCGCCTCCCGGCCCACGCCGCCGGGCGCCCTGCGTACGGCGTCGAGGCGGTCGGACAGTTCGGCGATCGACTGCTCCAGGCACTCCGCGATGGCCGCGAAGTGCTCCTCGTCGCGGGCGATCAGCGCCGGGTCGGCCTTCGGGGCGAGGCGGTCGGGGAGGTCGAACGCACTGGTGGTCAGGGGGGTCACGTCATCAGCTCCGATCGGGGGCCGCGCGGCCATGGTGCGCGGCGGGGCGTCCGTACCGGCGCGGCGGCGGACCGGACGGCCATGGCGGGCGGTGCTCCGCCCGGTGTGGTGGGTCCTGTGGCCGCTGCCGGTCGGGGGCGCCGGGGTTCGCGGGTTGTCGTGTTCTGGTCCGGCTCGACGGGCCTGTGCGGTGCGGGTGCGGCGGGCTTGTGCGGTTCAGGCTCGACGGACTTGTGCGGTTCGCGCGTACGCGGGCGGCCTTTCCCGGCCGGCCACGTCGAGCACCAGCGGTACGCCGACACCGGCCGACCGCCGCGCGAAGTCGTCGTCCGGCGGCGCGCACCTCCGCACCTCCGCGCCGAGGGCCCGCAACCGCGCCGCGAGTGCCCCCGGAGGTTCGACGCCCTCGCGCGATCCGTACGTCGTCAACAACACCCGCACTTTGGTGACTCCCTTTTTCGCCGGCTCTGGCTCAGGCCGGAAATTCTGCGGCATGACCGGGGCCTTGCCGCAAGCCCCCCTGTGCGATATAAGTTAAAAGTGGCGGGGAGCAGGTACTCCCTTCATCCCTCCCCGCGAGCCGCCGCTGATCGGCGGCCGGCGACAGGCGGTCCCTACGAAGGCCGCCCCTCGAAGAACCCCGTGAGAGCCGGTTCGTCCGCGGTACGTGGACGGCGAGCGGGACGTCCGGTGCCCGGGCCCGGAAATATCAGCAACCCGGAAGAGTCGAAAGCGCCCCAAAAGCCCTTTCCCGTACGGGCGTTATGGCGGGCGCCGGAGAAATGGCCGTCCCGGAGTTCACGGAAAAGCCCCGACCGCTTTTACGGCCTGCTCCGTGGAATCGACCGGCCGATACGACTCCGGGCCGAAGGGGAAAGGCGGGAGGGGGGAGAGGGTGTTGTGGCGGGCCTGTCCGGGCCGGTCACAGCGGCACGGCGGCACGACGGTCCTGCGGATGCGGACCAGTACCCGGCCTACGGGTTCCCGCACCGGCCCCGAGCGGCTCCGCCGCCGTCTGGGCGGCGGGGGCTCCACGCCCTCGGTGCGGCGGGACGCGGGCCTGGGGGCGGGCGTACCCGGTCACCGCCGGGTCTCCGCCATCGCCCCGCCGCCGACTACCACCCGCACCGCCGACCACCACCCGCACCGCCAGGCCCCCACCCGCACCGCCAGGCACCGGCCACCACCCGCACCGCCCGCACCACCAACCATCACCCGCACCACCAACCACCGCCCCCGCCACCCACCGCCCCCGCCACCCCCACCCCCGCACGCGTAGGGCCCCGGCCGAGTCATCCCGGCGCGGGGCCCGTCGTACGGGGAAGGGGGTACGGGCGCGGTGCCCGGACCCCGTGCCCGCGGGCGCCGCGGGTCGCCTTCACCCGCCGCCCGGGGCCGCCGTCACACGGCCGTCGCGGTCACCCGCAGCTGCCGCTGCACGAGCAGGGACCGCCCGACTGGCAGCCGCAGCTACAGCCGGAGCCGCACCCGCAGGCGCCGAGCAGGGGCAGGTGGGTCGGTTCGACGGGTGGCTCCTGCTCGGTCCGGGTCGTGGGGGAATCTGCCATGGCTTCCTCCTCAGCGGGGGGCCTGTGTCGCCTCGCCCCTCATTGCACGCCCGCCGGTGAGGGCGCATCAACGGCGCATGGAGGCGCCGCGCCGTCCCCGCGCCTCTGCCGTACCACCAGGCGCCCGGGCGGGCCCGTCGGGCCCGAAAGCGCCGCCCTCACGCCCCTTCGACCGGCGCCTCCGGCTGCTGGAGCTCGTCGGCGTGCTCACCCGTCACCAGGTACACCACCCGCTTCGCCACCGACACCGCGTGGTCCGCGAAGCGCTCGTAGTAGCGGCCCAGCAGGGTGACGTCGACGGCCGTCTCGATGCCGTGCTTCCAGCGGTCGTCCATCAGGTGCTGGAACAGCGTCCGGTGCAGCAGGTCCATCTCGTCGTCGTCCTGCTCCAACTGGAGCGCCAGGTCGATGTCCTTCGTGATGATGACCTCCGCCGCCTTGGCCATCAGGCGCTGCGCGAGCTGGCCCATCTCCAGGATCGTGGCGTGCAGGTCGCCCGGGACCGCGCGGTTGGGGAAGCGCAGCCGGGCCAGCTTCGCCACGTGCTGCGCCAGGTCGCCGGAGCGCTCCAGGTCGGCGCTCATGCGCAGCGAGGTCACGACGATCCGCAGGTCCGTCGCCACCGGCTGCTGGCGCGCCAGCAGGGCTATCGCGCGGGCCTCCAGGTCGTGCTGGAGGTCGTCGATCTTCTGGTCCGCGGCGATCACCGCCTCCGCCAGCTTGAGGTCAGCGTCGAGCATCGCCGTCGTGGCGCGCCCGATGGCCGACCCGACCAGCCGGGCCATCTCGACCAGCCCTTCGCCGATCGAGTCCAGTTCCTCGTGGTACGCGTCCCGCATGGATGTCCCTCTCTCACTACGCTCGGGGTCCCGGTGGGGCTGGGTGGTGCTCGGGCCCCACGGTGCCACGGTCACGGGACGACACGTCGGGGGCCTCCCTCCCAAGTGAACCGTCACCATCCCCTCGGTGAACTCTGAGCGACGACTGTTCGAGCAGCCACTCGGACGGCTGGGAGTGCGCCGTTGACCATGCCTAACCTGGATGCATGGACGTGAACGCGGCGGTCGCCGCAGTGGCAGCGGTCGCCGGGTTGCTCACCGGTGTCATCGCCATGCTCGCGTTCCGCTGGAGCGAGCGCGACCAGGCGAGGCCCACCCGGACCTCGCTGCACACGGACGCGGTCCTGCCCCCCGGTGTCGACACGGTCCTGTCGGTGCTGCGCTCCTCCGCCGTCGTGCTCGACGAGAGCGACTCGGTGGTGAAGGCCAGCTCCGCGGCGTACGCGCTCGGCCTGGTCCGGGGCGGGAAGCTGGCCGTGGAGCCGATGCTCCAGATGGCCCGCGACACCCGGCGGGACGGCGAGATACGGCAGGTCGAGCTGGACCTGCCGCGGCGCGGTACGGGCCGGGGCGAGGCCCTCGCCGTCTCCGCGCGCGTGGCGCCGCTCGGCTCCCGGCTGGTGCTCCTCCTCGTCGAGGACCTGACCGAGGCCCGCCGCATCGAGGCCGTGCGCCGCGACTTCGTCGCGAACGTCAGCCACGAGCTGAAGACGCCCGTCGGTGCCCTGTCCCTGCTGTCCGAGGCGGTCATGGATGCCGCCGACGACCCGGAGGCCGTGACCCGGTTCGCCGGGCGCATGCAGATCGAGGCGACCCGGCTGACCAACCTGGTCCAGGAGCTGATCGACCTCTCCAGGGTCCAGAACGACGACCCGCTGGAGGACGCCGAGCCCGTGCGCGTGGACGAGCTGGTCGCCGAGGCCATCGACCGCTCCCGCCACACGGCCGGCACCAAGAACATCACCATGGCCGCCGGAGGCACCACCGACCTGCGGGTCTGGGGCCACCGCGGTCAGCTCGCCGCGGCCCTCGGCAACCTCGTCGAGAACGCCGTCAACTACTCCCCGGCCCACACCCGGGTCGGGATCGCGGCCCGCCGCGTCACCGCCCCCGGCGGCGACCTCATCGAGATCGCCGTCACCGACCAGGGCATAGGGATCCCCGACAAGGACAAGGAGCGCATCTTCGAGCGCTTCTACCGCGTCGACCCGGCCCGCTCCCGCGCCACCGGCGGTACGGGCCTCGGCCTGGCCATCGTCAAGCACGTGGCCGCCTCGCACGGCGGCGAGGTGACCGTCTGGTCCACCGAGGGCCAGGGCTCCACCTTCACCCTCCGCCTCCCGGAGGCGGGCGCGCGCCGCGACCGCTCCCGGGACCGCCGTACCCCCAGCTCCGAGATCACCAACGAACCGTTCACCGCCCCGGAGGTCCTTCCGTGACCCGTGTGCTTGTCGTCGAGGACGAGGAGTCCTTCAGCGACGCCCTGTCGTACATGCTCCGCAAGGAGGGATTCGAAGTCGCCGTCGCGACCACCGGGCCGGAGGGGCTCGACGAGTTCGAGCGCAACGGCGCGGACCTCGTCCTGCTCGACCTGATGCTCCCCGGGCTGCCCGGCACGGAGGTCTGCCGCCAGCTCCGCGGCCGGTCGAACGTGCCGGTCATCATGGTCACCGCGAAGGACAGCGAGATCGACAAGGTCGTCGGCCTGGAGATAGGCGCCGACGACTACGTGACCAAGCCCTTCTCCTCGCGGGAGCTGGTCGCCCGCATCCGCGCGGTGCTGCGCCGCCGCGGCGAGCCGGAGGAGTCCGCCCCGGCGGCCCTGGAGGCGGGCCCGGTGCGGATGGACGTGGACCGGCACGTGGTGACGGTCGACGGCAACAAGGTGGACCTGCCGCTGAAGGAGTTCGACCTGCTGGAGATGCTGCTGCGCAACGCGGGTCGCGTGCTGACGCGGATGCAGCTCATCGACCGGGTGTGGGGTGCCGACTACGTGGGCGACACCAAGACCCTCGACGTGCACGTCAAGCGGCTGCGCGCCAAGATCGAGCCGGACCCGGGGGCCCCGCGCTACCTGGTCACGGTCCGCGGCCTGGGCTACAAGTTCGAGCCGTAGGCCGCGGCGGGGACGGGGCCCGGCGCCGACCCCGTCCCGCGGTGACGACGTGAAGGGCGCCCCACCGGTGTGACCGGTGGGGCGCCCTTCACGCTGTACTCGCGCCCCGGCGCGCACGCCGGGGGCCGCGCCTCAGTGGCTGTGGTCGCCCTCGGCGTGGTCGTCGTGCGCGTCGTCCCCCGTCGCGGAGGCCGAACCGGTCGGCGTCGCGCCCGGCGTACCGGCCGGGGAGCCCGACGGCGAGGCCGCGGGGGAGCCCGACGGCGTACCGGCCGGGGACGGCGAGGCGGCCGGGGAGGACGGCGCGCCGCTCGGCCCGAAGCCCTCGTAGTAGCCGTTCGCGGGGTGGACGAGCGCCCGGAGCTTCACGTCGCCGGTCTCGCTGAGCCGGAAGACGACCTCCTGGGCGGAGCCGTTGACGGAGCCCTTGAGGCCCTCGACCACGACGGAGGCGTTGCCCTGGCCGCCGAGGATGAGGGAGCCGCCGGCGGGGACGGTGAGGGGGCCGGAGCCCTTGGCGGGCTTCAGCTCGACCTTGGCGCCGGAGCCGGGGAGCTGGACGGCCTCCAGCGTCTCGGCCTTGGCGCCCTCGTTGAAGACGGTGGCGGAGATGGCCGCCGGGCCCCCGGCGTCCCCGGCAGGGGTGATCACGAGGGCGTTCTGGACCTTGATGTCACCGACGGTGGTGGCGGCGTTGTCCGGCTTGATTTGGAGGCTCTGTGCGTCGTTGCCCGCCCCGCATGCGGTGAGCGAGGCGAGGGAGACCACGAGGGCGGTGGCGGCGAGGGCGCCGCGTCGAAGGCTGCGGCTCACGGCGGCGGCAACTCCTAGACGTACGGACGGGAGGACGGACACGGTCGGTGGAACGGATGCGACCTTTTCCGGACCGGACCGGCAGGACCGGTCAAGGAGCGGTCAGCGGGCTCAGGTTACCGACCCCGTGTCCCCGTCCCGCACCCGACCCGCCCTGTGCCGCCACCGGCGCTCCCGCCGCGTGCGTGGCGAGGGTCCGCCACGCCCGGGGCGTCCGGCTTCTCGGCGCCGTTCGCATAACTGGCTTGATCAATTCTCCGGTGCTCACACATTCCCCACGGAAAAGCCACCCGTGATCAATTCGGGAAAGTTCCCGGCTTCCGTCCGTGCGAGTGACCGACGACCGAACGGAGTACGGGAACTGGCCGCCTTCGAACCAGACAAACCGGGACGTTTCACCCTTGCGGCGGCCCCTCGGGTGACTGCGACCGAGGCGTTTCGGACCGTGTCCACAGCCGCTCCGACCTGCGAATACCCGCTTGCGACGACCCGTCACAGCACGTCCGCGTCGCTGTTGTCAAGCCCCGAGATATGCCCTGACCTGCGAAAACGCCATTCAGAAGAAGCCGTATCCGTGTTACCCTGGATAGCCACGGAAGGGGTACCTGTCACATGACGTTCAAGGTTGGCGACACCGTGGTCTATCCCCATCACGGGGCCGCGCTGATCGAGGCTATCGAAACTCGCCAGATCAAAGGCGTGGACAAGACCTACTTGGTGCTCAAGGTCGCCCAGGGTGACTTGACGGTACGTGTCCCGGCGGACAACGCGGAGTTCGTCGGTGTGCGCGATGTGGTCGGCCAGGACGGGCTGGACCGGGTCTTCGAGGTGCTCCGCGCACCGTACGCCGAGGAGCCCACGAACTGGTCCCGCCGCTACAAGGCGAACCTCGAGAAGCTCGCCTCGGGCGATGTCATCAAGGTCGCCGAGGTGGTGCGCGACCTGTGGCGCCGTGAGCGCGAGCGCGGTCTCTCCGCCGGAGAGAAGCGCATGCTCGCCAAGGCGCGCCAGATCCTCGTCAGCGAGCTCGCGCTCGCGGAGAACACCAACGAAGACAAGGCCGAGGCCCTGCTCGACGAGGTCCTCGCGTCCTGACGCCGGGCCCTCGGGCCCACGCCGCCGCACCCGGAAGGGGACGGCCGGACCGGAGTCCAGAGCGCCGAGTACCGAAGTGAGCCACCGCGTGTGCGGTACCCACTGTGCGGTACGCCTCACATGGTGAAAGTGGTAACCACTGCCGCGGTGCCCGATGACATGCTGTGAAACCACAGCTTCGTCGCCGGGCGCCGCGGCATGTCCGCACCCGTGAAGGGCCCCGGCTGCCGGCGACCGGGCGACTCGTTCGACCAGCGTCACGGAAGGGTCTGGTCAAGGGGTCGCGCCCGCGTCTGTGGCCATACCCATGTCGGCCGAGTAAACAAACCTGCCGGAGTGCAACCGATGTCAGACACCGCACATCCTGCCCGCACCGCGGCGGTCATCCCCGCCGCGGGCCGAGGCGTACGGCTCGGGCCGGGCGCCCCCAAGGCGCTCCGCACGTTGGGCGGCATCCCGATGCTGGTCCACGCCGTGCGGGCCGTGTCCGCCTCCCGCGCCGTGTCCCTGGTCGTCGTCGTCGCACCCCCGGACGACGTGGCGGGCGTACGGGCGCTCCTGGACGAGTACCCGGCGCCCGAGCGCACCGAGGTCCTCGTCGTCCCCGGCGGCGCCACCCGCCAGGAGTCCGTGCGGCACGGCCTGGAGGCGCTGCCCGACACGGTCACCACCGTCCTCGTCCACGACGCCGCCCGCCCCCTCGTCCCGGTCGACACGGTCGACGCGGTCGTCGAGGCCGTACGGGACGGGGGCGCGGCGGCCGTCGTGCCGGCCGTGCCGCTCGCGGACACCGTCAAGGAGGTCGAGCCGGCCGCCGACGGCACGCCCGAGCCCGTCCTCGGCACGCCCGAGCGGGCCCGGCTGCGCGCGGTGCAGACCCCCCAGGGCTTCGACCGCGCCACCCTCGTGCGCGCCCACGCGGAGGTCACCGGCGAGGTCACCGACGACGCGAGCATGGTGGAGCGGCTCGGCGTCCGGGTCGTCGCCGTGCCCGGCCACGAGGAGGCGTTCAAGGTGACGCGCCCGCTGGACCTGGTGCTGGCGGAGGCCGTCCTGGCGCGCAGGAGGGTGAACGATGGGTTCTGAGGGGCTGGCGCTGCCGCTGGTCGGCATCGGCACGGACGTCCACGCCTTCGAGCACGGCCGCGAGCTGTGGTGCGCGGGGCTGCTCTGGGAGGGCGAGGAGTACGGCCTGGCCGGGCACTCCGACGGCGACGTGGCCGCCCACGCGGCGTGCGACGCGCTGTTCTCCGCCGCCGGGCTCGGCGACCTCGGCGCGCACTTCGGCACGGGCCGGCCCGAGTGGTCGGGCGCCTCCGGCGTCACCCTCCTCGCGGAGGCGGCGCGGATCGTCCGCGCGGAGGGGTACGAGATCGGCAACGTTGCCGTGCAGGTGATCGGCGTGCGGCCGAAGGTCGGCAAGCGCCGCGCGGAGGCGCAGCAGGCGCTGGCCGCGGCGGTGGGCGCCCCGGTCGCCGTCTCCGGGACGACCACCGACGGGCTCGGCCTGACCGGCCGGGCCGAGGGGCTGGCGGCCATCGCCACCGCGCTGGTCGTACGACGGCCGTAGGCCACCGCCTCCCGCGGGCCGCCCCCGCCGACCGGACGGAGCGGCCGGCGGGGCGGGCGGCGGTCTCCCGGGCGCGTCGGGCCGGAGCCGCGACCGGGCCCCGGGCGCGCCGGCGGCGCCTTCGCCGCACCGGAGGACCGGGGCCCGACGGGGGAGGGGCGTCAGGCCGCGAGCTCCGCGCGGTCCGCCTCCAGGACGGGCGGGGCCGTGGTGGCGGCCGGTGCGGCGAGCAGGGCGTCGGCGGTCGCCAGGGCGTCCTCTATGCGGGTGGTCCCGGTGGCGACGCACAGCGTGTAGGTGACGTCGTCCAGGGGCTGCTCGAGCCCCTGCTCACCGCGGCTCTGTGCGATGCGCAGGTCCGCGTAGCGGGCGAGCAGGGAGCGCAGGTAACGGGGGTCGGGTGTCAACACGGGTGCAGACCTCCATCGTTGGGCCGGGACTGCGCGCCTACCCCGTCTTCGATCAAGCATGCGCGGCGTCGCGGAGAACGATGCGGCCCCGGCTCCCCGCGGATCGGGCGTGGGCACCGGCGACCGCCCACTACTCTGGAGTGGTGACTATTCGGCTGTACGACACCAGCGCCCGGCAGATCCGCGACTTCGCCCCCCTCAATCCGGGGTGTGTCTCGATCTACCTGTGTGGCGCCACCGTGCAGGCGGCCCCGCACATCGGGCACATCAGGTCCGGGCTGAACTTCGACATCATGCGCCGTTGGTTCGCCTACCGCGGCTACGAGGTGACGTTCATCCGCAACGTCACGGACATCGACGACAAGATCATCGCCAAGGCCGCCGACCAGGGGCGCCCGTGGTGGTCGATCGGGTACGAGAACGAGCGCGCCTTCAACGACGGCTACCGGGCCCTCGGCTGCCTGCCGCCGACGTACGAGCCCCGTGCCACCGGGCACGTCACCGAGATGGTCGAGATGATGCGCGGCCTCATCGAACGGGGCCACGCCTACGAGGCGGACGGCAACGTCTACTTCGACGTGCGGTCCTTCCCCGGCTACCTGGAGCTGTCCCGGCAGGACCTCGACGACCTGCGCCAGCCGTCCGGCGAGGGCGAGACCGGCAAGCGCGACCCGCGGGACTTCGCCATGTGGAAGGCCGCCAAGCCCGGCGAGCCCAGCTGGGAGACGCCCTGGGGCCGGGGCCGGCCGGGCTGGCACCTGGAGTGCTCGGCCATGGCCCACAAGTACCTGGGCGAGTCCTTCGACATCCACGGCGGCGGCCTCGACCTGGTCTTCCCGCACCACGAGAACGAGATCGCCCAGGCCAAGGCGTACGGCGACGAGTTCGCCCGGTACTGGGTGCACAACGCCTGGGTGACGATGAGCGGCGAGAAGATGTCGAAGTCGCTCGGCAACTCCGTCCTCGTCTCCGAGATGGTCAAGCAGTGGCGCCCCGTCGTCCTGCGCTACTACCTCGGCACCCCGCACTACCGGTCGATGATCGAGTACAGCGAGGAGGCCCTGCGCGAGGCGGACGCCGCGTACGCGCGGATCGAGGGCTTCGTCCAGCGGGTCGTGGAGAAGGCCGGCCGGGTCGTCGAGCCCGCGCCCGAGGTGCCGCCGGCGTTCGCCGAGGCGATGGACGACGACCTGGGCGTCCCGCAGGCGCTCGCCGTCATCCACAACACGGTCCGGCAGGGCAACAGCGCCCTCGCCGCGGACGACAAGGACGCCGCCGTCGACCGCCTCTCGGAGGTCCGGGCGATGCTCGGCGTCCTCGGCCTGGACCCGCTCGACCCGCACTGGGCGGGGGAGGCCGGCGGGGACAAGGACCTGCACGGCGTCGTCGACAGCCTCGTGCGGATGGTCCTCGACCAGCGGGAGGCGGCCCGCGCCCGGAAGGACTGGGCCACCGCCGACGCGATCCGCGACCAGCTCGGGCAGTCCGGGCTCGTCATCGAGGACGGTCCGGACGGACCCCGCTGGACGCTCGGCGCCCGCTGACGCACTCTTGATGTGCCGCCCGGCCCGGCCGGGCGGCACACTGACGTATGTACGACTGTGAAGTTTGACGGAGACAGGTAGGTCATGGCCGGGAACAGCCAGCGCAGGAACCGCCGCACCAGCAACAAGAAGGGCGCGACGGTCGGCAGCGGTGGCAATCGGCGCCGCTCGCTCGAAGGCAAGGGTCCGACGCCGCCCGCGCACATGCGCAAGGGCCACGTGAAGAACCGCGTCGCCAACGCCAAGGCCAAGCAGGCCGCGCGCCGCCCCGTCGCCCGGCGCGGCGGCAAGGGCCAGTCCGAGATGGTCGTCGGCCGCAACCCGGTCTACGAGGCCCTGCGCGACGGCGTCCCCGCGACCATGCTGTACGTCCAGCAGTTCATCGACAACGACGAGCGGGTGCGCGACGCGCTCAAGCTCGCGGCCGACCGCGGCGGCATCCACCTGATGGAGGCCCCGCGCGCGGAGCTCGACCGGATGACCAACGGCCTGAACCACCAGGGCCTCGTCCTCCAGGTCCCGCCGTACGAGTACGCCCACCCGGAGGACCTGGCCGCCGCCGCGTACGACGAGGACGAGGAGCCGCTGATCGTCGCCCTCGACGGCGTCACCGACCCGCGGAACCTCGGCGCGATCGTCCGGTCCGTGTCGGCGTTCGGCGGGCACGGCGTCGTCGTCCCGGAGCGGCGCGCCGCCGGCATGACGGCGGGCGCGTGGAAGACGTCCGCCGGTACGGCCGCCCGCACGCCCGTCGCCCGCGCCACCAACCTGACGCGCACGCTGGAGGCGTACCAGAAGGCCGGGCTGACCGTCGTCGGCCTCGCCGCCGAGGGCGAGACCGAGGTCGGTGACCTGGAGGCGCTGGGCGGCCCGGTCGTCATCGTCGTCGGCAGCGAGGGCAAGGGCCTGTCCCGGCTCGTCGGGGAGACCTGCGACCACCTCGTCCGCATCCCGATGCCGGGCGGCGCCGAGTCGCTGAACGCCGGTGTCGCCGCGGGGGTCGTGCTGTACGAGGCGGCGCGCCGCCGCGGCTGACCCCTCCCGACCCGGGCGCCCCACCCGTAGCGGATGTCACGTCCGTCACGGGCGTCTCGCCCGCATCATCCGCCCCTGTCGTACCGGGACCCGTCGTGATCTTGACGGGTCTCGGACATTTGGAGGCCGTCGCGGCAGTGTCCTAAAGCGTCATCACTCGGTTAGATGAGTGTGGACACCAGAACGCCCCGGCCCGGCTTCGACGATCAGCCCGCGCTGAACATGGTCAAGGTGCACAGCGACCCCGCGCAGGTCATCGTGAACCACGCCAGTTTCCGGGTAGAGCTCGCCCCGATCCGGAAGCCCCGGTTCGTCGACCCCGCCCGCGTCCCCGCCATGAGCGGCGCGGCGCCCGACGGGGGTCGGCGGCGGGCGCCCGTCGTGTGGAGCGGCAAGTCCTCGCCCGGCGACCCCGGCGCGACCGGACTCCTCCAGGCCGTACGGGACTCCGCCGCCGTCGACATCCTCGACCGCACGACGGCCGTCCCGCTCCTGGACACAGGAGGGGACGCCACCCGGGTCATCCCGCGCGTGGGCCACCCCGACGACACGCTGCCGACACCCGTCGTCGGCGGGCGGCGCGGCCCCGGCGCGCCGCCGCTGCTGCCGCCCATGCGGCGCGCCGAGGGCGCCTACGACACGGTCCCCGAGGACACGGCGGAGCGGGGCGGCCACGACTCCCGGTACGAGCCGGCGTACGACGCGGACCACGACTCCGACGCGTACGACGACGCGTACGACGAGTACGGGGACCGGTACGACGCCGAGGACCGCGACGCGTACGCCGACGGCTCCGCCGCCCACCACCGCCACGCCTACTACCCCGGCCGCCGGATGAACCTCGGGGTCGTGCTGCTGCCGCTGCGCGTCTTCCTCGGCCTCATCTCCATCTACGCCGGCATGGGCAAGCTCTGCGACCCCGTCTACTTCGACGGCGGCGAGCGCGGCTCGATGGTCCGGTGGCTCACCTCGCTGAACCCGTGGCCGCTCGCCGAGCCGCTGCGGGACTTCGCGCTGGCCCACCCGGTCGGCGCGGGCCTCAGCGTGTCGTTCGCCCAGGTGGTCGTGGGCGTCCTCACCATCCTCGGACTGTGGCAGCGGGTCGCCGCCGCGTTCGGCGCGCTGCTGTCGGCGGCGCTGCTGCTGACGATGAGCTGGCGGGCCGTACCGGTGTACGAGACGCCCGACATCATCTACCTCGCCGCCTGGTCGCCGCTGCTCATCGCCGGGGCGCCCGTCTACTCCGTCGACGGTCGCCTCGCGAGCGAGGCCTGGCGGACGCTCGGACCCCGCGCCGCGCTGTGGGAGCTGCGCCGCCGCGTCCTGCGCCGCGGCGCGGTCGTCGCGGCCGTGGTGGCCGGGCTGACGCTGCTCGTCGGCTCGGTGCTCGGCGGGGCCGTACGCTCCTCCGACCTGATCACCGTGCCCGGCCCGAACGACGACCCGACGAACCACCTGCCCGGCCGACCCCTCCCCGAGGAGCCGGTGGAGAGCGGGTCCGCGAGCGCGTCGGCGGAGGAGCCGGAGCCGTCCGAGACGGCGTCCCCGTCCGAGACGGCGTCCCCGAGCCAGAGCCCCGCGGCCGGCCAGGAGGCCGAGGAGGAGCCGGTGCGCGAGAGCGAACGGACCGAGGAGCGGCCCACGGCCACCCAGGGGATCGGCGAGGTCCCCCAGGAGCCCCGGCCCGAACCGCCGCCGATCACCAGCGCCGGCCCCACGTCCAGCGGCGGCTCCGGCGGGAGCACCGGCGGCGACGAGGGCTCCGGGCCGGGCGGCACGGAGGACGGCTCGTCCGGCGGCTCCTCCGACGGCGGCACGGGCGGCAACCGCAACCCGCTGGGCGGCCTCCTCGGCTGACCCGCCTTTCCGGAACGTGGGCGGTCACCGGGCGCGCGAAGGCGCGCCGGTGACCGCCCACGGCCGTTTCCCGGAAACGGCAACAACGGTTGCCGTTCCCGGAACGGCCGGGATCCAATGACGGACATGCGGCACGAGACGGCGGAACACCGGCCGGCGCGGCGGCGGACCCCCTCCGCCCCGCGGCCCGTCGACATGGAGGAGGCGCTCGCCCGGGTCGGGCCCCGGTTGCGGGAGCTGCGGCGGAGGCGCGGGGTGACCCTCACCGCGCTGTCCGACACGACCGGGATCTCGCGCAGCACCCTCTCCCGGCTGGAGACCGGGCAGCGCCGGCCCACGCTGGAGCTGCTGCTGCCGCTCTCCCAGGCCCACCAGGTGCCGCTCGACGAGCTGGTCGGCGCCCCCGACGTCGGGGACCCGCGCGTACGGCTCAAGCCGCGCACCGTGCACGGCTCGACCGTCGTGCCGCTCACCCGACAACCCGGCCCGCTCCAGACGTACAAGATGGTCGTCCCGGCGTCCCGCGCCACGCCCGACCCGCGCGTCCACGAGGGGCACGAGTGGCTGTACGTGCTGGCGGGGAGGCTGCGGCTGGTGCTCGGCGACCACGACGTGGTGCTGGGGCCCGGCGAGGCCGCCGAGTTCGACACGCGGGTGCCGCACTGGTTCGGCAGCACCGGGGACGGCCCGGTGGAGCTGCTCAGCATCTTCGGCAACCAGGGCGCGCGGATGCACGTACGGGCGCGGACGCGCCGCGACGACGCCGGTTAACCGCCGTGCGCGGCCAGCTCCTTGGCGGCCTCCGCCAGGTCCTTCGCCGTGTCGATGGCCCGCCAGTAGGCGCCCTGCGGCAGCGGGAACCCGGCGAGGCGCCGCTCGCGGGCGAGCCGCGGAAACGTGGTCCGCTCGTGGTCGCCGCGCTCGGGCAGCAGGTCGCGGAAGGCCGCGGAGAAGACGTACACGCCCGCGTTGATCAGGTACGGCGACGGGGGCGCCTCGATGAAGTCGGTGATGTGCCCGAACGCGTCGGTCTCGACGGCGCCCCAGGGGATGCGGGGGCGGGCCAGGGCGAGCGTGGCGGTGGCGTCGCGCTCGGCGTGGAACCCGGCCATCTCGCGCAGCGAGAACCGGGTCCAGATGTCGCCGTTCGTCGCGTACCAGGGTTCGTCGGGGTACGGCAGGTGGGCCGCCGCGTACTTCAGGCCGCCGCCGCGACCGAGCGGCTCCTCCTCGACGACGGTGGTGACGCGCAGGGGCGGTTCGGCGTCGTCGAGCCACTGCCGCAGGACGTCGGCGAGGTGGCCGCAGGAGACGACCGCGTGGGTCACGCCCTCGGCAGCCAGCCAGGACAACTGATGGCCGATGATCGGGGTCCCGGTGCCCGGGATCTCGACCATCGGCTTGGGGCGGTCATCGGTGTAGGGGCGCAGCCGGGACCCCTGGCCGCCAGCCAGGACCACGGCCTGCGTCGGAGTGGTGTGCATACCGGGCACGATAGGCGTACCGCGGCGGTCACGGGGGCGCTCCGCTGTCTCAGCTCGCTGAGGCGACGCCACCGGCGAACGACGTGTCGCAGACGGGCCGCGAGTAGGACTGCGCCTCGGTCGGGCCGTAGACGCGGACGGCGGCGGCGCCCAACTCGCGGGCGATCGACATGCAGTGCTTGGCGAGGGACGGGCGGTCCTCCACGGCGCGCTGGAGGTGTGTCAGGGCGACGCCCGGGTCCTCGCGCTCCAACTCGGCCAGGAGGCGCTCGCGGAGCACGTCCTGCGGGGCGAGCGGCTTGGCCGTGCGCGCCGGGACGTTCTCCGCGGAGGCGGTGAGGAGTTGGGTGTCGGAGCGCTGGCCCGCCCAGGGGACGCTGGAGACCGCGAGCGTACCGGAGAGGACCAGGACGACGGGCAGGACGAGGGCGAGGGAACGGCCGATGCGGCGTGCTGTCTGGTTCACGGTGGCGAGCGTAGCGCTCGGTGAAGTTTCAGGGACGCGCAGTCACTCGCACGGGGGAGTCTTCTCCACCCTTCCGTACGTCCCGTGTTGACGAACGCCACCCGAAAAGGTCGGTGTGCCGGGGTATCGCCTCCGAAGGGGCCGCCCCACGCGAACGGCTCCGGCGGGGCCACCCACGCGAACGGCTCCGCGTGGAGCACGCGGAGCCGTCGGCGGTCGGTCGGGCGGGGTCAGTCGCTGAGGCGCTCGCCCGTGGAGGTGGAGAAGACGTGCAGCTCACCCGGGAGCGGGACGACGTGCAGCTCGGAGCCCTTCTCCGGGATGGCGCGGCCACCGACGCGGACCACGAGGTCCTTCAGCTCGCCGCCGACCTGGGCGGAGCCGTACACGTAGCCGTCGGCGCCGAGCTCCTCGACGACGTTGACGGAGACGGCGAGGCCGGCCGGGGCGGAGGCGTCCTTGGACAGGGCCTGCGCGGCGTCGGCGCCGCCGTGCTCGACGACGTCGAAGTGCTCGGGGCGGATGCCGACCGTGACGGTCCGGTCGCCCTTGGCGGTGGCGGCGGCGAGCGCCTCGCGCGACACGGGGACGACGCTGTTGCCGAACATCACGCCGCCGTCCGTGATCGGCACCTCGACCAGGTTCATGGCGGGGGAGCCGATGAAGCCGGCGACGAAGAGGTTGGCCGGGCGGTCGTACATGTTGCGCGGGGTGTCGACCTGCTGGAGCAGACCGTCCTTGAGGACGGCGACGCGGTCGCCCATGGTGAGGGCCTCGACCTGGTCGTGCGTGACGTACACGGTGGTGATGCCGAGGCGGCGCTGGAGGGACGCGATCTGCGTACGCGTGGAGACGCGGAGCTTGGCGTCGAGGTTGGACAGCGGCTCGTCCATGAGGAACACCTGGGGCTCGCGGACGATGGCGCGGCCCATGGCGACGCGCTGGCGCTGACCGCCGGAGAGCGCCTTCGGCTTGCGGTCCAGGTACTCGGTCAGGTCGAGGATCTTCGCCGCCTCCTCGACCTTCTTGCGGATCTCCGCCTTGTTGACGCCGGCGATCTTGAGGGCGAAGCCCATGTTGTCGGCGACGGTCATGTGCGGGTAGAGCGCGTAGTTCTGGAACACCATGGCGATGTCCCGGTCCTTCGGCGGCAGGTGGGTGACGTCGCGGTCACCGATGCGGATCGCGCCGGCGTTGACGTCCTCCAGGCCCGCGAGCATGCGCAGGGAGGTGGACTTGCCGCAGCCGGAGGGACCGACGAGGACGAGGAACTCGCCGTCCGCGATCTCGATCTCCAGCTGGTCGACGGCGGGCTTGGTGCCGCCCGGGTAGAGCCGGGTTGCCTTGTCGAACGTGACAGACGCCATGGTGATGGGTCCCTTCACCGGCAGGAACGTGCCGGACGATCCGAGTAAAGGAGAGATGTGTGTCTGGTCCACCTAGGTGAACTCCCGGTGACCGTACCTGGCGGGGGCGCCCCCTGTCAGCAGTTCGAGCCCGGCGAAATTTTCGGCGCCGGGGTGCCCGCGGTTGGTTACACTGGCCCGGCTGCCGCCTTAGCTCAGTTGGCTAGAGCGCTTGACTTGTAATCTTGAGGTCGTCGGTTCGATTCCGACAGGCGGCTCCACCGGAAGACTCCTGGCCCGTTCGGCCGGGAGTCTTCGGCGTTCGGGGGGCGGGGCTGGGGCTGGGGTTGGGGTCCGGGCCTGGGTCGGGGGTTGGGATCTGGGCCTGGGTCGGAGGGTCGGGAGTTGGGGTGTCTGGGCCTGGTCGGGGCCCGGGGGTCCGGGGAGGCCAGGGGGGCGTGGAGATGTGGCCGGTGTGGCCGGTGTGTCCCTGCTGCGAGCAGATGTTCGTCCAGGTGTACTGCTTCAAGGACAGCGGTGAGCCGTTCCTGCTGTGCTCGGAGTGCGACGCCTTCTGGTGGCCCGACGACGTGGTGGGCGAGGACACGGCCCGGCTCCTCGACGACGTGGTGGCTGCGCGGCTGGGCGTCGCGAGCGACGGGGTGTGGGCGGACCGCACCTGGTCCGACGTCCTGGAGCTCCAGGGGTGAGCGGGTCGCCTGGGAAGGGCCGGTTGCCTGGTGCGGTCGGGCCGCCCGGGGAGGATTCGGTCACCAGGGGCGGGACGGTTGCTCGGAGCGGGCCCGGTCGTCGGGACGGTTGCTCGGAGCGGGCCCGGTCGTCGGGGCGGGCGGGGACGGGGCGGGGCGAGGCGGGGTCGGGAAGGCGCTGGACGGAGGGCCGGGGCGCGGGGGAAGCTGCGGGGATGATCCGTATCGCCACCCCGGCCGACGTGCCCGTCCTCCACGCCATGATCCGCGACCTCGCCGAGTACGAGAAGGCGCTGCACGAGGTGCGGGCCACCGAAGGGCAACTGCGGGAAGCGCTGTTCGGGGAGCGGGCGGCGGCGTACGCCCACATCGCGGAGGACGAGAGCGGCGAGGCGGTCGGCTTCGCGCTGTGGTTCCTGAACTTCTCCACCTGGCGCGGGGTGCACGGCATCTACCTGGAGGACCTGTACGTACGGCCCGAGGCGCGCGGCGGCGGGTACGGGAAGGCGCTGCTGCGGGAGTTGGCGCGGATCTGCGTGGAGCGCGGGTACGAGCGGCTGGAGTGGGCCGTGCTGAACTGGAACACCCCGTCGATCGACTTCTACGAGGCGCTGGGCGCGCGGCCCCAGGACGAGTGGACCGTGTACCGGCTGACGGACGACGCCCTGGCCGAGCTGGGGGCGCGGTAACCCGGACACCCGGAGGTCCGGCCGCCCCACCGGGCACCGGGCGGGGCGACCGGCCGGGGGCTCGCGCCCCGTCCTCGAACGTCACGGGGGCGGTCACGGCCGAACCACTTCCAGACGTCCGGCCCGGCAGGCTCTCCGGCCCGGCAGGCTCCCCGGCCCGCCTGCGCCGCCCTCCCGCCGGGGTCGCCCTCCTGTCCCCCTCGGGGAGTCGGCACGGACGTCTCGCGCGAAAGCCGCGGGCGGAGCGCCGCGACGGCACGAGCGGCGCTCACAGGGACAACACCCACCAGTACCAGCGGTGTTCGGGCCCGGGACTGACCCGGCCGTTCGCCGGGGGCCGTGACGCGGCGCGCGGTGAGCGGTGGAGCGCAGGGGACGGTTGTTGTCCTCAAGCGTGGTTGAGGTCGAGGTGGGGGGCCGGGTGGGGTGCGCCGAGCGACTCGACGGCGAGGGCCGCCGCCGTCAGGCCGCTGGTGAACGCGACCTCCGCCAGGAGGCCCGGCGCCGCGACGGCGTCGCCCGCGAGGAACAGCCCGTCGCCCCGTACGATCGCCGGCCGGTCCCGCCAGGTCGTACCGGGGCGGTCGACGGCGCCCGTACGGCCCTGGGCGAGGGCCTCGCGGCGCCATTCCGTACGGTCGCGCCAGCCGGGGAAGCCGAGGTCGAGCAGGCGCTCGGCGCGCGCGATCCCCACGGACCCCGACTCGCCGGGCGCCACGGGGAACTGGCCCTGCAGCAACTGCCGTCCGGCCGGCGCGAGGCCCGGGTCCTGGGCGCTGAACCGTTCCAGCCAGCCCGGCGCGTCCAGGTCGGACACGACGAACGGGTCGCCCGCGCGGGTGCGCAGCCCCAGGTCCAGCAGCGCCGTACGGCCGCTCTCCCAGGTGAGCGTCGGGTCATCGAGGAGCTGCCGGGCGGCGTCCAGGGACGTGGCGACGACGACGGGCCCGCCGGTCCCGTCCGGCAGGGCGTCCACGCGGGCGCCGACCTCGATGCGTACGCCCAGGTTCCAGGCGTGCGCCGCCATGCGTTCCACGACCTGGCCCCAGCCGCCGCGCGGGTAGCGGGCCTCGGGCGGCAGGGCGGCGGCGCGGCGCAGCCGCTCCTGGACGAAGCGGGCCGACAGGGCGCCGGGGTCGTGGTGGTACAGGGCGACGCCGCTGTAGTGCGCGGCGGCGTGGGCGGCGGCCGGTCCGACCCGGGTGGTGGCCCACGTCAGGAAGTCCGCGTCCACCGGCGCGTCCCCGGGGTCGCGCCGGGCCAGGCGCAGCAGGCCCAGGGGCGGGGTGCGGCGCAGGGCCCCGCCGCGGTGGAACCGGAACCGGGCGCCCTCCCGCGGCGGGATCGGCGCCATCGGTCCGAGCAGCCCGCGTTCCTCCAGCCAGGCCCAGTGCGGGCCGCGGCGGTACAGGGCGTGCGGGCCCTCGTTGGTGCGGTACGGGGCGCCGGCGGTGCGGGCGCGACCGCCGAGCGTGCGGTGGGCCTCGTACAGGGTGACGCGGACGCCGGCCTCGGCCGCGGTGATCGCCGCGGTCAGCCCGGCGAAGCCGCCGCCTATGACGGTGACGCGCCGGCCGGAACGGGGGGCCATGACTCCTCCTGGTGGTGCGGGGCGCTCTCACCGGGAGGACCGGGCAGGAGGGCCGTTTCGTGACGGACCGGCGCGGGTGTGGGGGTGGGCCGGGCCGGGTCAGGGCGCCGGTACGGGTCAACTCGGGGCGGGTGCGGACCGGGCCAGGGCCGGTGCGGGCCGGCGTGGGTCGGTTTGGACCGGCGGGGGTCGGGCCGGGGCGGGCCGGCGTGGGTCGGCGTGGGTTGGCTTGGGCGGGCGTGGGTCGGGACAGGGCAGGCGGGGCCGGGGCAGGGCCGGCGCGGACCGGCTCAGCACGGGCGTAGGCCGGTGCGGACCGGGCCGGGTCAGGGCGCCGGTGCGGGTCGACTCGGGGCGGGTGCGGACCGGCTCAGGACGGGTGCGGACCGGTTCGGGGCCGGCTCGGAGCCGCGGGCCGGCCCGGACCGGCGGGGGCCGGGTCAGGGCAGGCGGGGGAAGCGGGCCTGGAGGTCCCAGACGACGGGGTTGTCGGCGAGGTCCTCGTGCAGGTCGACGAGGTCGGCGATCAGGTCGTGCAGGAAGTCCCGCGCCTCCCGGCGCAGCTCGGCGTGGCCGAAGGTGAGCGGCGGCTCGTCCCCGGGCATCCAGTCGGCCTCCACGTCGACCCAGCCGAAGCGGCGCTCGAACAGCATCCGGTCGGTGGACTCGGTGAAGTCCAGCTCGGCGTACTGCGGCCGGGCCGAGCGGCTGCCGAGCGGGTCCCGGTCGAGCCGCTCGACGATGTCGCACAGCGCCCACGCGAAGTCGAGCACCGGCACCCATCCCCAGGCCGTGGACACCTCCCGGTCGGCCTCGGTGTCCGCCAGGTACACGTCCCCGCAGAACAGGTCGTGCCGCAGGGCGTGCACATCGGCCCGCCGGTAGTCGGTCTGCGGGGGGTCGGGGAAGCGACGGGAGAGCGAGTAGCCGATATCGAGCACGTACGCGATGGTGTCACGTCGGTCGGGCCGGGGCTCACGGGAGGAGGCGCCGCTCCTTGGCGACCGCCACCGCGCCCGCGCGGGTGTCGACGCCGAGCTTGGCGTAGACGCGGCTCAGGTGGGTCTTGACCGTCGCCTCGCTGATGAAGAGGGCGCGGGCGATGTCGCGGTTGCCGAGCCCGCGGGCCAACTGGCCCAGGATGTCGCGCTCGCGGGCGGTCAGGGAGGGGCCGGCGGTGCCGCGGACGCGGTCCATGACGCGTTCGGCGACGGGGGCGGACAGGGTCGTGCGGCCCTCGGCGGCCGCGCGGATCGCGGCGAACAGCTCCTCGGGGCGCTCGGCCTTGAGGAGGTAGCCGGTGGCGCCCGCGCCGATGGCGCGGGTGATGTCGGCGTCCGTGTCGTACGTGGTGAGGACGAGGACCCGGACGCCGGGGGAGACGATCCGGCGGGTGGCCTCCACGCCGTCCATGCCGGGACCCAACTGGAGGTCCATCAGGACCACGTCGGGGCGCAGCCGCGCCGCCCGCGCGACGGCCTCCTCGCCGCTGCCCGCCTCGCCGACGACCTCGATGCCCGGTTCGCTGCCCAGCAGGGCCAGCAGGCCGGCGCGGACCACCGCGTGGTCGTCGCAGAGGAGGACGCGGATCGTCTCCGCCGTCATCGGGCGGCCCCTTCCACGGGGATCGACGCCGACAGGACGGTTCCCTCGCCCGGCGCGGACTCCACCGTCAGGGCGCCGCCCAGCGCCGCCAGGCGGGCGCGCATCGCGGGCAGGCCGTGGCCGCGCACGCCCTCGCCGCGCGCCGGGGCGCCGGACGGGTCGAAGCCGCGGCCGTCGTCCGCCACGTCCAGCACCACCTGGTCGTCCAGCCGCGTCAGGGTCACCGCGGCGGTGGTGGCGCCGGCGTGCTCCCGTACGTTGGCGAGGGCGCCCTGAGCGATCCGCAGCAGCGCGGACGCCACCCGGTCGGGCAGGGGCCCGCCGTCGCCCTCGGCGTGGAAGCGCACCCGGAGCGCGGCGGTCGTCTCGCGGGCGGCGAGGGTCCGCAGCGCCTCCGCCAGGTCGCCGCCGCCGGCCGCCAGGTCGGCGGGCGCCAGGTCGTGGACGAAGCGGCGCGCCTCGGCGAGGTTGTGCTCGGCGATCGTCGCGGCGGTACGCACGTGGCGGCGCGCCGTCTCCGGGTCGCCGTCCCACGTGCGGTCGGCGGCCTGGAGCAGCATCCGCTGGCTCGACAGGCCCTGCGCGAGGGTGTCGTGGATCTCCATCGACAGCCGCTGCCGCTCCGCGAGGGTGCCCTCGCGCCGCTCGGTCGCGGCCAGCTCGCGGCGGGTGCGCAGCAGGTCCCCGATGAGCGCCCGCTGCCGGTCGGCCTGTTGTCGGGCGTGGGCGAACACGGCCGTCGCGATGGCCGCGGCGGCGGGCGGCGCCACCAGCAGCATCGGGTCGACCCCGGAGTCCGCGAGCTTCTGCAGGGCGACGACCACGAACAGCGTCAGCAGTGCGACCAGCACCAGCGCGGCCCGCGGCGGCAGCAGCCGCAACCCGGTGTACAGCAGGGGGACGGCGCACAGCGCGAAGCTCGGCGCCACGACCACCAGCACCATCCACACCGCCACCACGGCGAGCAGCCACACCCGGCCGCGCCGCGCGGGGGCCGCCGCGCCGGGGCCGAGGACGTACAGCCCGGCCAGCGCCGCCGACAGGGCGACGACCCAGCCGGCGGGGCCGTCCCAGGGGTGGCGCAGCAGGTAGCGGGCCAGGGAGGCGGCGAGCAGCAGGAAGAAGGCCGCGTGCATGACCCGCGCCAGCCGACGGGCGTCCGCGTCCCCGGCCTCGTCGGTGGCCGCGCCCGCGTTCCCGGCCCCGGCCCCCTCCACATTCCCGGCCCCGGCCACGTCCACGTCTCCCGCCCTGGCCGCATTCCCGGCCGCGTCCACGTCCCCGGCCCCGGCCGTATTCCCGGCCCTGGGCAGGTCCGCGTCCCCGGTTTCGGCCACGTCTCCGGCCTCGCCCCCGCTCCCGGCCCTGGTCGTACTCCCGGCCCCGGCCCCGGTCGCGTCCACGGCCCCGGTCGCGTCCACGTCCCCGGCCGCCTCCACGTCTCCGGCCCCGGCCGGGGCCGGGTCGGGGCCCGGGGCCGTACCTGGTTCCGGGGCCGGGACCGGGTCGGGTTCCCGGCCGGGGGCCTTCGGGCTGTCCGCGTGCGTCACGCCCCCATCCTCCGCCGTTCCGCGCCCCGCGGCATCAACCGATCGGCTGACCCCCCTGTCGCCCCCTCCGGCGACGCGGAAGCCCAGGTCACGGCGGGATGGTGGAGGTGCCGCACCGGGCCCGGCCTTTCCGGCGGCCGGCCCCCGACACTTGGAGCCCCCATGGAAACCCACCGCGAGAAGTCCTCCCCGCGCACCCGCCTCCTCATCGGCGGCCTCGCCGCGGCCGCCCTCGCCGCCGGTACGTTCGGCGCGGTCTCCGCCACCGCCAGCGCCTCCACGCCGCAGCAGGCGCAGACCGCCGCCGGCGCCTCCGCGCCGCAGCGGACGCAGACCGCCCCCGAGGCCGCCGACCGGAACACGCACCAGACCCGCCACCTCACCGTCGACGCCGCCACCCGCGCCGCCCAGGCCGCCCTGAAGGCCGCCCGTCAGGACGGCCGGCGCGTCACCGTCGCCGTCGTCGACCGCGACGGCAACACGATCGCCGTCCTGCGCGGCGACGGCGCGGGCCCGCAGTCGTACGAGTCGGCCGAGCGCAAGGCGTACACCGCCGTCTCCTGGAACGCCCCCACGTCCGCCCTGGTCGAGCGCCTGGAGACCACGCCCACCCTGAAGGACATCCCCGGCACGCTGTTCCTCGGGGGCGGCGTCCCCGTGGCCGTCGGAGGCACCCCCGTCGCCGGCATCGGCGTGGCCGGCGCCCCGAGCGGCGCCCTCGACGAGGAGTACGCGCGGGCCGGTGCCGCCGCGCTCGGCCTCCGCTGACCGGACGCCGGGGCGTGGCGCCCGTTGGCCGGACGCCGGGGCGTGGCCTCCACTGGCCGGGAGCCAGAGAGCGGCGCCCGCTGACCGGACGCCAGAGAGCGGTGCCCGTTGGCCGGACGCCGAGGTGCGCCCTCCGCTGACCGGACGCCGGGGCGCGGCGCCCGTCTAGGATCACCGGGTGATCCACGGGAAGAGGGGGAGGGCCCCCGCCTCCGCGTCGCTCGCCGCGCTGCTGCTGCTGTCCGCGGCCGGCTGCACGGGTGGCGTCACCGGCACCCCCGGCGCCGCCGGCGTGCGCGACCCGTACTTCCCGCGCCTCGGCAACGGCGGCTACGACGTACGGCACTACGCCCTCACCGTCGCCTACGACCCCGCCACCGGGCGCCTCGACGGCACCGCCGAGATCACCGCCCGGGCCACCCAGGGCCTCAGCTCCTTCAACCTGGACCTGGCCGGGCTCACCGTCCACGGCGCCACCGTCGACGGCGACCCGGCCTCCGTCCGGCGCGCCGGGCACGAGGTGACGCTCCGGCCGCGCGCCGACATCGACGACGGCGCCGCCTTCCGCGCCGTCGTGCGCTACTCGGGCGTCCCGCGCACGATCACCGACCCCGACGGGTCGGAGGAGGGCTGGCTGCGGACGGCGGACGGGGCGGTCGCGCTCGGGGAGCCGACCGGTTCCACGGCGTGGTTCCCCGGCAACCACCACCCGTCCGACAAGGCGACGTACGCCCTCACGGTCACCGTCCCGGCCGGTTACCAGGCCGTCGCCAACGGGCTGCCCGGCCGGGCCCTCACCCGGGGCGGCCGGACCACCGCCACCTGGCGGACCACCGAGCCGATGGCGAGCTACCTGGCGACGCTCGCCGTCGGCCGGTTCGACGTCACCACCACCCGCACCCCGGCCGGGCTGCCCGTGCTCACGGCGACCGACCGGACCGTCACGCGCGAGAGCGCGGCCCTGCTGGGCCGGCTGCCCGGATTGCTGGCCTGGCTGACGGAGAACTTCGGCCCGTACCCCTTCTCCTCCGCCGGGGTGATCGTCGAGCGGCCGGGCGACTCCTCGTACGCCCTGGAGACGCAGACGCGGCCGGTCGTCCCGCGGGACCTGTTCACCCCCGGGGTCCTCGTCCACGAGCTGGCCCACCAGTGGTACGGGAACTCCGTCTCGCCGCGGTCGTGGCGGGACATGTGGCTCAACGAGGGCTTCGCGCAGTACGCCGAGTGGCTGTACGCGGAGGACTTCGGGGGCACGCCCGCGCAGGAGAGCTTCGAGGCGGCCTTCGCGGACCCGGCCAACTGGGCGTTCCCGCCCGCGGAGCCGCCGACCGCCGCCGACGTCTCCGGGCCGCCCGTGTACGGCGGGGGCGCGATGGTGCTGCACAAGATCCGCCAGGCGGTCGGCGACGACGCGTTCTTCGGCCTGCTCCGGGGCTGGGCGGCCGAGCACCGGCACGGCAACGCCTCGACGGACGACTTCACCGCGTACGTGGAGGAGGAGACCGGCGAGGACCTGACGGAGCTGTGGGACACCTGGCTGTACGGCGGGGAGAAGCCGGACGCGCCCTGACCCCGGCCCGGGCTACAGCGGCTTGCGGAGCACCACGCAGTCCCGGCCCGGCGCGCGCTCCCGGCGGCGGCCGACCTCCTCGTACCCGAGGGACCGCCAGAAGGAGAGCGCCTTGCGGTTGTTGTCGAGCACGGCGAGCTTGACGCCCGTACGGCCCAGGGCCCGGAACCGCTTCTCGACGATCTCCGCCAGCTCCCGGCCGAAGCCCATGCGGTGGTCCCGGCCGTGCACCATCAGCAGCCCGATCCACGGGTCCGGGTCGTCCGGGTCGGGGTGGTGGGCCAGGGTCACCGAGATGCCGATCACCCGCCCGGCCGACCGGGCCAACAGCACCTCGGCGCCCGGCCGGGCCAACTCCTCGGCGAGCGAGGCGGCGACCTGCTCGGGCCGGATGTCGTCGGGGTCCGGGAACTCCCCGCTGAGCTGCTGGAACTCCCGGTTAGAGGCGTACAGGTCGGTGAGTTCGGTGAGGAGCGGGCCCGGCAGGGCGCCCTCCTCGCCGAGCTCCAGCGGTTCGACGATCATGCGGCCCACAGTAGGCAACGACGGGCCCCGGAGCGGCGACCGCCACCGGGGCCCGTCGTTCGCGCCCGCGCCGGACGCCGGGGCGTCAGCGGGGCGCGCGGGTCGGACGTGCGCGCCGAACGCGGGTCAGACGTTCACGCCGAAGTCGCGGGCGATGCCCTCCAGGCCCGAGGCGTAGCCCTGGCCGACCGCGCGGAACTTCCACTCGGCGCCGTTCCGGTACAGCTCGCCGAAGACCATGGCGGTCTCCGTCGCGGCGTCCTCGCTGAGGTCGTAGCGGGCGATCTCGGCGCCGCCGTTCTGGTTCACGATGCGGATGTACGCGTTGCGGACCTGGCCGAAGTTCTGCGAGCGGTTCACCGCGTCGTAGATGGAGACCGGGAAGACGATCTTCTCGACGTTCGCCGGGAGGCCCGCCAGGTTGACGTTGATCTGCTCGTCGTCGCCGCCGCCCTCACCCGTGCGGTTGTCACCGGTGTGGACGATGGTGCCGTCCGGGGTGGACTTGTTGTTGAAGAAGACGAAGTGCGCGTCGGAGGCGACCTTGCCGGCCGCGTCGATGCCGATCGCCGAGGCGTCGAGGTCGAAGTCGGTACCCGTGGTGGTGCGGACGTCCCAGCCGAGGCCCACCGTGACGGCGGTGAGGCCCGGGGCCTCCTTGGTCAGCGAGACATTGCCGCCCTTGGACAGGCTTACAGCCATGGAAGTCCCTTTCCTCTACCTGAGTGCACCTGCGTGCACCTGAGTGCTGTGTGCGTCACTGCTGATAACGCCCGGAGGGGCGAGGAGGTTCCAGGTTCGCCCGTCACCGGGGGAAAAGCGCGTGACGCGGCGGACGCGCGTCGGGGAACATGGACGGCATGCCCGGTCCCCATGTCATCAGGGGCTCGGTCTCCCTGCCGGAGTCCGAGCTGATGTGGCGTTTCTCCAGGTCCTCCGGGCCGGGCGGGCAACACGTCAACACCAGCGACTCCCAGGTGGAGCTGCGCTTCGACCTCGCCCGTACGGAGGCGCTGCCGCCGGTCTGGAAGGAGCGCGCCCTGGAGCGGCTCGCCGGGCGGCTCGTCGACGGCGTCCTCGTCGTACGGGCCTCCGAGCACCGGTCGCAGTGGCGCAACCGGGAGGCGGCGGCCGTGCGGCTGGCGGGGCTCCTCGCGGAGGCCACGGCGCCCCCGCCGCGCCCCCGGCGGCCCACGAAGGTCCCGCGCGGCATCAACGAACGGCGGCTGCGGGAGAAGAAGCAGCGGTCCGAGACCAAGCGCGGACGCTCGGCGCGCGACTGGTCGTAGCGCCCCGGGAGGCGCCCGGGGGACGGCCCGGCCTACCCCAGACGGCGGTACTTCCCGCGGAAGTACGTCAGGGGCGCGCCCTCCGGGCTCGGGAAGGCGGCCGTCAGGACGCGGGCGACGACCAGGGTGTGGTCCCCCGCCTCCACCCGCTGCTCCGTCCGGCACTCCAGCGTCGCCAGGGCCCCGCCGACCAGCGGCGCCCCGGTCAGCTCCCCGCGCGTGTACGGGATGTCCGCGAAGAGCAGGCGGTCGCTGATCCGGCCCTTCATCGAGAACCGGCCCGCGATGTGCCGCTGGCTCTCCGCGAGGACGGAGACGCCCCACAGCGGCTGCTCCGCCAGCAGGTCGTCCATGCGGGAGCCCTCGCGCAGGCTCACCAGGACCAGCGGCGGGTCCAGGGACACCGACACGAACGCCGTCGCGGTCATGCCGACGTCCTCGTCCATCGGCGGCTCCACCGCCGTCACCAGGACGACACCGGCCGCCAGCCGGGACATCGCCGCACGGAACTCCTCGCTGCCCACCCCTTCAGGATGGGGCAGGTCGGAGTCTGACACCGGGGTCCGAGTTGTTGGCAGCACACCGGGAACGCTAGTCTCGCCCGCCATCCGGCCGCATCGGGCCAAGGGACCAGTTGGAGCCGCGCCGGACCTAGGTCCCCCGGTCGGTTTGCTTCCGGGATCTCCCCGAGTTCCCCCTCGATCATGTGACTTGAGTCACAGAGGGCAGTAATTGTTGACCCTGTGTACCGACGGAACAGCTCGCTGTGATTCAGTGGCCGGTGACACCGCACGAGAACGCCGATGACACACCTGGAGTTGTTGCTGTCGAGGTCTCGGGGAGAGCGAGCAATGGAGACCGAGTCGGAGCCGTACGTCCGTCTTGCGACCCTGCGGCAGCTGCACCAGGTCGTCGCCAGCCTCAACACGGCCCGCAGTCTGGCCGACACGCTGCAGACCGTCGCCGACGGCGTCATCACCGGCCTCGGTTACGAACTGGCCTGCGTCAACCTCGTCCGCCCCGACGGTGACCTCGTCGTCGCCGCGTTCGCGGGGAACGCCGCGGCGGAAGCCCTGATCACCGGCCGGGTCGGCTCCCGCGTCTCCTGGGAGCGGCGCCTCCACATGGGGGAGGCGTGGGGCGACCTCCGGTTCATCCCGCACACCGAGGGCTGGGTCCTCGTCGACGACGACGTGCCCCAGTGGCACACGGACGGCCCCGAGCCCCGCTTCGAGGACGAGTGGCACCCCCGCGACCGGCTCTACGCCCCCATGTACACCACCGGCGGCCAGCGGGAGCTGCTCGGCGTCATCTCCGTCGACCGGCCCCGCAACGGCCGCCGCCCCGGCGCCTGGGGCCGTGAGGCGCTCCAGATGTACGCCTCCCAGTCGGCGATTGCGATCAGCAACGCCCGGCTGCGAGCAAACATGCAGCGGGCGCTCGTACGGCTGGAGCGCGAGCAGCAGGCGCTGCGGGCCAGCGAGGAGTCGTTCCGGCAGGCGTTCGAGTACGCGCCGTCCGGGATGGCCATCGCGGAGATGGGCGGCGACCAGCACGGCCGGCTGCTGCGGGCCAACGACGCGCTGTGCCGGCTGCTGGGCCGGCCCGCCGCGGTGATGCGCCGGTACTCCTTCGCGGACCTCGTCCACCCCGAGGACGTGGGCACGCTGCTGCGGACGTCCCCCGAGGGCGGTCGCGCCGAGCTGCGCCTCGCCCGCCGGGACGGCACGTACGTGTGGGTCTCCCTGCGCAACTCGGTGGTCGCCGACACGGCCGACGGCCCCCGCTTCCTCCTCACGCACGTCGAGGACATCGAGGAGCGCAAGAGGCACGAGCTCCAGCTCGCCCACCGCGCCTCCCACGACGCGCTGACCGGCCTGCCCAACAGCGCCGAGCTGCGCGCCCGCCTCAGCGCCCGGCTGTGCTCCCGGCCCGGCGGTCGCGTCCGGGCCACCGCCGCCGACGCGGCCGGCCTCGAACCGGCCTACGACGACGCGTACGAGTACGTCGGCGCCACCGGCGCGTACGACACCGCGCACACCGGCGCCACCGGCGCGTACGAGTACGAGCACGCCTACCGCGGCGACGGTTTCGGCTTCGCCCCCTCCGGGGGCGTGGGCGCCTACGACGGGCACGTGCACGCCGTCGCGCCCGACGAGGAGGTCGACGACGGGACGAAGGGCCTCGCCGTCCTCTTCTGCGACCTCGACGGCTTCAAGTCGATCAACGACCGGTTCGGGCACCACACGGGGGACGCCGTCCTCATCGAGGTCGCCCGCCGGCTGTCCGCCGGGGTCCGCGACGGCGACACGGTCGCCCGGCTCGGCGGTGACGAGTTCGTCGTCCTCGCCGACGGGCTCGGCGCCGCCGACGCCGCCGACCTCGCCGCGCGCCTGCGCAGCGGCATCGTCCCGCCGATCAGGGTGGACGGGCGCGCGGTGCGGGTGGGCGCCAGCTTCGGCATCGGCTGGGCGGAGTGCGGGATGTCCGTCGAGGAGGTGTTGAACTCCGCCGACCAGCGGATGTACGTGGAGAAGCGGTCCCGGTCCAAGGTGCACCGCCGGGCGGGGTAGCCCGTTCGGGGTAGGCTCGCCGGGGTCGGTGACGGCTGGCGAGCACGGATGAGGAGTGACCAGGGATGGCTGCCGGAAACCACGGCAACGGTGAGGGCACGCCCGAGAACGACGACCCGTTCGGCTACCTGTACGCGGACGGCCAGGCGTCCGGTGCCCAGCGGGGCGGTGGTCAGGGCGGCTACGGCTACCCCGGTCCCGCCGGCGCCCAGCCCGGGCGCCCCCGTACCTCGTACAACCAGGTCAGGGCGGTCGGAGAGCGCCCGCGCGGGCAGGTCCCGCCGCAGCCCCAGTACGGGCAGCAGCACGGGCAGCCGCACGGCGCTCCCTACGGCCAGCCGCACCCGCAGTACGCCGCGCCCGAGACGTACCCGGGCGGCGCCCCGACCCGGCCGGTCCCGGCCCAGGGCGGCGGTCGCGGCCGGAGCGGCGGCCCCAACACGAAGGGCCTGCTGATCGGCGCGGTCGCGGTGGTCCTGGTCGTGGTGGCCGGGATCACGGTGGCGTTGCTCACCAACAACGACGACGACAAGGCCGGGCCGGCCCCCACTTCGGCCTCCTCGGCCCCGGCCTCCCAGGGCCCCGCGGACCCGGACCCCTCCCCGTCCGCGGACGCGGGCGCGGTCGAGCTGCCGAAGCGGGACGCCGCGACGCTCCAGCTCACCCCGCCGGCCGTGCTCGGCACGGAGGTGAAGGGCGCGCAGGGCGCGGGCGGCGCGTACGTGATGTTCAACGGCGTCGGCGGCGCGGCCAGCTGGAAGGTCGACGTGCCGCAGGACGGCCCGTACACGCTGTTCCTCACCTACAGCGTGCCCGGCAAGGACGCCAAGGCGTCCCTCACCGTCAACGACGGCCGGCCCCGCGAGATCAACATGTCGAACTTCGCGCACGCCCCCGAGGGCGACTGGGAGAAGGGCTGGACCCGGACGTACTCCTGGGTCCAGCTGAAGAAGGGCGAGAACACCCTGAAGATGTCCTGCGAGGCGGGCAACGTGTGCGATGCCTACCTCGACCAGGTCTGGCTCAAGCCGGGCCAGCTCCGCGGCGACGGCTAGCCGTCGCCGTCCCCGCCCGCGACCACCGTCAGGTAGTGGGCGACCGTCTCCGCCATCGCCTCCCGGGCCCCCGCCAGATAGCGGCGGGGGTCCACCGTTTCCGGGTTCGCCGCCAGGAAGGCGCGGATCGCCGCCGTGTAGGCGGTGTTCAGGGCCGTACCCACGTTGATCTTGGTCATGCCGGCGCGGACCGCCGCGCGGAGCTCCCCGTCCGGGACGCCCGACGAGCCGTGGAGGACCAGGGGGACCGGCAGGGCCTCGCGGAGGGCGGCGATCAGGGCGTGGTCCAGGGCGGCCGTGCGCTCCGTCATGGCGTGGGCCGAGCCGACCGCGACGGCCAGGGCGTCCACGCCCGTCTCCGCCACGTACGCCGCCGCCTCCACCGGGTCCGTGCGGGCGCCCGGGGCGTGGGCGTCGAGCGGCGGCTCGCCGTCCTTGCCGCCGACGCGGCCCAGCTCCGCCTCCACCCACATGCCGCGCGCGTGGCCCCGGCGGACCGCCTCCGCGGTGGCCTTCACGTTGTCGCCGTAGTCGAGCCGGGAGGCGTCGACCATCACCGAGCCGAAGCCCGCCGCGTGCGCGGCGCGCACCAGCTCCGGGGTGACCACGTGGTCGAGGTGGAGGGCCAGGGGCGCGGCGGAGGCGCGGGCCACGGCCGTCACGGCCGCGGCGACGGCGAAGAGGTCGCCGCCGTGGAAGCGGACCGCGTTCTCCGAGACCTGGAGGACCGCCGGGAGCCCGGTGCGCTCGGCGCCCGCCGCGACGGCCTCCGCGTGTTCGAGGGTGATGACGTTGAACGCGGCGACCGCGCGGTGGGCCGCCCGGGCCGGGACGACGAGGTCGGCGGTGGTGACGAGGGGCATGCGCGGGTCCTTTCCGCGTCGGGGGAGCGGAGCGTCTCCCCGTCGGGGGTGCGGTGCGTTTCCGCGTCGGGGGGCGATGCGTCAGGCCGCGGTGGCGTGCTCCGTGACCGTCACCCGCTCCAGCAGTTCTCCGTACCGGGCCGCGTCGAACTCACCGGCGGTCCGCGCGTACACGGTGGCCGTCGCCAGGGCGGTCGCGCGGGCCAGCCGCCGCGGCCACGGCTCGCCCTCGACCAGGGCGGACAGCAGTCCGGCGACCGCCGAGTCGCCCGCGCCCGTCGGGTTGCCGGCGACGCGGGCGGGCGGGGCGGCGGCCCACGTGCCGTCCGGGGTGACCGCGAGGAGCCCGTCCGGGCCGAGGGAGGCGACGACCGCGTGGGCGCCGCGACGGCGGGCGTCGCGGGCGGCGCGCAGCGGTTCGCGGGAGCCGGTGAGGGCGGCCAGCTCGTCGGCGTTCGGTTTGACCAGGTCGGGGCGGGCGGCGATGCCCCGGCGCAGCGGCTCGCCGCTCGTGTCGAGGAGGACGGGGACGCCGGCGCGGCGGGCGCGGCGCACCAGCTCCCCGTACGCGCCGACGTGGACGCCGCGCGGTAGGCTGCCGCACAGGGCGACCGCCCGGGCCCCGGCGAGCAGCTCCTCGTACGAGGAGACGAGCGCCGCCCACTCCGCGGGGGTGATCACCGGGCCGGGTTCGTTGAAGTGCGTCGCGTCGCCCGTCGCCGTGTCGACGACGGCGACGGTGCGGCGCGTGGCGTCGGAGGTCGGCACCAGGGCGTCCCGTACGGGCAGCGGGGCGAGCAGGCCGCGCAGGACCTCCCCGGTGGGGCCGCCCGCGAAGCCGGTGACGACCGTCTCGTGGCCGAGGGCGGCCAGGACGCGGGCGACGTTGACGCCCTTGCCGCCGGGGCGCTCGGCCACGTCGGTGACGCGGTGCGTGGTGTGCGGGGTGAGCGCGGGCACCGCGTAGGTGAGGTCGAGCGCGGTGTTGAGCGTGACCGTGAGGATCACCGGTTCCCCCACCCCCGGAAGTCGTGGACCGGTTACGCCTCGCTGTCCGGTCCGGAAAAATCGCGGCCACGATCATGCCAAACGGAAGGCGGCCCGCCCAGTCCTCGGGTGGGCCGCCTTTCCGTGGTTCGCCGGGAAATCACCCCACTTGGGGTTCAATCACCCATTCGCCCTTGCGCATCACACCCCTGAGGGTGAACTCCTCGTCGAGGACGACCAGGTCGGCGTCCTTGCCGGGCTCGATCGAACCGATCCGGTCGTCCAGGCCCAGCAGCCTCGCCGGGTTGGCGGAGATGGCCCGGACGATCGCCTCGACGGGCAGCCCGTCGACGGTGGCGGCGCGCCGGAAGGCGGTGTCGAGGGTGAGGGTGGACCCGGCGATCGAGCCGCCCTCGACGAGTCGGGCCACCCCCTCCCTGACCTCGACCTCCAGCGGACCGAGGTGGTAGACCCCGTCCCCGAACCCGGCCGCGTCCATCGCGTCGGTGATGAAGGCGACCCGCCCCGCGCCGGCGTGGTGGAACGCCAGCTCCAGGGCGGCGGGGTGGAGGTGCGTACCGTCGTTGATCAGCTCGACGGTGACCCGCTCGTCCTCCAGGAGGGCGGCGATGGGGCCGGGCGCGCGGTGGCCCAGCCCGGGCATCGCGTTGAACAGGTGCGTGGCGACGGTGGCGCCCGCGTCGATGGCCTCGGCGGTCTGCTCGTAGGTGGCGTCCGTGTGGCCGATGGCGGCGATGACGCCGTGCTCGGCGAGGAGGCGCACGGAGTCGACGCCGCCGGGCAGCTCGGTCGCGAGGGTCACCATGCGGGCGTGGCCGCGCGCGGCGTCGACCAGCTTGCGGACCTCGGCCGGGTCGGGGTCGCGCAGCAGGGCCTCGCTGTGGGCGCCCTTGCGGCACGGGGAGATGAACGGGCCCTCGAAGTGGATGCCGGCGATGTCGCCCTGCTCGGCCAGTTCGGACAGCTCGCCGGCGCGGTGGGCCAGGAAGTCCATGTCGCCGGTGACGGTCGACGCGACGAGGGTGGTCGTGCCGTGCGCGCGGTGGGTGCGGATGCCGTGGAGGACCTCGTCGAGGGTGCCCGAGGTGAAGGAGGCGCCGCCGCCGCCGTGGTTGTGGAGGTCGACGAAGCCGGGCACCAGCCAGTGCCCCGTCAGGTCCAGCGCGGGCGCGTCGGCGGACGCTTCGGCGGGTGCGGCGGCGGTGTCGGCGATCCGGGCGCCCTCGACGGTGACGCGCCCGCCTTCGACGACGCCGGTCGGCAGCACCACGCGGGCCCCGGCGAGGACCTTGCGGTCGGCGTGAACGGCCATCAGGCGGATACCTCCAGATCGGTGGCGAGCAGGTCCCAGGCGAGGAGCCCCGCGCCCAGGCAGCCGGTGGTGTCCCCGAGGGCCGCGGGCACGATGGCGGGCGTCCGCTGGAACGTGACGCGCTCCTCGACGGCGGCCCTGAGGGGTGTGAACAAGGTTTCCCCCGCCTCGGCGAGTCCGCCACCGATGATCAGGGTGCGGGGGTCCAGCAGGGTGAGCGCGATGACCAGCCCGTCCGCGAGCGCGTCGACGGCGTCCTGCCAGACGCGTACGGCGCGCGCGTCGCCCGACTCGACGGCCTTGGCGCAGTCGGCGGCGTCCGCGTCGGGGTCGCCGCTCGCCTCCGCCCAGGCGCGGGTCACGGCGGCGGCCGACGCCAGGGTCTCCAGGCAGCCGCGCTGCCCGCAGCCGCAGACGGGGCCGCCGGGGCGCACGACGACGTGGCCGATCTCGCCGGCGTAGCCGTGCGCGCCGGCCTCGATGGCCCCGCCGATGCCGATGGCGCCCGCGATGCCGGTGCCGAGGGCGACGAACAGGAACCGGTCCGTGCCCCGGCCCGCGCCGACGCGCCCCTCGGCGAGCCCGCCGGTGCGCACGTCGTGGCCGAGGGCGACGGGCAGGCCGCCGAGCCGCTCGCCCAGCAGGGCGCGCAGCGGTACGTCGCGCCAGCCGAGGTTCGCGGCGTACACGGCGACGCCGCCGTCGGGGTCGACGATGCCGGGCACGGCCACGCCGGCGGCCTCCGCCCGTACGCCGTACCGCTCCTCGCCCCGCGCGAGCAGGTCGGCGGCGAAGTCGAGGATCGACGCCACGACGGCGTCGGGGCCGCGCTCGCGGCCGGTCGCGCGCCGCGCCTCGTACAGCAGTGCCCCGTCGGCCCCGACCAGGGCGGCCTTCATGCCGGTGCCGCCCACATCGAGGGCGATGACGTGTCTCACGGGAGACAGTGTCGCCCGAGCGACCTTAAAGGTCTAGTCCACTTCGGAGGATTGTTGCCGCGACATACAAATGCAATGAGGCGGGCCGTCCGCCGCCCGGTGGGCGGGTCCGCGCCGGGCGGCGGGGCCGGGCTCAGGAGAGGATCACGCTCCGCGAGAGGTTGCGGGGGCGGTCCGGGTCCAGGCCGCGCGCCTGTGCCAGCGCCTCCGCCAGCCGCTGGGCGCGCACCAGGTCGGCCATCGGGTCCGCCGACGCGTGGGCGCGCAGCGTCCCGCCGACCCGCGCCACGTCCGCCGCCAGGCCCTCCGGCAGCGGGCCGAAGACCCAGGCCACCCGGTTCGGGCCGGTGATCGCGATCGGGCCGTGGCGGTACTCCATCGCCGGGTACGCCTCCGTCCACGCGCCCGCGGCCTCCCGCATCTTCAGCGCCGCCTCCAGGGCCAGCCCGTACGTCCAGCCGAGCCCCAGGAACGTCCACTGCTCGGCCGCCAGCACCGCCTCCGGCAGCGGTTCCGTCACCGCCAGCTCCGCGTCCAGCGCGGCCTCCTCGACCGTCTTCACCCCGGGTACGGCCCCGAGGCCGGCGCGCAGGAAGGCCAGCGCGGTCGTCGCGAACCGGGTCTGCACCACCGACTCCTCGTCCGCCCAGTCCAGCACCGCGACCGCGTCCGCCGCGTCCACCACCGGGGACTTCGCGTCGGCCGTCAGCACCGCCGTGCGGGTCCTCCCGCGCAGCCGGGCCAGCAGGTCCAGCACCTCCGTCGTCGTGCCCGAGCGGGTGATCGCCACCACCCGGTCGTACGCCGCGGCCCGCCCGGCCGGGAACTCGGACGCCGCGAACGCGTCCGTCTCGCCCTGCCCGGCGGCCTCGCGCAGCGCCGCGTAGGCGAGGGCCATGAACCAGGACGTGCCGCAGCCGGTCACGGCGACGCGTTCGCCGGGGCGGGGCAGCACCCCGGCCGCCGCTTCGTCCGCCGCGGCCCCGGCGGCGCGGCGCCAGCAGCGGGGCTGAGTGGTGATCTCGGCGGCTGTTCGAGACATGCGCGGGCTCCCGGGGTCGTCGTCTGCGGACGCACGCAACGTACCGAACTGCGGGGGCGCTGAACCCGGTGGTTTAGACCTAGGTGTAGACCTCTTATCCTTCCGTGAGGAAAAAAGCGCAGCTCGACGTGGAGCAGGGGTGGGTAAGGCAGTGCGCCGCTACAGGGGAACGACCGCGGTGCTGGCCGCACTGACGATCACGGCGACGTTGTCGGGGTGCGGGGCGGGCGCCGCCGACGGGGTGACGCTCAAGCTCGTCGCCGCCGACTACGGCAGCACCGACGCCAACACGTCGGAGAAGTACTGGAACGACCTCGCCCGCGCGTACGAGAAGAAGACGCCCGGCGTGAAGATCGACGTCACCGTCCTGTCCTGGAAGGACGTCGACCGCGAGGTCGCCGGGATGGTCGAGCGCGGCGAGGCCCCCGACCTGGCCCAGATCGGCGCGTACGCCGACTACGCGCACGAGGGGAAGCTGTACCCGGTCGACACCCTCGTCTCCGTCCCCACCCAGGCCAACTTCCTCCCCATGCTGCGGCAGGCCGGCGAGGTGGACCGCGTCCAGTACGGCCTGCCGTTCGGCGCGAGCACCCGCATGCTGTTCTTCAACGAGGAGCTGTTCGACAAGGCCGGGGCCGCGCCGCCGGCCGACTGGGACGGGCTGCGGACCGCCGCGCGGAAGCTGGAGGCGAAGGGCGTGAAGTTCCCCTTCGCGCTGCCGCTCGGCTCCGAGGAGTCCCAGGCCGAGACCATGATGTGGCTGCTCGGCGGGGGCGGCGGCTACCGCGACACGACCGGCACGGCGTACCAGATCGACTCGCCCGCCAACGTCCAGACGATGACGTGGCTGAAGGAGGAGCTGGTCGGCGAGGGCCTCACCGGGCCCGTCGCCCCCGGTGACCTCGACCGCCAGCAGGCGTTCGACGCGTTCGTGCGCGGCGAGGTCGGCATGCTGAACGGCCACCCGACGCTGATGGAGACCGCCGAGAAGGCCGGGGTGAAGGTCGGCACGGTCCCGCTGCCCGGCGTGAACGGCAAGGCGAAGGCGACGCTGGGCGTGGCCGACTGGATGATGGCCTTCAAGGAGAACGGGCACCGCAAGGAGATCGGGGAGTTCCTCGACTTCGTGTACACGGACAAGAACGTGCTGGAGTTCTCCGACCGGTACGACCTGCTGCCCGTCACCGTCACCGCCAGCACCGCCATGGAGGCGGACCCCGAGCACGCGGCGCTCCGGCCGTTCCTGGAGGAGCTGGCCGGGTCGGAGCTGTACCCGGTGGGCGAGACGTCCTGGGCGAAGGTCAGCGAGAGCGTGAAGAAGAACATCGGCAGGGCCGTCGCGCCGGACGGGAACCCGCGGGCCGTGCTGGGGGAGATCGCCCGGGACGCCAGGGCGGCGGAGGCGTCGGCGTCGGCGCGGTAGCTTAAGTTGCTGATATGACCGAGCAGCCTCCCGCCCTCACCGACCGCGAACGCGCGGTCCTCGCCATGGAACGGCGCTCGTGGCCGGGGCCGGGGGCGAAGGAGCGGGCGATCCGGGAGCAGCTCGACCTGTCGCCGGTGCGGTACTACCAGCTCCTGAACACCCTGCTGGACGACGAGCGGGCGCTGGCCCACGACCCCGTCACCGTCAACCGCCTGCGCCGCCTGCGCGCCTCCCGCGAGTCCCGCCGCTGAGGGACACCCGGCGAACGGCTCCCGGCGGGCGGGGGCCGCCGGGGCGGCTTCCGGTGGGGGCTCCCGGCGGTGCGGCTTCCGGTGGGTGGGCCCGGTGGGTCGGGTCTGCCGGGTCGGGACCGCCGGGGTGACTCCTGGCGGTGCGGGTCCCGGCGGGTCGGCTTCCGGCGGGGCGGGTCCTCCGGGACGCGGGCCCGCAGGTGTGGTGTGAGGGGCTTGTGGATAGGTACGCACACATGTCCAGCAACTCGCTCCCCCGACCCACCACCCCCGCCGGCCGCGACGCCCTGGCCACGATCCTCGCGCACCCCTCCGCCACCACCGTCGCCGTCGACTTCGACGGCACCCTCGCCCCCATCGTCGCCGACCCCGAGCAGGCCCGCGCCCACCCCGACGCCGTTCCCGCGCTCGCCGCCCTCGCCCCGCGCGTCGCCTCCGTCGCGGTGATCACCGGCCGCCCCGCCGGTGTCGCCGTCCGGTACGGCGGCTTCGCCGGGGTCCCCGGCCTCGACCACCTCGTCGTCCTCGGCCACTACGGCGCCGAGCGCTGGGACGCCGCCACCGGCGAGGTCCGCGCCGCCCCCGAGCACCCCGGCGTCACCGCCGTGCGCGCCGAGCTCCCCGGCGTCCTGGAGCGGGCCGGCGCCTGGCCCGGCACCTGGATCGAGGAGAAGGGCCGCGCGGTCGCCGTCCACACCCGCCGCGCCACCGACCCGCAGGCCGCGTTCGACGCCCTGACCGAGCCGCTCGCCGACCTGGCCACCCGCCACGGCCTCGTCGTCGAGCCGGGCCGCATGGTCCTCGAACTGCGCCCCCCGGGCATGGACAAGGGCCAGGCCCTCATCGAGCACGTACGGGAGACGGGCGCGCGGGCCGTCGTCTACGCCGGCGACGACCTGGGCGACCTCCCGGCCTTCGCGGCGGTCGAGAAGCTCCGCGCGGACGGCGTACCGGGCCTGTTGATCTGCAGCGGCAGCGACGAGGTCCAGGCCCTGTCCGCCCGCGCGGACCTGACGCTCCGGGGCCCGGCGGAGGTCGTCGCCTTCTTCGCGTCCCTCGCCGCGGCCCTGCCCGACTGAACGCCCGCACCCGGCCCCGACCTCCGGCCCCGTGGCTCCGGCCTCCGGCCCCGCAAGCCCCGGCCTCCGGTCCCGACCGGGACCGGAGGCCCGGGCCGCTAGCCCGCCGTCCCGCCCCGCAGCGCCTCCAGCTGGTCCAGGAACCAGCGCTGGGGCGGGAGGGCCGTCGCCGCGGCCGCCAGGCGCTTCGTGCGGTCCGCGCGGTCCGCGGGCGGCATCGACAGGGCCTCGTGCAGGGCCCGGGCCGTGCCGGTCACGTCGTACGGGTTCACCGTCACCGCGTCGGCGCCCAGTTCCTCGTGCGCGCCCGCCTCGCGGGACAGGACCAGGGCGCAGCCCTCGTCGGAGACGACCGGGACCTCCTTCGCGACCAGGTTCATCCCGTCCCGGATGGGGTTCACCAGCGCCACGTCCGCCAGGCGGTACGCCGCCAGGGAGCGGGCGAAGTCGTCCTTCACGTGGAGCAGCACCGGCGTCCACGTCTCCGTGCCGTACTCGGCGTTGATCTCCTCCGCCAGTCGCGAGACCTCCGCCGTGTACCGCCGGTACACCTCCAGGTCCTGCCGGGACGGGTACGCGAAGGCGATGTGGACGACCCGCTCGCGCCACTCCGGCCACCCGGCCAGCAGCTCCCGGTACGCCAGCAGCCCCCGCACGATGTTCTTCGACAGCTCCGTGCGGTCCACCCGGATGACCGTCTTGCGGTCGGCCCCGCCGATCTGCTCCCGCAGCGTCGCCATCCGCTCCTCGACGTCCGCCTCCCGCGACCGCGCCCGCAGGAACCCGGCGTCCGCGCCCAGCCCGTGCACCCCCACCTCGGTCGTGCCCGTGCCGCCCACCGCGCGGGCGCAGCACGCCGTGAACGCCTCCGCCCAGCGGCGCGTCAGGAAGCCGAGCCGGTCCGCGCCGAGCATGCCGTTCAGCAGCTCGCGCGCGATGTCGTCGGGGAGCATCCCGAAGTAGTCCGGCGGTGCCCACGGGGTGTGCGAGAAGTGTCCGATGCGCAGGTCCGGCCGCAGCTCGCGCAGCATGCCCGGCGCCAGCGCCAGGTGGTAGTCCTGGATCAGGACCGCCGCGCCCGGCGCCGCCTCCGCGGCGAGCGCCTCCGCGAAGGCCCGGTTGTACGCCCGGTACGCCTCCCACCGGCGGCGGAACTCCGCGTCGAAGACGGGCTCCAGCGGCGTCTGGTACAGCATGTGGTGGACGAACCACAGCACCGAGTTGGCGATGCCGTTGTACGCGGCGGCGTGCGTCCCTTCGCCCGCCAGCGCGTCGATGTCCAGCATCCGGACGCCCGGCTCGGAGACGCCGCGCCGCACCCCCTCCCGGTCCCCCTCGCCCAGCGCCGCGCACACCCACACCGCGCCCGCGTCGGGTCCGATCGCGGAGAGCCCCGACACGAGCCCCCCGCCGCCGCGCCGCGCCTCCAGCCCGCCGTCCGCCTCGCGCAGCGCGTAGCTGACCGGACCGCGATTCGATGCCACCAGGATGTCCGAGACCATGAGCCCAACCTAGCCCGAGCGGGAAACGCTCAAACGTACGGAGATCAGGCCACCCGGCGCTTGCGCTGGTACTCCGCGACCTCCCGCATCGGCGGCCGTTCCTCCGTGTCCACCGGGTGGGTGCGCGGCGCGAAGCCCGTCTCCGTGCGGTCGAACTGCGTCAGCCGGGGCCGTACGAGGTGCCCGCGCGACAGCCGCAACTGCGCCGTCCGGTAGATCGCCGCGGCCATCCGCCCCAGCGCCCGGTCGTCCTGGTGCCGGTGCAGCCGTACGCCCACGTCGACCTGGGCCAGCGCGTCCAGGCCCACCAGGTGCAGCGCGTCCACCAGCAGCCCCAGCTCCACCCCGTACCCCACCGGGAACGGCAACCGCTCCAGCAGCGTGCGCCGGGCCGCGTACTCCCCGCCCAGCGGCTGGACGAACCCGGCCAGCCGCGGCCAGTGCAGGTTCAGCAGCGGTCGCGCGACCAGCTCCGTCACCCGGCCGCCCTGCCCGCCGCCCCGTCCGCCGTCCGCCCCGGCCGCGAAGGGACGGTCGTACATCGCCTTCACGAACTCCACGTCCGGGTCCGTGAGCAGCGGCCCCACGATCCCCGCCACGAAGTCCGCGTCGAACTCCCGCAGGTCCGCGTCGACGAAGCACACCACGTCGCCGCCCGTCACCAGCAGGGAGCGCCACAGCACCTCCCCCTTGCCGGGCAGGGCGGGTATGCGCGGCAGCACGTCGTCCCGCGCCACCACCCGCGCACCGGCCCGCGCGGCCACCTCCGCCGTGCGGTCCGTCGACCCCGAGTCGAGGACGACCAGCTCGTCGACGAGCGGCACCGCCTCCGACATCAGGTCCCGGCGGATCACGGCGACGATCTCACCGACCGTCGCCTCCTCGTTCAGCGCGGGCAGGACGACGCTCACCGTGGTGCCGTGGGCCCGTTTCGCGGCGAGCAGTTGGTCGATCGGCCGGTCGGCCACGGACCAGGACCGCCGGCCCAGCCAGCGCTCCACCTCTTCCAGCACGCGCGCCACTCCTCGGGTCGTTGCGGGGCCGTGTGTGACCCATCTCGCGGTTCGGACGTCTATCTCAGACCTCCACCCCTTCGGCTACAGTCTTGAACAACGCGCGAGACCACCGCATGCCGGGGTCCCCGTGCCGACAACCACATACCGCTCATCCAGAGGGGCAGAGGGACACGGCCCGATGAAGCCCCGGCAACCCTCCAGCCGGTTCTCGCACGTTCACGCGAGGTCCCCGGCTAGGGAAGGTGCCAAATCCGTCTCACGGCGACACGCGCCAGTGAGAAAGATGAGGAGAAAGGGCCTCGCCTTCCATGGCTGTGCAGACCACCGCACCCACCACCCCCTCCGTCGACCTCGGCCCCGCGGCCGCGCTCTCCTGCCGCGAGTGCGGCGAGCGCTTCCCGCTCAGCCCGATCTTCGCCTGTGAGCACTGTTTCGGCCCCCTCGAAGTCGCGTACGACCTGCCGGCCGGCGACCCGGAGCAGCTCCGCAAGCGGATCGAGGCCGGCCCCACCAGCATCTGGCGGTACGCGCCGCTCCTCCCCGTCCCCGCGGACGTCGCGGACAAGCCGAACCTCAACCCCGGCTGGACCCCGCTCATCAAGGCCGACAACCTCGCGCGCGAACTGGGCGTGACCGGCGGCCTCTACGTCAAGGACGACTCGGGCAACCCCACGCACTCCTTCAAGGACCGGGTGGTCGCCCAGGCCCTGGAGGCGGCGCGCGTCTTCGGCTTCACCACCCTGTCGTGCTCCTCCACCGGCAACCTGGCGGGCGCGGTCGGCGCCGCCGCCGCGCGGGCGGGCCTGCGCTCCTGCGTGTTCATCCCACACGACCTGGAGCAGGGCAAGGTCGTCATGGCCGCGGTGTACGGCGGCGACGTGGTCGGCATCGAGGGCACGTACGACGACGTCAACCGCTTCTGCTCGGAGCTCATCGGCGACCCGCTCGGCGAGGGCTGGGGCTTCGTCAACGTCAACCTGCGGCCGTACTACGCGGAGGGTTCCAAGACCCTCGCGTACGAGATCTGCGAGCAGCTCGGATGGCGCCTGCCGGACCAGTTGGTCGTCCCGATCGCGTCGGGCTCCCAGTTGACGAAGATCGACAAGGGGTTGCAGGAGCTGATCAGCCTGGGCCTCGTCGAGGACCGGCCGTACAAGATCTTCGGCGCGCAGGCGGAGGGCTGCTCCCCGGTGTCGGCGGCCTACAAGGCGGGCCACGACGTCGTACGGCCCCAGAAGCCGAACACGATCGCCAAGTCGCTCGCCATCGGCAACCCGGCCGACGGCCCGTACGTCCTGGACATCGCCCGACGCACGGGCGGCGCGGTGGAGGACGTCGACGACGAGCAGATCGTCGACGCGATCAAGCTGCTGGCCCGCACGGAGGGCGTCTTCGCCGAGACGGCGGGCGGGGTGACCGTGGGCGTGACGCGCAAGCTGATCGAGAACGGCCTGCTGGACCCGTCCCTGACCACCGTCGTCCTCAACACGGGTGACGGCCTGAAGACCCTGGACGCGGTCGCCCCGACGACCGGCCCCACCGCGACGATCCGCCCGAGCCTGGACGCGTTCCGCGACGCCGGCCTCGCCAACTGAAACCCCCGGGAGACACGAACCATGAGCGTCAACGTCCGCATCCCCACCATCCTCCGCACGTACACGGGCGGCCAGGCCGAGGTCCCGGCGGAGGGTGCGACCCTCGCGGAGGTCATCGAGTCCCTGGAGAAGAACCACCCGGGCATCGCCGCGCGCGTCCTCGACGACCAGGGCCAGCTTCGCCGCTTCGTGAACGTCTACGTCAACGACGACGACGTCCGCTTCGAGCAGGGCCTCGGGACGGCCACCCCGGAGGGTGCGGGCGTCTCGATCATCCCGGCGGTCGCGGGCGGCTGCTGAACCCCTCCGGCGTCCCCTCCGGCGACGGGGGGACGCCCGTACGCCCTCTCGGACCGTGTCGGCCCGGTGCCTGGCCGTCCGGCGCCTGACTGGCTGGCGCTGATCGTCTGGCGTCCGGTCGTCCGGTGCCCGACTGCCTGGCGCCGCCTGCCCGGTGTCCGGTCGTCCGGCGCCTGACCGCCCGGCGTCCGGCGTCCGGTCGTCCGGTATCGGTCGTCTGAGCCGACTGTCCGGTGGCCGGTCGTCCGGCGCCTGACCGTCCGCCGCCCGACCGTCCAGTGCACGACTGACCGGTGCCTCTCCGCCCGGTTCCGGCGTCCCGGCCCCCGCCACCTCTGGCGGGGGCCGACCCGTTGGTCCCGACGGGCCCCCGCAGGCCCCGCAGGCGGCCCCCGTAGGCAGCCCCCGCCGTCCCCTCCCGCCGTCCCCGTAGGCGGCGCGTCCCCACCGCCCCCCAGTGAGGCCCCCACCGTCCCCCGCAGGTCCCGTGCCGGTGTTCGCCGGGCGTCCGGCGGGGTAGGCGCGCGGGGCGGACGGAGCCTTTTGGGTTTGTCGGTCCGTCGGCGAAAGGGGCGGCTCGTTCATTTCGGAACGGGCGCCGAGGAAAGCGGAGGCGGCGATTCTGGAGGGTTGAAGGCGGTAGAGTTGGGGAACCCCCCGCCGCCGTCCGTGCCGGTTGCATATGAGAACGCGCCGGGGCCCGACAAGAAGTAGCCAAAGTGCCTCCGCCCGATGCGCGGTTTGCGCGCTTTGCCCGGCCCGACTTGCCCGGGGTTATGGCCGTTCCGGCCATCATTTCCCTTCACCGGCGCTTGGATTTCTCGTCCGATTGACCTGTTGCAGAGGGCAGTTGGGCAGATACATTCAGCCGCGGTCGACGCGTTCCGGCGCACGCCCACCCCTGTCAGTGGGCGAGGTCTGACCCGGGTCCGCGAAGTGCGGTCCTGTGCAAGGGCCAGTAATAGGGGAGTTAGGCATGGCTCAGGGCACCGTCAAGTGGTTCAACGCGGAGAAGGGGTACGGCTTCATCGCGGTCGACGGTGGTGCGGATGTTTTCGTGCACTACAGCGCGATCCAGATGGACGGCTACCGCACCCTTGAGGAAGGCCAGCGGGTCGAGTTCGAGATCTCGCAGGGCCAGAAGGGTCCGCAGGCGGACATGGTCAAGATCGCCGTCTAAGCGCGACGCGTTCCGGCCAACGGCATTCGACGAAGGGCCCGCACCCCGTCAAGGGGTACGGGCCCTTCGTGCGCCCGCCCGCGGCCGGCCCCGCGGGCCCTTCACGCGCCCTCCCGCAGCCGGCCCCCGCAGCCGCGCCTCGCGGCTTCTTCGTGCGCCCGCCCGCAGCCGTCCCCCGCGGGGCCCTTCGCGCGTCCGTCCGAGAGCCCCTTGAAAGCCCCCCGAAAGCCCTCCCGAGAGCCCCTCCGAGCCCCCGCCGCCACCGTGGGGCGCTTGCACTCTCATAGGGCGAGTGCTAATCATTGGCGTTAGCACTCTGCGAGTGAGAGTGACAACGGAAGGACCTCGTCGGTGAGGCCCGCAAGGCGCGTGGGGCAAGGAACCACGCGGCACACGGGCCGTCCGTCGCGGGCGCCAGCGCGGTCCGGAGCAATCCACCCCAGTCCGGGAGGACCACTTCACATGGCCAAGATCATCGCGTTCGACGAGGAGGCACGGCGCGGTCTCGAGCGCGGGATGAACCAGCTCGCCGACGCCGTCAAGGTCACCCTTGGTCCCAAGGGTCGCAACGTCGTCCTCGAGAAGAAGTGGGGCGCCCCCACGATCACCAACGATGGTGTTTCCATCGCCAAGGAGATCGAGCTCGAGGACCCGTACGAGAAGATCGGCGCCGAGCTGGTCAAGGAAGTCGCCAAGAAGACGGACGACGTCGCCGGTGACGGTACGACCACCGCGACCGTGCTCGCCCAGGCGCTGGTCCGCGAGGGCCTGCGCAACGTCGCCGCCGGTGCCAACCCGATGGCCCTGAAGCGCGGTATCGAGAAGGCCGTCGAGGCCGTCTCCGGCGCGCTGCTGGAGCAGGCGAAGGACGTGGAGACCAAGGAGCAGATCGCCTCCACCGCCTCCATCTCCGCCGCCGACACCCAGATCGGCGAGCTGATCGCCGAGGCCATGGACAAGGTCGGCAAGGAAGGCGTCATCACCGTCGAGGAGTCCAACACCTTCGGGCTGGAGCTGGAGCTCACCGAGGGCATGCGCTTCGACAAGGGCTACATCTCGGCGTACTTCGCGACCGACATGGAGCGCATGGAGGCCGTCCTCGAGGACCCGTACATCCTCATCGTCAACTCCAAGGTCTCCGCGGTGAAGGACCTCCTCCCGCTGCTGGAGAAGGTCATGCAGTCCGGCAAGCCGCTGCTGATCATCGCCGAGGACGTCGAGGGCGAGGCGCTCTCCACGCTGGTCGTCAACAAGATCCGCGGCACGTTCAAGTCCGTCGCCGTCAAGGCCCCGGGCTTCGGCGACCGCCGCAAGGCCATGCTCGGCGACATCGCCATCCTCACGGGTGGCCAGGTCATCTCCGAGGAGGTCGGCCTTAAGCTGGAGAACGCCGGTCTGGACCTCCTGGGCCGCGCCCGCAAGGTCGTCATCACCAAGGACGAGACGACGATCGTCGACGGTGCCGGCGACAGCGAGCAGGTCCAGGGCCGCGTCAACCAGATCCGCGCCGAGATCGAGAACTCGGACTCGGACTACGACCGCGAGAAGCTCCAGGAGCGCCTGGCGAAGCTGGCCGGCGGCGTGGCCGTCATCAAGGCCGGTGCCGCCACCGAGGTCGAGCTGAAGGAGCGCAAGCACCGCATCGAGGACGCGGTGCGCAACGCCAAGGCCGCCGTCGAGGAGGGCATCGTCGCCGGTGGTGGCGTGGCCCTGCTCCAGGCGTCCAGCGTCTTCGAGAAGCTGGAGCTGGACGGCGACGAGGCCACCGGTGCCGCCGCCGTGAAGGCCGCCCTGGAGGCCCCGCTCAAGCAGATCGCCGTCAACGCCGGCCTCGAGGGCGGCGTCGTGGTGGAGAAGGTGCGCAACCTCACCCCGGGCCACGGCCTCAACGCCGCGACCGGCGAGTACGTCGACCTGGTCGCCGAGGGCATCATCGACCCGGCCAAGGTGACGCGCTCCGCGCTGCAGAACGCCGCGTCGATCGCCGCGCTGTTCCTCACCACCGAGGCCGTCATCGCCGACAAGCCGGAGAAGGCGTCCGCGCCGGCCGGCGGCGGCATGCCGGGCGGTGACATGGACTTCTGATCCCCCGCGGATCGGACCGTCCAGTAGTACGGACAGAGAGCGGCACCCCTGGCGCCAGGGGTGCCGCTCTCTCCCTTTTCCCTCTTCCCTCTTCGGGGTCTTTCCCCATCTCGGCGTCCGTGTGCCCCTTTTGCCCCGCCCGCCGGGTCGTGTCGCCCGCTCCGGATGTGAGGGAACAGGCCGGAGGTCGGGGTGACGGCTGGGACCGATTGTCGGTTCGTGTGAAGATGGGCCGGGTCTTCCTCCGGGGGGACCCCTGTGCTGTCGCCCCCCACGAGGATTCCCGTGCAGACCTTCGATTCCCTGATCGTCGACGTCAACGACGTGTTCTGGACCTACCTGCTCATCCCGGTCGTCGTGCTGGCGGGCCTCTGGTTCACCCTGCGGTCCCGGGGCGTGCAGCTACGGCTGCTGCCGGAGATGTTCCGCGTGCTCAAGGACCCGGCGCCCGCGCCGGACGGGGACGAGAGCCGCAAGCCCGTCTCGTCGTTCGGGGCGTTCACGATCTCGGCGGCGGCCCGTGTCGGCACGGGCAACGTCGCGGGCGTCGCGAGCGCGATCACGCTGGGCGGCGCCGGCGCGGTGTTCTGGATGTGGGTCATGGCGATCGTCGGCGCGGCCTCCGCCTTCGTCGAGTCGACGCTGGCGCAGTTGTACAAGGTGCGCGACGAGGACGGCACGTACCGGGGCGGCCCGGCGTACTACATGCGGCGCGGGCTCGGGAAGCCGTGGCTGGGCTTCCTCTTCGCCGTCACGATCACGGTGACGTTCGGGCTCGTCTTCAACGCCGTGCAGTCCAACACGATCACCACCGTCGTCAGCGGCTCGCTCGGCGTCGACGACACCGGCGTCGTCGCCCCGGTGATCGGCGCGGTCGTCGCCCTGCTGCTCGGCCTGGTCGTCTTCGGCGGCGTACGGCGCATCGCGTCGGTCACGCAGTGGCTGGTGCCGGTCATGGCGATCCTGTACCTGGCGCTGGGCACCGTCGTCGTCCTGATGAACATCACCGACGTCCCGCGGGTCCTCGCCGACATCGTGGGCGGCGCGTTCGGCTTCCGCGAGGTCGCGGGCGGCGCGGTCGGCGCGGCGATCCAGAACGGCATCCGGCGCGGCATGTTCTCCAACGAGGCGGGACTCGGCTCCGCGCCGAACGCGGGCGCCGCGGCGGAGGTCACCCACCCGGTGAAGCAGGGCCTCGTACAGGCGCTGGGCGTCTTCTTCGACACGCTGCTGATCTGCTCGATGACCGCGTTCATCATCCTCACCACCAACCCGACGCTGTCGGGCCGCCAGGGCGCGGACCTCACGCAGACGGCGCTGGAGTCGACGCTCGGCTCCTGGGCCGGGCACGCGCTGACGGTCGTCGTGTTCATGCTGTGCTTCTCGACCCTGATCGGCAACTACTACTACGGCGAGTCGAACATCGAGTACATGACCAGCAGGCGCTGGGTCCTCCCCGCGTACCGGACGCTGGCCCTCGTGACGGTGTTCCTCGGCGCGCTCGGCACGGTGAGCGTCGTGTGGAACCTGGCGGACGTGTTCATGGGCTTCATGGCGCTGGTCAACCTGGCGGCGATCGTGCCCCTGTCGGTGGTGGCGTTCCGCCTGCTGGACGACTACCAGACCCAGCGCCGCGCGGGCCGGGACCCGGTCTTCACGGCGAGCCGCTTCCCGGACCTGACGGGCGTCGAGTGCTGGCCCGACGGGAACGCGCGCGACCGCGTCGGCTGACCCCGCCGGCCCGGCCGGCACCGGCTGACCCCGGCCAGTCTGTCCCCCGCCGGCCCGGCCCCCGTCGCGGTCTGGCCGGTGCGGCGCCGAGAGCGTCTGGCCCGTGCGGCGCCCGGGGGCGGTGGCTCCCCAGCGGAGACTCCCGCCGCTCCCGCCGTGGCACGGCCCATGCTGCTCAGGGCCGTTCAGGGCCGCTCGGGGCCGGGCGTCTCCAGGGCGTAGTCCTCGGCCGCCGCTTCGATCAGGGCCAGCGAGTCCGCGGGGGAGAGGGCGTCGGCGCCGAGCAACTCGTACGTCAGCGCGTGGCGCTTGACGAGGGTCGGGTCGTCCTCCAGCCTCCCGGTCTCCAGCCCCTCCAGGTAGGCCAGCGGCGGCGCGTCGTCGAACGTCATCAGCTTGACGGCGCCCTCCATGGCCGCGTGCGCCCCGGCGCCGAACGGCAGGATCTGCACGATGACCCGGTGGCGGCGGATCAGCGCGGCGAGGTGGCCCAGCGCCTCCGCCATGACCTCGGGGCCGCCGACCGGGCGGCGGACGACCGCCTCGTCGAGGATCGCCCAGAACAGCGGCCGGGTGGGGTCGTCGAGCAGCCGGGTGCGTTCCATCCGGGCGTCGACCTGTTCGTCGAGGGCCTCTTCGGTGGCCGTCGGCCGGTACGCGCGGAAGACCGCCCGTGCGTACGCCCTCGTCTGGAGCAGGCCCGGGATCAGCAGCGGGGTGTACTGCTTGATGGTCGCCGCCATCGCCTCCGCGTCCGCCGCCTCGGCGAAGTGCTCGGGGTACCTCGACTTCCCCGCCACCTCGCAGTTGCGCTCGAAGAAGCCGTTGGTCTTCAGCAACTGGTCCAGTTGGACCGCCATCTTGCGCTGTATCCGCCGGGTGCCGGCCTCCAACTGCCCGACGAAGGAGCCGCTGACGAAGAGCGGCGCGCCCAGGGCCTCCTGGCTCAGGCCCGCGTTCTCCCGCGCGTGGCGCAGCTCGGCGCCGAGCAGGGCCCTGGGTGATGAGGACGGATCCAGATCCTTTGGACCGGGCATGGCGCAACTCCCGTTAGCCAGATGGGGTTGTTGGAGCCCCGACTTTGTTCAGGCTACCGACTCTTTGACCACTCTGTGTATGGAATACGAATACTCTGCGTATGGAGGTGCGTGCCATGACGGAGCGGCTGCGGGAGGCGGAGGAGGCGGTGGCCAAGTTGAGGGGCGAGCTGTTCAAGGTCGGTGTGGTCCTGCCGTCCCTGCGGGTGGACCCGGTGACGGCGACGAGCGAGACGCCGTGTCCGCTGGTGGAGTTGGGACGGTGCAACCTGGACACGGCGGTCCGGCTCGCGGCCGCGCTGGAGGGGGCGCGGAAGTGAGTTCGGCGGACGGCGGTACGACCGGCACGGCGGGGGACGCGGCGGCGCACGCGTCGGGGGACGTGGACCGCACGCCCGACACCGGCGCGTACGTGATCGACGCGCGCGACGGGCGGGTGGGCCAGGTGATGGGCCACGTCGGCGGGTACGTGCAGCTCCGGCCGCCGGGCGGCGGGCGGGAGTGGGACTGCCCGCCGGACGCGGTGGCGCCCGCCGCGCCGGACGTGGTGCTGCGCGCCCGGGTGCGGGAGCTGAACCGGGCGAGCCTCCGCTAGCGGCCTGCCGGCCGCGCCGCCGTCCCCCGCGGTCGCCGTCGTCCGCGGGTGGCGGCGCGCGGCCGGGGGCCCTTGCCTGGAGTGCGCTCCAAGGAGTTGGCTTGTCCTCCATGAAGTACACGCAGCTCGGACGCACGGGACTCAAGGTCAGCCGACTCGTCCTCGGCACGATGAACTTCGGACCGCAGACGGACGAGGCCGGAAGCCACGCCATCATGGACGCGGCGCTCGACGCCGGAATCAACTTCTTCGACACCGCCAACGTCTACGGGTGGGGCGAGAACAAGGGCCGCACCGAGGAGATCATCGGTTCGTGGTTCGCGGGCGGCTCCGACCGCCGCGACAAGGTCGTCCTCGCGACGAAGGTGTACGGGTCGATGGCCCCGGACGGGGAGCCGTGGCCCAACCACGACCGGCTGTCCGCGGTGAACATCCGGCGGGCGGTCGAGGCGAGCCTGAAGCGGCTGAACACCGACCACATCGACCTGTACCAGTTCCACCACATCGACCGCCGGACCCCCTTCGACGAGATCTGGCAGGCGATCGACGTCCTGATCCAGCAGGGCAAGGTGCTGTACGCGGGGTCGAGCAACTTCCCCGGCTACAAGATCGCCCAGGCGAACGAGGCGGCCGCGCGGCGCGGCATGGTCGGCCTGGTCAGCGAGCAGTGCCTGTACAACCTGGTGGAGCGGCGCGCCGAGATGGAGGTCATCCCGGCGGCGCAGGACTACGGGCTCGGCGTGATCCCGTGGTCGCCGCTGCACGGCGGGCTGCTCGGCGGCGTCCTGCGCAAGGAGCGCGAGGGCGGCGCGTCGCCGCGCGCGCAGGCGGGCCGGTCGGCCGACGCGCTGAAGGACACGGACGTGCGGGAGCGGATCCAGGCGTACGAGTCGCTGCTGGAGAAGCACGGCCTGGAGCCCGGTGAGGTGGCCCTGGCCTGGCTCCTCACCCGCCCGGGCGTGACGGGCCCGATCGTGGGGCCCCGTACGGCGGACCAGTTGGCGTCGGCGATCCGCGCCTCGGAGCTGGACCTCACGGAGGAACTGCTCACGGAGCTGGACGGGATCTTCCCGGGCCCGGGCCCGTCCCCGGAGGCCTTCGCCTGGTAGGCGTCCCCGCGCCGCGTCCCCGGCGCCCGGGGGCGCGGCGGGCGCGTACGCGCGGGACGGCGGCCATCAGGCGGTGTAGGGTCGACCGATAGATCGGAAGGGGGTCGGGTAGGGAAGGAGTGGCACTATGGCGGGCAAGATCTCGGTGGTGGCCGTCTCTTTCTAAGTGGTC
>NZ_JBWKJG010000007.1:121859-347392 GCF_056432325.1 Streptomyces sp. NPDC045287
CGGGCGCGCGGGGCCGGGGTGCGGCCGCCGTCGGCGCGGGCCCGCCGGGCGCGCCCGCGGGGGCGGGGGGGGGCGGGCGGGGCGCGGGGCGCCACGCCGCCGTCGCGGCGATGACGGCGAACATCAGGACGAGGACGGCGGCCATGATGCGGTTTCGGGTCTTCGGATCCACCCTTCGAGGTTAACCGGCCGCCGGGCCCGGCCCGCCCAGGGGCCACGTGGCGATCGTCTCGTAGCGGGGCGCCTCGCCGGGGACGCCCGACGCGGGGAGGTTGCTGCGGACCAGGGCCAGCTCCGTGACCTCCCAACGACCCCCCTTGAAGCGCTCCAGCTCCGCCACGAACGGCCGCAGGTCCGTGTCGACGCGGCTGCGGGCGAGCGTGAGGTGCGCCTGGTACCGGCGGTGCTCGTCCATCGCGACGCCCGAGCGCCGGGCCGCCGCGTCGGAGCGCTCGGCGAGCAGCCGCAGGTCGTCGAGGCCGCCCGCCGCGCCCGCCCACAGGGTGCGGTGGCCGAACCGCCCGCCCCCGTGGACGCGCAGCGGGAACGGCTGCGTGCGGCGCGCGGCCCGGGCGAGCCGCTCCGACAGCTCCGGCAACAGGGGCTCGTCCACCTCACCCATGAACGCCAGCGTGTAGTGCCAGCCGGGGCGGCCCGTCCAGCGCAGCCCGTCCGCGCCCGGCAGCGTCCGCAACCCCTCGACGAGGAGCGCGAGTTCCTCGACCGCCGCACGGGGCGGCAGCACGGCAGCGAAAAGCCTCATGCGGCGAGTCTGTCACGCCGTCGCGGCGAGGCGGGCGGGCTCTTCACGCCCTTCCCGGGGCACGAAACGCACCTGCGGGTGCCGTACGCGGCGCCCCGGCCGCAGCTCCACGCGCAGCCGCACGCCGACCGCCCGGGACAGCAGCAGACCGATCACCACCGCGGCGGCCAACGACACGGCACCGCCCGTCGCGAAGCCGACGCGCGCGCCGTACGTGTCGGTGACCCAGCCCAGCAGGGGCGCGCCCAGCGGCGTACCGCCGGCGAAGACCATCATGTACAGGCTCATCACGCGGCCCCGCATCATCGGGTCCGTCGCGAGCTGCACGAAGGAGTTCGCCGTCACGTTCACGGTCAGGCCGAACATCCCGATGGGCACGAGCAGCAGCGTGAACAGCCAGAAGCTCGGGGTCACCGCCGCGGCGATCTCCAAGGCGCCGAAGACGGCGGCGGCCCCCACCAGCAGCCGCAGCCGCGAGGTGCCACGCCGGGCCGACAGCAGCGCGCCCGCGAGGGAGCCGACCGCCATGAGCGTGTTGAGGAAGCCGTACGTGCCGGGGCCGACGTGGAAAACGCCGTCCGCGAAGGCCGTCAGCCAGATCGGGAAGTTGAACCCGAACGTGCCGACGAAGCCGACCAGCGCGATCGGCCAGATCAGGTCGGGCCGCCCGGCGACGTACCGCAGGCCCTCCCGCAACTGGCCCTTGCCGCGCGGGGCGCGCGCGGACGGGTACAGCTCGGCGGGGCGCATCAGCAGCAGCGCGGCCAACGGCGCCAGGAACGACAGGCCGTTGACGAGGAAAGCCCAACCGCTGCCGACCGACGCGATCAACAGACCGGCGACGGCGGGGCCGACGAGGCGGGCGGACTGGAAGTTCGCCGAGTTCAGGCTGACCGCGTTGCGCAGTTGCGCGGGGCCGACCATCTCGGAGACGAACGACTGGCGGGCCGGGTTGTCGACGACGGTGACCATGCCGAGCAGGAACGCGACCAGGTACACGTGCCACACCTGGACGTGCCCGGACAGGGTGAGCGCGGCGAGGCTGAGTCCGCACAGGCCGAGGGCGACCTGGCTGAGGACGAGGAGGCGCCGCTTGGGGTACCGGTCGGCGATCACCCCGCCGTACAGCCCGAACAGCAGCATCGGCAGGAACTGGAGCGCCGTCGTGATGCCGACGGCGGCGGCGGAGCCGGTGAGGCTCAGGACCAGCCAGTCCTGGGTGATGCGGGCCATCCACGTCCCCGTGTTGGAGACGATGGCCCCGGTGAAGAAGAGACGGTAGTTCCGCACCTTCAGCGAGGCGAAGGTGCCGCCTGCGGCGCGGTGCGGGGCGCGGGTGGTGGGGTTCGGGGGATGGGGGTTGTGTCCGGGGGCGGAGAGTTCTCCGGTTCCCGTCCTCAAAAGAGGTCGCCTCCTCGTTCTCGGGTCGTCCTACAGGTGCGCGAGCTTCTCCAGTACGGGGGCGGCGGCGCGCAGCTTGGCCCACTCGTCCTCGTCCAGCCCCTCGGCGAGGGAGGCCAGCCAGGCGTTCCGCCTGCGGCGGGACTCCTCGAGCATGGCCTCGGCCCGCTCGGTCTGGCTGACCACCTTCTGGCGGCGGTCGTCCGGATGCGGCTCCAGCCTGACCAGTCCCTTGGCCTCCAGCAGGGCGACGATGCGCGTCATCGACGGCGGCTGCACGTGCTCCTTGCGGGCCAGCTCACCGGGGGTGGCCGAGCCGCAGCGGGCGAGGGTGCCGAGCACCGACATCTCGGTCGGGCTCAGCGACTCGTCGACGCGCTGGTGCTTCAGGCGCCGGGACAGCCGCATGACGGCGGAACGGAGCGCGTTCACAGCAGCCGCGTCGGCGTCGCCGGGGCCGCTGCGGGACAGGTCAGGCATGTTCTTTAGCATAACTCATTACTCTGCCTAAAGACCAGCCGGACGGTCCGGAACCCCGCCGGCGCGCCGGTGGTCTTCACCACAGTGGCCGCCGAGGGGCTCGCGACCCGGGGCGAGTACCAACATGGGGGTGAATCACTCGTAGGAGTGATAATCCGACGAAAAGTGGCGCGTGGGCGCCGAGGCTGCCGCGACCCTGTCCGTCATGGGATCGACAGTGCTCAGCCTGCGGATAGACGGAGAGCTGCTCGACCGGGTCCGGCAGCACGCGGCGCGGAGCGGAATGAGCGTCCAGGACTACGTGGTCCGGACGCTCGTCCGCGAGGACTTCGACGAGCGCTTCAGCGCGGCCGTCGACGAGACGGAGAAGTTCTACGGCCTGACGTAGGGCCCGCCGACGCCCCGGGCGGGGGGCTCCGCACCGGAACCGACCGTGACTCCACCGGCCGCTCCGGTGCCGGCCGTCTCGGCGCCGTCCGCTCCGGTGCCGGTCACCTCGGCTCCGGCTGCCCCGGTACTGGCCGTCCCGGCCTCGGTTCCGGCTGCCCCGGTACTGGCCGTCCCGGCTCCGGCCGCCCCGGGGCCGGTCGCTCCGGTACTCGCTGCCCCGGTGCCGGTCGCCCCGGTGCCGGTCTTCGGGAGCCGGCGCAGGGCGAGGGCGCCGAGCGCGGTGTGGAGGGCGGCGGCGACGGCGACGGCGGCGTGCAGACCGGTGACGAAGGCGGACTTCGCGTCGCCGGCCACCGCGGGCGCGAGGCCGGGGGTCCTGAGCGTCTCGTCGAGGGTGCCGGCGAGGTCCGGCCCCTGGAGCCGGAAGACCAGCGCGGCGAGCGAACCGAGGAGCGCGATGCCGAGGGCGTTGCCGATCTCGTTGCTGGTCTCGGCGATGGCCGCCGCGGACCCGGCGCGTTCCGCGGGGACCGCGGCGACGGCGGTGTCGGCCACGACGCTGAAGGAGATGCCGTAGCCGACGCCGGTGACGACGGTGGACGCCACGTACCAGCCGATCCCGCCCGATACGCCGGTCGCCAGGAGCGGGAGCAGGCCCGCGGCGACGCCGAAGTGGCAGGTGACGAGCGCCGCCCGCTTGCCGAAGCGCTCCACCAGCGCCGGTGTGACGACGCAGGTGACGGTGAGCACGACGGCGCCGGGCAGGGCGAGGAGGGCCGCGTGCGGCGCCGGCAGCCCGAGGACGGTCTGGAGGTGGACGCCCGTGAGGTAGGCGGTCGCCGACCACGCCGCCAGGGGCAGGAGCCCGGTGACGACCGCGATCGTGAACACCCGGTCGCGGAAGAGGCCGACGTCGATCAGCGGGTGCTCCAGGCGGCGCTGCCGCCGGACGAACCACCCCAGGACGGCGACGCCGGTGATCCCCGCGACGCCCGCGGCGGCCGTGGGGCCCTCCGCGGCGGTGTGCTTGACCGCGTAGACGGCCAGGAGGACGCCCCCCGCGGAGAGCAGGACGCTCAGGGCGTCGACGCGGCCGGGCCGGGTGGCCCGCACCTCGCGGAGCAGGGCCGGGGCCAGGAGCAGGAACAGCAGGGCGACGGGGATGTTGATCAGGAAGACCGCCCCCCACCAGAACCTGCCCAGTAGCTGACCGCCGACGACCGGGCCGATCGCGAACCCGGTGGCGAAGGTGGCCGCGAAGATCCCGATCGCCCTCGCCCGCCGGCGCGGGTCGGTGAACAGCTCGCCGAGCACCGCCAGGGCCGACGGCAGCAGGGTGGCCCCCGCCGCGCCCATCAGCGCCCGGAAGGCGATCAGGAGGGACGGGTCGGTCGCGAACGCGGCCCCCGCCGAGGCGGCGCCGAACACGGCCGTACCGGCCATCAGCAGCCTCAGCCGGCCGTACCGGTCGCCGAGGGCGCCGAACGCGACGAGCAGGGACGCGACCGCGAAACCGTAGACGTCCAGGATCCACAGGGCCTGGTCGGCGGTGGGCGAGAGGTCCTCGGTGATCCGGGGCATCGCCAGGAACAGGACCGACCCGTCCATCGCCACCAGCAGGACCGGGCCGAGCACCACCAGCAGGCCCAGCCAGGCGCGCGCACCGGGAGGGGGAGGAGAGGGAGAGGGACCGGAGGAGGGAGTGGAAGGGCCGTGGGAGGGAGTGGAAGGGCCGGAAGGGCCGGAGGGGCCGGAAGAATCGGAAGGGGAGCTTCGTCGTTCGTCCATGCCCCGACGGTGCGCCGCCGCCCGCCCGGCAACCAGGCCCGTGCCGTGGGTACCCCTCGCAGGGGCACCCTGGGGCCGGCCGGGGCGCCTACGCTCGGGCCATGGAGCTGGAGAGCCTCGGGACGTACCTGAAGACCCACCGCGGCCGGGTCACCCCCGCCGACGTCGGACTGCGCACCTACGGCACCGCCCGTCGCGTACCGGGCCTGCGCCGCGAGGAGCTCGCCCAGCTCGCCGGGGTGAGCGTCGGCTACTACACCCGGCTGGAGCAGGACCAGGCCGGCACCGCCTCCCAGCAGGTCCTCGACGCGCTCGCCCGCGTGCTCCGGCTCGACCCGGCCGAGACGGTCCACCTGCACAACCTCGCCCGCCGGCCCGCCGTCCCGCGCCTGGTCCGGCCCCGGCCCGAGAAGCCGCACCCGCGCGTCCTGGCGCTCCTGGCGTCCCTGGCGGAGAGCTCGCCGGCCGTCGTGCTGGGCCGCCGCGGCGACGTGCTGGCCTGGAACCGCGCCGGACACGCCCTCGTCGCGGAACACGTCGACTTCGACGCGCCCGGCGACCCCGCGCGCCGGCCGTCCGTCCCCCGGATGTTCTTCCTCGACCCCCTCGCCCGCGACCTCTACCGGAACTGGGACGAGCTGGCGCGGACGCACGTGGCCTACCTGCGGCTCACGGCGGGCCGGTACCCCACCGACGCGAGGCTGGCCGAGCTGATCGGCGAGCTGGCCATGCGCAGCGGCGACTTCGCCGCGCTGTGGTCCAGGGGCGAGGTCGCGGACTGCACCGTGGGCGCCATGCGCCTGCGGCACCCCACCGTCGGGGACGCCGACGTCGACTACCAGGTCTGGCTCCAGCCGGACAGCCCCGACCACCGGCTGGAGGTCTACACCCCCCGGAACGAGTCCTCGGCCGACGCGCTGCGCCTGCTGTCCGGGCAGATAGCCGCCGGGCAGGCCGTCGCCGGACAAAGCGCCGCAGGACAAAACGCTGCCGGGCAGGCCACCACCGGGCAAGTCGTCGTCGGACAGGCCACCGCCGGGCAAGCCGCCGCCGAGCAGAGCGTCGCCGGGTAAAACGCCGCCGGGCCGCCCGGGCCCGCGGAGCGGGAACCCGGGCGGCCCGGCGGCGGTCGCGGGGATTACGTGAGGCCCAGCGCCGGCATCGCGTAGTAGAAGACGAACACCGCCGACACCGCGTACATCGCGGCCGGCACCTCACGGCCGCGGCCGGCGGCGAGGCGCAGCACGCTGAAGGCGATGAAGCCGATGCCGATGCCGTTCGTGATCGAGTACGTGAACGGCATCATCATCATGGCGAGGAACGCCGGCACGGCGATGGTGAAGTCGCTCCAGTCGATGTCCTTGACCGACCCGGCGAGGATCAGGAACCCGACCGCGAGCAGGGCCGGTGTCGCCGCCTGCGAGGGGACCATCGTGGCGAGCGGAGTGAGGAACAGCGCCACGCCGAACAGGCCGCCCGTCACCACCGAGGCGAGGCCCGTACGGGCGCCCTCGCCGACGCCCGCCGTGGACTCCACGAAGCAGGTGGTGGCGGAGGACGAGGTCGCGCCGCCCGTGGCGACGGCGAAGCCGTCCACGAGGAGGACCTTGTTGATGCCGGGGAAGTTGCCGTCCTTGTCCATCAGCTTGGCCTCGTCGCCGACGCCCAGGATCGTGCCCATGGCGTCGAAGAAGCAGGACAGCAGGACGGTGAAGACGAAGAGGCAGCCGGTGAGCAGGCCGACCTTCTCGAAGCCGCCGAACAGGCTGACCTGTCCCAGCAGCCCGAAGTCCGGGGACGCGACGGGGTTGCCCGGCCAGGTCGGGGTGGTCAGGCCCCAGGACGGGACCTCGGCGACGGCGTTCACGATCACCGCGACGACGGTCATGACGACGATCGAGAGGAGGATCGCGCCCGGCACCTTGCGGATGATCAGAGCCAGGGTGAGGAGCGTGCCGACCGCGAAGATCAGGATCGGCCAGCCGCCGAGGTGGCCGTCCGCGCCGAGCTGGAGCGGGACGGTGGTGTGGGCGGCGTCCGGCATGCGGGAGACGAAGCCCGAGTCGACCAGGCCGATCAGCATGATGAACAGGCCGATGCCGATCGCGATGCCCTTGCGCAGGCCCACGGGGACGGCGTTCATGACGCGTTCCCGCAGGCCGGTCGCGACGAGGAGCATCACGACGATGCCGGCGAGGACCACCATGCCCATCGCGTCCGCCCACGCCATGCGGGGCGCGAGCTGGAGGGCGACGACCGTGTTGACGCCCAGGCCGGCGGCGAGGGCGATCGGGACGTTGCCGATGACGCCCATGAGCAGCGTGGAGAGCGCCGCGCTGAGCACGGTCGCCGTGACCAGCTCGCCGCTGTCGAGCTGGTGGCCGTACATGTCCTTGGCGCTGCCGAGGATGATCGGGTTCAGCACGATGATGTAGGCCATCGCGAAGAACGTCGCGAAGCCACCGCGTACCTCGCGGCCGAGGGTGGAGCCGCGCTCCGAGATCTTGAAGAACCGGTCCAGCGCGCTGGAGCCGGCCGGTTGCTGTCCGGGCGAAGCCGGGGGAGCGGTGACCGTGGAGGGCATGCGGAACCTCATGGTGCGGGGAAGGTGGGGATGGGCGTCGACCGTGTGAGGGGCGGTTCGTGCGTTCGCACTAAGAAAACCAGCCAACGGCAAACGTTTTCAGTATGAACATATAAGGCGATGATCGCCATCTCCGCGCGTAGATTCCGGGGCCGCTTACGATGTGGGCATGGCCAAGTGGACCCCCAAGTACGAGGCGCCCGAACCCCTGGAGGGGCCGGTCGTCGCCACCGTCACCGGCGGCACGATCATCTGGTTCGTCCTCTTCCTGGCGCAGGTCCCCTTCTACGGCTGGTTCGCCGACCGCGACCTCGACTGGTGGGTGTGGACCTGCCTGGCCGGCGCGGGGCTCGGCCTGCTCGGCATCTGGTACGTGCGCAAGCGCGACGCCGCCATCCGGCGCGCCGCCGAGGGCGAGCCCCGACCCGGCGCCTGATCGAGCCCCGACCCCTGGGCCCCGGCGCCCGATCGGCCACGGCGCCCGATCGGCCACGGCGCCCGGCCCTCGCCCCTGGGCTCCCGGCCTCCCGGCCCCGGCCCGGCGCCGCCCCCGTCCCGTACCGGCCCTCGCTCCTGGGCCCCCGGCCTCCCGGCCCGCTGCCTGACCAAGCCCCCGGCCCCAGGCGCCCGGCCCCCGACCCGGCCACGGCGTCCGGCCCCCGACCCGCCCCCGTGTAGTGCCACGGGAGGGTTCTTGTCCCACCGGGGCCGGACCCCGCGCCCTCTCGGAGGGTGACGGACCGGCTACGGCCGTACCGTCGGAGGCATGACGCAGCGGGCCAGGGCCGAGGACGCGATCGTGGAGGCCGGTGAGGAGGCGGACGCGCCGTACCGGCCCGGCGGGCTGACGGCCGACGAGGTGGCGCGGCGGGTCGAGCGGGGCGAGGTCAACGACGTCCCCCTGCGGTCCTCGCGGTCCGTGCTCGACATCGTCCGGGGCAACGTCCTCACCCGCTTCAACGCCGTCATCGGCGTCCTGTGGGTGGTCATGCTGGTCGTCGCGCCCTTCCAGGACAGCCTCTTCGGCTTCGTCATCGTCGCCAACACCGGCATCGGCGTCATCCAGGAGCTCCGCGCCAAGAAGACCCTCGACTCCCTCGCCGTCGTCGGGGAGGTCAGACCGACCGTCCGCCGCGACGGGGAGCCCGTCGAGGTGCCCACCTCCGGGATCGTCCTCGGCGACCTCGTCGAGCTCGGCCCCGGCGACAAGGTCGTCGTCGACGGCGTCGTCGCCGAGGCCGACAACCTGGAGGTCGACGAGTCGCTGCTGACCGGCGAGGCCGACCCCGTACGGAAGCGGCCCGGCGACCCCGTCATGTCCGGCAGCTTCGTCGTCGCCGGCGTCGGCGCCTTCACCGCCACCAAGGTCGGCCGCGGGGCCTACGCCGCCCAGCTCGCGGAGGAGGCGTCCCGCTTCACCCTCGTCCACTCCGAGCTGCGCTCCGGGATCTCCACCATCCTCAAGTACGTCACGTGGATGATGCTCCCCACCGCCGCCGCCCTCGCCGTCAGCCAGCTCGTCCTCAAGGACACCGACGTCGAGGACTCCGTCGCCCGTACGGTCGGCGGGATCGTGCCGATGATCCCCGAGGGGCTCGTCCTGCTGACCTCCGTCGCCTTCGCCGTCGGCGTCATCCGGCTCGGGCGCAAGCAGTGCCTCGTCCAGGAGCTGCCCGCCATCGAGGGGCTCGCCCGCGTCGACGTCGTCTGCCTCGACAAGACCGGCACGCTCACCGAAGGCGGCATGGACGTCACCGCACTGCGCCTCCTGGACGGCTCCGACGAGGCGTACGTGAAACGGGTCCTCGGCGCCATCGGGGACTCCGACCCCCGCCCCAACACCTCCCTGCGGGCCATCATCGACGCCTACCCCGACAACGACGACTGGCGCTGCACCGAGGCCCTCCCCTTCTCCTCCGCCCGCGGGTACAGCGGCGCCGCCTTCAGCGAGGGCGACGGCCAGAGCAGCTCCTGGCTCCTCGGCGCTCCCGACGTCCTCCTCCCCGGCGACGACCCCGCCCTCGGCGAGACCGACGCGCTCAACCGGCGGGGCCTGCGGGTCCTCCTCCTCGCCCGCGTCAACGGTGAACTCGACGACCCGCGGATCGTCCGCGGGGCCCGGCCCACCGCCCTCGTCGTCCTCGAACAGCGGCTGCGCCCCGACGCCGCCGACACCCTCGCCTACTTCGCCGACCAGGACGTCGACGCCAAGGTCATCTCCGGTGACAACGCCGTCTCCGTCGGCGCCGTCGCCGCGAAGCTCGGCCTGCCCGGCGCCGAGCACGCCGTCGACGCCCGGAGCCTCCCCGGGGAGCGCGACGCCATGGCGCGCGCCCTGGAGGACGGCGTCGTCTTCGGGCGCGTCACCCCGCGGCAGAAGCGCGACATGGTCGGCGCCCTCCAGTCCCGCGGGCGCACCGTCGCCATGACCGGCGACGGCGTCAACGACGTGCTCGCCCTCAAGGACGCCGACATCGGCGTCAGCATGGGCAGCGGCTCCGAGGCCACCCGTGCCGTCGCCCAGATCGTCCTCCTCGACAACAGCTTCGCCACCCTCCCCGCCGTCGTCGCCGAGGGCCGGCGCGTCATCGGCAACATCACGCGCGTCGCCACGCTGTTCCTGACGAAGACCGTGTACTCGATGCTGCTCGCCGTCCTCGTCGTCGCCGCCCGCGTCGAGTACCCGTTCCTGCCCCGGCACCTGACCCTGCTGTCCACGCTCACCATCGGCGTGCCCGCGTTCTTCCTGGCGCTCGCCCCCAACAAGGAGCGCGCCCAGCCGCACTTCGTCCGGCGCGTCATGCGGTACGCCCTCCCGGCCGGGCTCGTCGCGGCGGCGGCCACCTTCACCACGTACCTGCTCGCCGCCCGGTACTACAGCGGGCCGGGTGCCCTGGCCGCCGAGACCAGCGCGGCCACGCTCACCCTGTTCCTCGTGTCGCTGTGGGTGCTGGCGATCATCGCCCGGCCGTACACGTGGTGGCGGCTGGCGCTGGTCGCGGCGATGGGCGGGGTGTTCCTGCTGGTCCTCGCCGTGCCCCGGCTCCAGGACTTCTTCGCGCTGAGGCTGGTGGGCACGACGGTGCCGTGGGCGGCGACCGGCATCGCCGTGGCCGCCGCCGTACTGCTGGAGGTCGCGTGGCGGTGGGTGGAACGACGGATCCCGGCCTGAGCCCCGGGCACCGGCGGCCTCGCCTTGACCACCGATGGCCTCGCCCTGGCCACCGGCGCGCCCGGCCGCGACCGGCGCACCGCTCGCGGACCCCGTACGCCGAGGCCCCGCCGGCCTTCATGGGGAGGCGCCGGCCGGGATGGTGGTCACCGCCAGACGGGTTCCAGTGCGCGGAGTCTCACGCGTCGGGGGCGGTGTCGCGCCAGGCGAGGAGGCCGACCTCCTCGTACGTCTCCGATGAGCGCGGACGCGCAGCGGTACGGACCCGGTGGCCCGCGGCCCGCAGGGCGCCGTGCACCCGCCGGACCCCGGCGTCCCAGTGGTCGGACGCGCCTTCGGGGACCGTCCCGTCGTTCCGCCGGCGGTACGCGGGCGCCGGCGCCCAGACGACCCGCACGCACCGGTGGGCGCCCGGCGGCCACAGCACGGGACTCGCCCGCCTCACCACCACCCGCGGGCGCCGGTCCGGGTGCGGGTCCGGGCGCGTGCGCGTCCCCAGCAGCGTGGTGTCCTCCAGCCGGAGGCCCAGGAGGGTCTCCACTTCGCGGACCGGGTCCGTTTCGCCCCGGTGGTGGAAGCGGTGCTCGTAGTTCGGCCGTGCCGGAGGAACGCCGTCCCAGGCGCCGGGCGGGGGGTGCCAGACGGGCGTGCCGGGCGGGGTCCGCCAGCAGAGGATCTCCTCGCGGGGGACGAGGTGGGGCCCGCGCGGCGGTCCGGTGACGGCAGCCGCGTACCCCCGGGACCGCAGGGCCTCCACCGTGGCGGCGACGCGCTCGCGCCAGTGCTCGGCGGCGCCGGGCGGGAGACGCCCGGTGGAGTGGTCCCGGCGGTAGCGAACGTCGGGGTGCCACTCCACGACCACGCAGAGGTCCGCCCCCGGCGGCCACGCCTCCTCGGGCGCGTACCGGGCCCGGCACCAGCCCAGCCCCTCGGGCCGCGTCTCGTAGGTGATTCCGGCCCGCGTGGTGTAGGTGGGTGCCAGCCCGAGCGCGGCCAGGTCGGCCTCGACGGCGCCCACCGTGTCGTGCCACCACCGGGGCTCATGCGCCCTCACGATCCGCCCGGCTTTCCCGGAGGTGTACGCGACCGTGCACGATCCCGGCGACGACGCACGCCTCGTGGGCGGGCACGTGCGTGCCGCCACCGCTCGGGCCGGGCCGGTGGGTGACGGTGGTGGGCCCGGGCCGGCCGCACAGGGCGCACCACAGGGGGCCCTCCTTGTCCGGGCCCGAGGCTGCCAGCACTTCGAAGAGGGTGACGGGGTCGGTGAGGGTGTCGGAGCCGTCCGGTGGTGTCAGCCAGTACAGGTCCGGCGGGTCGACGGGTTCCGGGGAACGCGCGTCGGCGGGTTCCGGGGAGCGTGTGTCGGGTGCCGGGACGCACACCATGGTGCCGTCCGTCAGGTACGCCGTGCCGCGTGCGCCCCAGCCGTCCGTGGGCGGGACGAGGAACAGCACGGCGCCCCGGGCGGTGTCGCGGAACGCCGGTCCGCGTACCAGTTCCAGGGCGAGCAGGCCGGTGGTCTCGGGGACCTGGACCGCGTCCCACCGAAGGCCGGTCTCCAGGGCGGCGCGGCCGTGCCGCAGGAGCAGCCGCAGGGCGTGGTCGGGCGCGGGGTGCGCCTGCGCCAGCCACTCCCAGGCGGCGTAGGGGTCGGGGGTACCGGTCATGACGTACCGACCTTCGGTGCGGTGGTGAGCCGGGCGACGTGGTCGAGCAGGCAGACCACGGAGCGCGCGAGACGCTGCGCGTGGGCGAAGCGCCGACCCCGGTCGCCCAGGCGGGGCGGGTGCGCCAGCCGTACGCGGGCCTCGGCGAGACCGGCCTCGGCGCACACCCGGCGCAGCGACCCGGCCGGGTGCCGTACGGCCGCCGCCTCTACGACGGGGATCAGCGCGCCCAGCGCGACGGAGAGCCGGGAGACCAGCGCGGGCAACTGGTGGGGTACGGGCGGCTCGGCGTCGTCGGCCGCGACGGCCGCGACGGCCGACGCCGTGTCGCGCAGTTGCAGCGGTACGCAGCGCCGACACAGCCTCGGCCGGCACGAGCTGATGTGGTTCGCCCAGTCGTCGTGCTTGTAGTCGTGCCGGGCGAGCTCGACGGCCGTCTCGGGCGTCAACCCGGTCCCGCAGCGGGCGCACGACCGGCCGTGCAACTCGCCCCACGGAGCGGACCGGAGGGTCTCCACGTCGAGCCGTATCACCGGCGCGAGCACCTGCGCCTGATCGGACAACGCCGTCACAACGTACCCCCGCCCAAGAACCGGACCCGCTCGGCGGACGGCAGGACGTACGGACGCACGGGACTGACGTCCTCGACCAGCACCTGGGGCCACGCGGCGGCACGCGGCAGGTACGCGGCGGGCCGCCGCCCGGCGGAAACGGCGCCGTTCCAGGCGGGCGGCGCCTGCCGGACGGTGTAGAGACGGCGCCCGAACGCCCGCGCCGCGTGGGCGGGGGCGTGGCGGGCGGGTGCGCGCCGTCGTGCGAGGAAGGTGACCGCCCAGTGGGCGACGCTCTCGATCATCGACATGGGGTGCTCCAGCGTGGTGACATGCCGCGCGGACAGTTAGGCCCTTCTCGCGGCGTCCTCGCTGTGAACGTATGGCTCCGCCTTACCCCCGAACAGTCACGTTCCGTAGCCTTACGTCACTCCTGAAGTGGCGAAAGGCTACGGAACATAGTCCTTACGTCACGCCGAAGTAGGCCGCGAGCTGCCGCTGATCACGCGTCAACCGTCGTCCCGTGGACCGCAGGGCGTCCCGGAAGATCGAGGTGGCCAGTTGCTGATGCCGCAGCCACTCCGGCGCCTGGTCGTGGATCTGCGCCAAGACTTCTGTGGCCTGACGCCCATGTCCCACCTGGGCGTGAGCCTGAGCAATGTCCAGGTAGTGGCGCCACCTGGTGTTCGACGTCATCGAGATGGAGGACGCGGCGATGCGCGCAGCGAGCCCCAGCACCCTGTCCGGCCGATGACTCACCACGTGGTTCTCGACGGCCTGTAGGGCGACGGCGCCCGAGTTGAACGCTCCCCAGCCGTACGGGTGCTGTGCTGTTCCCCCACCGAGCGCGGCCCCTGCCGTGCGTGCGAGGCGCAGCATCTGCCGGGCCTCGGACGGCCGGTTGTTGCGCGCGGCAGCGGAGGATGCGCGAATCAGTAGGCGCCCCCAGATGCCCAGCTCAAACCGGGAGGCCCGGGAGATTCGAGGCTCGATGTCGTCAGCGGTGGCGATGGCCAGGGCCTCGGTCTCGTCCAGGCGGCCCTGACGAATCAACGTCCAGCCCTGGAGGTAGACGGCAGAAGCCGCACTGGTGCGATCAGCAGCAGCCACCGCATCGGACACCGACTCGCGGAGGGCGGTGTGCGCCAGATCGTAGGCACGCACTTGCGTCAAGTACCGGCCAGCCATTTGGAGGACATCCGCGCGCAGCCGCAGTGCCTCCACGTGCTGGGGACCGGTGTCGTAGTGGGCGACCGCGAGCCGCGCGGACCGGACCAGGGCGGGAAGGAGCTCGGCCAACTTCGCGTAGTCGTCGCCGTAGTACGACGTGGCAAGCGCGGACGCGGTGCTCCGTAGTCGGTGAAGGTCCGGATCGCCATCGACAGTGTCGTTCACCAGCAACTGCCCGGACAGGGTCATCGGTGGTGAGATCGCCTGTCGGAGCGGCATCAGATCGATCTTGTCGTGATCGTCTCGGGTGGTCTCGTGGGGCCCCGAGGGCTCCAGGAGCTGGGAGGTGCGTACCTGGAGCGCTCGCGCGAGGGCGTGGTACGTCTCCAGGCGCGCGTTCCCACCTCGCTCGATTTTTTTAACCACTCCGAGGCTGAGGCCGGCGCGCTCGGCCAGACCCTCCTGTGTCAGGCCGCGACTGAGCCGAATGTCTCTGAGTCGATCCCCGGCACGGGGCGGTGGGATGTCAGTGCTGTCGGGCATACCGAACTCCGTTCTGACCTAGACACTCAGAACGGTACTCCTCTGAGAGATGCCGAAAAGCGCCCTCTGCTCCCCCCCATTTCGGGGAGGGCAGAGGGCGCTTTCAACGTCATGAACCGACATGGGGGGTGAGCCGTTGATGTCCTGGTCCACGTGGTCCGCCGCGTCCCAGTGCGACGATCCGCTGTTTCGGGTGTGGCTCGTGCTCGTCACGGGCCAGCCGCGACTCGATACCGTCAAGTCGCTCCATAAGAGTGTCCGCCCGTGGAAGAGGCAGAAGTCCATACCCCTCGTCAGGCAGCGAGCAGGCCCACCCGCACCGCGAGGTCGGAAGCGCGCCGCCGCCGGGCCGTCACCCGCGACTCCACCTCTTCCAAGATGATCTTCTTGGCGTAGCCGTTGTACCGGATCGTCTCCGGCGCCGCTTCGTGCGCCTGCACAAGCGTCGCGAGTGCCACGTCCGGTTGCCCGTCCAGTTGATACCCCCGGGCCTCCTCGATCCGGTGCCGGGCCCGGCGCGGCCGGGACGGAATCGTCACCGCGTCCGCCCGCGCCGTCTGCCGTACGGTGGTCATGCCGCGTTGACCTTTGGTGCGGCGGTGAGCCGGGCGATGTGGTCGGGCAGGCAGAGCACGGAGCGGGTCGAAGGGTCTCCACGTCGAGCCGTGACCGCTTGGCGGTCAGACGCCGGCCCAGCGCGCGAATTCCGCGTAGGCGTCATTCTGGTGCCGGTCCAGTCGTACCAGGGTGGCTGCGGTCGACCGCACCGTCGGGTGGAACCGAACGTGATTCGGGGACAACGCACGCGCCTTCACCAGGTCGCGGTAGGCCCCAGTCTGGTCGCCCTCGGAAAGCCGTGCTGCCGCGATGTCGATGTGGTGGTGACTCGCCCGCTCTTTCGCCAGGCCAACGGGCAGCTCCCACTCATCCAGGCTCTGTTCCTGTCCCCATTCCCGCACCTTCGCCAGGGCCCTCTCCGTGTCGCCCTGGTCGATCAGAACGGCTGCCTCGTGGATCCTTACGTTGCTGGGCCCGAACGAGGTCTCAAGAACGAGCATGTCGCGTCCCAGCCGCTCTGCCCACTCCCTCGCCTCGGTCAACCGCGACCACGCCCGGACCTCGTCACCGTCGCGCGCCTCCAGAATCGCCAGTTTCAAGAGGAGGGCCCCCGTGACTGCCATGTGCGCATCGGTCAGAGCATGCTCGGGTGCCATCCGTTCGACCTCGCCCAGCAGTCCTTCCAGTAGCCGGCGCCCCGAGCCGTAGCTGCCCATGCGCACCAGGGCGCCGGCCTTGAGGTACGCGGCGGTCACCTGGAGGAGTCCGTCGCCGCTGCGGTCGGCCGCCCAGTGCACCCGCTCCACGGCTGACAGGCTGAGATCGTGGTAACCCAGCTTGTGCGCGAGGCTGTTGACGGCACGGTACGCGAGCGCCAGTTGGTGGAATGCCTCGCGCTGCTGCTTCGCGCCGCTGAGAGAGGTTGCGGCGCCACCGGCCAACGCCACGTGGGTCAGTTCGGACACCACGCCAGGCAGCAGCGGCCCCATGGTGACGTACGTGCCGTCCCTGCGCATCTCCGAGATGCGGGCCATCTCGGCGGTGAGGACGGACAACGGGCGGGCTTCGACAAGGAGATCGTCAGGGTCGTCGTACGTCAGCAGGATCTGCCGGAGATCCGGAACGACACCCTGCACCTGTTCGGACGCCTCAGCTCCGTCCCAATAGGGCTGGCCGGTGAGCCGGTCCGGGCCGACGCGGAGTGCGCGGGCGAGATGGGCGATGACGCCGGGCGGGGGGACGCACTCCCCGCGTTCGTACCTCTGGATCGCTCTCGGGCTCACGCTGATCTTCGCGGCGAGCTGCCGAGCCGTCATGCCCCTGATCTCGCGGACTTCGCGGATGCGCTGTCCGATGTGCTCCGATTTACTCATCGTGCCCCCATCGGTGTGCGGACTGCCAGGGTAAGGCGGGTCCGGGCGGCAGGGCAGGGCCGCGGGTGGGCATCCGGTGAGGCGAGGGGGCCCGGTCGGGAGTCGGCGCCGGTCCGGGTGGGTAGCCATGCCCGACGACCGAGAGGAGGCCCCGTGAACTGCCAGCGATGCGGCGCGCCCGCGCTCCAGCAGGGTTCCGGGTGGGTGTGCAGCCAGACGTGCGGCTGGTCGGCGACCGCGTCCGACTCGGCCCGGGTAGGCTCCGGCGATGGCGACGAGGCGGCCACCGGACCAGGAGCCTGAGATGAGCGCACCTGTGACGCCCGAGATCACGACGACAGAATGCCGCCAGTGCGGCCTGCGGATCGCCGGACTGAACGGCCGGTACGCCTGCGGGGCCTGCGGGTGGGTCAACTCCTGGCGGGAGGGCAGCAACACCCTGCCGTCCGCCGAGGACGACCCCGACTACCCGGGGCCCGAGCCCGACCGGCCCCGGGCATGAGGAACGCGCCCCTGCCCTCCCCGCCGTTCCGGGGAGGGCAGGGGCGCGTTCGTCATCAGGGGCGCGTGGTAGGGGCGGGCCGTCGACGGCCCGGTCCGCGTGGCCCACCGCGTCCCTGGGGCGGTGAGCCGCTGTTCGGCGCGGTACGAGGGTTGTCCTGTGACCGGGAACCTGGATCGATCGCCATCGAAGTCGGACCGTTGCGAAGGCGGCAGAGGATCCCAACAGTCCAGGCTTTGGTGAATTCAGCTATCCGTGTACTGTCGTGGGCGTGCTGACTCTCGCTGCCGACATCGAGGTGCTGGCGCGGTTCGGCCGTGCCCTCGCCGACCCGATCCGCTGCCGGATCCTCCTCGCCCTGCGCGAGGCCCCGGCCCACCCCGCCGACTTGGCCGACGCCCTGGAGATCTCCCGGACCCGGCTGTCGAACCACCTGGCGTGCCTGCGCGACTGCGGCCTTGTCGTCGCAGTGCCGGTGGGCCGGCGCACTCGCTACGAGCTCGCCGACGAACGTCTCGGGCACGCGCTGGACGACCTGCGCACCGCCGTGGTCGCCGTTGAAGCCGACAAGACGTGTGCGGACGCGGACGAGAAGGGCTGCTGCTGATGACCGTGGAGATATCCATCGGCACAGGCCCCTCCCCGACCCGCCGCGACGTCCTCGCCAAGCGGATACGGCTGCTGGTCGCGGCCACCATCACGTACAACGTGATCGAGGCGGTCGTCGCGATCACCGCCGGGACGATCGCCTCCTCCACCGCGCTGATCGGCTTCGGACTCGACTCGGTCATCGAGGTCTCCTCCGCCGCCGCGGTCGCCTGGCAGTTCTCCGCCTCCGACCACGCCGTCCGCGAGGCGCGCGAGCAGCGCACCCTGCGGATCATCGCGGTGTCGTTCTTCGCGCTCGCCGCGTACGTCACCGTCGACGCCGTCCGCGCTCTGGCCGGCACCGGGGAGGCGGAGCGGTCGGTCCCGGGCATCGTCATCGCCGCCCTGTCGCTGGCGGTCATGCCGTTCCTGTCCGCCGCCCAGCGCCGCGCCGGACGCGAGCTCGGATCGGCCTCGGCGGTCGCCGACTCCAAGCAGACGCTCCTGTGCACGTACCTGTCCGCCGTCCTCCTGGTCGGCCTGGTCCTCAACGCCACCCTCGGCTGGTCCTGGGCCGACCCGATCGCGGCCCTGGTCATCGCCGCCATCGCGGTCAAGGAAGGCCGCGACGCCTGGCAGGGCAAGGGCTGCTGCGCCACCCCGGCCGCCGCGGCAGCGTCCTCCACCAGCGTCGGAGGGGACTCGTGCGGTTGCCGCCCCGGCTGCGACTGCTGCAACTGACCCGAAGCCCGTCGAACGCGGAGGGCCCCGGCGATCGCACCGCCGGGGTCCTCCGCCGCCCGCTCAACCTGACGGTGTCGGCAGCGGTCCGACTTCACTGTCAATCGATCCAGGCTCCCTGTCACGGGGCAAGGGGGTACGCCGCGGTGACGGCGGCGGTGACGGCGGCGGTGGCGACGACCGCGACGACGACCGCGGCACGGCCCGTCCCGCCGGTGGGGCCCGGCCCGTCGAGGGCCGCTCCGGCGGTGGGGCCCGGCCCGGCGGGGATCGTACGGACCGGGATCGTACGGACCGGGACCGCGCGTGCCGGGGCGGGGCCCGTCAGTCGAACCAGCGGTCCCGGGCCAGCTCCTCCGTCCGCGACGGGTCCTCCAGCAGCGCCGCCACCTCGAACCGGCGCGGCCACTGCCCCGCCGCCCAGGCCAGCCCCGCCGCCACGCCCTCCAGCGTCGCCGCGTGCAGCGTCCCGTCCGGCGTGATCCGCCAGTCCAGCTCCACCCCGCCGGCCACCAGCTCCCCGTGCTCCACGTACGCCGCCGGGGCCGCCGGGCCCAGCAGCGCGCGCACCGACGCCGGCACCTCGTGCTCCTCGCCCTCCGTCGTCACCTCCGCCACCACGGCCTCGCTCAGCCGCCGCACCTGGAGCAGTTCCGCCAGGTCCGCCGCCCGCGACGGCGCCACCGGCAGCAGCGGCAGCCCGGCCGTCAGCGGCAGCAGGTCCGGCGCGTCCGCCACCACCGCGTCCGCCGCGTCCACCACCCGCACCTCGCCGTCCACCACGGCCCGCAGCTCGTCCGGGAGCGTCACCTGCTCCGGGTCCAGCTCCGCCAGCGCCGAGTACAGCCCGTGCAACTGCGCGCCCGTCACCTCCCGGTCCGGGTCCGCGAGCCGCCCCAGCAGCTCCGCCGCGCCGCCCGGCTCGTCCAGCAGGGACACGACCGACGTGCGGACGCCCAGCGCCCGCAACACCTGCGCGTCGTCAAAGCCGGTCGTGTCCACCGACTCGTACAGCCCCTCCAGCAGCGGGTCGGCGCCCGCCGCGCGCAGGCCCGCCGGGCGGCGGCCGTCCAGGACCGGGTGGTCGCGCAGCCACCACGCCGTGTACGGGCGGACCGTCTCCGTCGTCCCGTCCGGCAGCAGCACCCGCACCGGCTGCGTCAGCGCGTCCCGCAGCGGCGGTCGCGACAGCAGCGCCAGCGCCCGCGGCCACGCGTCGTCGTCGACCAGGTCCAGGTCCCGTACGGCGACGATCTCCGTGGCGACCGGCGGCACCGGAGTCTCCGGCAACCGGTCCAGCACGTCCTCGCACCACACGTCCACCGCGTCCAGCAGGCCCACGTCGTCGGGCTCGGCGTAGTCGGAGTCGCGCGGCTCCAGCTCGTCCGGGTCCAGCACCACGTCCGTCGCCCGTACGAGCGCGAAGTCGGCCAGCACCCCGCACGCCGCGAGCGGCTGCTCGCCCCAGCGGGCCGCCAGCTCCGCGTCGCACAGCGCCAGCTCGCCCTCCCGCATCACCGAGGCGAACGGGCTGCCCGGCAGGACCAGCTCGCCGGCCGGGGCCGGCTCCCCGTCCTCGTCGGGCAGCGCCAGCGCGCCCAGCCACGGCTCGTCGCCCGGCTCCAGGCCCGCGTCCCGCACCAGCGCCAGGACGGTCTCCGCCAGCTCCTCGGCGTCCATGCCGTTCTCGTCCCACACCTCGTCCGCGTCCAGCGACGCCGCGACCGCCGCCCGCACCTGCGGGGTCGTCAGCACCGCGCGGGGGGTCGCCGGGAGGGCGCCCAGCTTCTCCAGGATCGGGTGCGCCGCGTCCGGGTGGGCGACCTTCAGCCCGAGCCGGGCCAGGTCCGTCGGGGTGTCCGGCAGCGGCAGGAGGACCTGGCGGGGGCCGATCGTGGTGCGGTTGTCCGCGAGTGGCACCGGCAGGCCGGTCAGCCGGTCCGGGTCGACGCCCGCCAGCGAGTCGTACAGCCGGTGCCACCACTCGGGTGCCCGCTCCACCCCCGCCAGCCGGTCGATCGCCTCCCCGAGCGACAGCCGCGCCACGCCCAGCGCGCGCAGCTCCGCGCGGCGCTCCAGACCGGCGGGCAGCAGCGTCGGCAGCACCTCCGCGAGCACCCGTACGGTCCGGTCGCCGGCGCCTTCGACGACTTCCGCCTCGAACGGGCGCAGCGCCGTCAGCTCCTCGGACGGCGCCGCCGGGGCGAGGAACGGGACGCGGGGGAGGAGCTCCAGGATCGCCCCGCGGATCGCGCCGTCCAGGACGCCCTTGCCGAGCGGGCCCGGCACGAGGTCGATCGTGCCGGTCGACACGGGCCGCCAGGAGGCGAGCAGGTCGGCGTACGCCTCGGCCGCGCGGGCCACCACGAAGTCGGTGAGCGGGCCGGGCGCCGGGTGGCGGCGCGTGGAGTCCAGCGGGAACGACGCGATGAGCAGCGCCGGCACGGTCAGCGGCTCGTCGGTCGGCGTCGGCGCGTGGACGACGGGCGCCGTGCCCGGGTGCGCGGGCGCGCCCTCCGCGTCGGCCGGGACGGCCCAGGTGACCGACCAGTGGGGGCGCAGCCGCTCCTCGACGGGGCGGTCCTTCAGCAGCTCCGGCGGGATCGGGCCGGTACGGGTGACGGTTCGCCAGCGGGTCGTGCCGCGCGCGGAGTCGTCGACGACCGTGTACTCCTCGTCCCGGCTGCGCGTGAGCGTGCGCGTGCCGGACGGCGTCTCCACGACGATCTCCGCGAGCCCCGGCAGGGTGAGGAGCAGCGCGTCCCCGACGCCGGCGAGGAGCCGCTCCACCAGGTCCACGGCCGCGGCGTCGCGCAGCGGGAGGACGACCACCGTGTCGTACCCGGCGGGCGGTGCGCCCTCGGCGGGCATCGGCAGCCGCAGCAGCGGCACGTGGCCGTCGCGGCGGCGCAGCTCGTCGCCCAGGCCGGGGCTGGCCATCGCGGCGTCGGCGGCCATGTCGCGGGCCTCCGCGAGGGACCAGCGCACGCCGCCGTGCCGGCCGATGACCGCCGGCTCGTCGCTCACCGCGAGGACCGCGGCGAAACCGACGCCGAACCGGCCGACCGCGCCCTCGTGGCCCTCCCGTTTGGCGGACGCGCGGAGCGTGGACAGCGACTCGACGCCCGTCGCGTCCAGCGGCGCGCCCGTGTTGGCCGCGGCGAGCACGGCCGGGCCGTCCGCGTCGGCCGGGTGCAGGGTGAGCCGCAGGCGGCCCGGCACCCCGGCGCGGGCGGCGGCGTCGGCGGCGTTCTGCGCCAGCTCGACGACCAGCCGGTCGCGGTAGCCGCCGAGGCTCAGTTCCTCCTCCGCGTTGGCGTCCTCCCGGAACCGCGCGGGACCGGCACCCCACGCGTCGAGCACTCCGCGCCGCAGCCGCGCGGTCCCGAACGGGTCGGTGCCCTCGCCCGCCGCCGTCGCCCTCACGCTCACGATGTGCTCCGCTCTCCTCGACGTACGAACCGGTCTGCGGCCGAAGGTACCGCGCACTCCCCCGTCCCCCTGAACGCCCAGGTCAACGGGGGTGCACAGGGGTCACGAGAAAGTTCCCAAAAAACTTTTGAAGTCACCTGCAACCCCCGGGGGGGCCGCACGTCTATCCCAGTGAAGGCAGCGATACGGCCGACGGGACCGGGGGGACCGGGACGGGAGCCGAGCAAAGCCGACCGTCAACCAAGGCCGTGTACTCCCTGGGGGGAACTCCGTCATGCAGAAGCACCTTTCGTCCCGTATTGCCCGCCGCTCCGTCCGCTCGGTCGCCTCCGTCCGCTCGGTCGTCTCCGCCGCCGCCGTGCTGCTGACCGTCGTCACGCCGGTCGCCGTCACCGCCACCCCGGCCGCCGCCCACCCGGCCGCCACCACCGCGGCCACCACCGCGCAGGCCCTGGTCGTCACCGATGTCGACAAGGCGGACGCCCCGTTCGTCCTCGGCGAGCCGAACAACTTCCGCGGCCACGTCACCAACCGCTCCACCGAGACGGTCAAGAACGCCACCGGCCGCTTCACGGTCGCCTACGGCAAGCACGTCAACGCCGCCCTGGAGGCCGTGCCCGCCGACCCCTCCAAGGTGACCGTCCGCTACCGCACCAACGGCTCCTGGCAGCCGCTGACCCTCACCCAGGGGGCCGGCGGCGCCCTCCAGGGCACCTTCCCGATGGGCGACGTCAAGCCGGGCGACACGGTGTGGGGCCAGTTCCAGGTCACCGTCGACCGGTCCGTCCCGGAGTCCGTCACCATGGGCGAGGTCTCCGTCGCCGGGTACGCGGACGGCACCGGCGCGAAGTCGGTCGGCTTCGGCATCCCGCGCCACATCACCGCCCACGACGCGGAGGTCACCTTCGGCGGACTGAACGGCCGCCCCGTCCTGGACACCGGCGGCAAGGCCGTCCCGTTCACCGCCACGGTCACCAACCGGACCGGCCGGGACCTGAACCCGAACGACTACTTCTTCATCGACGGCGAGGGCGTCGACCTCGACCCCGAGCACGTCAAGGTGGAGCGCCGCACCTCCGCCGGCGCCTGGGTCCCCGTCCGGCTCGGCAAGCAGGACCAGGTCGTGACCGGCGACCTGGACCAGGGCCCGCTCAAGAACGGCCAGTCCCGCACGTACCAGCTCCGCCTCGCGGCGACGAAGTACTACCCGGGCAAGGCCGAGAAGGGCACCTTCACGTTCTTCGCGGGCAACGGCCTGGCCTCCTTCACGTACGGCGTCGAGCACGGCACCCCGGACACGAACGACCCGGACGTCAGCCGCGAGCTCGCCATCGCCGTGAGGGGCGCCGACGGGATCACCCGCATCGACAAGGGCGTCGCCAAGGAGTTCACCGCCACCGTCACCAACAAGGGCAACATCTCCCAGCGCATGCACGTCCTGATGGAGATCACCGACCAGGACGTCAAGCGCCGCATGACGGCCGGCGAGATCCGCGTCGAGCAGTACGCGATCACCCCGCGGACCTGGTTCCCCTCCGAGCTGACCACCTCCGACGAGGGCGGCCACCTGAAGGCCGTGATCACCCCGACCCAGCCGAAGCTCGCCCCCGGCGCGAGCGCCACCTACCGGCTGCGGATCGTGGCCACGCCCCAGATGAAGGCGAAGTCCTTCTTCGTCGACCTGGAGGCCCGCGCGGAGCTCACCTCGACCCGCAAGCGCCTGCCGTTCACGCTCAACAACTCCACCGGCACCGGCACGGGCACGGGCACCGGCACGGGCACCGGCACCGGTACGGGTACGGGCACCCCGGCCGGTGGCGGCACCGCGTCGCCGTCCGCCGCACCCGGCACGGGCACCGGTACCGGCACGGCCGCCCCGGCCGGCACGGGCGCCTCGCCCTCCGCGACCACCCCGGCCGGCGAGATGGCCAAGACGGGCAGCACCGACAGCACCCCCCTGCTGGTCGGGGCCACCGGCCTGCTGGTGGCGGGCGGCGCCGCCGCCCTGTTCATCGCCCGCCGCCGGGCCGCCTGACCCGTCCCGTCCCACCAGTGATCATGTCGAGTAGCCTGCGGGGGCTGAAGGTCACGGGGGTGGGGATCACCGGACGCTGCAGCACGAACCCTGTGTGGCTCCGGAGGACCCGACACCATGAACACGGCCCTTGTCGCCCCCGTGCCGTCCCTGTCCGGGATCTGGCGGCGACTGCTCCGCTCCCTGTCCGCGGGCCCGGAGGCGGAGGACAGCGCGGCACGGCCTGCGCGCCCCCGCTTCCGGCTGCTGGGCGGCGGGCGCGAGCGGACCGCCCGGCGGCAGGACCCGGCCGCCGGGCCGGCCGGGGCACCGGGGCAGGCCCGGCCCACGGTCACCGAGCTCTACCACTCGCACCGGCTGTCGCTGGTGCGGATGGCGGTCCTCCTGGTCGACGACCAGTCGACCGCGGAGGACGTGGTCCAGGACGCGTTCGTCGCGCTGTACAAGCGGCACGGCGAACGGCTGGACGACGTGGACAACGCGCTGGGCTACCTGCGCACGTCCGTGGTGAACACGGCCCGTTCCGTACTGCGCCGCCGCAGGACCGCCCGCGCCTACGTGCCGCCGCACGAGGCGGACGCCGCGTCGGCCGAGGACCAGGCCCTGCTCAGCGACGAACACCGCCGGGTGCTCGACGCGCTCCAGGGCCTCACCCCCCGCCAGCGCGAGGTGCTCGTCCTGCGCTACTGGTCCGACCTGAGCGAGGCCCAGATAGCCGAGACGCTCGGACTGTCGCGCGGGGCGGTGAAGTCCACCGCCAGCCGCGCCCTGGACGCGCTGGAACGGGCCATGAAGGCCCAGGACAACGGCTGACCGAGCCGAGGAGAGGAGGACCGCACGATGAACGGCCCACGTGACCACGGCCCGCAGGACCCCGACCGGCCCCCGGCCGGCCCGCAGGACCCCGATCGGCCCGCCACCGGCCCGGATGCCCCTGACCGGCGCCCGGTCGGCCCGCAGGGCCCCGATCGGTCCGCCATCGGCCCGGACGTCCCCGATCAGCCCCCGGCCGGCCCGTACGACCCTGATCGGTCCGCCACGGGCCCGTACGACCCCGATCGGTTCACCACGGGCCCGTACGACCCCGATCGGTTCACCACGGGCCCGTACGACCCCGATCGGTTCGCCACCGGCCCGTACGATCCCGACCGGCGCCCGTCTGGTCCGTACGGCGCCTTCCGCCCCGCCGACGACCCGTACGGTGCCGACGACCCGTACGGTGCCGGTGACCGCCGTGACCTCACCGCGACGGAGGACCTGCTCGTCCGCGCCCTCGCGGCCCGCGCCGGGCAGCTCACCCACCACTCGCTGCGTCCGGCCAGCCCGCCCGCCCCGAACTGGGCGGCGCGCGGCCGGGGGCCGCTCGTGCTGGCCCTCGCCGCCTCGGTGGCCTCCGTGGCCCTGGTGGGGACGGCCGCCGTGTCGCTGCTCCAGGGCCACGACCAGGCGGGCGTCGCCGGTACTCCGCCCGCCCAGGTGTCCGCCCCGCCGTCGCTCACCCCGTCGCCCAGCGCCACCCCGAGCGCCCGGCCCGGCGCCACCGCCTCCACGAGCACGAGCCCGCCCGCGAAGGTCGGCACCACGACCACGCCACCGTCCGCGCCCGTCGGCGGAGCGCCCCCACCATCGGCCGAACAGGAGTCCACGCCCCCGTCGCGTACGGTCACGATCGTCTACGGGGACATGGGGGAGACCACCGTCCTGCGCACCGGTGGCGACGGGACGACGTTCCTCGCGACCGTCTACAACACGCTCGGGCGGCCCGCCGAGAACACGACCGACATGCTCACCGTCACCGTCGACGGCGGGTCCGGCGCGCTCCGGCCGGGGGACGTCAGCGTGTCACTGCTCGACGGCGGCGACTGGCGGGCCGTGGGCTCGACCGGCTCGTCCGGCGTCGAGGCCCGGCTCACCGGCCCCGACGCCGAGGCGCTCGGCGACGGGCAGGAGCGCGTCCACGAGGTGCGCGTCTCGCTCGGGGAGTCCTTCCCGGAGGGCGTCACCCGGCTGCGGATCGACGTCTTCAGCGACGCCGGCGGCGAAACGCTCGACCTCAAGGGCTGACCGCCCGCCGCACCCGCCGAAGGGCCACGCCGTACGCCACGGTGTGGCCCTTCGGCGTACGCGGCGTACGAGACGTACGAGACGTACGCGGCCCGGTCCACCCGCGGGGGCGCGGGCCCGGGACCTGGCCCGGGAAAGGCGCCGGGGCAGGCGCCCCGCCCGCAGGGGCGCAGGCCCGGCCCGCCCGTGGGGCGCAGGTGCGGCCCGCAGGCCCGGCCCGCAGGGGGTACGGGCTCAGCCAGGCCCGGCCCGCCCCGCAGGGGGAGCAGGCCCGGCCCACAGGGGCACAGGTTCAGCCAAGGCCGGCCCGCAGGCTCAGTCAGGACCGGGCCCGACCCACCAGGGGGCGCAGGCCCGTCCACAGGCTCAGCCAGGCCAGGCCAGGCCCGCTCCGCCCGCGCAGGGGGCACGGGCCCGGCGGAGGGTGCCTACGAGTGGCCCAGGTCCTCGGAGGCCGGGTCCGGGGCCGTCGGGACGGAACCCGGGGACGGAGTGCGGTGCAGGGGGAACTCGTCGGCCGCCATCGAGTCCAGGACGGGCTCCGCGGGGCGCGGCGGCTTCGGCATGACCGCCGCCTCCGAGTGCCCGCCGCACCCGTAGTCCAGCGACACGACCCGGCCGTCCGCGGGCGAGAACTCGTTCGCGCACACCCCGAACGCCTGTCCGAGCGACCCGCCGATCGCCACCAGGAACCCGCAGGACACGCACGAGGCCGGCGCCGCCTGGGCCATCGGGGTCTTCGCCCCGAACGCCTCCTCCCAGCGGTCCGCCGCCACGTGCAGCCCGTACCGGGACAGCACCCGCGCGCGCCGCATGCCCAGCTCGTTCGCGACGGCCGCGATCGTGCCCCGCGACGGCGTGCGCGACACGAACTCGGCGTCCTCCGCGTCGGCCCGGTCCGTCATCTCCTCCGACACGGCGGAGACCGGCGGCGGCTCGTCCTCCCCGGAGTACCCCGGCTCCAGACGCAGGTCGTCCGCCTCGGTCGGCAGCAGGTCGCCCGGGCCCATGTCGCCGGGCCGCAGCCGTTCGCTCCACGGCACCCACTCGGGTGCCAGCAGCGCGTCCGGGCCCGGCAGCAGGACCGTCTCGTCGAGCGTGACGTTCTTCGCGCGCGACGCGCGGGCGACCGTCACCGCCCAGCGCCAGCCCCGGTACCCGGGCTCGGCGCACTCGAAGAAGTGGGTGACGACCCGGTCGCCCTCGGCCACCGCCTCCACGTACGCGCCGACGACGCCGGGCGCCGCCGCCTCTTCGGCGGCTTCCCGGGCGAGGTCCACCGCCTCGGCGCACAGGCGGTCCAGGGCGGGGGCACGCCGGGCACGGCTTCGCGTCGTCGCAGCACTCACAGGTTCGCTTCTCTCCTACGCCGTCTCACAGGTGCGCCGGCCGATGCGCGACTGCACGGGCGGCGGACGGAGCGGACCCGGGGACCGCATCGACGTCCGCGCCCGACGTGCTCGGGCACACCTCATGCCATCCATTCTGAGGGATGGCGAAGAGACGCGTGGCCGAGACCTTTTCCGCCGGTGGCGCGCTACGCACGCTACCCCTTCCGCAGCCCGCCGCCCACATGGCCGCCCCAAGTAACCCGTTGTAAAGGGGAGAGGTGGGGCACTATGACGTGGTGGCATCCGCGCGGTGGTCCCGGAAACCGTCGCAGCGCGCCGGAGGGTACGGGCGCGCTGGACGGCTCCGCGCGGTGCGCCGGCGCCTCGCCCGCGCCGCCCACCTGCCGTTCACGTCCACCGCCCGCGGCATCCGCCGCGCCACTCACGCGCAGGGCGCCGGGGAGTCCGGCCTCGGCAAGCTGATCGAGCTGCACGCCGTGAACGGCGCGGGCGACGTGATGATCACCGTGGCGCTCGCGTCGACGGTGTTCTTCTCCGTGCCGACCGACGAGGCGCGCGGCCGGGTCGCCCTGTACCTCGCCATCACGCTCGCCCCGTTCGTGCTCCTCGCCCCCGTCATCGGCCCGCTCCTCGACCACGTGCCGCACGGCCGGCGCGCGGCGATGGCGGGCGCCATGCTCGTCCGCGCCCTCCTCGCGCTCGCCCTGTCGGGTGCGGTCGCCACGGGCGGCCTGGAGCTGTACCCGGAGGCGCTCGGCGTGCTCGTCGCCTCCAAGGCGTACGGCGTGGTCCGTTCGGCCGTCGTCCCGCGGCTGCTGCCGCCCCGCTTCTCCCTCGTGAAGGCGAACTCGCGCGTCACCCTCGCGGGGCTCCTCGCCACCGGCGCGGCCGGGCCCGTCGCGGTCGGCCTGCACCGGATCGGGCCGGAGTGGCCGCTGTACGGGGCGTGCGCGCTGTTCGCGGCGGGCACGGTCCTGGCGTTCCGCCTGCCCCCCGCGGTGGACTCCGCGAAGGGCGAGGGCAAGGCGCACATGCTCACCCACGGTGAGCGCAGGCCCAGCCTGCGCACGGTCGGCCCGGCCGTCCTGCACGCCCTCCAGGCCAACGCGGCGCTGCGCGGACTGTCCGGGTTCCTGATCTTCTTCCTGGCGTTCCTGCTGCGGGTCCACCCGATCGGCGGGCAGAGCGCCGCCGTCTCCCTCGCCGTCGTCGGCGTGGCGGCCGGCGCGGGCAACGCCTGCGGCACGGCGGTCGGCGCCTGGCTCCGGGACCGCGCCCCCGAGGCGATCATCGCCACGATGCTGGTGCTGGTGCTGGCCGCGACGGTCGTGGCGGCGGTCTTCTTCGGCGGGCTGCTCGTCGCCCTGCTGGGCGCGGTCGCGGGACTGGCGCAGGCCCTGGCGAAGCTGTCCCTCGACGCCCTGATCCAGCGGGACGTGCCGGAGGCCGTCCGCACGTCCGCCTTCGCCCGCTCCGAGACGCTGCTGCAGATGGCGTGGGTGGTCGGCGGCGCCGTCGGCATCGTCCTGCCGCTCAACGGCACGCTCGGGATGTCCGTGGCGGCGGCCATCCTCGCCACCGGGGTCGCCGTCGCCGGACGCGGCCTCCTCGGCGCGGCGCGGCACGGGGGAGGGGCGCCCGGCCGGCCGCGCGTCACGCGGAACTCCCGGCGCGCGGAATGAGCGTGCGCGCGTCGCGCGAGCCCCCCATGCGCCTGTGGCCGCCGGGACCGATAGCCTTCGCCCCATGACCGTTGCGTTCTTCTCCGGAAAGGCCCGCCGGGCCGGCGTCGCTCTGGGTGCCGTCTCCGCCGGCCTGCTCGTCCTCTCCGCCTGCGGCTGGGTTAAGCCGACGCCGATCGCGACCGTGACGGTCGGCTCCGACTCGTACAACACCGAGGCGGCGGAAAACTGCTACGACGAGGGCGGCCTGAAGGAGTCCCGCGTCCAGGAGTGCCTCAGCGCCAAGGGCGGCAAGCCCGTCGAGGTGTCCGTGGACGACCGGATCCGCTTCGGCGTCGACCCGGAGATCGCCGAGAACGGCTGGACGATCTTCCTGGACGGTGAGCGCGCCGAGCAGGAGCCGTACACGAAGACGTACCGCTCGATCAGCGCGAGCTCGTTCTTCGCCGGGCCGGCGATGGGCGGCCAGTCCCCCAGCAGCGTCCGCGTGTCGATCCTGGAGACGGACACCAAGACGAAGAAGGCCATCGGCGTCTACCGCTTCGTCCTCAAGAAGGTGTGACCCTGCGCGTCCTGGTCGTGACCGCCGTGGCGGCGGAGGCGCACTCCGTCGCCGGCGGACTCGTCGGCTGCGCCGCCCGCTCCTCACGGCCCCTGCCGAGCGGTCACACCGTGACGAGCCACCTGCTCGCCGGGCACGCCCTCGCCCGCCTGACCGGGTCCGCCGCGCCCGCCGTGGACGTCCTCGCGGCCGGCGTCGGGCCCGCCGCGGCGGCGGTCGGCGCCGCGACCGCGCTGGCCACCGCGCCCTACCCGTACGACCTGGTGGTCACCGCCGGGATCGGCGGCGGTTTCGCGCCGCGCGCCCCGCTCGGGTCCCTCGTCGTCTCCGACAGCATCGTCGCCGCCGACCTGGGCGCCGACACCCCCGACGGCTACCTGCCGGTGGAGGAGCTGGGCTTCGGCCGCTCCGTCCACACCCCGCCGGCCGCGCTGACGGCCCGCCTTGCCGAGGTGGTGCGCGGCACCGGCCTGCCGTGTCTGCTCGCGCCCGTCCTGACCGTCTCCACCGTCACCGGCACCGCCGCCCGCACCGCCGAGCTGACGGCCCGCCACCCGCGGGCGGGGGCGGAGGGCATGGAGGGCTTCGGCGTCGCCGAGGCCGCCGCCGCGCACGGCGTGCCGGCCGTCGAGATCCGCGCCGTCTCCAACACGGTCGGCCCGCGCGACCGGGCCGCGTGGCGGATCGGTGAGGCGCTGGACGCGCTGCGGACGGCGTTCGAACCGCTCAGTACCCGCATCTTCAGGGAGGAGTGAGGGCCAGTGGTGACGCGCATCGCGTACTCCCCCTGCCCGAACGACACGTTCGTCTTCCACGCGTGGGCGCACGGGCTGGTGCCCGGGGCGCCCGAGCTGGACGTCACCTTCGCCGACATCGACGTCACCAACGGCATGGCCGAGCGCGGCGAGCTGGACGTCCTGAAGGTGTCGTACGCCGTGCTGCCGTGGGTCCTGGACGAGTACGCCCTCCTGCCGTGCGGCGGCGCGCTCGGGCGCGGCTGCGGGCCGCTGGTCCTCACCCGCGAGCCCGGCGCCGACCTGACCGGCCGGACCGTCGCCGTGCCGAGCGAGCGGTCGACGGCGTACCTGCTGTTCCGGCTGTGGGCCGCGCAGGCCGTGCCGGGCGGGGTCGGGGAGGTCGTCGTGATGCCCTTCCACGAGATCATGCCCGCGGTGCGGGACGGGAAGGTCGACGCGGGGCTCGTCATCCACGAGGCGCGGTTCACGTACCAGAAGTACGGGCTGCACCGCCTCGCGGACATGGGCGAGCACTGGGAGGCCACGACCGGGCACCCGATCCCGTTGGGCGCGATCATCGCGAAGCGGTCGCTGGGCGAGGAGGCGCTGCGGGGGCTGGCGGAGGCGGCGCGGGAGTCGGTGCGGCGGGCGTGGTCGTCGCCGTCGGCCCCGCTGCCGTACGTGCGGGCGCACGCGCAGGAGATGGACCCCGAGGTGGCGGAGCGGCACATCGCGCTGTACGTGAACGCGTACACGGAGGACCTGGGCCCCGAGGGGTACGACGCGGTCCGCACGCTGCTGTCCCGCGCGGCGGCCCACGGACTGGTCCCGGAGGTCTCCCCCGAGGCCCTGGCGTTCCCGTAGGCCGCGGGCCGGCGGGCGCTCCGGCGGGGGCGGCCCCCGGCGGCCCCCGGTGGGCGGGTGCTGCGGGTGGCCCCGGCGGGCGGGCACGGATGCGGGTGCTGCGGGTGGCCCCGGCGGGCGGGCGTTGCGGGCACGGGCGCGGCGAGTGGGCGTTGCTGGCACGGGCGCGGCCGTCCGCGGCTGTCCGTGTCCGTCCGTGGCCGTTCGAGGGGCACGCGTTCCGGCCGGGGCCCGGAAGGGGTCCGACGAGGCCCCGGAAAGGTTCCCGACGGGGTCTCCGGAGGCTCGGAGGAGGCGCCCGGAGGCCCGGGAGGCTCGGAAGAGGCGGCCCGGAGGCCCGGGAGGCCCGGAGGGTCCTGGACGGGGTCTCGGGGAGTCCTGGAGGAGCCGCGGACGGGGTTCTCAGGGTCTCGGGGAATCGCGGAGGGGGCTCGGGAGCCCCGGAGAGGCCCAGGGAGCCCTGGACGGGGTCTTGGGGAGGCCCGGAGGGGTCTGGAGGCAAGTATCCCGGAGGGGGTCTCGGGGCCCGGAAAGGCCCAGGAGGAGATCCCGGAGGGGGTCTCAGGGGGCCCGGAGGGGCCCGGGCGGGGGGCCGGGCGTCCCGCAAGAAGGCCCAGGAAGAGATCCCGGAGGGGCCCCGGGAGACCCAGGAAGGACCCGGGTAGGGGCCTCGGAGGGGACCCAGGTTGGGCCCCGGACAGGGTCTCGGGGAGGGACGCGGGCCCGCGACGCACCGGCGCCGCGGGCCCCGCAGGGGTCAGACGTCCAGTTGGTCGGCGACCGCGCGCAGGAGGCCGGCGATCTTCTTGCCGTGCGCCTTGTCGGGGTACCGCCCCCGCTCCAGCATGGGCGTGATGTTCTCCAGCAGCGTCGTCAGGTCCTGCACGATCGACGCCAGCTCGTCCGGCTTCCGCCGCTGCGCCGCCGCCACCGAGGGGGTCGGTTCGAGGACCGTCACCGACAGCGCCTGGTCGCCGCGCTGCCCGGCGACCACGCCGAACTCCACGCGCTGGCCCGGCTTCAGACCGTCGATCCCGGCAGGGAGCACCGACGAGTGCACGAAGACGTCGCCGCCGTCGTCGCGGGAGAGGAAGCCGAAGCCCTTCTCGCTGTTGAACCACTTGACCTTGCCGGTAGGCACGTCCTGTCCTCGTCCTCGTACTCGATGGGTCCGCGATGAAACGGCTCAAGGCGTTAAGGCTAATGGTCCCGGCCCTCGTGACAAGACGCCGCCGGTTCGTTCCTCCGGCCGGGGAACTACCCTGGCCGAATGCGTAGTGAAACCACCGCGAGCGGCGCCCTCCCGGGGGACGGGCTCATTCGTGTCGGAGCGGTCCTCTTCATCATCGGGGCGATCGCCACGCTCGTCACCGTCGCACCACTCTTCCTGGGGACGGAGCCGTTCCCCACGGCCGTGTACCTCGTGGCGATGCTGATGGGCGTCGGCTTCCTCGTCGCCGCCGCCGGAGTGCTCCGCTCCATCGCCGCCCAGCGGCGTCAGGCCCGGGAGACCGCGCCCTCCGCGTAAGCCGCCCACCAGGCCGGGAACGCCGTCAGATCAGGCAGGACGACGTCCGCGCCGGCCGCGCGCAGGGCGGCCTCCCCGTACGGGCCGGTGGCCACCGACACGGCGAGGGCGCCCGCCGCCCGGGCGCCGCGTATGTCCCCCAGATGGTCGCCGACGTACACCGTCGCGCCGTGCTCGCGCAGCGCCTCCGCCTTCGCCTCCGCCCACAGCGACCCGATCACCGCGTCGGGCTCCAGGCCGAGGTGGGTGACGTGCAGCCGGGCGTGCGGCTCGTTCTTCGCCGTGACGACGAGGCTCCGCCCGCCGGCCGCGCGAACGGCTTGAATCGCATCCCCCGCACCGGGGAGCGCGAGGGACGGCTCGATGGCGTATGTGGGGTAGATCTCACGGTACGCGGCGGCCATCTCCGTCACGCGCTCCTGGGGGACCCAGGACGCCAGCTCGTGTTCGAGCGGCGGCCCGAGGCGGGACACCGCCAGGTCGGCGTCGATCCACACCCCCGTACGCGCCGAAAGCTCCCGGTACGTCGCGTGGATGCCGGGGCGGGAGTCGATGAGGGTCATGTCGAGGTCGAAACCGACGGTGAGGGACATGGGGGCATTCTGCCCGGAGCGCGTTTCCGGCCGCTGCCCGGGCGGGACCGGGCGGGAGCCGAGACGGGCCGGGGGGCCCGACCGCCTCCGCCCGGGCCCGGGCGGAGGCCGTCTCCGCCCGGGTCCGGGGGCCTGACCGTCGTACCCCGCGGTCACGCGGCCCCGCACGCCGGTCGCCCGGTACCGGGGCCGTTCCCACGTCACCCGCAGCCGTGAGCCCTCCCACCTCACCCACCTCACCCGCGCCCACCCCTCCCGTACGAGAGGGGCCCCGTAGAGGGCGGGGCCCATGGGGGACAGGTCCCGCAGGGGACAGGCCCCCGTACGGGACGGGTCCTCGTACGGAACAGGCCCCGTACGGGATGGCCTCTCCCCTACGGGACGGCCTCTCCTCTACGGGACGGCCTCTCCCCTACGGGACGGGTCCCCGTACGGGACGGCCCCTCCCTACGGGACCCGCGTCAGGCGGCGGCGAGCTGTTCCGGCAGGGGAGCGGCGTGCAGGACCTTCAGGCCCGAGACGGCGCGGGTCAGGGCCACGTACAGGCGGCGCAGGCCGGTGCGGTCGTCCGGTTCCGCGGCCACCACCGCCGACGGCTCGTCGAGGACCACGTAGTCGTACTCCAGACCCTTCGCCAGGGACGCCGGGACCAGCGTCAGCCGAACGTCCGGCGTCGTCTCCTCGCCCGGGGACAGGAACGGCACACCGGCCTCCCGCAGCGCCTCCGCCAGGCACGGGACGCGCGGGTCGGCGGCGATCAGGCCGATGGAGCCCTCCTTCCCGAGGAACTCCGCGCACGCCGCGACGACCTCCGCGTCCTGCCGGTCCGCCGCGACCCGCCGCACCTCCAGCGAGCCCGGGTTCTCCCGGACCGACCGGACCTCCGCCAGATCCGGCGCGATGTGCGGGAGCAGGCGGGACGCGTACGCGATCACGTCGCGCGGTACGCGGAAACCGGCCGTCAGCTCCTCCACCACCGCGTCCGGCTTGCCCAGGTGCCGCAGCGCCTCGGCCCAGCTCTCCGTCGCCCACGGCGTCGTGCCCTGCGCCAGGTCACCCAGCACCGTCGCCGAGCCGGTCGAGCAGCGCCGCCCCACCGCCCGGTACTGCATGGGCGACAGGTCCTGCGCCTCGTCCAGCACCACGTGGCCCAGCGAGTGGGTGCGGGTCACCAGGTCGGCGGCCTCGTCGACCAGCACCGCGTCGGCCGCCGACCACTTCGCGGACCGCACGCTCCTCGGCGGCCTCGTCCACAGGATCGTCTTCTGCTCGTCCTCGTCGAGGATCCCGCGCGCGTGCTCCGCCAGGAACTCCGCGTCCGACAGCAGCCGCAGCACGAGCTTCGCCGGGTCGACCGGCGGCCAGATCGCCTTGACGGCCGCCTTCACCGCCGCGTTCCGCGCGACCTGGTCCTGCACCCGGTCGTCCGGCGCCTCCCCGGCGGCCTCCATCCGCACCAGCACCGCGTGCGCGATGCGCTGCGGCAGGGCCTCGCGCGCCGCGCCGTACCGCATGTCGCGCGCCAGCAGCTCACCGACGATCTCCTCCAGCTCGTACGCGGGGATCCGCCACCGCCGCGACCCGCGCACCACCACCACGGGCTCCGTCGGCGGCGTCACGTGCGACCGCACCGCCCGGCGCAGCACCTCCGCCATCCGCGCGTCGCCCTTCACCACGGCCGCCGCCGCGTCGTCGGAGCCCCGCACCTCGACGTGCGTGCCGACCAGGTCGTCGACGGTCGCCTGCCGCACCTCCAGCTCGCCCAGCGCGGGCAGCACCTGCTCGATGTACCGGAGGAACGACCGGTTCGGCCCGATGACCAGCGTGCCCGTACGGGCCAGCCGCTCCCGGTGCGCGTACAGCAGGTACGCCACCCGGTGCAGGCCCACCGCCGTCTTGCCGGTCCCGGGCCCGCCCTGCACGCACACCGTCCCCGACAGGCCGCTGCGGACGATCTCGTCCTGCTCGGGCTGGATCGTCGCCACGATGTCCCGCATGGGCCCGACGCGCGGCCGTTCGATCTCCGCCTGGAGCAGCCGGCTCGTCGTCTCCACCTCGGCCGGGTCGGTGAGGTGCTCGTCCTCGTACGCGGTGAGGTCGCCGCCCGTGTAGCCGAAGCGGCGGCGCAGCCGCACGTCCTGCGGGTCCCGCTTCGACGCCCGGTAGAAGGGCTGCGACACGGGCGCGCGCCAGTCGACCACCATCGGGTCGCCGTGGGCGTCGTGGACGTGCCGCCGCCCGATGTAGAACCGCTGGCCCTCCTGCGTGGTGGGCAGGTAGTCGAGCCGCCCGAAGAACAGGGGGGTGTGGGCCAGGTCGGCGAGCGCCTTGACGCGCTCCTCGATCTGCCGTTCCAGGACGGCGGCGTTGACCCAGTTCGCGGTGACGTCGCGGATGTCCAGCGCCTCGACGTCCTCCCGCATGGCGCGCAGCGCCGCACGGGACGCGGCGAGGTGCGCGCGCTCGCGGGCGAGGGGGTCGGGGTCGGTTGCGGACATGGCGGTGCCTCCGGCGCTGAAGGGGTCAGATGACGGCCGTCCGGTTTCCGACCGGAGGGCAGCGCTCCCGACGACGGGGAGGCGGGCAAGGCGGGAGATTGTAGTGAGGACGACGGGCCGACCGCGAACGATTTTCCCGAGGGCGGCTGCGGGAAGCCCCTCTGGCCGGTCAGTCGTCCCCGGTGGTGATGCCGAGTTCGTTCACGAGGGCCTGGGCGAGGTCCGCCTGCTGGCCGGGGGCGATGCGGACCCTGGCCAGGTGGGCGACGCCGCGGATCTGCGAGAGGTCGTTGCCGCGGAGGTCGGTGCCCCGGTACCGCCCACCGCCGAACCCGGTCAGCCTGAGACCGCAGTCCGAGAACACGGCGTCGGACAGGTCGCAGTCGGTGAACGTGGCCTCGGTGAAGGCGCAGCCGGTGAAGGCGACGGGGCCGGCGGCACGCACCTTCTCGAAGCCGGCGTAGTCGAAGCGGCACTTCTCGAACAGCACGTCGTCCAGGACCACGCCGTCCAGCGCGGCGCCCATCAGCCTGCAGTCGCGGAAGTGGACCCGGGTGAGCTTGCTCCCGCTCCAGCGGGCCGAGCCCAGGTCACTGCCGGTGATCTCGACGCCGTGGAGGTCCAGCGCCTCGAACTCGACCTGCTTCGCGCGCAGACCGCTGACCCTGCCCGTGATGAGCCGGATTCCGGTGAGGGCGAGCGAACGCAGGTCCACCTCCCCGTACGCGAAGTCCTGCACGGTGCCGCGGGGGTTGTCCAGCGTCTCGACCACGGACAGGTACAGGCCGGGCTCATCGAGGACGGGGGTGGTCACGGTGATGCGGCCGAAGGTACGGCTGGCCATGCTGCTCCTTCAACGTGATGCCGGGACGGCCCGGCGTCACCGGCCGGGCCGTCCCGTCCGGGCTACTCGTTCTTCCAGTTGTCCCAGGCCGTCCGGCTGATCGTCGTGGAGTACGGCGCACCGGCCGTACCGGCACGGGCGTTCGAAATCCTTGGGTCGTGACACGTGCGCCCGACTGACACACCCGTGTCGAAGCGGGACGTCTCCGGAGAGGCGCCCCGCCGTGTCCGTCAGCCTGGCACGGGCCCCCGCCGGACCCAGCCCTGGTCAGCCTCTGCTCTGCGATGCCGAGGGCCGATCGAGAGGGGCCGCAGCGATGCAGTGGAAGATCCACGGGGAACGTCCGATCTACGAGAACAGCTGGGTGAACCTGTGGCTCACCGACGTCGAGACGCCGGACGGAAACCGTTGGGAGCACCACGTCGTCAAGCTCCGCCACCTGGCCGTGGCCGCCGTGGTCAACGAGCGGCGTGAGGTCCTGATGATGTGGCGGCACCGCTTCATCACGGACGCCTGGGCGTGGGAGCTGCCCATGGGCCTGGTCGAGGAGGGCGAGAGCCCGGCCGAAGCGGCGGCCCGTGAGGTCCTGGAGGAGACCGGCTGGCGCCCCGGCTCCGTCAAGCCGCTGATCTACGCCGAGCCCGCCAACGGCATCACCGACTCCCAGCACCACGTCTTCCGGGCCGACGGGGCGACGTACGAGGGCCCGCCGACCGAGAAGAACGAGTCGGACCGGATCGAGTGGATCCCGCTGGCCGACGTGCGGGGCATGATCGACCGTCGCGAGATCGTCAGCAGCGGTTCCCTGGTCGGGCTGCTCTACGTACTCGTGGACGAGGCGATCCGCTGACCTGACGGGGCAGCACCGCTCGGAGGCGGGATTCGAACACCACCGCGGCCAGCGCTCGGCGGAAGGGCTCCAGCCGACTTCGGCCCCTCGGCCCTCGGTGCCCCGGACCTGTCCCCGAGCCGTTGGGGCGCCCTGCTCGCACCGGCCCCACGGGGCTTCGCCCACCGGGCGCGGGCTCGGCGGTCGGGGCTCCGGGGGCGTGGTGGCCGGTGTGCGGGGTGTGCGACCCGTAGGGGACGACGTATGCCTGGGGTCGTACGCGGGCGGGGTGCGGGTTCCGTCCGCGGGGCGATGGAAACCGGGGGTCCGGAGACCAGCATGGAGGCATGAGCGCAGCGACCTTCACCCCTGCCACGGCCGACCTCCCCGGCCCCCGCACCCCGCAGCCGCCCGGCGCCGCCGAGCGGCCCGTCTCCGGGTTCGGCGACGCACTGCGCGCGGTACGGGTCTTCGCGACGGCGGCGTTCGGCGTCGCGGTCCTCGGCGACTACGACGCGGACGCGGCGGGCGTCAGGCGCCGCTGACCCGGTGTGCGGGCGGGGACGGGCGTCGGGCGCCGCCGGCCCGGTGTGCGGGCGGGACAGGGGTCAGGCGTCGCCGGCCCGGCGGGCGCCGGACCGCGCCGGACGGATCACGCCGTGTCTTCCGGACGGGCCGGACCACACCGATTGGACTGCGCCGGGCACGCCGGGCAGGCGCGCCGGACTGCGCCGGACTGCGCCGGGCAGACGGGCCGGACCGCGCCGAGCAGGCGGGCCGGGTCGCGCCGAGCGGGCCCGCGCCCGGGCCCACACCTGGGCGCCCACCTCCAAGGCCCGTACCGGGGGTCGGTCCCGGGTACCGTCCCGGGGACGGGGCCCTCGGGCCCGCCCTCAGAGGCCGGGCGTCCAGGGCCCGCGGCCCGGGGTCCATGCCCGGTGGCTCATGCCTCGCTCAGCAGCTCGCTCGCGTCGACGATGCGGTACGCGTAGCCCTGCTCCGCCAGGAACCGCTGCCGGTGCGCGGCGAAGTCCTGGTCGATCGTGTCCCGCGCGACCACCGAGTAGAAGTGCGCCTGGTGGCCGTCCGCCTTGGGCCGCAGCACCCGCCCCAGCCGCTGCGCCTCCTCCTGCCGCGACCCGAACGTGCCCGACACCTGGATCGCGACCGTCGCCTCCGGCAGGTCGATGGAGAAGTTCGCGACCTTCGAGACGACCAGCACGCTGATCTCCCCGTTCCGGAACGACTCGAACAGCTTCTCGCGCTGCGCGTTCGGCGTCTCGCCCTTGATGACGGGCGCCCCGAGGTGCTCGCCCAGCTCGTCCAACTGGTCGATGTACTGCCCGATGACGAGGATCTGCTGCCCCGCGAACTTCCGGACGATCGCCTCGGTGACCCGCCGCTTGGTGTCCGTCGTCGCGCAGAACCGGTACTTCTCCTCCGTCTCCGCCGTGGCGTACGCGAGCCGCTCCGTCTCGGTCAGGTCGACGCGGACCTCGACGCAGTCGGCGGGCGCGATGTACCCCTGCGCCTCGATCTCCTTCCACGGCGCGTCGAACCGCTTCGGGCCGATGAGGGAGAAGACGTCCGACTCGCGGCCGTCCTCCCGCACCAGCGTCGCGGTCAGGCCGAGGCGCCGCCGCGCCTGGAGGTCCGCGGTGAACTTGAAGACCGGCGCGGGCAGCAGGTGCACCTCGTCGTAGACGATCAGGCCCCAGTCGCGGGAGTCGAACAGCTCCAGGTGCGGGTAGACGCCCTTCCGCCTGGTCGTCAGCACCTGGTACGTGGCGATGGTGACCGGGCGGATCTCCTTGCGGGCGCCGCTGTACTCGCCGATCTCGTCCTCGGTGAGCGAGGTCCGCTTGACCAGCTCGTGCTTCCACTGCCGGGCGGAGACGGTGTTGGTGACGAGGATCAGCGTCGTCGCCTTCGCCTTCGCCATGGCCCCGGCGCCGACGAGGGTCTTGCCCGCGCCGCAGGGCAGCACCACCACGCCCGAGCCGCCGTGCCAGAACCCCTCGACGGCCTGCTGCTGGTACGGGCGGAGCGCCCAGCCCGACTCGTCCAGGTCGATGCGGTGCGCCTCCCCGTCGACGTACCCGGCGAGGTCCTCGGCGGGCCAGCCCAGCTTGAGGAGGGTCTGCTTGATCTGGCCGCGCTCGGAGGGGTGGACGGCGACCGTGTCCGGGTCGATGCGCTCCCCGACGAGCGGTTTGATCCGCTTCGACCGGAGCACCTCCTCCAGGACGGGCCGGTCGGTGGTGGTGAGGACGAGGCCGTGCACGGGGTGCTTGCCGAGGGAGAGCCGCCCGTACCGGGCCATCGTCTCGGCCACGTCGACGAGCAGCGCGTGCGGCACCGGGTAGCGGGAGAACTCGACCAGGGCGTCGACGACCTGCTCCGCGTCGTGCCCGGCGGCCCGCGCGTTCCACAGGCCGAGCGGGGTCACGCGGTACGTGTGGATGTGCTCGGGCGCCCGCTCCAGCTCCGCGAACGGCGCGATGGCGCGGCGGCAGGCGTCGGCCCGCTCGTGGTCGACTTCCAGCAGGAGTGTCTTGTCGCTCTGGACGATCAGCGGTCCGTTCACGCCTCACCCTTTCCGTACGGCCCCGGGACGCGGCCAGCTCTCCAGTTTGCCGCATCGCCCCCGGAACGGGGGCCGGGGACGGGAGAAGGGCCGGGGCGGGGACGGGGACGAGAGGGGCCGGGAACGGAAGGGAGCCGGGGACGGGGGCGGGAGGGGCCGAAGACAGAGGGCCGGGCCCGCCCGGGTCTACTCGCGCCGGCCCGAGTTCCTCCGGGCCCGCCCGTGGCCACCCGTCTCCATCCGGGCCCGCCCCCTCATTCGTCGGCCAGCTCCGCGACGCCCGTGATGCGGTGCAGCGGGTACGTGCGGACCTCGTCGGCCGTGTGGTCGTACGCGGTGACGTAGCCGCCCTCGACGCGCACCGGCGCGATGACGCGCTGGCTGGCGGCGCCGTCGGCGTTGACGTACCCGATCCAGACCGCCGAGTTGGTGAGTGCGGCGGCCTGGACGGTGGCCAGGGTCTCGGCGGCGGAGGTGCGCGGCAGGGAGCCGTCGGCGCGGGGGGCCGCTGCCTCCGGCTCCTTCTCCTTGCGGGTGACGGTGGCGGCGAGGTCCCCGGCGCGGATGGCGCGGACGGCCGCCCCGAGCAGCGTGTCGTCGGGTACCGGCGGGCCGTCCGGTACGGGGGCGGGCGGGGTGCGCGGCGGGGTGCGGCGGGCGTGGGCGCGGGTGATCAGCACGTCGCCCTCGGCGGACTCGGCGGCCGGCGCGAACCCCATGGACCGCAGCCCCTCCAGCAGGGCCGCCGGGTCGGCCTGGGCGGCCAGGACGGTCGGGGCGAGGCGGCGCAGGCCCAGGGGCGCGGACCGCTTGTCGGCGAGGATCTCCCCGAGGACGGCGTCGTCGTCGCAGCGGACGTACGAGGAGGCGGCGCCGACCCGGAGGTGGCCGTGGCGGCGGGCCACGTCGTCGATCAGGTACGCCAGGGGCTGCGGCACGGGCGTGCGGGAGTGTGCCGCGAGGAAGGCGTGCAGGTCGGCGGCGGACCGGCCGGCGTCGAGCGCGCGGCGTACGGAGGCGGGCGTGAAGCGGTACACGGTCGCGCCGCCCTTGGACTCGACGTCCGCGAGGACGCCCAGGGCGTCGGCGAGCGGGCGGCGCAGCGGGCCGGGGGCGACGGCGGTCAGGTCGGCCTGGAGCAGGACGTGGTCGACCGGCTCGGGCAGCAGCGGCGCCAGCAGCGCGACGGCCGCCTCCTCGCCGGGGCCCTCCAGCAGGGCGCGGCCGTGGCCGGAGAGGGCGCCCCGGCCGGTGACGCCGAGCACCTCGGCCTCGTCGAGCGTCCACGTGGCGAGGCGGGCGCGCAGGTCCGTGCCGGCGCCGCCGCGCAGGGGCCGCTCCCAGCGGAGCCGGGCCAGTACGGCGTCCGGTTCGGGCGCGGCGCCGGGCGGCAGCGCGGCGAGCAGCTCCAGCACCCGGCGGCGCACCTCGGGCGCGGCGCCCCGGTCCAGGTCGGGGCCGAGCGCGGACAGGGTGCGGCCCTTGGAGTCCTGCCCGCCGACCAGGCCGGGCGTGCGGGTCGCGGTGAGCCAGGCGGCGGCGAGGCGGGCCCAGCGGCGGGCGGCCGGCAGGTCGAGCCACTCGTCGTACGCGGGGGTCGGCGCGTATCGCTCGTCGGCCTCGCCGTCCGGGGCGAGCAGCCCCGCCGCGTACAGCAGTTCCAGCCAGAACGCGGCGACCGGCTCCGGCACGTCGAGGAGGACGGCGGTCCGCTTCAGGTCGCGGACGGACAGGCCGCCGGCGCGCAGGACGGCGGGGCCGCCCTCGTCCCACTGCTTCAACAGCTCCTCGGCGGTGGAGAGCGCCGTGTACGCCTGGCCCGCCGCCGTGCTGTCCACCACCTGCGGGCGGTACTCGCGGGCCGGTCCGACGGCCGGCGGCACCGGCTCGGGCGTCCGGTGGGCCCGCCCGGCCCGCAGGTGCAGCGCCACCTCGCGGGGCAGCGCCACCGTGCGGGCGGTGGTCGGCAGGAGCAGGCCGCGGTCGCGGAGCCAGCGCACGGGCGGGGTCGGGTTGGCGGTCACCTCGCCGTAGGGCGGGCCCCACACCAGCCGGTCCAGCACGCCGAGCGCGTCCGCGGGGGCCTCGTCGAGGAGGGCGTCCATCCGGGCCCGGTCGGTGAACAGGCCGGTCAGCGCGGTGACCGCCGACACCGGGTCGTGCGTGGTGGGCAGCCCGACGGTCTGGAGGATCTCCTGGAGCCGGCCCGGCGACATCCCGGCGGTGGCCTCGGCGACGGTCGGGCCGAGGCCGGTGGGGGAGGGGTGCTGCGGGGAGGGGGCGAGCAGTTCGCGCGCGGTGCGCACCAGCCGCAGCCGGTCGTCGCCGCCCCACACGAGGGCCTGGTCGCGCAGGACGGCGACGGCGCCGGGCAGCGCGGCCTCGACCCCGGGGTCGCCGGCGTCGCCGGCCATGAGCCGGAGCAGCGCCGGGTACGGCGCCGGGTCGGGCGCCACGGCCAGCGCCTCGGCGGCCTGGAGCGCGAACCGGTCCAGCCGCTCCAGGGCGCGGACGACGGACGCGCGCGTGCCGGCCCGCGTCGCGAGCTGCGTCAGGTCGTTCGGCACGGGCACGAGGAGGTCGGGGCGGGCCCGCAGCAGCGCGGCCAACCCCTCGTCGCCCCGGGCCCGCAGCGCCTCCGCGAGGGTGCGGGGCGCCGCCGTACTGCCTTGGTCTTCGGGCACGTACGCCTCCCGCTCGGTCTCACCGGTCGCCATCCGCACCACGTTAGCCCCCTGCCGCCCGCCGTAGGCGCTAACGTCGGGACGTCGGGACGTCGGTCGGGCGACGGGCGGCAGGGAGGGCACGGTGGGGATCGAGAGCGACCAGCTGGTCTTCGACTACCTGAGCCGGGTCGGGGACCTGGCGCAGCAGCGGCAACTGCCGTCGAAGGCGCGGATGGGCCTGGTGGCGTCGCTGCGCGACGAGATCGACCGGCAGCGGGAGGACGGCGAGGGCGCGGACAGCCCGGCCGCGGTCCGTCGCATCCTGGCCCGCCTGGGCTCGCCGGACGCGATCGTGGCGGCGGTGGAGGGCGGCGGACTGTCGGTGCCGGGGCAGCGCACCGGGCGGGGCCCGGAGTCCGGGGGCCCGGGATCCCGGGGGCCGGAGCCACGGGGTTCGAAGCGATGGGGTTCGAAGCCGTGGGGGTCGGAGTCCCGGAACGCGGGGTCGCAGGGTCCGGAGTCCCAAAGGCCGGACGGGGGACCGGGGTTCCGGAGCTCGGAGTCCCGGAGCTCGGAGCCCTGGAGCTCGGACGAGGGACCGGAGCCGGACTGGTGGAGCGTGGTGCCCGGGTTCACGGGCGGGGTGGAGGTCCCGGAGCTGCTGGAGCCGCCGAAACCGGCGGAGGACCCGGTGGAGAAGGCCGCGGAGCCCCCGCGGCGGAGGGGCCCGCGCCGCCTGCTGGGCCGGGCGGGCGCGGCCCGGCCGGCGGCGGAGACGACACGGACCGGGTCGGGCGCGGCGCCGGGCGCGGCGGAGGCGGCGGGCACGGCATCGGGCCCGGCGGAGGCGGCAGGCCCGGCGTCGGGTGCGGGCCGGGGCCGCGTACGCCGGCTGCTCCTCCGCGGGCGGAAGGCGGCCCCCGCCCCGGTGGCCCCCGCCCCGACCCCCGCCGCGACGCGGGCGCGGCGGTTCGGCGACCCGGTCCTGCTGCTCGCGGCGGGGTGCCTGGTGCTGGGCACCGTCACCGGCTCGTGGATCGCGCTGGCGGCGGGCTGGCTCCTGGCGTACGCGACGCGCCGCCTCAGCAGGGCCCAGGCGAAGTGGGGGGTGCTGGGCCTGCCGGGCGCGGTGGCGGCGGGCGCGGTGGTCTGGCTGTGGGGACGCCTGGACGGCCGCTGGGGGGAGCCGATCCCGCCGGGCGGCCCGGCCCTCACGCAGGCCCTGCAGGAGACCTGGCCGTGGACCCTCCGCACGGCGGCCCTGGCGACGGCGGCGTACCTGTTCTGGCGGGCCCGCCGCTCGTGACCCTGCCGGTGCGCGGCGCGGCATGGCCAGACCGCTCTCGTCCCCGCGTCCCCGTGTCCCCGCGTTCGCGGGGGCTCAGGACGTCAGGCCCGGTCCGTCTGCAACCTGGGCGTCTCGAAGAAGCCACCGGCCCGGCCGACCGGTTCGCCGTACGTGCCGATCTCGGAGACGCGGCTCTGGCGGTGGTCGCGGGGCCCGGCCCCGCCGGCGCGTGCGGTCATCCGATCCTCATCTCGTAGCGGAGCCTCTGCCGGTGGGCGGGCATGGTCATCAGGTCTGCCTGGACGGGGCGGTCCCGGGCGTCGAGGGTCTGCCGTGCCAGGCGCAACACCGGCTGGTCGGGGGACAGTTCGAGGAGGTCGCACTCCTCGTCGGTCGCCAGTCGGGCGGTGACGTCCTCGCGGACGCGCACGCCGGCGTGGCCCAGTGCGGCGAGCAGGGTCACGGCACCGCCGCGGATCTTCGCCGTACCGGCGAGGGGAGTGCCGCGCGCGATGTCGACGGGGTAGTACGTGTCGGTCAACTCGCACGGCTCACCGTCGAGTTCGATGATCCGGCGGCGTACGACCACGGGCTCGCCGGCGGTCAGCCCGAGCAGCGCGGCGACCTCTTCCCCGGCCGGGAGCTCCCCGGCGAAGACGATGCGCTGGGTGCCCCTGCGGCCGTGGGCGGCGGCCTCCTCGGCCCAGGCGTCGCCCTGCCCCTTCGCGCGCGGCGCGAGATACGGCATCGACGTGCTGACCCAGTCGCCCGTACCGCTCATGTTGTCCCTCCCGTGTCGCCGGTGCCTGTCCCGTGACGGTAAGCGACTCGCTTGGGGCGGCGCCGGAAGTCGGCTTCGCGTACGGCCTTCGGTGCGAGCCCGGCGGCGTACGCACGGGTGGCGTACGGGTGGCGTACGGGCGGGTGGCGTACGGACGGGCGGATGCGCGGACGGTGGACGCGCGGACGGCGGATGCGCGGACGGTGACGCGCGGGCGGCGGTGTCGAGCAGGTGGCGGCCGGAAGCGGCGGGGGAGGGCGTGATCACGTCGGTCAGGCCGTCGCGCAGGTGGGCGGTGACGCCCTCTTCGGTGAACGGTGCCCTCTTCGGTGGGCACGGAGGTCGGCACACGGGTCGGCACGCGGGTGGCGTACGGGAACGTCTCGGATTCTTTGACGCCACAAGCTAGGAATGCGGGGCCTCCCGGTCAAGACCTGTCGCTGATCTGTCCGTAAACAGACCCTGCCCTGCGGGCTTGACGCGCTCTCCTCCCGACCGGAAATCATCCGGAAGTTTGCGGTACGGCCTGCCGGTCCAGGGCGTCCGTGCGGAGGAGGGGGGCTGGGTGAGCGGCGTCCGGCCCCGGCCGGGACTCCGTCTCGCGCGGCGGCCGGAACACGGCCCCCGTCGCCTCGGGGCCGCGCGAGTCCATCGCCGTGCCGGCCGGGTCTTCCGTCCGGAGCCCGATCCTGCGGCCTCCACCCGTGGTGGGCGCACTCGTTCGGGTCCCGGTCCTGCGGCCTCCGTCGACGGCGGTGCTGGGGTCCGGTGGGCCCCGTGCGACTCGCCGGGACACCGAAAAGTTTTCGGGATGGAAACGGAAACTTCTTCTGCGGGGAGTATTGACGGTCCACCGTCAACGCCTCAATCATGCCTGTCTGAGACGCCGGTCACAGTTCGAGCTTTCGAACAATATCGGCCTCAAGTGATCTGTGCTGCACGACAGATCCGCGTACCGCAGCACCCGCACCATCCCGTTTCCGTTCCGGTGAGGTTCGCACTAGCGCATCCTGACTCTTCGCACAGTCGGAGGGGCGGGCGGCGCCACGTGGCGGTCCCCCGGCCGAGCCGCGATGTGAGTACCCCCATGCCCCTGTCGAAACGACGCCGCCTCCCCGCGTCCGGTGTGTACGGCCGTGGTCGTCCAGCTCTGTCTCTCGGATCCCGTGGCGTTCGTCGTCCGGTCGCGGCGGCGGCCGGCCGGGAGCGGCGGGGGTGGGCTGCGCCCGGGCGCGGCCGTCCGCCGGCCGGGCGCGGCCGTCCGTCAACCGGGCGCGGCCGTCCGCCGGCCGGACCTCTTCCGCCGGGCCCGCCCCGCGGAGGCGGGTAGGGCCCGGGGGCGTCGGCGTGGCCGCCGGACGGTCCGGCGGCGACCTGCCGCTCCGGTACTCCTTCGCTCCGGGGCTCCTTCGCTCCGGGGCGCCCCATACGTCACCCGGAGGCCGCCCGGGTGCCGTCCGCACAGGTCGGGACCGTCCCGGTGTCACGACCACGACGTCCGGTGATCCCGCGATCTCCGGATCCCGGCCCGCCTCGTCCGCCTGCCGAGCGGGGGCGGACGACGCGTTCCGCCGCACTTCAGTCCTTCCGTGATTTCTACCCTGGAGGCACAGCCATGGGCTCGTACGCCATTCCCCCGCCCGCCGTCCGCCGGAAGTTCCGCGGTCTGCTGGTGGCGTTGGTCGCAGGCGTCATCGGTGCGACCGGCGCGCTGGTCGCACCGCCGACGGCGCACGCCGCCGAGAGCACGCTCGGCGCCGCGGCGGCGCAGAGCGGCCGTTACTTCGGCACCGCCATCGCCTCGGGCAGGCTGGGCGACTCGACGTACGCGACGATCGCGAACCGCGAGTTCAACTCGGTGACGGCCGAGAACGAGATGAAGATCGACGCCACCGAACCCCAGCGGGGCCAGTTCAACTTCACCGCCGCCGACCGCGTCTACAACTGGGCGGTGCAGAACGGCAAGCAGGTGCGCGGCCACACCCTGGCCTGGCACTCCCAGCAGCCCGGCTGGATGCAGAGCCTCAGCGGCAGCACGCTGCGCCAGGCGATGATCGACCACATCAAGGGCGTGATGGCCCACTACAAGGGCAAGATCGCCCAGTGGGACGTCGTGAACGAGGCGTTCGCCGACGGCAGTTCGGGGGCCCGGCGCGACTCCAACCTCCAGCGCACCGGCAACGACTGGATCGAGGTCGCCTTCCGCACCGCGCGCGCCGCCGACCCGGCCGCCAAGCTCTGCTACAACGACTACAACGTCGAGAACTGGAACTGGGCCAAGACCCAGGCCATGTACGCCATGGTCCGGGACTTCAAGCAGCGCGGCGTGCCGATCGACTGCGTCGGCTTCCAGTCGCACTTCAACAGCGGCAGCCCCTACGACAGCAACTTCCGCACCACCCTGCAGAACTTCGCCGCCCTCGGCGTCGACGTGGCCATCACCGAGCTCGACATCCAGGGCGCCCCGTCCACGACCTACGCCAACGTGGTCAACGACTGCCTGGCCGTCCCGCGCTGCCTCGGCATCACCGTCTGGGGCGTGCGCGACACCGACTCCTGGCGGCCGGAGCACTCGCCCCTGCTGTTCAACGGCGACGGCAGCAAGAAGCCCGCCTACACGGCCGTCCTCAACGCGCTCAACGGCGGCTCCACCACGCCGCCCCCCACGGAGTCCGGAACGATCAAGAGCGTCGGTTCGGGCCGCTGCCTGGACGTGCCCAACGCCAGCACCACCGACGGCACCCAGCTCCAACTGTGGGACTGCCACAGCGGCACCAACCAGCAGTGGACGCACACCGCCGCCGGCGAACTCAGGGTCTACGGCAACAAGTGCCTGGACGCCGCCGGCACCGGCAACGGCGCCAAGGTCCAGATCTACAGCTGCTGGGGCGGCGACAACCAGAAGTGGCGCCTCGCCTCCGACGGGTCCATCGTCGGCGTCCAGTCCGGCCTCTGCCTCGACGCCGTCGCGGGCGGCACCGCCAACGGCACCCTGATCCAGCTCTACTCCTGCTGGAACACCAGCAACCAGCGCTGGACCCGCGCCTGATGGGGAACGCCACGGACGAAGGAGCGAATCGATGAGGACCCACGGTGCGGCTCCCCCCGCCCCTCCGGCACGACACCGCTGGTGGTCCCGGATCACCGCCGTGGTGGCGGCGGCCCTCGCGACCGGCATGCTCGCCGCGACGATGACGGGGTCAGCCCAGGCGGTGACGGCGCCCGCCGAGGCCGCGGCGGTGGACACCAACGCCTGGTACGTCCTGGTCAACCGCAACAGCGGCAAGGCGCTGGACGTCTCCGGCGCGTCCACCACCGACGGCGCGCGGGTCAACCAGTGGACGCGCAACGACCGGACCAACCAGCAGTGGCAGTTCGTGGACTCCGGCGGCGGCTTCTACCGCCTCAAGGCCCGGCATTCGGACAAGGTCCTCGACGTGTCCGGCGCCTCGACCGCCGACGGCGCCGCGCTCCAGCAGTGGGCCGACGGCAACGGGACCAACCAGCAGTTCCGCCTGGCCGACTCCGACGCGGGCCACGTCCGGCTGATCAACCGCAACAGCGGCAAGGCGGTGGAGGTGCAGGGCGGCTCCACCGCCGACGGCGGCAACGTCGTCCAGTACACCGACTGGGGCGGCGCCAACCAGCAATGGCAGATGATCAAACTGTCGTCCGGTGGCGCCGGCGGATGCGGCAGCGCCCCCACCCTGACGAGCGGTACGCACACGATCCAGAGCGGCGGCAAGAGCCGCAGCTTCATCCTCAGGGTTCCCGACAACTACGACAGCAGCCGCCCCTACCGGCTGATCTTCGCGTTCCACTGGCGGGGCGGAACCGCCACCGACGTCGCCTCGGGCGGAGCGAGCGGGAGGGCCTGGGCCTACTACGGCCAGCAGGAGCAGTCGAACAACACCGCGATCCTCGTCGCCCCCCAGGGCCTCGGCAACGGCTGGGCCAATACGGGCGGTGAGGACGTCACCTTCGTCGACGACATGATCCGGCGGATCGAGGGCTCCCTCTGCGTCAACCCGGCCCAGCGTTTCGCCACGGGCTTCAGCTGGGGCGGCGGCATGAGCTACGCGCTCGCCTGCGCCCGGCCGAACGTCTTCAGGGCCGTCGCGGTCATCTCGGGCGGCCTGATCAGCGGGTGCAGCGGCGGCACCCAGCCCGTCGCCTACTTCGGAATCCACGGCATCAGCGACTCCGTCCTCACCATCGCGCAAGGACGGTCCCTGCGCGACAAGTTCGTCAGCAACAACGGCTGCACCCCCCAGAGCCCGCGCGAGCCCGCGCCGGGCAGCCGGACGCACATCACCACCACCTACTCGGGCTGCCGCGCCGGCTACCCGGTCCAGTGGGCCGCGTTCGACGGGGGCCACATCCCCGGTCCGGTCGACGGCTCCTCCGGCGAGAGCGGCGTCACGACCTGGACCAAGGCGGAGATCTGGAGGTTCTTCGCACAGTTCTAATGACGCGCCCGTCCAGTGACGCGTCCGCACCGAGGAGTGGGGCCAGGGTGATCCTGGCCCCACTTCGTCGTCCACCGCGGGTGGGAGGGGGTCCGAGGCCGCGAAGGACCGTTGCGGAGTGCCGGGTCGGTACCGCCGGCCACCACGGACACCGCCCCCTTCGCCGTCCGGCCGGAGCGTACGGCGGCCTTCGCTGTCCGGTCGGGACGTACCGGCAGCCTTCCCCGGCCCCCGGCCCCCCGCGCCCCGCCGTCGGCGGCCCGGCGTCTTCGGGCCGGGGCCGGCGGCGCCTACGCGGGTTTCCGGGCCAGGAGGTGGGCGTGGGGGGTGCGTTCGTGCGGGTCGGGCTCGCGGTGCAGGTGGGCGTGGAGCGGGAGGGACGCGGCCTCCAGGAGCGGGGCCAGGGCCCCGGGGGTCCAGCGGTGGAAGTCCAGGGAGACCCGGTGGCCCAGCGCCTCGTCGAGGTGGAGGACGTCCTCGCCCACCTGGAACGCCAGCAGCAGCGGGGCGCCCGGGGCCAGGACGCGGTGGAACTCCGCCAGGACGCCGGGCACGCGGTCGCGCGGCACGTGGATCAGGGAGTACCAGGCGACCAGCCCGCCCAGCGACCCGTCCGGCACGTCGAGCGCCGTCATCGTGCCCTCCTCGAACCGCAGCCCCGGATGGTCGCGGCGGGCCACGGCGAGCATGCCGGGCGACAGGTCGATGCCGTACGCGTCCAGGCCCAGCTCCGCCAGTCGCGCGGTGGCCCAGCCGGTGCCGCAGCCCACGTCGGCGACGGGCCGCCCGGGCAGGGCGTACTGCGCGAACACGCCGAGCATGGCGCGTTCGAGCCGTACGGCCGCCGGTTCGCCGCGCGGATGGTCGACGTAGTCGGCGGCCACCGCGTCGTAACCCGCCCGGGTGATGTGGAGGAAGTCCGCTGAGGCAGTCATGCCGGGAGGCTAGACCCCGGCACCGACAGTCGCCGCCTCGCCGTCCAGGGTGCGCCGCCACGCGCTGACCGCGCCCCACGCCACGGGGGACTCCCAGCCCGCCGGGCGGGCCGCGCCGCCGATGTGGAAGGCGTCCACGCCCACCGCCAGCAGGGCCGGCACGTGGTCGAGGCGCAGGCCGCCGCCGACCAGGAGCCGGGAGCCGTACCCGGTCTCGCCCTGCCGGGCCGCCTCCGCCGCCAGGACGGGCAGGCCCGTGTCGACCCCGGCGGCCGAGCCGGCCGTCAGGTACGTGTCGAGGCCGGGGAAGTCCGCGAGCTGCTTGCGCAGGGCGTCCCGGTCGGCGCAGTGGTCGATGGCGCGGTGGAACGTCCACCGGCAGCCGTCCAGCTCCGCGACGACCCGCTCCAGCGCCGCGAGGTCGGGGTGGCCGTCCGCGTCGAGGAAGCCGAGCACGAACTCGTCGGCGCCCTCGGAGCGCAGTTCCCCGGCCACCCGCACCAGCGCGTCCACGTCGCCCGCCGCGAAGCCGTCGGCGAGCCGCAGCATCACGCGGAGCGGGATGTCCACGGCGGCGCGGATGCGGGCGTACGTCTCGCGGGGCGGGGTCAGCCCGTCGGCGGCCATGTCGGCGACCAGCTCCAGGCGGTCCGCTCCTCCGGCCTGGGCCGCGATCGCGTCCTCCGCGTCGAGGGCGATCACCTCCAGGAGTGCACGGTTGTTCATCGGACCCCAATCTCGACGGGCGGCTGTTTACAGGTCTAGTCCAATGCTAATGCTTGGAGGGCGTCAATGGGGGTCCCTCGTTTACCCGAGGGGGGTATACACTGGGGTTCCTGGTATACCCCCCATGGGTATTGGAGGATGAGATGAGTGGTCCCGCGACCGCCCCCGGCACCGACGTGGTGGAGCTCGCCATCGGAGGTATGACCTGCGCCTCCTGCGCCGCGCGCATCGAGAAGAAGCTCAACCGCATGGACGGGGTCGAGGCCACCGTCAACTACGCCACCGAAAAGGCGAAGGTCACCTACCGGGGCGCCGACGTGTCCGTCCAGGACCTCGTCGCCACCGTCGAGGCCACCGGCTACACCGCCCGGCCGCCCGCCCCGAAGGCGGAGGCGGAGGCGGCGGAGGAGGAGGCCGGGAGCGGCGGGGACGGCGGGGACGGCCACGAGCTGCTCGACCTGCGGCAGCGGCTCCTCACCGCCCTCGTGCTGTCCGTCCCCGTCGTCGCCATGGCGATGATCCCGCCGCTCCAGTTCGACAACTGGCAGTGGCTCTCCCTCGCCCTCGCCGCGCCCGTGGTCGTCTACGCGGGCTGGCCCTTCCACCGCGCGGCCTGGACGAACCTCCGGCACGGCGCCGCGACCATGGACACGCTGATCTCGGTCGGTACGGCCGCCGCGTTCCTGTGGTCCCTGTGGGCGCTGTTCTTCGGCACGGCCGGCATGCACGGCATGCGGCACCCGTTCGAGCTGACCATCGCCCGCGGCGACGGCAGCGCCAACATCTACCTGGAGGCCGCCGCCGGCGTCACCACCTTCATCCTCGCCGGCCGGTACTTCGAGGCCCGCTCCAAGCGGAAGGCGGGCGCCGCGCTGCGGGCGCTCATGGAGCTGGGCGCCAAGGAGGTCACCGTGCTGCGCGACGGCCGCGAGGTGCGCGTGCCCACCGCCCGGCTGCGGGTCGGCGACCGGTTCCTCGTACGGCCCGGCGAGAAGATCGCCACGGACGGCACCGTCGTGGAGGGCACCTCCGCCGTCGACGCGTCCATGCTGACCGGCGAGTCCGTGCCCGTCGAGGTCGCGGTGGGCGACTTTGTCACCGGGGCCACCCTCAACGCCGGGGGCCGCCTCGTCGTCGAGGCCACCCGCGTCGGCGCCGACACCCAGCTCGCCCGCATGGCGAAGCTCGTCGAGGACGCCCAGAACGGCAAGGCGGCGGCGCAGCGGCTCGCGGACCGGATCTCCGCCGTCTTCGTCCCCGTCGTCATCGTCCTGGCCCTGGCCACGCTCGTCGGCTGGCTGCTGTCCGGCGCCGGGATGACCGCCGCGTTCACCGCCGCCGTCGCCGTCCTGATCATCGCCTGCCCGTGCGCCCTCGGCCTCGCCACGCCCACCGCCCTCATGGTCGGTACGGGCCGGGGCGCCCAGCTCGGCGTCCTCATCAAGGGCCCCGAGGTCCTGGAGAACACCCGCAAGGCCGACACGGTCGTCCTCGACAAGACCGGCACCGTCACCACCGGCCGCATGACCCTCCTCGCCGTGCACACCGCCGAGACGGCGGACGAGGCGGAGGTCCTGCGCCTCGCCGGTGCCCTGGAGAACGCCTCCGAGCACCCCATCGCCCGCGCCGTCGCCGCCGGCGCCGCCGACAAGGTGGGCGACCTGGCCGTACCCGAGGACTTCACGAACGTCCCCGGCCTCGGCGTCCAGGGCGTCGTCGACGGGCACGCCGTCCTCGTCGGGCGCGCGAGGCTGCTCGCCGAGTGGTCCATCGCCCTGCCCGCGCCGCTCGCCGCCGCGAAGGACGCCGCCGAGGCCGCCGGCCGCACCGCCATCGCCGTCGCCTGGGACGGCGAGGCCCGCGCGGTGCTGGAGGTCGCGGACGCCGTGAAGGACACCAGCGCGGAGGCCGTCCGCCGGCTGCGCGCCCTGGGCCTCACGCCGGTGCTGCTCACCGGCGACAACGAGGCCGTCGCGCGGGCCGTGGCCGCCGAGGTCGGCATCGACCCCGAGCACGTCGTCGCGGAGGTCATGCCCGAGGACAAGGTGGCCGTCGTCAAGCGCCTCCAGGCCGAGGGCCGCAGCGTCGCCATGGTCGGCGACGGCGTCAACGACGCGGCGGCCCTCGCCCAGGCCGACCTGGGGCTCGCGATGGGCACCGGGACGGACGCGGCGATCGAGGCGGGCGACCTGACGCTCGTACGGGGCGACCTGCGCGCCGCGGCCGACGCGATCCGGCTGTCGCGGCGGACCCTCGCCACGATCAAGGGGAACCTGTTCTGGGCGTTCGCCTACAACGTGGCGGCCCTGCCGCTGGCGGCGGCGGGATTCCTGAACCCGATGATCGCGGGCGCGGCCATGGCCTTCTCGTCGGTGTTCGTCGTCGGCAACAGCCTGCGGCTGCGGGGCTTCAAGGCCGCCGCGTAACCACCCGGCGGGGCGGGTGGCCCGGGAGGCGCGGCCCGGTGGGACCGGCACGTGACCCGGCGGGGCGGGCACGTGACCCGGCGGGGCGGGCGCGTGGCCGCCCGGGGCGGTGCGGTCCCAGGGCGGCGCGGTCCGGAGGCGGCCACGGGGCGGTGCGGTCCCGGTGCGGCGCGGTCCGGGGGCGGCCACGGGGCGGTGCGGTCCCAGGGCGGTGCGGTGCGGCACGGTCCCGGGGCGGCGCGGTCCCGGGGCGGTGCGGCGCGGTCCGGGGGCGGCCACGGGGCGGTGCGGTCCCAGGGCGGTGCGGTCCCAGGGCGGTGCGGTGCGGCACGGTCCCGGGGCGGCCACGGGGCGGTGCGGCGCGGCCACGGCGCAGTACGGCCACCGGCGCGGCGACCACCGGTACAGCGCCGCCCGGGGCAGTGCGGCCCCGGCAGAATGGGGCCCATGGCCGTCCTCCCGCCCCCGCACCCCGCCCACGACGAGCTGCGCCGCCGCTGGGCGGAGACCGTCCGCCTGGCCCGGGGCGGACGCCCCGCCGAGGACGGCGACCGACCCGCCCCGGACCACCCGTCCGCCCCGTCCGTCCTGTTCGACTCGTCCGCCCCGGCCATCCCGGACCGCCCGGTCGACCCGGCCATCCCGCCCGCCCCGGACCACCCGGTCGACCCGACCCGCCCCTCCGGCCAGGACCACCCGGTCGATCCGTACGTCGACCGGTACGCCGACGACCTCCTGCGCCGCTGGGCCGAACCCCAGCGGCGCTACCACACCACCGACCACCTCCTCGCCGTCCTGCGCCGCGTCGACGACCTCGCCGGCCACGCCGACGACCTCGCCGCCGTACGGCTCGCCGCCTGGTTCCACGACGCGGTCTACCTGCCCGACCGCGACACGAACGAGGAGCGCAGCGCCCGGCTCGCCGAGCGGGCGCTGCCGGAGCTGGACGTGGACCCGGTGCGCACGGCGGAGGTCGCCCGGCTGGTCCGGCTCACCGTCACCCACGACCCGGCGCCCGGCGACCGGGACGGGGAGGTGCTGTGCGACGCCGACCTGGCGGTGCTGGCCGGGCCCCCGGAGGCGTACGGGGCGTACGCGGCGGCCGTGCGCGAGGAGTACGGGTTCGTGCCCGACGACGCGTTCCGCGAGGGCCGCGCCGCCGTCCTGCGGCAGCTCCTCGCCCTGCCGAGGCTGTTCCGCACCCCGTACGGCGCCGAGCGCTGGGAGGGCGCCGCGCGCCGCAACCTCGCCGCCGAGCTGGAGCGGCTGGGGACCTAGTACTGCGATGGCGCTCGTTCTGAGGCTGGGCGGTCCTTCAAGGACTGTGTCCGCCGTCATTTGCGGTGACTCAGCCGTGCCTGGTGCTGCCGTCTCCGGCACCATGCCGACCGGTGCGGAACGTGGTCGGCAGGGCTGGCTCGGACGCTTCGGATCGGTCCGCTGCTCCCCCGCCCGGCCTGGTCGGAGAGGGGACTTCACCCGCGTCGACCACGGCGCCCCACCGTATGGGACGTATCGTCAGGAGCGGCGCGCCCGGCTTCGTCCGCGGGCCACCCTGCGGTCGTGGCGGTGCCGCTTGACGGAGAGTATCCAGCCGATCACGGTGAAGACGACGGCCAGCACGGTGAAGCCGAGTATGAGCATTTCGACCTCGGTCGCCTTGCTGACGATGTAGGCGATGCCCGCGAGAACCGCGCAGACTCCAAGTCCCCTGAGGGTGTTCATCTTTCTCCTCCGCCTGTTTCTCTGCTACTTCCAGGCGGACACACGGGTCGCGTAGGACTTCACAATGGACGAGGCGAGCCAGTACGCCCGTACGACGGTGTAGACCAGCTCCGGGATCAACAAGGCCTCGACGAGCATGGCCTTCCAGCCCAGATTCCGTACCCGCAGCGCGGGGTACAGGATCCAGAATCCGAGCAGGGCCCACAGCAGCGGGTGGGTGGAGAGGCCGTGCAGGGCCGCGGTGAGAAGCTGGCGGCCGCCCCAGACGAAGATGTACGCGAAGCCGAACAGGCCGAGGACCATCGTGGTGATGGAGTGCCATGTGAACTTGGTCCAGCCGCGACGGCGCAGCGCGTCGACGGTGCCCCGACTCCACCGCTCGCGTTGCTGGATCAACTCGCGCAGGGTGGGCATGAGGTCGGTGTACGCGATGCACAGCTGGTTGGCCGTGACTTTCCAGCCGGACTCCTTGAGCGCCAGCGTGGTCTCGTAGTCCTCGACGAGGTTGCGGTGGTCCTCCCAGAACACCTCGCCCCGCCAGTCGATCAGACCCTGCAGGGCCTCGGCCCGGTAGTAGGAGCCGGCGCCCGACATGGTGTGGACATCCTGGCGGTAGCGCGCGTTGGCGGCTCGGCCGTACTCGATGATCTGCATGCCGAGCAGGAACCGTTGCCAGGGAGTGCGCCACAGGCTGGTGCGGCCGAGGCAGGCGGCGCTGACCCCGCCTATCTCGGGATCGGAGGCGATGACGTTGTGGGCCCGCTCGATGAACCGGGAGTGCAGTTCCGTGTCGGCGTCCATGACGAGGACGTTGCCCACACGGCCGTTGAGCCGGCCGCCGACGGACTCCCTGAGCCAGTTCAGGCCGTAGTTGAGGGCGCCCGCCTTCTTGTGCGGGTTGTCCGGGAAATTCAGTACGACCGTGGGCGGGGTGCGCTCGTCCTCGGCGAACTGGAGCGCGTAGTCCTCGGTGCGGTCGGTCGAGTTGTTGACCACAACGATGATCAAGTCGGGGCGGCGGGACTGCTTGGCCAGGGACTCCAGGGAGGTGAAGACACCGACCTCCTCGTTCCTCGCGGGTACCAGGACGACGGTCCCGTAGACCATGGTGGCCGACGTGTCGACTGTGCGCCCGTACCCACCGCGACCTCTTCGGTGACGGCTGCGCGCCGACGGCTGCGACTCAGCGGCCTCACGGCCCGTGATCGTGGCGGTCAAGACGATCCCCCACCCCTTTTGTTCTCGTGCGAAAGTGCGCTGTCCTTGCGCGGGAAGCGCAAAACCGCACATGAAAGTACCTCACACGCGGTGAGTGGTTTAAGATTCAACTAATTTCACAAGGGGGACAGAAAGTAACCAATCGTGACATTGGGCAGGGATCTGCAAACTGCCTTCGCCCTACAGGTAACGCATTTCTAAACAATTGCGACAGTGGTTGTATGAAGATCACGTGTCGAAGTTCACAAAAGAGGTAGGTGTGAGGAGGGGTCTGAAGGATTCTGTGAAGGTGCGTTTAGAATCTCGTTGATAATCAGCCATGGAATATTGGGGTGTTTCGTGTCCCACTCTCGCAAGTCACCCCATCGGGGACGGAACATCCTCATGTTCGCGCTCATCGTGGGCCTTCTCGCCGCCGGCGGTGTTGCGGCCTACCGGTGGTGGCCGTCCGACGGTGCCCCCGAGGCCCTTACGGTGCGCCACCGCACCGAAGGGCCGGCCGCGACGGACGTCGCCAAGCTCTGGCTGGAAGTCACCAACACGTCCGGCGCGGCTGTGGATCTCGCCGACGTGACTCTCCGTTACCACTATACGTCCGACGGTGGCGCCCCTTACGCCGCCAACTGCGTGCAGACCTCTCTCGACTGCTCCAGCATCACCCAGCGCATCGTCGCGGAGCGGACACCGGGTGCCAAGGCCGACCACTATCTGGAGGTCGGCTTCACCGGCGCGGCGGGCACCCTGAAGCCCGGTGGGACGACCGAAGGAATCGGACTCCAGCTGTACCGGGTCGACCACGAGGAGCTGGACCAGTCGGACGACTACTCGTTCGACGCGGCGAAGACGACGTACCAGGAGTCCGAGCGGGTCACCGCCTATCTGGGCGGGACCCAGGTGTGGGGCGAGGGACCGCAGGGTGAGCGCCCCGTGGAGGCCGGCCCGAGCGCGGGTGCCGGGGCGGCCCCCGCCGCAGCGCGGCTGCCCACGGGCGTCCTCTTCGACGACTTCGCCTACACCGGCCCCCAGGACCCGGCGCTCACCACCAACGGCTGGGTGGTGCGCAGCGGTGAGGGCGGCCCGGGCATCAACGACTCCTGGTCGCCGAAGGGCGTCACGTTCCCCGCCGAGGGGGACGGCGAGGGGGGACAGGTGCTGCGCCTGGAGGCTCGTACGGACGGCACCGAGGAAGGCACGGTGCAGTCCGAGTTCCACAGCGCGCAGCCGGTCTTCCACGAGGGCACTTTCATCGCCCGCGTGTACTTCAGCGACGAGCCGGTGAGCGGCCAGGACGGTGACCACGTCTCCCAGTCCGTTTTCGCCATTTCGCCGGACCACCAGACGAAGAAGTACAGCGAACTCGACTTCGAGTACATGCCGAACGGCGGCTGGGGCCGCTACGGCCCGATCCTCGACACCACCAGTTGGCGCAACAGCGAGCTGGGCGACCGGGTCACCAAGCCCTCCCAGCGGAAGCTCGGCGGTTGGCACACCCTGGCCATGACGGCGACCGACGGCAAGGTCACCTACTCCGTGGACGGCGAGGTGGTCTTCACCAGCGGGAAGACGTACTTCCCGCGCGAGCCGATGAGTATCAACTTCAGCCACTGGTTCGTCGATCTCCCCTTCAAGGGGCAGCGTTCCTGGGGGATGGAGGTCGACTGGCTGTACATCAAGTCCGGCGAAGCGATCTCCACAGGCGCCGCGACGAAGGCCGTCGCCGACTTCGCCACCAAGGGCACGCAGTACGTGAACACCCTGCCCGGAGCGTGAACCCCGCCCTGCCGAGGCTGTTCCGCACCCCGTACGGCGCCGAGCGCTGGGAGGGCGCCGCGCGCCGCAACCTCGCCGCCGAGCTGGAGCGGCTGGGAATCTAGATCGCCCGGGTGGTGTTCTCACCCAGCATGCCGCCCAACCTTGATCACTCCGCTACGCCCCCGTCCCCCACCGCCCCGTCCCCGGCCCGCATGCCGCTGGCCGTGTACATCCTCGGCCTGTCCGTCTTCGCGCTCGGCACCAGCGAGTTCATGCTGTCCGGGCTGCTGCCGCCCATCGCGGACGACATGGACGTGTCGATCCCGCAGGCCGGGCTGCTGATATCGGCCTTCGCCATCGGCATGGTGATCGGCGCGCCCCTCCTCGCCGTGGCGACGCTGCGGCTGCCCCGCAAGACGACGCTCGTCGCGCTGATCACCACGTTCGGCCTCGGCCAGGTCGCGGGCGCCCTCGCGCCGTCGTACGAGGTGCTGTTCGCGTCCCGCGTGGTCAGCGCCCTGGCGTGCGCCGGGTTCTGGGCCCTCGGCGCGGCCGTCGCCATCGCGATGGTCCAGCCGGGCGCGCGGGCCCGCGCGATGGCCGTGATGATCGGCGGCCTGTCCATCGCGAACGTGCTGGGCGTCCCGGCGGGCGCGTTCCTCGGCGAGCAACTGGGCTGGCGCTCGGCGTTCTGGGCGGTCGGCGCCGCGTCCGCCGTCGCCCTGGTCGGCGTGGTGACCCGGATCCCGCACATCCCGCTGCCCGAGGAGAAGCCCGCGCTCCGGCGGGAGCTGGGCATCTACCGGGACCGGCAGGTGTGGCTCGCCGTCGTCGTCACCGCGCTCGCGGCGGGCGGCGTGTTCTGCGCGTTCTCGTACCTGGCTCCGCTGCTCACCGACGTGGCCGGGCTGGACTCCGGCTGGGTGCCGACCGTGCTCGGCCTGTTCGGGGTCGGCGCGCTGGTCGGGACGACGATCGGCGGGCGGGTCGCGGACGCGCACCTGTTCGGCGTGCTGCTCAGCGGCATCGCCGCGTCGACGGTGCTGCTCGCCGCGCTGGCGCTGTTCGCGGGCAGCCCGGTCGCGGCGGTCGCCCTGTCGTTCCTGCTGGGCGTGTCCGCGTTCTACACGGCGCCCGCCCTGAACGCCCGGATGTTCAACGTGGCCGGGGCCGCCCCGACCCTCGCGGGCGCCACGACGACGGCCGCGTTCAACCTGGGCAACACGGGTGGGCCGTGGCTCGGCGGGACCGTCATCGACGCGGGCCTCGGCTTCCCGGCGACCGCGTGGGCGGGCGCCGCGATGACGCTGGTCGCGCTCGCCGCGGTCGCCGTGGCGCTGCGGCTGCACCGCCGGGAGGGCCGTACGCCCAGCCGTGTCGTCATGGGCGCGTCGGCGTCGGCGTCGGCCGGACCGGCGGCCACCACCCCGGCCGGTACCGGCGGCCACCACTCCGGCTGACGGGGTCACCGTCCCGGCCAGGAGCGGCGGTCACCACCCCGGTCGGCGGGGTCACCACCCCGACCGGGACCGGCGGCCACCGCCCCGGCTGACGGGGTCACCACCCCGGTCGGCGGGGTCACCGCCCCCGCCGACGGGGCCGGGCCGGGACCGGCGACCACCGCGCCGGCCGACAGGACCACCGCCCCGGCCGCCGAGGGCACCGCCCCCGCCGACCGGGGCCGGCCGGGACCGGCGACGGGATCGGTCGGGCCGGCAGGGCCGCCTCCCGGCCTACGGCGTCACGCGGAAGGAGCCGGACGTCGTTTGGGGCGGCGCAGCCCGGCCGCGGTGAGGCGCCGCACCAGCTCCTTCGACCCGATCTCCACGGCGCCCGCCGCCACGGCGTCCGCGTACCGGTCGGACGGGATGTCGTAGTGGTCGCCGTCGAAGGCGCGCGGCGGGCAGCCGAGCGCGGCGGCTGCCGCGTGCAGCTCCTCGAACGACGCGTCGCTGATCAGGTGGGACCACATGCGGCCGTGGCCCGGCCAGTTCGGCGGGTCGATGTACAGCGTCACGTCAGGCCGCCGACCGGGGCGACCACCACACCGGCCCGCCCGCACACCCAGTGCGGGTCCGGGCCGAGCTCCGGCTCCACGTCCAGGGCGTGCGGGGCGCCCGAGTCGCAGACCGGGCACAGCGGCCAGCGCCCGTACCGCTCCAGCAGCGCGTCCTGCACGTCCTGCGCGATCAGCCCGGCGACGTACGGGAGGCCCTCCGGCCACTGCTCGACCCACCACCGGCGCCCCGCGACCGCGTCCTCCACCAGCGACACGATCTCCGCCTCGGCGACGTCCCGGGCGGACAGGTCGGCGAGGACCAGCGCGCGTGCGGCGTGCAGCGCCTGCTCCACGGGGTCCAGCATGTTCATACGGCCATTCTGACGTGCGGGGTTGACGGTCACCATCGCTGAAAATACGTTTCAGGCGTGACCGAGTACCTGAAGGAAACTTTCACCGGTGGCGCGGTGACGACGGCGGGCGGCGCCGCTCCCGACCCGCTCGCCGCGAGGGTGCGCACCCTCGCCCCGTCCATGACGCGGTCCATGCAGCGCGTCGCCGAGGTCGTCGCCTCCGACCCGGCGGGCTGCGCCGCCCTCACCGTCACCGGCCTCGCCGAGCGGACGGGCACCAGCGAGGCGACCGTCGTCCGCACGGCCCGCGTCCTCGGCTACCCCGGCTACCGCGACCTGCGGCTCGCCCTCGCCGGGCTGGCCGCCCAGCGGACCTCCGGCCGCTCCCCGTCGGTCACCTCCGACATCGCCGTCGACGACCCGATCGAGGCCGTCGTCGCCAAGCTCGCCCGCGACGAGCAGCAGACCCTCGCCGACACGGCCGCCGCGCTCGACACCGCGCAGCTCGCCGCCGCCGTCACGGCCCTCGCCGACGCCCGCCGCACCGACGTGTACGGCATCGGCGCCTCCGGCCTCGTCGCCCAGGACCTGGCGCAGAAGCTGCTCCGCATAGGGCTGGTCGCGCACGCCCACAGCGATCCGCACGTCGCCGTCACCGGCGCCGTGCAGCTCCGCTCCGGCGACGTGGCCGTGGCCATCACCCACTCGGGCGCCACCGCCGACGTCATCGAACCGCTCCGCGTCGCCTTCGAACGCGGCGCCACGACCGTCGCCATCACCGGCCGCCCGGACGGGCCGGTCGCCCAGTACGCCGACCACGTCCTGACCACGTCCACCGCCCGCGAGAGCGAGCTGCGCCCGGCCGCCATGTCGTCCCGGACGAGCCAGCTCCTCGTCGTGGACTGCCTGTTCACCGGGGTCACCCAGCGTACGTACGCGACGGCCGCGCCCGCGCTGTCCGCGTCGTACGAGGCGCTCGCCCACCGCAGGGCGCCGCGCCAGCGCACGACCTCCCGCTGAGCCCCGCCGAACCCCCGCCGAACTCACCGAGCCCCTGCCGAATCCGCCGATCCCGCCGATCCCGTCGAGTCCCGCCGGCTCCCGCTGAGCCCGCCGAGCGCCCGTCGAACCGGCCGAGCCCCCGTCGAACCCGCTGAGCACCGAGAGAGCCGCGCCATGAACGACCCCGCCCGGGACCCCGCCGCACTCCGCACCCAGCTCGACGCCCTCACCACCGAGGAGTTCCGCCCCGACCTCGCGGACGTCGACATGCGGCCCACCCTCGACATCGCCCGCGCCATGAACGCCGGGGACCGGGCCGTCCCCGACGCGGTCGCCGCGCAACTGCCCCGGATCGCCGCCGCCGTCGACGCCATCGCGCCCCGCATGGCGCGCGGCGGGCGCCTCGTCTACGCGGGCGCGGGCACCGCCGGGCGGCTCGGCGTGCTGGACGCCAGCGAGTGCCCGCCCACCTTCAACGCCGACCCGTCGCAGGTCGTCGGCCTCATCGCGGGCGGTCCCGACGCGCTCGTACGGTCCGTGGAGGGCGCGGAGGACTCGGAGGCCCTCGCCCACGAGGACCTCAAGGCCCTCGACCTGACCCCGGACGACACGGTCGTCGGCGTGTCCGCGTCCGGCCGCACCCCGTACGCGGTGGGCGCCGTCGCGTACGCGCGCGACGTGGGCGCCCTCACCGTCGGCCTCGCCTGCAACGCGGGCAGCGCCCTCGCAGCCGCCGCCGACCACGCGATCGAGGTGGTCGTCGGGCCCGAGTTCCTCACCGGCTCGACGCGGCTGAAGTCCGGTACGGCGCAGAAGCTCGTCCTCAACATGATCTCGACGATCACGATGATCCGCCTCGGCAAGACGTACGGGAACCTGATGGTCGACGTGCGGGCCACCAACGCCAAGCTGCGGGCCCGCTCCCACCGCATCGTCGCGCAGGCCACGGGCGCCGCGGACGAGGAGATAGCGCGGGCCCTGGAGGCGACGGGCGGCGAGGTGAAGCACGCCATCCTCGTCCTGCTGGGCGGGGTGGACGCCCCGGCCGCCGCGCGCCTCCTCGCGGAGCACCACGGTCATCTGCGCGCCGCGCTGGCAGCGGCGTCCCCCTGACGCACCCCCGCACGCGAGGCCCCCCACATGACGACGACCGAAGACCCCCGCCCGTCGAACCACCGCTCCACGGCCGCCGCGCTGCTGCCGCTCGTCGGCGGCGCCGCCAACGTCACCTCCGTCACCCACTGCATGACCCGCCTGCGCCTCGCCCTGCGCGACCGCGCCCTCGTGCGCGACGCGGAACTGCGCGCCCACCCGGCGGTGCTGGGCGTGGTGGAGGACGGGGAGACGTACCAGATCGTGTTGGGCCCGGGGAGGGTGGCGCGGGTCACCCCGGAGTTCCAGGCCCTGGTCGCCGAGGCGAACGCCACCGCCCCGGACCTCGCCGCCGCCCCGGACCTGGCCGCCCTGGGAGGCCCCGCCCCGGACCCCACCGCCCCGGACGGCCCCGGCGGCCCCGCCACCCGGGGAGGCCCCGCCGGTCCGGGCGGCCCCGCCGGCCCCACGGGCCCCGCCGGCCCCACGGGCCCCGGGGGGCCGGGGGCCGCCGGGGACGCGCGGCCCGTGCGCCGCCTCCTGCGCCGCGTCGCGAACGTCTTCGTCCCCCTCATCCCCGCCCTGATCGGCTGCGGCGTCATCGCCGGCCTGGGCGGCTTCCTCACCAACCTCGGCGCCCTGCCGTCCCTCACCCCCGCCCTCACCGCGATCGCGTCCGGCTTCATGGCGCTGATCGCCGTCTTCGTCGGCTACAACACGGCGCAGGAGTTCGGCGGCACCCCGATCCTGGGCGGCGCCGTCGCCGCGATCGTCGTCTACGCGGGCGTCGCCCGGATCGAGGTGTTCGGGCAGCAGTTGTCACCCGGCCAGGGCGGCGTGCTGGGCGCGCTCGCGGCGGCGTTCCTCGCGACGCGCGTCGAGCAGTGGTGCCGCCGCCGCGTCCCCGAGGCCCTGGACGTCCTCCTCACACCCACCCTGACCGTCCTCGTCGCGGGCCTGGCGACGGTGTACGGGCTGATGTACGCGGCCGGGAAGGTCGCGTCGGCGGTCGGCACCGCCGTCGACGGGCTCCTCTCCCACGGCGGCGCGGCGGCCGGGTTCGCCCTCGGCGGGCTGTTCCTGCCGCTCGTCATGCTGGGCCTGCACCAGGCGCTGATCCCGCTGCACGCCACCCTCATCGAGCAGCAGGGGTACACGGTCCTCCTGCCGGTCCTCGCCATGGCGGGCGCCGGGCAGGTGGGCGCGGCGCTCGCCGTGTACGTGCGGCTCCGCCGCGCCGAGGAACTGCGCCGGACGATCCGGTCCGCGCTGCCCGCCGGGCTGCTGGGCGTGGGCGAACCGCTCATCTACGGGGTGACGCTGCCGCTGGGCCGCCCGTTCGTGACGGCGTGCGTGGGCGGGGCGGTCGGCGGGGGAGTGGTCGGCCTGTTCGGGATGTGGGGCGACAAGGTCGGCTCGACGGCGATCGGCCCGTCGGGCTGGGCGCTGTTCCCCCTGCTGGACGGGCCGGGCGGCCCCCTCGCCACGGTCGGCGCCTACGCGGCGGGCCTCTTCGCCGGGTACGCGGCGGGGTTCGTCGCGACGTACTTCTTCGGCCTGCGCCACGTCACCCCGCCCTCGTGACCCCACGACAGTGCTGCGGCCCGGCGCGCATTCCGCGCCCCGGGCCGACACGGGGCCGGGTCCCCGGGTTCCCGGGGAAGGCCCCTCTCAGGGAACGATGTTCCAGATCTTGTCGGCGTTGCCGTCGACGTTGAACAGGTACATGTTCGCCTGGAAGGCGTCGGTGCTGCTGGTCCACTCGCACCAACTGAACCTTCTCAGCGTCAAATACCTGTAGATTCCCGAGCCCGGCCACACCTGGCCGTTTCCCGTGATGTAGTCGCACCACCACGGATAAACGCTGCCCAGGTTGCCGCCGAAGGCGATCCGGGACTCCCCCGGGGGAATGTTCCACCAGCCTTCCTTCGTCCAGTCGCCTCCGTCCACGCAGTTGGGCGTGTAACGCATGATGGCCACCGACACGAGGAAGGGACAGCTGTTCACGTACTGCAACATCGTGATGACCCCTTCCGGGCCTCAAGGCTCGTCGGCGCCCGAGGAGCGTCCCGAGGCGGGAGGCGGCTTCGATGGGTCCCCCTGCTCGATGAGCGCGTCCGGTGCCTTCTCCGCCTGGTACGGCCGACGCACCGAGAAGCTGGACTTCCGGTCCTGGGTCCGTTCGGGCGGGGCGCCGAGGTCGTCGGTCCTGCTGACCGGCACGGTGAATTCTTCTTCTTCCGGCACGGTGTTCTCCTTCAGGTGGGGTGTCGAGGACCCGCGATGCGGGAACCGCCTCGTCGACGACCTGAAACGGGGACGTGTCCGTCCCTGAGAACGACACCGGCCCAGTGGGCCGGGATTCCACCCGACTCTTCTCGGATTCTTCCGGAAAGGGCTGGCACCGGTTTTCCGCATGCCGCCGGCTGGGGCGTTAAATCAGTCTTTCACCACGCCCGTGGTGCGGCAACCCCGGCCCGGACGGACAATACCGCCGATCTGCTCCCCCCCCGGCAGGAGCGGCGAGGGCCCACCTGCCCCGCCCGTCCGGCTCGCCCATCAGGCCCACGACCCCCATCAGGCCCCGCCCCGCGCGCCCACCCGCCCCGCACCCCGCCAGCCCCGCGCATCACCCTGCCCCACACCCCGCCAGCCCCGCGCGCGCCGGGCCGCCCGCCCCGCGGGCCGACCCACCGGACCCCTGCTCCCGCCCCTCACCCGCCAGGCGCCTCGGACCCGCCCGTCAGGGCCCGTCCGCCAGTACCGCCTCCGGCAGGTCGAGGAGGGTGCGCAGGGCCTCGGCGCCCGCTTCCGTGACCCGCACGATCCGCGAACCGGCCCGCACCGTCAGCCACCCGGCGTCCAGACCGTGCCGGAACAGGGCCGCGCCGAGCGCCCCGGCCAGGTGGTCGCGGCGCTCGGTCCAGTCCAGGCAGGTGCGCACGTGGGGCCGGCGCGACCCGGCCGGGCGGTCGTCCGCGACGCCCGTCTCCCGCAGCCAGCGCAGCCCTTCGGCGGTCAGCGCCGGGCCGTGGTGCCAGTCGAGGAGGCCCCGCCGCGTCATCGCGTCCGTCACCGCGACGCCCAGCGCGCCCGCCAGGTGGTCGTAGCAGGTGCGGGCGCGGGCCAGGGCGCGGCGCCGGTGGGCGTCGGTCAGGGAGCGCACGGGCGTCGGCCGGTACGGCGCGTGCGACGCCAGGCTCTCGATCATCTCGGCCGTGTCGGCGCCGGCGAGCCGCACGTACCGGTGCCTGCCCCGCCGTTCCTCGGTCAGCAGTCCTCCGGCGACCAGCCGGTGGAGGTGCCCGGTCGCCGTGGACGGGGCGACCCCGGCGTGCCGGGCGAGTTCCGCCGCCGTCCACGCCCGCCCGTCCAGCAGGGCCAGGCAGAACGCCGCGCGGGTGCGGTCGGCCAGGAGCGCCGCGAGCGCCGCGAGGTCCGGGCCGTCTTCGTACGCGTAGGGGCTGCTCACCGCCCCATTGTGGGCGGGTCACACTTCGGCCGCCGCCGAACTGTCCGCCGCCTACGGTCGTGGACCATGAACCCCACGCCCACAACCCCGCTCACGCCCACGCCCGCACCCCCGGCCCCGCTCACGGCCGCACCCGCGCCCACGGCCGCACCCACAGCCCCGCTCACGCCCACGGCCGCACCCACAGCCCCGCTCACGCCCGTGCCCCCACCCCCGCCCGCCCGGCGGCACCGCACCATCGCCCCGAGCATCCTGTACTTCGGCACGCCGGTCGTCCTCCTCACCACCGAGAACCCGGACGGCACCCCCAACCTGGCGCCCATGTCGTCCGCCTGGGCGCTCGGCCGGACGGTCGTCCTCGGCATGGGCGAGGGCAGCCGCACCGCCCACAACCTGGCCGACCGCCCCGACCTCGTCGTCAACCTGCCGTCGCCGGACCTGTGGGAGGCCGTGGAGCGCCTGGCCCCGCTGACCGGCGCCGACCCGGTGCCGCCCGCCAAGCGGGCCGTGTACCGGTACGAGCCGGACAAGTTCGCCGCCGCCGGGCTGACCCCGCAGGCGTCGGTACGGGTCCGCCCGCCGCGCGTCGCGCAGTGCCCGCTCCAGTTGGAGGCCCGCGTGGTGCAGCGCACCCCCAGCGCCGACGGCTCCTTCTGGACGGTCGAGGCGGAGGTGCTCCACGTCCACGCCGACCCGGCCGTCACCGTCCCCGGCACCCAGCACGTCGACCCGGACCTGTGGAGCCCCCTCGTCTACAACTTCCGCCACTACTACGGCCTCGGCCCGGAACTCGGCCACGGCTTCCGCTCCGAGACGGCGGCGCTCCGAACGGAGTGAGGGCCGGTGCCGACTGCCGAGCCAGGTGCGTGCGAGTGCCCACAGGGCTGCCCCCGTCGAGAAGGGGACAGGTAGGTTGATCATTTGTGTCATGGGGGCGTGGGGACAGCCTTGGGCCCGGTGGAAGAAAAAGTGAAGAAAGTTGTCGTCGGATGTCGAGCAGCCGCTTCCGACTCCGACTGAGGGGTGACAGCGCGCCGACGGGGCGCGCGGGGCTGAGGGGATGCGCAAGATGAAGTACGTCGCGATGATCTACGGCAACCAGGCCAAGTGGGACTCCTTCCCTGCCGAGGCATGGCCGGAAGCCATCGCCAAGCAGGAGCGGTTCAACAAGAAGTACCAGGAGACCGGAGAGCTTCTGGGCGCCTACGGCCTGGCGGATGTGGCCAACGCCCAGCTCGTGCGGCGCAAGGACGGGGCTCCCGCAGTCACCGACGGTCCCTACCTGGAGACCAAGGAGTACATCGCCAGCTTCTACCTGCTCGACTGCGAGAGCCAGGAACGCGCGCAGCAGATCGCGGCGGACATGCCCTTCGCCGATGTGGAGCCGGTCGAGCTGTGGCCCGTCCTGCACGAGTCCGCGGCGGACATGTGAGCGTGGATCACGGCGTCGAGGACCTCCTGCGCGAGCTGGCGCCGCAGGTCCTCGGCGCACTGCTGCGCCGGTACGCCGCCTTCGACACGTGTGAGGACGCCGTACAGGAAGCCCTGCTTGCTGCGGCGCTGCAGTGGCCCGCCGAGGGAACGCCGGACAACCCGAGGGGCTGGCTGGTCACGGTCGCCTCACGCAAGCTGGTGGACCACGTGCGCAGTGAGCAGGCACGGCGACGCCGTGAGGACCGTATCGCCCTGGCCGCCCCGCAGGCGGAACTGCTCAGCCGTCCCGCCGACGCCGAGCCGGACGCCGACCGGGACGACTCCCTCGCGCTGCTGTTCCTGTGCTGCCACCCAGTGCTGTCCGCGCCGAGCCGGATCGCGCTGACGCTGCGCGCGGTCGGCGGCCTGACCACCGCCCAGGTCGCTGCTGCCTTCCTGGTCCCGGAGGCGACCATGGCCCAGCGCATCAGCCGGGCCAAGCAGACCATCAGGACCTCCGGCATGCCGCTGCGCATGCCCGAGGCAGCAGACCGCGGTCAGCGGCTGAACGAGGTGCTGCACGTGCTGTACCTGATCTTCAACGAGGGATACGCCACCACAGACGGCTCCGACCTGACCGCGCCCGCTCTGTCGACCGAGGCCATCCGGCTCACCCGACTGCTGCACCGCCTGCTGCCCGACGATGCCGAAACGGCAGGCTTGCTGGCGCTGATGCTGCTCACCGACGCGCGCCGCCCCGCCCGCATCGGCCCTGGCGGCGATCTGGTGCCGCTGGCAGAGCAGGACCGCGGCCAGTGGGATCGCCGGCTCATCGCCGAGGGAATCGACCTCATCAGTGAGACCCTGCCACGGGGGCAGGTCGGCCCTTACCAGCTGCAGGCCGCCATCGCTGCCGTCCACGACGAGGCCGACCACGTCGACACCACGGACTGGCCGCAGATCCTCGCGCTGTACGAAATGCTGGAACACCTCGTTCCCAACCCGATGGTCACCCTCAACCGTGCGGTCGCCGTCGCCATGGTCCACGGTCCCGCCGCCGGACTCGACCTCCTCACGACCCTGCAGTCCGACAAGCGCACGGCACGCCACCACCGCCTGCCCGCCACCAAAGCCCACCTCCTGGAGATGCTCGGTCGACACGACGCAGCGGCGGACGCCTACCGCGATGCCGCCCGGCGTGCCACCAGCTCACCCGAACGGCGCCACCTCGCCTCCCGCGCAGCACGGCTCTCATCGGAATCGAGTTGACCGACGACGTCAGGCCATCACCAATGCGTAGTCCCAGCGCGGGCGTTGCCTGCGTTCGGATGTCCACCTGAAGAACTGGCGGTCCCTCGTCGGGCCCCGCACTGCCCCCACCCGCGCGACCCGCCCCCTGCGTGCCTGCTCATCCTGACGAACCTCGAAGGCGACCGCTGACAGACGGTGTACTGCGCAGACTGCCTCCGACGACCAGCGCGATCACCCGGAGCATCGTTCATACCAACCCGTTCATACCAGCCCTTTGACCTGCGACTTCAAGTTGCCGGGGCTCAGCGCAGCTCCTGCCAAGGTGGAGGTCAGTTCCGCTCCTTCCGGAGCTCCAGGCTCCGCTGGAAGTTCTCGTTGTTCCAGTGGTCGGACAGGACCACCGTCTTCAGCCACGGCAGGCTGATCGGCGGGGTGGTGCGGGTCGCGTCGGCGTCCGGCGCGGGCGCGTTGTACGCCGTGACGGTGATGCGGGCGCCGCCCGGCCGCGCGCCGGTGAGGACCCAGCGGAGGACGCCCTTGCCGCCCCGGTCCACTCGCTCCTGGCGGACCTCCAGCAGCGGCTCGTCCCCGGTGTGCCGCCGGGTTCGGTCGACGCGCAGCTCGACGAGGCCGTCCCCCAGGCCGTCCTCGTTCCACACGGTCTTCTCCCCGGTGGCGATGAGGTCCATGTTGCGGAACCAGCGCGAGGGGCGCGTGGGTCCGCTGATCTCCTCGTCCGGCGCGACGGGCAGCGCGCCGAGCGCCGGCCGCCACGCGGTCGACATGGCGACGGCCTTCAGTTGTTCCAGCGTCAGCGGCGGCTCGTCCCGGCCGGCCTTCAGCAGCTCCGTCGTCAGCGGCGGCTCGCTCTGGCCGGCCTCGCCCTCCCCGCCCGGGGTGCTCCACGCGGTGACCTCCACCATGTCCCCGGAGGCGGAGGCGTAGGTGACCACGCGCCGCTTCGTGCCCTTGTTGTGCCGCAGCTCGTGCGCGCGCACCAGGGATCCGTCCGGCAGGGTCTTCCGCTCGCAGACGCGGGAGAAGCACCGCGTGTGTTCCCGGACGGAGGCGCCGTTCCGGTCGACGCGGTACACCGCGACCTCGACCCGGGCCGCGCCCTTGCCGTCGTCGTACAGGAGGGAACCGGCCGGGCCGCGCGGGTCGTCGGTTCCCCGGCCGGCCTGCGCGCTGTACGTGCCCTTCGGCAGCAGCGACTGGAGCGTGGCGGCCATGCCCGGGCCGGACACGGTGGCCGGGGGCCTCACCCAGGCCGGGTCCATCGGCTTCTCGCCGAGCAGCGGGTCCACCTTCGGGAACCGGGCGAGCTCCTTGCGCCACTCGTTGGCGTTCGTCAACCGCCGTGCATCCCAGGACAGCCCCGCTGTCGGGCGGGAGCCCTCGGGACTCTTGGGGTCGGGCGAGTTCCACAGGACCAGGTCGATGAAGTGCCCCTCCGGGGTGACCACCTGTTGCCGGAAGGAGGTGGTCTCCGTCGGGGTGGCCGGCTTCGCGGGGGTGAGGCGGGTGAGGTTCCGGCCGCCGTCATCCCCGCGGCTCGCGTCCGCGACGCCCATGCGGAACTCGACGAGCCCGCTGCCGCCCTTGTCGTCCTCGTGGAGGAAGGAGACGTGCACGTACTCGCCGGGTCCGCGCGGGAGGACCTTCTTCTGGCTGAGGGTCCCGTCGGGCAGCAGCTTCTCGAAGATCGAGAAGACCCGGTCGCCGCCCAGCACCGGCGTCTCGTCGGCGATCGACGCGTCCCGGTCGAGGTCGGGCAGGATCCCGCTCGCGTACGCGCCCGTGCCGAGCACGCCCAGCGCGACGACGCTCGCGGCGACGGCGAGGGAACGTCTGCGGCGCACGCTGCGGCGCCCCTGTTCGGTGGCTGTCATGACCAGCATCTCCTGTCGGTCCGTGTCGAAGGTGCCGCCGACGCGGCGCAGCGCCTCGCCGAGCTCGTCCTCAAAGGGCATGGGGATTCACCAGTTCGCGTAGGGGTTCGAGGGGGTGGGGCCCGTGGGGCGGCGGTCAGACCGCGGTGAACTCGGCCAGGCTCGGCCCGAGGAGGATCCGCAGCCGCGCCAGTGCCCGCGTGGACCGGGTCCGTACGGCGGCGGGGCTGGTGTTCATGGCGTGGGCGGTCTCCTCGACGCTGCGGTCCTCCCAGTACCGCAGCACCACCACGGCCCGGTCCTTCGGCGGCAGTTGCGCGAGGGCGTGGAGGAGCGCCAGCCGCGTGTCCGGGTCGCCGTCCTGCGCGGCCGTCCCGTCGGGCAGCTCCGAGAGGACGACCTCGTCGGAGGAGCGGCGTCCCCGGTGGGTGAGGAACACCCGGACCAGGACGGTCTGGGCGTACGCGGCGGGGTTGTCGATCCGGCGGCCCAGGCGGCGCCCCCACGCGACGTACAGCCGCCGCAGGGTCTCCTGCACCAGGTCCTCGGCGAGGTGGACGTCGCCGCTGGTGAGGAGGCACGCCGAACGGATCAGGTGCCCCGTGCGCCCGGCCGCGAACTCCATGAACTCGTCCGCGCGGGACTGTTTCATGCCCTCCCCGTCCATCCCTGTCGTCGATGGGGCCCGTACGCCCCTCACTAGGACGACCCGGTGGGCCCGGGGAAACGTTTCACACCGGATTCGACGCGGCGCGACGCGCCCCGGTCCGGGGGGTGACGGGGGCCGCCCGGACCGGGGCGCCGGGTCCGTCCTCGCGGATCGGCCCCGGCCCGCGTCCACCGGAGACGCCGCGCCCCCGCTACTCGGTGATACCGTATAGCGGTACTCAGTGCCACGGAGTACCAAGGGGGTCGAGGAGGGATCGCGGTGGACGACCTGACGGAGATGCTGAAGGGCACGCTCGAAGGGTGCGTGCTCGAAATCATCGGCAGCGAGGAAACCTACGGGTACGCCATCACCCGGCGGCTGAACGAGCTCGGCTTCACCGACGTCGTCGAGGGGACGGTGTACACCATCCTGCTGCGCCTGGAGAGGAACGGACTCGTCCAGGTGACGAAACGGCCGTCCGAGGTCGGTCCGCCGCGCAAGTTCTACGCGCTCAACGAAGCCGGACGCGAGGAACTCGCGAAGTTCTGGGCGAAGTGGCAGTACGTCTCATCACGCATCGACGGACTCAGGGAGGGCGGGAGATGAGCTTCTGGGAGACCATCACGGGCGGCGATCTCACCAGGGAGTGGAAGGCGTTCGAGGCCCGGGCCGCGGCCCTGCCCGACGACCACCGGGCGGCGTGGGAACAGATCAAGGGCCACCTCTTCCCCCACGCGGACTTCACCGGCCGCAACCTGATGCCGATCCTCGACGCCGCCCTGGGGCTGCTCGAAGAGACGGCGGCGGACGGGCAGGGCGTCCGCGAGGTGCTCGGCGACGACGTCCGGGGCTTCTGCACGGCGCTGGCCGGTGGGGAAGGGGCCCGCACCTACCGCGACCGGTGGCGCGAGCAGTTGAACAGGAACGTCGCCAGGAAACTGAGCCGGCTGGGAGGCTGACGTGGGCATCCAGGACATCATCGAGGGCAAGAAGCAGTGGCGGGCGCACATGGCCCGGGTCAAGGCGCTCCCGCCGGACTACCAGATCGTCTACAAGGAGATGCAGAGGTACCTGTTCAAGGTCGGACCGGTCGACCTGCCCGACGGCCCCCTGCTCCCCGGGATCGTCGACTTCTTCGAAGAGGGCGCCGCCGCGGGCAAGGGGGTCCTGCAACTCATCGGCAGTGACGTCGCCGCGTTCTGCGACGACCTGATCAAGGACTCACCCACCTACGCGGACGCGTACCAGGAATCCCTCCGCGGGAAGCCCGGCACGGCCGAGGAGTGACACCCGCCGCCCCACGCCACCGGACGTGTCCGCGGTACGGGTGTCCTGGTCGGTCGCTTCCGGGGCGGCCCCGCCGTGGGGTCGGGGCGAGCGGCCGTGCCGACTCCTGAGTCGTTGCGGTGGGTTGGCGCCCGGCCGACGGAACGGCTCAGGAGGTCGTCACGGCGAGGGGGAGCGGACCGGGTCATTCCCCCACGGTGTGGAGGAACGCCGCCCACGCCTCCGGCGCCACGGCGAGACCCGGTCGGGCGATGTCCTTGGAGTCCCGTACGTGCACGGCGTGCGGGCAGGAGGCGACCTCGACGCACTCGCCACCCTGCGGACCGCTGTGGGAGGACTTGTGCCACGCGTAGCCCACCTCGACGCACTCGCCGCCCTGGTCACTGCTGTAGGAGGACTTGCGCCACGTGAAGGCGACCTCGACGCAGTCGCCGCCCTGGCCGCCGCTGTAGCTGCTCTTGAACCAGTTGAGGTCGGTGCTCATAGCTTGTCTGCCACCTGTTCGATGAATCGTGCGGAGTCTTCTGGGGTCAGGGCCTGCGCTCGCAGGGTGCCATACCGGATGAACACTTCACTCACATCCGGCTGTTCGCTGAGAAAGTACCGTCCCCCTTGGCCCTCGACGTACACAAGTCGGTCCTGACGCTTGGCGGTCTCCAGCAAGATGAACGGGCCGTTCAGCCCGGCATGGGTCTGGCGATCGTCCGGCATCACCTGGATCTCGACGTTGGGCAGTCGGCCAATGTCGAGAACATGGAGGAGGTTCTCCTTTAGGACAGACGCCCCGCCGATGGGACGGGTGAGGGCGATTTTTTCCAGCACGAAGCTGATGAACGGCAGTGGCTTGCGGTAGAAGACGGTCTGCCTGGCCATCCGGGCTGCGACACCCGCTTCGATCTCCTCCTCTTCGAGCGGGGGACGCTCGGAAGAGAAGACTGCCCGCATGTACCTCTCTGTCTGGAGCAGCCCAGGGATCAGATGGTTCTCGTACTTGTGGATTCCCGCCGCCCTGGCCTCCTCCAGCAAGTAGTCCTCGAACCATGCCGCCACACCGCTCGCCGTGACCTCCTTGGCCACCTCCAGCAGGGCTCCGTCCGCGCCCAGGACCGCGTCCGCGATCTCCACGAAGTGGCCCTTCGGCTTGCGCTCGCCCCGTTCGATCATCGCCACCTGCGACTTGGAGTACGAGGTGTGCTTGCCGAGCACTTCCAGCGTGACCTTCGCCCGCTCGCGGTAGAACCGCAGCAGCCGCCCGAACGCCTTGGCGGCTCCGGGCGTCCCATTACCGTTGTACACAGAGTTCACCGTCCGTTTTCCCAGGTACACAGCCCTGCACGAGCGCCGTGTGGCGCTGGTCACAGTAGTAGCGCAGGCTGCAAGCTGGCCGCATGAATCTCCCCAAGGCACTTGACAGGACGCCCTCCTGGGTACCCGCCTCCGGGCACGCGCTGCGTCACGCGGGCGTGCACTTCGACGCCGTGCGGATCGCGGGAATGCTCGCGGAGGACGTCGCGTACCGCCTGATGACGTTCACCGATTTTCAGGCGGGTCCGGTCGTACGCGAGTTGACGGGCTGCCGGAACATGTACTTCCTGCTGCCGCCCGGCACGGCGGCCTCGTACCGCTGGCCGCCCGGCGACGCGCGCGTGCTGACGCGGAGCAGCGGCTGCGAGGCGTACGTGGGCGTCCCCGCGCTGGACGGGCTGACGTGGCCGCTGGACTGGCGCTCGCGACCCACCCGGGCCGTGCCCTTCGTGGAGCCGGAACTGCTGTACCTGATCCTCGCGGAGGCCCGTGAGGCCGTCGTCGGGGCGCCCCGCCGGGCAGGGGGGCCGCACGCGACGTGATCCGGGGGTCCGTGCCGTGCGCCCCCGGGGGCCGGGGCGCGGCGGACGTGCCCTTTTCCGTCAACCACCTTCGAAGAAACGTTTGTTGAAAGACGAACCGCCGACGGCTACCAGCCAAAACAGGGCCGATTTAGTATGCGCGCGGGCGCTGGGGGCGGCTCAAGATCGGCATATGGAGGTGCCACGGGTGCTCAGCACCTTGTGACGGATGCCGACCTGAGGAGTTCCCCCACATGCGATTCGGACTTCTGTACCAGCTCCAGTTGCCCCGGCCGTGGGACGGCGACAGCGAGGAGCGTCTCTTCCACGAAGCGCTGGAGCAGATCGAACTGGCCGACCGGCTCGGCTACGACCACGTCTGGGCGACCGAACACCACTTCCTGGAGGAGTACTCCCACTCCTCCGCCCCGGAGGTGTTCCTCGCCGCCGCAGCCGCCCGCACCCAGCGGATACGGCTCTCCCACGGCATCGTCACCATGGCCCCGTCCGTCAACCACCCGGTGCGGGTCGCCGAGCGGATCGCCACGCTCGACCTGATATCGGGCGGGCGCGTCGAGTTCGGCACGGGCCAGGGCAGCTCCCAGATGGAGCTGGACGGCTTCGGCGTCGACCGCGCCACCAAGCGGGACCAGTGGCGGGAGGCGATCGGCGTCGTCGCGCGGATGCTCGCGGAGGAGCCGTTCACCGGGCACCAGGGCCGCTGGATCGACGTACCGCCGCGCAACGTCGTGCCGAAGCCGAAGCAGCGGCCCCACCCGCCGCTGTGGGTCGCCTGCACCGCCCGGCCGACCATCGAGGCCGCCGCCCGCGCCGGCCTGGGCGCCCTGGCGCTGTCGTTCACCACCCCGGAGGAGGCGAAGGACTGGGTCGACCTGTACTACCGGGTGATCTCCTCCGACGACTGCGTGCCCGCCGGGCTCGCCGTGAACCCGAACTTCGCGGTGGCCCTGCCGTTCATGTGCCACCCCGACCCCGAGACCGCGTTCGACCGGGGCGTCGACGGCGCCCACTTCTGGTCGTACGGCCTCATGTACTACTACTTCCTCGGCAGGCACCGCCCCGGCAGCAGCGACATGTGGCGCCAGTTCCAGGAGACCCGCGACCAGCACGGCCTGTCCCGCAGCCCCGTCCAGGAGCCCCCCGCGCCGGGCACCCCCGGGGCACGGCTCGCGGAGATGGCGTCCCTGGGGCAGGGCATCGGCACGCCGGAGCAACTGGCCGACCTGGTCCGCCGGTACGAAGACGCCGGTGTCGACCAGGTCATCTTCGCCCCGCAACTGGGCAAGAACCGGCACGAGCACATCTGCGAGTCCCTGCGCCTGTTCGCCGAGGAGGTCATGCCCGAGTTCACCGCCCGCCGCGCCGCGCGGGACGCGGAGAAGGGCGCCCGCCTGGAGGTCCCGATCCAACGGGCCCTGACCAGGATCCCCCCGGCGAAGACGGACATCGGGGACTACGTCGTCGCCCCGGAGCTGGGCGACTGAAGAGGAGAGGGACCCGGCCGGGCGAGGGGCCCGGCCGGACCGCTTGAGCGGGCGACCGGTCGCCGGGCGACGGCGCAAGGCATCGGTGCCGCCTGCCTCTCAGACCCATTTCCACCGCCGCACGCTCTCGTCACCGGCCTCCAGCATCCGAGCGAGCTGGGCATTCGAACGTCCCTGATCGAACAACTCAGCCGCCCGCGCACGCCGGGCCTCGGCCACCTGCGGTCGCATCAAAGGAGGAACGACGGGTCCGCAGACAACAGGCGAAGGCTTGAAAGACATGACGCCAGACTCCTACCAATGAGCCCACCACGCCCACCGAAATTACGAAAAGATCAGCAGGGCGGCCTGCCAGTTGGAGCTTTTACTCTATGTCGGTGCGGCTTCAGAGAACCCGAGTGACGAGGGACAGACTCACACCGGAGCAGCAGGAAGCGCTGTAGGAACTCGACATCGAATGGGCGATGTAAAGTTTAATCGCCCGAAACCCAGATATAGCCATATGTTCGGACCACTTCGTTCGCTAGGGCCTCGATTGCCCTGATGTCCGCATCGAGGTCGGCGTTCCCATGCCTCATTAGCTTCAGCTCGCGAATTAGAGCAGCAGACTGAATCGAATTAAACATCGTGTCGCCGTATTGATCGATCACTGAGAAGATGGTTCCTTCAGTAGCCCTATCGATGATCCTCTCAAGCGATGCTCCCGCACCCCTCACATGCTTGCGCTCGTGAATGCGATTCTCGATGTACACGGAAAGTCCCATGCTCTACCTCCTAATTTTTAAGGGGGTCGATTCCCTGGAATCGACCCCCTTACGTTTCCCTCTTGTTGCTTACGGCTTCGGAATCGGATGCATCGTCCTTACCGTCCCGTACTTGTCTTGGACGACCCGATACCAGGTCGTGGGCATGCTGCCCGAGTCTATCGACAGGTTTCCTACGATGCTGCCAAAGTCTACATCACGTTCATAGAAACCTTTTTCGTTCGGACCGCCGCATGCGCACATGTTCGCCCTATCAACGAGGGCGTCCAGGTCTACGTGCGCTTCGAATATGCTCTTTTCTGAGATGGCAAGAGATCCCCCCGGCATGTGCTTACTTCGCACATATGCCTCACTTAGATCATCCAGCATCGCATCTACACAGTTCGCGATCGGCAAACTGCTCCGGAATGCTGCATTGCGCGTAACTTTCGGATCTGGGCATTTTGCATACCTCGCTGCCCGCGCAGAGCGAACAATGTCATCCAGATTCGCGAAAGCCTTTGCCCTACCGACCGGGAGGGCTGATGCAACTGCCCACAGGCAGTCACTAAGGGCGGGATTTTCGATACACTTCTTTATGTCGTTGAGTCCGGTGGCTTCCCAGAATATCTCGGTCATCACCGCGTCGGGCTTGTAGAAGACGAGTTCGCCGTCGCCATCTGCTGCGCCGTAGGCGCATGGCGGGAGGCTATCCCTGTTCATGGGTATGTGGCACTTGGGCTTACTTTCGCGCTCTTCCTTGCGCTGCTCCTCCGCGGTCCGACGTATCGCGGCTAGCTCGGCCTCGCGCTTCTTGAGGACGTCTTCCCAGGCTGCTGACGCATCGGCTTCGGCTTCCTTGGCGCTCTTCCCTGCGGCGAGGGCATCCTTTCGGGCTACGTCAGCCGACTGTCGCGCTTCGGTAGCAGAGATACGTGCATACTGGGCTGAAAATTCTGCCTGTGCGGCAGATTCTTCGGCCTTGATGGCGTCCTGATTGGCGCGGTTGGCCGCGTTGCGTGCGGTGGTAGCGGAAGTTTTTGCCTGGGCGGCGCTGGCTTCCGCACGGTCGGCGGCGGCGTCGGCCTGAGTTGCGTAGCCAGCTGCGAGCTTGGCGCTTTCTTCAGCGGCAAGCCGTGACTGTTCGGCTTTGTCATCTGCCTTGTTGGCGAGGAACGCTGCCTGGGCGGCACGGTAGCTGTCTTCGCGGGCCTTGATGGCAATACTTTCGCCTTCGGCGATGAGCCGATCGACCTGGGCGATGTGAGTATAGGAGAGTTGATCTTTGCGGTCGGCCATGTACTGGCCGACCTGGATGAAGGTGTGGAGCTCGTCGGCGGGCGCGTTCAGTGCGACCTTCGCGGCTGCCTTTACCTCGGGGCCGCCATCGTTGAACAGTTTGCTGGCCACAGCCCGTTCATCGGTGTTACGTGCGCTGTACTGGGTGTTGTTTAGGAAGATGCGCAGCGCGGCGATGCTGCCATCCAGCAGGGCCTTCTTCGCGGCACTCTTCGTGCTGGTACCACCGGTGTTGTAGATGCGGGTGATCTCGGCACGGTAACTGGTCTCGGCGACTTTATACTGCCCCGAGGTGTAAAAGTCACGAACTTGCTGATCGGTACCCTTGAGCGCTTCGGCTGCTGCGGTACGTACAGGTTCATAGGGGCTGGTGGTGGAAAGGTCGGCGACCTGCTGACGAATCTCGTATGCAACGCCCTCCTGCCATCCGGTACGAAGGTACTCCAGGACGTCCTCGTCGGTGCCTGCAAGGGCCTGGGCTGCGGCGTCCTTCCTCCAGGATCCGAAGTACTGCAGCGCGCGAAGCGCGAGGGCGCGGCCCTTCTTGACGATGGCTGTCCTGTCGGCGTCGGGCTGAGCAAGTTCAGCGGCCAGCGCCTTGGTGTCGTCCTCAATCGCCTCGCCTTCCGCCACGGACATTGCCGCGTCCTTGGTGAACTCGTTGGCGACAGCCTGCTGTGTCCTGGCGCGTTCGATGGCGGCGTTGGTACGGGTGACTAGGTCTTCGGCCTCAGTGTCGCGGGCGAGAGCGAAGGTCTTCTTCGCGGTGGCCACGGCCTGCTCGGCGGTGTCGGCTGCTGCGTCTGCGAGGTTGGCCTGTGCAGTGGACTTAGCTGCTTGCTCGGATGCCGCCCACGCATACTTGGCCGCATCCTCAGCCGCATCGGCGGCCTTGTCGGCATGATTGGCTGCCGAGTTCGCAGCATCTCGTGCCTCATTCGCAGCCGCGGCCGACTTGCGAGCCAGCGCCTCAGCAGCAGAGGCCGCACGATTCGCCTCGTTCGCATGCCGGCGCGTCTCCGCCGCCGCAGCCCTCGCCTCCGCAGCCGAGCCACCGGCCGCTTCCGCATAGCTGGCCGCTTCATCGGCCGCGCTTGCCGCGCTGTTCGCATTGTTCGTCGCGGACCTGGATGCCGCGGCGGCATCGGCCGCCGCCAGCGATGCCAGACCGGCCTGCTCTGCCGCCTTCGCGGCACGTCGGGCCAGCTCACCGGCCTTGCGCGCATCGGCCGCACGATCTGCGGCTTCCTGCGCCTTACTCCGGTCCTTTCCTGCTGCGATCGCTGCGTTTGAAGCACGTGCAGCAGCGTCTGCTGCAGCTACGGCTGCGCTCGCAGTCTGTGCCGCCGCCAAGGCAGCCCGACGCGCAGAACGGTTAGCGGCGTCGGCCGCACCGATTGCGGTCTGCGCCGCATCAGCCGCAGCCCGCGCCGCATCAGCGGCCTGCTTCGACTTGATAGAGGCCCGGTTCGCATCAGCCTTTGCCGCCTCGGTCTCCCGCGCGGCCCGCTGTGCGGCTTCATCAGCCAGGGCCGCTGCGGCAACCGCCTTGGCGGAGGCCTCCTCAGCCTTATCGGTGGCCTGCTCGGCCTGCTTGCCTGCTTGCTCGGCTTGCTCAATCAACTGCTCGATCGTGGCGTGCTCCTGATCACGGTTACGCGCCACGAACTGACCAACGTCAAGGAACTCGAGGACATCCTCATAGGTGCCCTCGAGCGCAAGTTTGGCGGCCGCCTTCACATTGGTGCCACCGGTGTTGTGGATCCTGGTGACCTCCGCTCGATCGTCGATCTCCTGCTTCACCCATTGATCGGCCTCAAGGAACTGCTTAACTTCCTCGGCGGTGCCTAGCAACGCGGTTTTGCCTGCGTCCTGCACAGCCGGCCCCCCAAAGTGGATCACACGGCTCGCCTCAGCCCGCTGGTCCACCTCGTGCGGAGCCTTCCACCCACCAGCCAGGAAAGCTTCCACGTCCTCGGGGGTGCCCAGGAGCGCCTTCTTCGCTGCATCCCGAACCGCCGAACCACCAGCATTCAGCACCCGGGAAACATCCACCCGGTCATCAACCTGTTGCAGCGCCGGCGCATCTGCCAGGAACTGCTGGATATCCGCTTCCGTACCCAGCAGTGCCTGCCCAGCCGCGTCCTGCGTGCCGGAGCCACCCGTAACCCAATAATCGACGACCAGGGCACGACTCGACGTGGACAGTACGTCAGCTGAGGCAGGAGTGGCCTGGAGCAGACCGGCTGCCAGCGTGACGGATAGTACGGAGGCGCAGGCCGTGCGGAAGGCGAGTCCGCGAGATGGTTCGCTTCTTGGCCTTCTGGCCGTCCGCCTCAATCGGGTGAGGCGCGATTGGTACTTCATCCGACAGTCCTCTTCCAGGAAAGTTGCATACCTCCGAAAACAGACATAGGGGACCTGTGTGCGGAGGCATGCCTGCTCTCCTCTGGGCACGAGGTGATGCGCAGAGGTGAACGTGCAAAGGGGCGCGGCAGCTTGGGGCAGTCAAGCCCCATCCCGAAGGTCCCGTTCGACATAGGGGACCGCGGCGCTGGTTGAATCTTACATCTGCTTTACTTTCATGAAGCGGAGGGTGTCGTTCCCTTTTGCTTCCTTCACATGCCTTCCACCTGAGAGGTCTCCATGGCGACAACCCCTGCCGGGAAGCTGCTTCTGGGCGGTGCGACGATCGCGCTCGTGATCGGGTTCGGCGCAACCGCGCTTGCCGCTCCCCAGACAACTCCGACCGCTCCGCTCGCGGCTGCTGATGTGCCGGTAGCGGTCGAGGATTTCAACTATCCGGGCGCGGACAAGATCCTCGCGGAGCGCGGTATCACGCTCAAGCGTGGCGACGGACACATCGTCCTCACCTCGATTACTGACCCTAGTGAGTGTGTGAACGACCCAGAGAACCTGCTGGTGGAGTCCCACAAGGGTAAGTTCTGCTTCCGCACCAACGCCAACACCGGCTATCTGGCGATGGAACTCCCGGAGACGTTCAACATTTGGACCGGCGCCTCGCCCGTGCAGGCGACCTTGACTCCCAACGGCACTCAGGACAAGACGGTCGTCAACGTCCCCGCCAATGACTTCAAGGGCCTCGGCGAGTCCGGAGACGATGCCGTGCGATCCGCCCTCGTCGAAATCCGCCTCAAGGGCTGACCTTCTTCGAGGTGCGCGGCCCTGCGTAGCAACACACGCGTAACCTTCACGCTCGCGGCTAGGGTTGCGGATTGAACCCTGCACTAGCAAAGCAAACGAGTGTAAGCGTTGTCCGTCTGCGTCTACCCACCGGTGCCGTCGAGATCGACCCGCGGAGGTTCATCTCTACCGCGAGCTGCTTCGCCAAGGGCTCAGCGTCCGGCACAGTCGTGACCTGCAAGCCGCCACTCAAGTCGATCGGCACTATCGGCCGCACTGACCCCAACCACTGGTCGGATACGCGAGGTCGACAAGCTTGTATCCCGGCCTGAGAGCGTGACCTGGTGCTGGCACGTCCGTCCTCCTCCGCTACCGGCATCACTCCGGTGGCGCTCACCAAGACGGTCCTCTCGACCGGAGAAGAACTCACCGCGACCGGCTTCGGCCACACCAAGGACGAGTAGTCGCCGGCCGAGCCCCACACCGCTGCCTTCAGGATCGACACAGTGGACAACACCACGATCACCACGGACGCTCCTGCCAACAGGCTCACGTCCGTGGGGGAGGCAGGCGACACCGGACTGCGCTCCGTCCTCATCGAACTCCGCGTCATCGGCTGACCCGGCGCCTTCCGACTGCTGAGCAACAGCAGAGGGAAAAGCCGCCCCCTGTCCTGCCCAGACCATACGTATAAGGAACCGAAAGTGCCTAGAATGCGCCTACGCGCAGCCGTGACAACCAGCCTCATAGCTGCCGTCGTGGCCGCCGGTACGCTCACCGCACCCGTCCACGCCGTCACCGGGACCCCCGACACCGCTCACACCTTCACCGCGAGGATCGAGATCGGTGACCGGGAGGACACCAAGCGGGCTTGCTCCGGTGCCCTGGTCGACGCCCGGTGGGTGTTGACCGCCGCCTCCTGTTTCACCGGCGAGCTCGCCGAACTCGCCCCGGGCAAGCCGCCTGTGAAGACGGTCGCCACCATTGGGCGCGTCGACCTCACCACTACCACCGGGCACGTCACCGACATCGTCGAACTTGTCCCCCGCCCCGGTCGCGATCTGGTCATGGCCCGCCTGGCGGTCCCCGCCACCGGCATCACCCCGGTCGCGATGGCCACCACCCCTGTCGCCGCCGGTGACACGCTCACCGCCGCCGGGTACGGCCGGACCAAGACGGAGTGGGTACCGAACAAGCTCCACACGGGCTCGTTCGGTGTGGACAGCGTCACTGACAGCGCCCTTCACATCACCGGCAAGACGGCCGACGACGCGATCTGCAAGGGCGACACCGGCGGTCCCCTGCTGCGTACCACCAACGGCAAGCTGGAGCTCGTCGGTGTCAGCACCCACTCCTGGCAGGGTGGGTGCATCGGCGAGACGGAGACCCGCAACGGAGCCGTCGCCACCCGGGTCGACGGCATCAAGCCGACATCCCGCCTCACTGCCGGCCAGCGTCTGCTGCCCGGTGAGAGCCTGGTCTCGGCGTCCGCCCGGCTGACCATGCAGGCGGACGGCAACCTCGCCGTGTACGCACCCAGCGGCGTACTTCTGTGGGAGACCAAGACGTCCCAGGCGGGCGCCACCGCCCGTATGGGGACGGACGGCAACCTCCAGGTGCGCAGCGCGGACGACAGCGCGACGTTGTGGGAGTCGAAGACGTCCGTGGCCGGTGGGCAGGTGGTGCTCAACGGCGGTGGTGACCTGGTGGTCTACGACGCCCAGGGTTCTTCGGTGTGGTCGAGTAACAGCGCCCGGCGCAACGACGTCAACGCCGACGGGCGCAGTGACATCAGTGCCTGGTACGACTACGCCGACGGCAGTGACCGCCTGTGGTCGTTCCTGACCCGGGCCGACGGCACCTACAGCACGCCGGTGAGCGGGTACTACGGCAAGCCCACCGGCTGGCAGGTCGACCACATGAAGCAGGTCGCCGGCGACTACAACGGCGACGGTCTTGGCGACGTGGCGGTCCTCTACGGCTACGACGACGGCAGCCTCAGGCTGTGGACCCTGCTGGGCAAGGGCGACGGGACCTACGAGGCGCCCTTCGACTCCTGGACGTTGGCGAGCGGTTGGAACTTCGCCAATCTCACCCCCTACAGCGGCGACTTCAACGGTGACGGGCGCGACGACCTGGCCGTCTGGGACGCCTTCGCCGACGGGCAGGACAAGATTCGTACCTTCACCGCCAACAGCCGTGGCGGGTTCAACAGCCCCGTCGAGGCCTGGGCTGGGGACCAGCGGTTCTGGAACGTCGAGCTCAGCAAGCTCGTCGTCGGTGACTTCAATGGTGACGGGCGCGACGACCTGTCCGCTCTGTACGACTACGACAACACCAGCGTGAAGCTGTGGACGTGGCAGAGCAAGCCTGCCGGCGGGTTCGCCGAGCCGACTGTCTCCTGGTCGAGCACCACGTGGGGCGACTGGGCGAGGATGGGGGTCACCGTCGGTGACTTCGACGGCGACCGGCTCGACGACGTCGGTGTCTGGTACGACAGCGCCGACGGCAGTGACGCCATCCGCACCCTGATCAGTCTCAGCACCGGCGACGGTTTCAAGGCCCCGACCGTGGGCTGGAGCACCGCCGCGGGCGCCTACTACTACCCGTCCATGAAGATCGTCACGGGTGACTACAACGGTGACGGGCGCGACGACCTGTCCGCCATGAACACCTACAACGACGCCAGCATCAAGCTCTGGCTCTGGAGCAGCAAGCCCGACGGCAAGTTCAACGCCCCCCTCCAGACCTGGTACAACGCACCCGGGAACTGGGAGCTCTCCCGCGTTCAGCTCCTCGGTCAGCACCGGAAGTAGACCAGCGTCCCCACCGGGCCGGCCCCTCGGCGAGCTGTAGCTCGAACAGGCGGTGCCCCCGTGACCGCTACAGCGGCGCCCCTCATCGCAACACCGGATGAGGGGCGCCGCTCACTTGCACGCCCTGCGATACGACAGCAAAAGGGGTGTGTCAATTTAACGGCTGACCTTGGTTGTTGCGGTTCAGTTGTTGGCTGGAGTGAGCCGGCCTTCGAAGGCGATCTGGAAGGCGTTACTTCGACGACTGGCCGGAGGCGATCTACGGATCGGAGCACGGCGAGGTCGAGTACGCCCTGACGCGGGAGGAGTGGGAGCGGCGCCGGTCCGCCGCGCGCGTCCGGACCGGGAGCTGACCGTGGGGGCTGCACGTTCGGTTCGGGGGGTGGCCGCGGCGGTTGCGCGTTCGGTTCGGGGGCTGGCCGTGGGGTTGCGCGTACGGACCGGGGGCTGATCGTGGGGCAGTGCGTACGGACCGGGGGTCGGCCGGGGGTCGCGCGTACGGTTCGGGAGCCGGCCGTGGGGCGGTGCGTACGGGCCGGGAGTCGGCCGCGCGGGCCGGACGGTTGAGGGGGCAACCGTCCATTCGGCAACCGGTGGCCCCGCCGCCGCCAAGTCCCTCCCGGGTCAGGGGCGTCCGCCCCTTGCGGATGCGACGTACCTCCGAAAGGGGGACGATGTGGGCAATGGCCGCCACACACGTCCTCCGGGCCGCACGAAGGAGGGGGCCGCGCCCGGGGAGGGAAGGAACGCCATGCCGAACCGCAAAACAGCAGCCGTGTTCGCCCTCACGCTCGGTCTCACGGTGGGGATGGCCGGAACGGCCGAAGCCCAGCCGACCGAGGAGGCCCTCTGCCCGTCGACGGGTCTCTGCTACTTCCACTACATCGAGAAGGACTACTACTCCGGCGATGAGACGAAGCGCTGGGTGAACCACCCGCAGCCGGCCTCCTGCTACTACATGGACCGCGCGGTGGCGGGACAGAACTGGACGAACAAGACCATCTACCTCAGTAGGACGTCCTGTGCGGACGGAGCGGTCGCCGACGCCCAGGTCGCGCCCCACTCGTCCTGGCGCGACGAGAGCAGGCCCTACTACGCCTTCATCACGCCGTGAGCGCGGTGAGACGTCCCGCCCCGGCCGGCGACGGACGGGGCGGGACGGCGGTCCACCCCCAGGCGCGGTGGAGGGCCGTGGCGAAGGCCGCGGCGAGCTTGTGCTCGCCCGTCGGGCCCGGGTGGGTGCCGTCGTACGTGTCCGTCCGCAGGTCGTAGCCGGCGGGCGGCGCGGCCATGACCAGGGGCGAGCGGGGCGTGGACAGGTCGGCGGCCGTCGCCGCGAGGAGGCGGTTGAAGCGGGCGCACTCCGCCGCGAAGGGCGGCTCCTCCTCGGCCCGCACGTTCGGGATGACCGGCAGCAGCACCGCCCGCACGTCCGGGTTGGCGGCCCGCGCCGCCGCGAGGAACGCGCGGACGTTCTCCGTCGTCTGGTCGCTGTTCGTGTAGAAGCCCAGGTCGATCAGGCCCAGCGAGACGAGCAGCACGTCCGCGCCGGACGTCGCCACGGCCTCCCCGACGAGCGGCGCCATGTGCAACCAGCCCTCGCCCCAGCCCGCCAGGTGCGCCCGCGCCTCCTCGGGGAACGCCGGGTCCGCGTACGCCGTCGACACCGGGGCGCCCGCCACCGGGTCGTACAGCGTCGTCCGCGGGCCCACGATCGCGTACCCGCCGGGGCCGAACACCGCCTCCAGGTGCTGCCACATGCGGTAGCGCCAGGTGTGCTCGCCGGCGCTTCCGATGGTCATGGAGTCGCCGACGAACATGAACCTGGGACGCATGGTCGCCATCATGGCCGGTGGCGTGCCCCGGACGCCACGTGACCGTGGACACTGGACGACATGGCTACCCTCCGCGCCCCCGCCCGCGCGCCGCGCGTCCTCGCGGGCCGTGTCGCCGCCCGTGTGCCGCGTGTCCTCCCGGGCCGTGTCGCCGCCCGTGCGTCGCGTCCCCTCCCGGGGCGTGCCGTTCGTGTGTCGCGTGCCTTTCCGGGCGGTGCCGCTGCCCGTGTGTCGCGTGCCTTTCCGGACGGTGTCGCCGCTCGCGTGTCGCGCGCCCTCCAGGGCCGTGCCGTTGCCGTCGCCCTCGCCGCGGCGCTCCTCGCGGTGGCGGGTCCCGCCGGGCCGGCCGCCGCGGACGACGACGATGACGACGGCTTCGCGTTCGCCGACGCCCGCATCACCGAGTCCAGCGGCCTCGCCGCCAGCCGCGCCCACCCCGGCGTGTACTGGACCCACAACGACCAGGACGAGCCGCGGGTCTTTGCCGTCGACGGGCGCACCGGCGAGACCGTCGCGACCGTCACCCTGCGCGGCGTGGGGAAGCCCCGCGACATGGAGGCCGTCTCCGTGGGCCCCGACGGGTACGTGTACGTCGGTGACATCGGCGACAACCTGAACGGCTCGTGGAAGCACGTGTGGATCTACCGCTTCCGCGAGCCGGAGCGGCTGCGCGACACGGCCGTCGACGCCGTGCAGTACACGGTGGGGTACGAGGACGGGCCGCGCGACGCGGAGGCGCTGATGGTGCACCCGCGTTCCGGGCGCGTGTACATCGCGTCGAAGAACGAGGAGGGCGGCGGCCTGTACGAGGGCCCGGCGAAACTGACCACGCGGGACATCAACGTGTTCCGCCGCGTCGGGGAGGTGCCGTGGGTGACGGACGGCGCGTTCTCGCCGGATGGCAAGCGGCTGGTGCTGCGCGGCTACTTCAGCGCCCGCGGCTACGCCTGGAAGGACGGGCGGCTCGGCGCCTACGACCGCGTACGGGCGCCGCTCCAGGCCCAGTCGGAGGCGGTGACGTACACGGCGGACGGGTCGGCGCTGATGTTCGGCACGGAGGGCGTGGGGAGCCGGGTCGTGCGGGTCCCGGTGGAGGGCACGGGCGCAGCCTCGACGCCGGCCCCGTCGCCTCACCCGTCCCAACCGCCCTCGGCCTCCCCAGCCTCCCCGGCGTCCCCGGAGCTTCCGGTGTTCCCGTCGCCCGGGGACAGCGCGGGCGCGGCGTCCGGGGACGACAAGCCGGGCGGCGGCTCGGGCCACACCCTGGGCCTCGCCGTCCTGGGCGCGACGCTGCTGGTGGGCCTGCTGCGCCTGCGCATCCGGGGCATCCGGGGCGGCAGGGCGCCGGGGGCGTGAGGGGAACGGCGACGGGGACGGGGATGGTGGGGCGGTGGCGGTGGCGGTGGCGGTGGCGGTGACGGGGACGGGGACGGGGATGGTGGGGCGGTGGCGGTGGCGGTGGCGGTGACGGGGACGGGGACCGGGACGGTGGGGCGGTCGGGGGCGCGGGGCGGTGACGGGGACGGGGACCGGGACGGTGACGGGGACCGGGACGGTGACGGGGACCGGGACGGTGACGGGGACCGGGACGGTGACGGTGACGGGGACGGTGGGGCGCGGGTGGGCGCCCCTGCGCGGCCGGTCCGTCAACGGCAGGGAACGGTCGGCCCGTTGAGCATCGCGCCCGCCACCTGCTGGCCCTTGGGGGTCCAGTAGCCCAGCTTCGAGACGACCGTCGAGCAGGTGTCCGGCGGCAGCGTGACGTGGACGGTCACCGTGGCCGGGCGGCCGGGCTGGAGGTCGGTGAACGCGCAGTCCAGGGCGTGGGCGCTGCGGGTCGTCGCCGGGTAGCGGCCGGTCAGCGGGTTGACGCAGCGGACGTCCGTGGACGCCAGCGCGATCCCGGTGCCCGGCTCCCCGATGAGCCCGAAGCGGGCGCTGCCGTCCCCGTCATCGCCGCCGCCGGTCCGCTCCACCGTGTACGTGAGGGTCGTCGTCTTCCCCGGGGCGAGCACGGCCGGGGGCGCGACCTCGATGCGGTGCATGGGCGCGGGCTTCGGCGCGGCGAGGGTGAACGTCGCGGTGACGGTGCCCGTCACCGGCGTGGTCGGGGTCCGTTCCGTGCCGCTCACGCGGACGGCCGCCGTGACCTCGTACGTGCCGGGGCCCGGGTAGTCGGCGCGGGTGCCCAGCGTGCCGGACGCGGCGCCGTCCTCGTCGCCCCGGCGGGCGGTCCACGTACCGGAGACGGTGCAGGCGCAGTCGGCCGCGGCGGACACGGTCATGGCGGCCCCGGCGACCGTGACGCACAGCCCGACGGCCGGTCCGGCAGCCGGCCCGGCGGTAGGCGCGGCACCCCGCTGGGTCAGGGGAGCGGTGGGGGCGCAGTGGGAGACGGGCGGGGGAGCGGCGTCCCGCGCGCCGGGCGCCGCGGCGGCGGGGACAGCGCCCGCGAGGACGGTCAGGGCCGCCGCCGCGAGGGCGGCCGGCAGGGGGGTTCCGAGACGCACTGCGTGCCTCCTGGTCTGTGCGGTTGTGTCGGCTGTACGCCACCGATGCTGCGCGACGGGCCGGGCGCCCGCGCGCCGACTGGTCCATCAGGAGTGCGACGCGCCGCCCACGGGCGTACGAACCGGCGCGCCGCCCCGGCGGGATGCCCCGGCGGGGTGCCCCGGTGGCGTGCCGGCCACCCCGGTGACGGGGCGTCACGACCTGGCCGGGTGCCCCGGGGTGCCGGCCGCCCTGCCCGTGGGGTGTTCGGTGTGCCGCACTGTCCGTGGGGATGCCGACCGGCGCGTCGCCCCGCCCAGGGGGCGCTGGCCGGTGCGCCGACCCCCCGTAGGGGCGCCGGCCCCTATAGGGGTGCCACCCTCCGTAGGGGTGCCGCTCCCCGTAGGGGGTGCTGAGCCCCGTAGGGGTGCCGACCCACTCGTAGGGGTGCCGCCCAGCGGAGGGGTGCCGCTCCACCCGTAGGGGCGCTGGCCCCTGTAGGGGTGCCACCCTCCGTAGGGGTGCCGCTCCACCCGTAGGGATGCCGCCCTCCGGTGGCGGGGCGTCACGGCCGGGCCGCGTGTCCCCGGGGTGCCTCCGCCTTCTCCGCCACCTTCGCCTCGAATCCGCGCACCAGGCAGCTCAGCCCGAACGCGAAGTGGTCGAACTCCGCCGAGAACGTGTCCTCCGACAGCCGCGCCATCAGCGGGAACTCCCCGCTCGACATCACGCGCGTCAGGATCGGCTCCTGGCTGCGCCAGAACTCCTCGTCGCTGACACCCGTCTCCCTCGCCGCCTCCGCCGCCTCGATCTCCATCCGGGCGATGCCGCTGGTGAAGCTCTGCACGGCGATGATCACCGACAGGGTCTCGGGGTCGCTCAGCCCCATGCCCCGCAGCCCGGCCAGGGCGACCTCCAGCGCGCGCAGGGTGCCCGGCCCGAGGACGCTGCGGCTCTGGTTGATCTTCAGTAGCCAGGGGTGGCGCCGGTACAGGGCGAGGTGGCCGCGCGCCAGCGCCTCGACGCCGCCGCGCCAGTCGTCCGGGGTCCGCGCGGGCGTGCCGGGCGGGAGGCCCTGCACCCGGTCGAGCATCAGGTCCAGCAGCTCGGCCTTGCCGGGGACGTACCGGTACAGCGACATCGTGCCGACGCCCAGCTCGGTCGACAGCCGCCGCATCGACACCGCGCCGAGCCCCTCCGCGTCGGCGAGCTCGACGGCCGCGGTGACGAGCGCGTCCAGGGTCAACCCGCGTTTCGGCCCGCGGCTGGGCGGCTCGCCCGCCCCCCAGAGGAGCTCCAGGCTGCGGTGGACGTCACCGCTGCCGCTCGTCGTCGTGTCGCCTCCGCTGCTGGTCATGGCGTCAGCGTACGGCCCGGAAATCCCCCGCCGGAAAAAACCGAGTACGCCGTACGCGCACCGGGGCGTGCCGCACCCGGCTCCCGTACGGAACCCCGTGGCGACCCCGTGGCAGCCCCGCGGCGGTCCCGCGCCCGACGGGCGGGACCGGCCGGGCACGGCGAAGGGCCCGGCCGCCGCCGCGTCCTGCCGACGCGCGGTGCCGGGCCCTTCGCGGAACGGTCCTACGACCGCCCCGGGGTCCTACAGCTTCTCGATGACGTAGTCGACGCAGGCCGTCAGCGCCTCGACGTCGGCCGGGTCGACCGCCGGGAACATCGCGATGCGGAGCTGGTTGCGGCCCAGCTTCCGGTACGGCTCCGTGTCGACGATGCCGTTGGCGCGCAGCACCTTGGCGACCGCGGCGGCGTCCACCTCGTCGGAGAAGTCGATCGTGCCGATGACCTGCGACCGCTTCGCCGGGTCCGCGACGAACGGCGAGGCGTACTTGGACTCCTCCGCCCAGCCGTACAGCGTCCGGGAGGAGGTGGCCGTGCGGCGCACCGCCCAGTCCAGACCGCCCTGGTCGTTGATCCACTTGAGCTGCTCGTTCAGCAGGAACAGCGTGGCGAGCGCCGGGGTGTTGTACGTCTGGTTCTTGAGGGAGTTGTCGATCGCGGTCGGCAGCGAGAAGAACTCCGGCACGTGGCGGCCCGAGGCGTGGACGCTGCGGGCGCGCTCCAGGGCGGCCGGGGAGAACACGCCGATCCACAGGCCGCCGTCGGCGGCGAAGGACTTCTGCGGCGCGAAGTAGTAGACGTCCGTCTCGGCGATGTCGACCGGCAGGCCGCCCGCGCCGGAGGTGGCGTCCACCAGGACCAGCGCGCCCTCGTCGGCGCCCTCGACGCGCCGGATCGGCGCGGCGACACCGGTGGAGGTCTCGTTGTGGGTGAACGCGTACACGTCGACGCCCGCCTCCGCCCGCGGCTCCGGGTGCGTACCCGGCTCCGAGGAGATGACGGTCGGCTCCTCCAGCCACGGCGCCAGCTTGGCGGCCTTGGCGAACTTGGACGAGAACTCGCCGAACGACAGGTGCTGCGACTTCGACTCGATCAGGCCGTGGGTCGCGACGTCCCAGAAGGCGGTGGAGCCGCCGTTGCCGAGGACGACCTCGTACCCCTCGGGCAGGGAGAACAGCGCGCGCACGCCGTCGCGGACCTCACCGACCAGGTTCTTGACGGGGGCCTGGCGGTGGGACGTACCGAGGAGGGACGTGCCGGTGGCGGCCAGGGCGTCCAGCGCCTCCGTACGCACCTTGGAAGGGCCCGCGCCGAAACGGCCGTCGGCGGGCTTGATGTCAGCGGGAATCTGGATCTCAGCCACGTGGGGAGCCTATCCGCTCCCGGGCACCCCCCAACCCCCCGTCCGCCGTCTGAGACGTCCTGTCCGGGCCGTGGCGCGGTTCGGGCGGGGCGGGGCGCGGCTCCGGTGGGGTACTTGTGGGTACGAGGGGTAGTCACATGGACACGTGGGGTCGTTGCCCGTCTTTGGTGGGGATGGTGGGACGGCCCCGGTGGGGGTGTGGGACGGCCCCGGTGGGGTGTGCGTGGCTCTGCCGGGTCGTGCGTGGCTCTGCCGGGCTGCGGTCCGCCTCCGGTCCGCCTCCGGTGAGGTGGGGCGCGGCTTCGCCGGGGCGTGGCCCGTCCCCGGTGGGCCGGCGCGAGCCGATCGCGCGGTGCCGCGCGGGCCCGGGGCCGGCGGGCATGCTGGGGGCATGGGCGATCACGGGCAGCGGGAGGGCGTCCGGCACGGGACGCGCGGGAGCGGACGCGGGCACGGCGGAGACGGACGCGGCGGGGACGGGTACGGGCCCGGTGGGCGCGGGCGCGGGCGCGGTGGGAGCGCGGGGGCCCTGGAGGCGGAGCTGCGCGCCGCGGTGCGCGGGGGCGTGGACTTCGGGCCGTCCGCGCGCGCCCTCGCCACCATGGACGCCTCCAACTACCGTCGCGTCCCCGTCGCCGTCGTCGCCCCCCGCGACGCGGACGACATCGCCGCCGCCCTGGAGGTGTGCCGGGCGCACGGCGTGCCCGTGGTGGCGCGGGGCGCCGGGACGTCCATCGGCGGCCAGGCCACCGGCACCGGCGTCGTCCTCGACCTCACCCGCCACCTGCGCGCCGTCCTCGCCGTGGACCCCGAGGCCCGCACGGCCACCGTCCAGCCGGGCGTCGTCCTGGACCGGCTCCGCGACGCCGTACGGCCCCACGGGCTCACCTTCGGCCCCGACCCGTCCACGCACAGCCGCTGCACCCTCGGCGGCATGATCGGCAACAACGCGTGCGGTGCCCACTCCGTCGCCTGGGGCACCACCGCCGACAACGTCCGCGAGCTGACCGTCCACACCTACCGCGGCGCCACCCTCCGCCTCGGCCGCGACGGGCGGGGCGCCCCCGACGGCGTCACCGACCTGGTCCGGCGGCACCTCGCGGCGATCCGCACCGGCTTCCCGCCCGGCCTGCCGCGCCGCATCTCCGGGTACGCCCTCGACGCCCTGCTCCCCGAGCGCGGCACGGACGTGGCCCGCGCGTTCTGCGGCAGCGAGGGCACCCTCGGCGTGGTGAGCGAGGCGGTCGTGCGGCTCGTCGAGGCACCGGCCGCCCGGGCGCTGGCGGTGCTCGGGTACGCCGACGAGAGCGCCGCCGCCGAAGCCGCCCCCGGCCTGCTCCCGCTGGGCCCGCTCACCGTGGAGGGCATGGCGGAGGACCTGGTCCGCGACCCGGCGGCCCGCGCCCGGCTGCCGAGGGGCGCGGCCTGGCTGTTCGTCGAGACCGGCGGGGCCGCCCCCGCCGAGGCCGCCGCGCGCGCCCGGGCCGTGCTGCGCGCCGCCGACGCGCTGGACGGCACCGTCGTCACCGACCCGGCCGCCCGGCGCGTCCTGTGGCGGGTCCGCGAGGACGCCGCCGGGACCGCGACCCGCACCCCCGAGGGCACCGAGGCGTGGCCCGGCTGGGAGGACTGCGCGGTGCCGCCCGCGCGGCTCGGGCCGTACCTGCGGGACTTCCGCGCCCTGCTCGCCGCGCACGGGCTGCGCGGCACGCCCTACGGGCACTTCGGGGAGGGCTGCGTCCACGTCCGGATCGACTTCCGGCTCACCGACCCCGACGGCGTGCGCCGCTTCCGCCGCTTCTCGGAGGAGCTCGCCGACCTGGTCGTCGCGCACGGCGGCTCCCTGTCGGGCGAGCACGGCGACGGGATGGCCCGCGCGGAGCTGCTGCCGAGGATGTACGGGGACGAACTGGTCGGCCTGTTCGGCCGGTTCAAGGACCTGTGGGACCCGGACGGCGGGATGAACCCGGGGGTCCTCGCCCGCCCCGCCCCCCTCGACGGGAACCTCCGCTTCGACGTGCTGCCGCGCACCCCCGTCGACGTGGCGTTCGCCTACCCGGACGACGGCGGCGACTTCGGCACGGCCGTGCGCCGCTGCGTCGGCGTCGCCAAGTGCCGCGTCGAGGGGCCGGGCACGGGGACGGACGTGATGTGCCCGTCGTACCGGGCGACCGGCGAGGAGCGGCACTCCACGCGCGGCAGGGCCCGCCTCCTGCACGAGATGCTCGCCGGGGAGGTCGTCCCCGGCGGCTGGCGGTCGACGGAGGTGCGGGACGCGCTGGACCTGTGCCTGTCGTGCAAGGGCTGCCGCAGCGACTGCCCGGTCGGCGTGGACATGGCCACGTACAAGGCGGAGTTCCTCCACCACCACTACGCGGGCCGCCTCCGCCCCGCCGCCCACTACACGATGGGCTCCCTGCCCGCCCTGCTGCGCCTCGCCGCGCCCGTCGCGCCGCTGCTCAACGCCGCCGCGCGGGTACGGCCCCTCGCGGCGCTCGCCAAGCGGGCCGGCGGGATCGCGGCCGAACGGGACCTGCCGGAACTGGCCCGCGAGACGTTCCGGGCGTGGGCGGCCCGCCGTACGGCCCCGCCCGGCCCTCCGCGCGCGTACGTGTGGCCCGACACGTTCACCGACCACTTCACGCCCTCGGCGGGCCGCGCCGCCGTCACCGTCCTCGAAGCGGCGGGCGTCCCGGTCGCGCTGCCGCCCGGGCGGGTGTGCTGCGGGCTCACGTACGTGTCGACGGGCCGCCTCGACCGGGCCCGCGCGGTCATGCGCCGCACCCTCGACGCGCTCGGCCCCGTCCTCGGCGCCGGCGCGCCGCTGGTGGTGCTGGAGCCGAGCTGCGCGGCGGCGCTGCGCACGGACCTGCCGGAGCTGCTGCCCGGCGACCCGAGGGCCCGCGCGGTGGCCGCGTCGGTCCGTACGTTCGCCCAGGCCCTGGAGGAGCTGGCGCCCGACTGGCGCCCGCCCCGCCTCGACCGGCCGGTCGCCGGGCAGACCCACTGCCACCAGCACGCCGTCCTCGGCGACGCCGCCGAGCGCCGCCTGCGCGAGCGCGCCGGGCTGACCGGGGAGCTGAGCGGCGGCTGCTGCGGCCTCGCCGGGAACTTCGGCTTCGAACGCGGCCATCACGACGTGTCCGTCGCCTGCGCCGAGGACCGGCTGCTGCCCGCCGTCCGCGCCGCCGCCCCCGGCACGGAGCTGCTCGCCGACGGCTTCTCCTGCCGCACCCAGCTCGCCCAGCTCGCGGGCCGCCGCGCCCGCCACCTCGCGGAGGTCCTGGCGGAGGCCCTGCCGGGGGACCGGCCGGGGAGCCCACCGGGGGATCCCCTGGGGGGTCCGCCGGGGAGCTTTCCGGGGAGTCCCGTGGCGGATCCACCGGGGAACCCTTGAGGAAACCCCTCGGGGACCGGTCGGGGAGTCCGCCGGGGGATCCCTTGGGGGCCCGCCGGGGAGCCTGCCGGGAAATGCGCCGGGGAACCCGTGAGGGAACCCACGGGAACCCACGGGGACCCGCCGGGGAGCCCACCGGGGTCCCGTCGGGGGTCCGCCGGGGGCCCACCGGGGGTCCGCCGGGGAGCTTTCAAGGGAGACCCGTGGGGGATCCCTCGGGGAACCCGTGAGGGCCCCGGGGACCTGCCGGGAGATCCGCCGGGAAGCCTGCCGGGGAACTCCCGGGGGACCCTCGGGACGCCCGCCGGGACGCCCGCCGGGAGATCCGCCGAGAACGCCCGCCAGGGGATCCGGCGGGAAGCCCCCCAGGGGCCCCGGAAGCCCGCCGAGGGGCCCGTCCGGTTCCGGGGCGGGCGGCGACCCCGGAGCCCGGGGCCGGGCACCCCGCCATAGCCGTGGGTCGGTTTCGCTGCTTACCGTGGGAGGACCAGCCACGCGGCGGAACGGACCTCCCGGAAGGCGGCCCGCCCGCGCGCGACGTACGCGCACGAAGAAGAGGTCCCGGTGAAAGACGCCCGTACCGCAGACGCCTCGGCGGTCACCCGCCCCGAGTCGGCCGCAGCCCGCCCGCACGGCCCGGACGGCCGCGCGCCGGGCTCCGGAACCGGTGCGGTCGGGCCGGTCGCGCTGGTGGTGGGCGGCGCGCTGTCCCTGCAGTTCGGCGCGGCCGTCGCCGTCCTGCTGATGCCGCGCGCGGGCGCCCTCGGCGTCGTGTCGCTGCGCCTGGCGCTCGCCGCGCTCGTCCTGCTCGTGGTGTGCCGCCCCCGGATGCGCGGCCACAGCCGCTCCGACTGGGGGACCGTCGTGGCGTTCGGCGCCGCGCTGGCCGGCATGAACGTCTGCTTCTACCAGGCCATCGACCGCATCCCGCTCGGCGCGGCCGTCACCCTGGAGGTCCTCGGCCCCCTCGCCCTGTCGGTCGTCGCGTCCCGGCGCCTGGTGAGCCTCGTGTGGGCCGGGCTGGCCCTGGCGGGCGTGGCGCTGCTGAGCGGCGGCGGCTTCGACCGGCTGGACCCGGTCGGCGCGGGCTTCGCCCTCGGGGCGGGGGCGATGTGGGCCGTGTACATCGTGTTCAGCGCCCGTACCGGGCGGCGCTTCCCGCAGGCCGACGGCCTCGCGCTGGCCATGGCGGTGGGCGCGGTGCTCAGCCTGCCCCTGGGCGTCGCGGAAGCGGGGGCGAAGCTGGCCGTGCCGTCGACGCTGGGGCTGGGGCTGGCGGTCGCGCTCCTGTCGTCCGTCCTGCCGTACACGATGGAGCTGATGGCGCTGCGGCGGCTGCCGGCGGGGACGTTCGCGGTGCTGATGAGCCTGGAGCCGGCGGTGGCGGCGCTGGCCGGGTTCCTGGTGCTGCACCAGGCGCTGTCGGCGACGGACGCGGCGGCGATCGCCCTGGTCATCGCGGCCAGCATCGGCGCGGTCCGCTCCCGCACGGCCCGCTGACCGGTGGGCCCGCCGCGCGGGCGCGCGGCAGGCCCCGTTCATCCGTGCCGTGTCACCGGAGGATCAGAACTTCCCCCGGTAGCCGGTCAGATCGGCCTCCTGGCAGGCGATCGAACCGATGAGGCACGCCACGTTGGCGTACTTGCGCGTGTAGACGTTCGTGACCTTCCCCCCGTTGTAGATGTAGATGTGGTGGTTGGGCATCAGGCGGTGCTTGCCGGAGCGGATGGTCCAGTTCCCGCTCTGGGTCAACTGGATGGTGATGGCGCCGTTGATGGCGCCCTTGACTCCCCCGAGCCCCTTGCAGAACGGGTTGGTGGCGTGCGTGACCATCCGCAGGTCCACGTAGTTGCTGCCCGAACCCAGCTTCTTCGCCACCATGTCCTTGTTGCTGGCGGTCTTGGTCGCGACGAGCTTGCCGGTGCTCTTCTTGTACGCCTTGGTGGCCCCGATGGACGAGTGGCCCGCGACCTTCTTGTTGCTCCAGGTGATGTTCGCGTGCAGGGCGGTGCGGTACCTGCTCGACTTCCAGTCGAACGCCGTGCGGTTGTCACCGCCGAACTGGTAGCCGCTGCCGTAGTCGCAGCCCGTCTTGGGGGCGTCGATCTTCGCCTGGGGGATGAAGGTGATCCAGGACAGCGTGGTCGTCTTGGCCGCCGCCGCGGCGGTCGCCTGCGCCACGGCCTCCCGGCGCATGTCCGTCAGCGAGTCTGAGGTCGGAAGGGAGACCTTCATCCCCCACGCGCGCGCGTCCGGCTCGCCCTTCTCCGGCAGGACCGGCAGCACCCGGTAGTCGTGGTCGGTGCCCGGCTCCACCTGCGTGTCGCGGAACGAGGTGACCCCCGCCTCCAGGTCGGCCACCCGCACGCCGTCCCGGACGACCGCGTAGCGGGCCTGTGGCGCGTACGCCTCCCACGACAGGTCCACGAACGAGGAGCCGTAGGCCGCGGTGATCCCCTGGTGCGCCATGGAGCGGTCGACGACCGCCGACGCGCCCGAAGCGGACCGCACCACGCCGAGGCCCTGCGTCGCCATGGCCCTGCCCGCGGCGCTCCGCGCGCTCACCCCGGACACGTCCTCCGTGCCGTCGCCGGCCAGCGCGGATATGGAGAACTCCGGAGCGTCCGGGCGGGGGTCGGCGGCGGGGGCCGCGGTCGACGGCAGTCCGGTCGCCAGCACCGTCAGCGGAACGACCGCCAGCGAAGCCGCCCTCACAACAGAGCGACGATTCATGTTTCCTCCCGTTTTTTGGTTGTGCGCTCCCTCGGGAGCACCCCGCGCGTGGCATGGCTATGCCAATTGCCTGTACGGGGTGGTCAGTCCCGGGAACACGCGAAGTGCCATCATTGGGCATGCGGGGAGCCACTCCCGCACCGGGGGTGCCCTTCGCGCGCCCGACGACGCCGACGTCCAACAGCTAGGGATCCGCCATGACCACCCGGACCACGGACAGCCCCGCTTCCCTCTACGGCGTCGTCTCCCTCGCCCTCGGCGTGGTCGGCCTGGTCGGCGCCGTGCTCGTCAGCTACGTGGGGATCGCCGTCCCGGCGCTGTGCGGCGCCCTCGCCGTCACCTTCGCGGCCCTCGGCCTGGCGAAGCGGATCCACCGCGTCCAGTGCGCCGTCGGCCTGGTCACCGGCGGCCTGGCCCTGCTCTACCCGGTCTTCCTCCTGGCCACCTTCGGCGGCTAGGGCGGGTACCGAAAGCGGATCAAGATGTTCGTTCCGGCCCTCGCGTGTGTCATGTGATGCTCACGTCATGACTGATCAACGCGAGGTTGCCATCGTCCGCTGGCCGGGTCAGGCCCCTTCCGTCCGGGATGGGCTGGCAGAGCTGCTGGCGGCCTACCATCTGCAGACGCAGGCCGAGAAGGGTGAGGCTGTCGCCGGTGTGGATGGGTTGCCGGACCGATACCGGGTGGAAATCGCGGATCCACAGGCCGTGTTCGTCGACGATGTCGTACTGCTGGCGCTGAGCGGGGGCACCGCGGTGGGCTGCCTGGTGGTGACCGCCGCTGTCGACGGACGGTCCGAGGTCAAGAGGCTCTGGACGGACCCGGCGTTCCGGGGACGGGGCATCGCGTCCAGCCTGGTCAGCGCCGCGCTTGTGCATGCTGCGGAAAGCGGCGTCAGCGCGGTGCGGCTGTCGGTGTGGAAGCGGCGGGCAGGCGCGATCGCCCTGTACGAGCGGCTCGGATTCACCGTCACCGAGTCGTGGGACGAGCGGGACCAGCTGGTCTGCATGGAACGAGCCGTGTGAGTGGTCACAGCCATTCATCGACGGTCGCGACGAGGACGGTCGCCTCGTAGCGGACCGCGAGCTCGTCACAGCGCGTAGCCGCGGCGCGGTGTCTTTTGAGGCGGTTGATGCCGCGCTCCACTGCATGACGCGCCTCGTAGCCCGCCGGGTCGAACTTCGGTGGCCGTCCGCCGCGGGAGCCGCGTCTCCTGCGGCATGCCGGTGGGCGCACAACGGTGGAATCGACGTTGATGACCCAGGTGATCAGGTCCTTCGCGTCAGCCCGGGCCTGCGGTTGGGTGAGGACCCGCTGCCAGGCGCCGTTTCGCTGCCAGCGGCGGAACAGGTCGTACACCCGGCTCCACGGCCCGTACTCCTCGGGGATGTCCCGCCGGGGGATGCCCGTGCGGACCCGGAACCGTATCGTCGATCAGCCTGCGCCGGGTCCATGTCGGCGGCCGGCCGGGCTTCTTGCCCCTGGGCAACAGCGGTTCCAGCGCTGTCCGCCGTGCGACGGCCAGATCTCCACGCGCCACGAGCCACGTTCATCCCATGCTCATGATCCACTTTCGGTACACGCCCCGGGGAGCACCGCCCCCGCGACCCCTGCGGCCCCGCGGCGCCCGTGACCCCGAGGCGCCCGTCCCGCGCGGAGGCTCAGCCCAGGGCCCCGTCCAGCAGGCGGGACCACTGGGCGACCACCCGTTCGCGGCGGGCCCCGTCGTCCGTCAGGAGCGTCGCCAGCCCCAGCCCCCGCGCCATGTCCAGCAGCCCCTGCACCGTCTCCCGCACCCCCGGCACCGACTCGTCCGCGCCCAGCAGCTCCACCGCCATCCGGTGCGCCTCCCGGCCGACGCGGGCCTCCAGCTCCGTGACGCGCGGGCGCAACTGGTCCTCGTCGGACGCGGCCACCCACAGGTGCAGGGCCGCCCGGAACAGCGGCCCCGTGTACAGGGCGACCAGCGCCTCGACGACCTCCGCGCGGCCCTTGCCGTCCAGCGCGCGCAGCGCCTGCGACCGCTCCTCGGCGACGTACTCGACCGCCGCCAGGAACAGGTCCTCCCGCGTCGGGAAGTGGTGCTGCGCCGCCCCGCGCGACACGCCCGCCCGCTCGGCGACGACGGTCACCGTGGAGCCCGCCCAGCCGCGTTCGGCCAGGCAGGCCACGGCGGCTTCGAGCAGCCGCTGCCGGGTGGCGCGGCTGCGGTCCTGCTTGGGGGTCACATCGCCCATGCGGGGTCCCGTCGTTCCAGGAAGGCCGTCATTCCCTCGCGCGCCTCCGCCGAGGCGAAGAGCGTCGCCGAGCGCTGGACGAGGTCTTCCGCGTCCCGCTCGAAGGTCTCCAGCACCCTAGCCGTCACCAGCCGCTTCGACGCGGCCAGCCCCTGCGGCGACCCCTTCCGCAGGGCGTCGAGCAGCGGCGCGAGCGCCCCGTCGACCTCCGGCGCGGCGACCGTCACCAGGCCGATCCGCGCCGCCTCCGCCGCGCCGAAGGACTCGCCGGTCAGGTAGTAGCGGGACGCCGCCCGCTCGTCGAGGCGCGGCAGCAGCGTCAGCGAGACCAGCGCGGGCGCCACTCCGATCCGCACCTCCGTCAGCGCGAAGTCCGACGCCTCCGACGCCACGACCAGGTCGCAGGCCGACACGAGCCCCACGCCGCCCGCCCGCACCCGCCCCGCGACCCGCGCCACGACCGGTTTGGGCAGCTCCACGATCCGCCGCAGCAGCGCCACGAACGCGTACGGGCTCGGCGGGGCCTTCAGGTCGGCGCCCGAGCTGAACGTGGAGCCGGTGTGGGTGAGTACCACCGCCCGTACCTCCGGGTCCTTCGCGCACTCCTCCAGCGCGTCCGCCAACTCCGCTACCAGGCGGGCGGAGAGGGCGTTGCGGGTGTCCGGGGCGTCCAGGGTGAGCGTGGTGACGGCGCGGTCGTGGGCGGTGGTGACCAGGGGCATGGCTCTCGCCTCCGATGGAGTGGGTCAGTACGACTTGGGAAGTCCCAGGGACTGGTGCGAGACGTAGTTCAGGATCATTTCCCGGCTCACCGGCGCTATGCGGGCCACCCGCGACGCGGTGACGAGCCTGCCGAGCCCGTACTCGCGCGTGAGGCCGTTGCCGCCGAGGGTGTGCACGGCGTGGTCGACGGCGCGCACGCACGCCTCGGCCGCCGCGTACTTCGCCATGTTGGCGGCCTCACCGGCGCCGACGTCGTCGCCCGCGTCGCACAGGAGGGCCGCCTTGCGGGTCATGAGCCCGGCCAGCTCCAGTTCGATGTGGGACTGGGCCAGCGGGTGCGCGATGGCCTGGTGGGCGCCGATCGGCTCCTTCCACACCCGGCGCTCCTTCGCGTACGCCACCGCCTTCGCGAGCGCGTACCGGCCCATGCCCAGCGCGAACGCCGCCGTCATCACCCGCTCCGGGTTCAGCCCCGCGAACAACTGGAGCAGCCCCGCGTCCTCGTCGCCGACCAGCGCGTCGGCGGGCAGCCGCACCTCGTCCAGCACCAGCTCGAACTGCTTCTCGCGGGCACGCAGTTCCATGTCGATGGCGGTCCGGTGGAAGCCCGGCGCGTCCCTCGGGACGACGAACAGGCACGGCTTCAGCGCGCCCGTGCGCGTGTCCTCCCTCCGGCCGACGATCATCGTGTCCTCGGCCAGGTCGACGCCGGACACGAACACCTTGCGGCCCGACAGGACCCAGCCGTCCGGGGTGCGGCGGGCGGTGGTGGTGATGCGGTGCGCGTTGGAGCCCGCGTCCGGCTCCGTGATCCCGAACGCCATGATGCGGCTGCCGTCCGCGAGCCCCGGCAGCCAGCGCCGCTTCTGCTCCTCGGTGCCGAACCGGGCGATGACCGTGCCGCAGATCGCGGGGGAGACGATCAGCAGCAGCAGCGGGCAGCCCTGGGCGCCCAGCTCCTCCAGGACGGTGGCGAGTTCGGCGATGCCGCCGCCCCCGCCGCCGTACTCCTCGGGCAGGCTCACGCCGAGGTAGCCGAGCTTGCCCGCCTCCCGCCACAGCACGCCGGGGTCGTCGTCGTGGGCGTCGGCGTGGCGCCGGCCGAGGGCGGCGACGGCGGTGCGCAGGGCCCGCTGCCCGTCGGTCTCGAAGGGGGTGCCGGTGGCTGCGGTCATGCCTGTTCCTCCTGTGCGGACTGGACGGGCGGCCCCTCGGGGGGCTCCGGCTGTGCGGACGGCCCCTCGGGGGGCTCCGGTTCGACGACGGCGAGGAGCGCGCCGACCTGGACCTGGCGGCCCGGATCGGCGTGGAGCGCGGTGAGGACGCCGGAGGCGGGCGCGGTGACCTGGTGCTCCATCTTCATGGCCTCCAGCCACAGCAGCGGGCGCCCCGCCTCGACGCGGGCGCCCACCGCGAGGCCCTCCGCGACCCGGACGACGGTGCCCGGCATGGGCGCGAGGAGCGAGCCGGGCGCGGTGTGCCCGGCCGGGTCGGTGAAGCGGGGGCGGCGCGTGAGCCGGTACGCGCCCGCCGGCGCGTCGACGTGGACGGTGTCCGTGCCGGGGCGGACGGTGACGCGGTACGGGCGGACGACGCCGCCCACGTCGAGGCGCACCTCGTGCGCGCCGGCCGACACGACCCGCACGTCCGGGTCGTCCGGCAGGGCGTGGCCGTCGCGGGTGCGGACGTAGCGGACCTCGTGGTCGACGCGGGTCCCGCCGTGCTCCTCGACGTACGTCCTGCTCCGCGGCTGCGACGGGACGTTCCGCCACGCGCCGGGCCCCGGGCGGGCGGCGGCCTCGGCCAGGGCGGCGGCGACGGCCGCGTGCCGGCCGCCGGGCCGCGGGGCGGTCAGGGCGGGCAGGTGCCGGTCGTAGAACCCGGTGTCGGCGCGGCCCGGCTCGGTGAACTCCGGGTGGCGCAGGGAGCGGACGAGGAGGTCGCGGTTGGTGACCGGGCCGTGCACGCGGGCCCGTTCCAGGGCGCGGGCGAGGACGCGCAGGGCCTCGGCGCGGGTGGGGGCGTGGGCGACGGCCTTGGCGAGCAGGGCGTCGTAGTGGACGCCGACCTCGTCCCCGGCGGCGTACCCGGTGTCCAGGCGCACCCCCGGCACCTCCAGGGCGTGGAGCGTGCCGGTCTGCGGGGCGAAGCCGCGCGCCGGGTCCTCCGCGTACAGGCGGGCCTCGACGGCGTGGCCGCGCGGGGCGGGCGGCCCGGGCGGCAGGGCGGCGCCCTCCGCGACGCGCAGTTGGAGGGCGACCAGGTCGACGCCGTACACGGCCTCCGTGACGGGGTGCTCGACCTGGAGGCGGGTGTTCATCTCCAGGAAGTGCGCGGTGCCGTCCGGGCCGACGAGGAACTCGACGGTGCCCGCGCCCCGGTAGCCGATCGCGCGGGCGGCGCGCACGGCCGTGCCGTACAGCTCGTCGACGAGCGCGGGCGGCAGACCCGGCGCGGGGGCCTCCTCGACGACCTTCTGGTGGCGGCGTTGCAGGGAGCAGTCGCGGGTGCCGAGCGGCCACACCGTGCCGTGGCCGTCGGCGAGGACCTGCACCTCGACGTGGCGTCCGCGCGGGAGGTACGGCTCCGCGAACACCTCGTCGTCCCCGAACGCCGACAGGGCCTCGGCGCGGGCGGCGGCCAGTTCCCCCGCCAGCGCCCCCAGGTCCCGCACGACGCGCATGCCCCGGCCGCCGCCGCCCGCCGCCGCCTTGATCAGGACGGGCAGGTCGACGTCGGTGAGCGCGCCCGGGTCGAGGGGTTCGGCGCCCATCAGCCGCTTCGCGCGCGTCTTGGACGCCATCGCCTCGATGGCATCGGGCGGCGGCCCCACCCAGGTCAGCCCCGCCTCCTCGACGCGGCGCGCGAAGGCGGCGCTCTCGGAGAGGAACCCGTAGCCGGGGTGCACGGCGTCCGCGCCCGCCGCGAGGGCCGCCGCCACGAGCAGGTCGCCGCGCAGGTACGTGTCGGCGGGCGCCGCGCCCGGCAGCCGCACCGCCGCGTCGGCCTCCCGCACGTGCAGGGCGCCCGCGTCCGGGTCGGAGTGGACGGCGACGGTGGCGACGCCCAGGTCGCGGCAGGTGCGGAAGACGCGGCAGGCGATCTCGCCGCGGTTGGCGACGAGCAGGGTCTCGATCACGGGGCCTCACATCCTGAAGACGCCGAAGCCGCCGCGCGCGCCCTCGACCGGTGCGGTGTGGATCGCCGACAGGCACAGCCCGAGGACGGTACGCGTGTCGCGCGGGTCGATGACCCCGTCGTCGTACAGCCGCCCGGACAGGAACACCGGCAGGGACTCGGCTTCGATCTGCTGCTCCACCGCGGCGCGCAGCGCGGCGTCACCGTCCTCGTCGTAGGGCCGCCCCTTGGCCCGCGCGGCGGCGCGGGCGACGATCGACAGGACGCCGGCGAGCTGCTGCGGGCCCATCACGGCGGACTTGGCGCTGGGCCAGGCGAAGAGGAAGCGCGGGTCGTACGCCCGGCCGCACATGCCGTAGTGCCCGGCGCCGTACGAGGCGCCGACGAGGACCGACAGGTGCGGGACGCGGCTGTTCGACACCGCGTTGATCATCATGGCGCCGTGCTTGATGATGCCGCCCTGCTCGTACTGGCTGCCGACCATGTAGCCGGTCGTGTTGTGGAGGAACAGCAGGGGGACGTCGCGCTGGTTGGCGAGTTGGATGAACTGGGCGGCCTTCTGCGCCTCGGCGCTGAACAGCACGCCCCGCGCGTTGGCGAGGACGCCGAGCGGGTAGCCGTGCAGCCGCGCCCAGCCGGTGACCAGGCTCGTCCCGTACAGCGGCTTGAACTCGTCGAAGTCGGAGCCGTCGACGATCCGGGCGATCACCTCGCGCGGGTCGAAGGGGGTGCGCAGGTCGCCGGGGACGATGCCCAGCAGCTCCTCCGGGTCGTACCGCGGCGGTTCGGCCGGGCCGGGGTCGGGGTGTGCCTTGCGGTGGTGGAGGCGGGCGACGATCCGGCGGGCCTGGCGGATCGCGTCGGGTTCGTCGAGGGCGTAGTGGTCGGCGAGGCCGGAGGTGCGGGCGTGCATCTCGGCGCCGCCCAGCGACTCGTCGTCGCTCTCCTCGCCGGTGGCCATCCGCACCAGCGGCGGGCCGCCGAGGAACACCTTCGACCGCTCCTTGATCATCACGGTGTGGTCGGACAGGCCGGGGACGTACGCGCCGCCCGCGGTGGAGTTGCCGAACACGACGGCGACCGTGGGGATCCCGGCGGCGGAGAGGCGGGTGAGGTCCCGGAAGAGGGCGCCGCCGGGGATGAAGACCTCCTTCTGGGAGGACAGGTCGGCGCCGCCCGACTCGACGAGGGAGACGACGGGGAGCCGGTTGGCGAACGCGATCTCGTTGGCGCGCAGCGCCTTCCGCAGCGTCCACGGGTTGGAGGCGCCGCCGCGCACGGTCGGGTCGTTGGCGGTGATCAGGCACTCGACGCCCTCGACGGTGCCGATGCCGGTGACGAGGGACGCGCCGACCGGGTGTTCGGAGCCCCAGGCGGCGAGCGGCGACAGCTCCAGGAACGGCGCGTCCTCGTCGAGGAGCAGTTCGACGCGCTCCCGGGCGAGGAGCTTGCCGCGCGCCCGGTGCCGGGCGGCGTACGCCTCGCCGCCGCCCGCGAGGGCCTCGGCGTGGTGCGCGTCCAGTTCGGCCAGCCGGGCGAGCATGGCGCGGCGGTGGGCCCCGTACGCGGGGGACGCCGGGTCGAGGGCGGAGGCGAGGACGGTCACAGCAGGACCTCCGGGACGTCGAGGTGGCGGGAGCGCAGCCATTCGCCGAGCGCCTTGGCCTGCGGGTCGAACCGGGCCCGCGCGGCGGCGCCCTCGCCGAGGAGGCCGGTCACGGTGAAGTTCAGGGCCCGCAGGCGGGGCAGGACGTGGCGGGCGACGGGCAGGTCGCGGGCCTCCGGCAGCAGGTCGCGCAGGCGGTCGGCGGTCAGCGCGTGGGCGAGCCACCGCCACGCCGCGTCCGACTCGGCCCACACGCCGACGTTGGCGTCGCCGCCCTTGTCGCCGCTGCGGGCCCCGGCGACCAGCCCGAGCGGCGCCCGCCGGACCGGCCCGGGCGGCAGGGGCGGCGGGAGCGGCGGCTCCGGTACGGGGGCGAGGGGGCGGGTGGCGGCGGGGTGCGGGACGGGGACGCGCCGCCCGTCGGGCAGCACCGCCGTGTGGGTGACGGCGCCCGGCTCGACGTACACGGCCTCGAACACGCCGTACGGGGCGGCCCGGCCGGGCGGCGCGGTGACGTGGAAGCCGGGGTAGCTGCCGAGGGCCAGCTCGACGGCGGCGCCCGTCACGGCGCGGCCCACCGCCTCCGGGTCGGGGTCGCGCACGACGAGCCGCAGCAGGGCGCTGGCGGTCTCCTCCGTGGCGGCGTCGGCCCGGTCGGTGCGGGCCAGCTCCCACCGCACGTCCGCCGGGCGGGCCCCGGAGCGCGCGAACGCGTCCTCGACCTGCTCCCGCACCAGCCGCGCCTTGGCGTCGACATCGAGGCCGGTGAGGACGAACACGACCTCGTTGCGCCAGCCGCCGAGCCGGGTCACCCCCGCCTTGAGCAGGGGCGGCGGGGCCTCGCCGCGCACGCCGTCGATCCGCACCCGGTCGGGGCCGTCCTGGACGAGCCGTACGGTGTCGAGGCGGGCGGTGGCGTCGGGCCCGGCGTAGCGGGCGCCGGACGTCTCGTACAGCAGTTGGGCGGTGACGGTCGCGACGTCGACGGCGCCGCCGGTGCCGGGGTGCTTGGTGATGACGGCGGACCCGTCGGCGTGGAGCTCGGCGAGCGGGAAGCCGGGGCGCCGCACGTCGTACCGGCGGAAGAACGGGTGGTTGCCCCCGGTCGCCTGGGTGCCGCACTCCAGGACGTGCCCGGCGACGACGGCCCCGGCGAGCGGGTCGTGGGCGTCGGGCGCCCAGCCGAAGTGGGCGGCGGCGGGGCCGGTGACGAGGGCGGCGTCGGTGACCCGCCCGGTGACGACGACGTCGGCGCCCGCGCTCAGGCAGGCGGCGATCCCGGCGCCGCCCAGGTACGCGTTGGCGGTGAGCGCCCCGGCGGGCAGGGGCAGCCCGTCGCCCTCGACGTGGGCGACGCGCACGGGCACGCCCAGCCGGGTGGCGAGGGCGCGCAGGGCGTCGGCGAGCCCGGCGGGGTTGAGGCCCCCGGCGTTGGCGACGACCTTGACGCCGCGCGCGTGGGCGAGCCCGAGCGTCTCCTCCATCTGCCGCAGGAAGGTCCTGGCGTACCCGAGGGAGGGGTCCTTGAGGCGGTCCCGGCCGAGGACGAGCATGGTCAGCTCGGCGAGGTAGTCCCCGGTGAGGACGTCGAGCGGTCCGCCGGTGAGCATCTCGCGGACGGCGGAGAAGCGGTCGCCGTAGAAGCCGGAGCAGTTGCCGACCCGCAGCACGGGCGCCGTCACGCGTCCCCCCTCCGGGGCGGCCGGCCCGCTCCGGGCGGCCCGGCGAACGCCTGGGCGACGTCGAGCCAGCGGTCGGCGTCCGGCCCGTGGGCCCGCAGGGCGAGGTCGGCGCGGTGGGCGCGTTGGGTGACCAGGAGGCAGAAGTCGAGCGCGGGCCCGGTGACGGTCTGGGCGGCGTCCTGCGGCCCGTACGCCCAGACCGTCCCGTCCGGGGCGTCGAGCACCACGCGGAACTCCGCGTCCGGCGGGGTGAGCCCCCGGACGGCGTACGCGTGGTCGCGGGCGCGCACGCCGATGTGGGCGACGTGCCGGAGCCGGGCGGTGGGCGCCCGTACGACGCCGAGGGCGTCCGCCACGTCCTGGCCGTGCGCCCAGGTCTCCATGAGCCGGGCGGTCGCCAGGGACGTCCCGCTCATGGGCGGCCCGTACCAGGGGACGCGGGTGCCGTCGGGCAGGGCCCGCAGCACCTCCTCCAGCTTCCGCCGGGCCGCCCGCCACCGGGCGAGCAGCGCTTCCGGTGCGGCCCGCGCCCCCTCCTCGGCGGCCCGGTCGACGAATCCGTACGGCGCGGCGGCGGCCCCGGCCGCGTGCGCGGCGAACTCCTCCGGCGCGGTGGCGGCGAGCACGGCCACCTCGTCGGTCCAGGCCAGGTGGGCGATCTGGTGGGCGACGCTCCACCCGGCGGCCGGCGTGGCGAGCCCCCACCCGCCGGCCCCGAGCCCGGCGACGACCCGGTCCAACTCGTCACTCTCGTCACGCAGATCATCGAGAACGGGGTGGTACACGACGCGCTCCCTCGGCTCGGGCCCCAGGCGGTGTGCCCGGCGAGCATGCCAGCACCCCCCGAAACAAGCAAGCGTGCTTGCTTGTTTCGGGACGAAAAAAGGGCCCCGCCGCGCGCGGGGGCGGGGCGGGGCCCGGGGTGGGGCGGGGGCGTCAGGAAGCGATGTCCTCGTAACCGGCGATCTCGCGGGGGTCGCGGGGGCCCGGGCCGACGTAGCGGGCCGACGGGCGGACCAGGCGGCCCGTGCGCTTCTGCTCCAGGATGTGGGCCGACCAGCCGGCCGTGCGGGCACAGGTGAACATGGACGTGAACATGTGCGCCGGGACCTCCGCGAAGTCCAGGACGATCGCCGCCCAGAACTCCACGTTCGTCGCCAGCACCCGGTCCGGGCGGCGGTTGTGCAGCTCCTCCAGGGCGGCCTTCTCCAGGGCCTCCGCCACCTCGAAGCGCGGCGCGGCCAGGTCGCGGGCCGTGCGGCGCAGCACCCGGGCGCGCGGGTCCTCGGCGCGGTACACGCGGTGGCCGAAGCCCATGAGCCGCTCGCCCTTGTCCAGGGCGCGCTTCACGTACGCGACGGCGTCACCGGTCCGCTCGATCTCCTCGATCATGCCGAGCACCCGCGAGGGCGCGCCGCCGTGCAGCGGCCCCGACATGGCGCCGACCGCGCCGGACAGCGCCGCCGCCACGTCCGCGCCGGTCGACGCGATGACGCGCGCGGTGAACGTCGACGCGTTCATGCCGTGCTCGGCGGCCGACGTCCAGTACGCGTCGACGGCCTTCACGTGCTTCGGGTCCGGCTCGCCGCGCCAGCGGATCATGAACCGCTCCACCACCGACTGCGCCTTGTCGATCTCGCTCTGCGGCACCATCGGCAGCCCCTGCCCGCGCGCGCTCTGCGCCACGTACGACAGCGCCATGACCGCCGCCCGCGCCAGGTCGTCGCGGGCCTGCTCCTCGTCGATGTCGAGCAGCGGCCTCAGCCCCCACACGGGCGCGAGCATCGCCAGCGCGGACTGCACGTCCACGCGGATGTCACCGGAGTGGACCGGGATGGGGAAGGGCTCGGCCGGGGGCAGGCCGGGGTTGAACGCGCCGTCGACGAGCAGGCCCCACACGTTCCCGAAGGACACGTGCCCCACCAGGTCCTCGATGTCGACGCCCCGGTACCGGAGGGCACCGCCCTCCTTGTCCGGTTCGGCGATCTCCGTCTCGAACGCGACGACTCCTTCGAGCCCGGGTACGAAGTCGGACATCTGGCGGCTCCTCGTGGTGACGTGTGGGTGGAGGGAACGAACAGTGACCCAGCCCATGAGTCTGTCGGGTTCCGCCGATGCGGGGAAGCGTGACATCAGGCACACTCCGCCGTTCCGGGAGGGCGGGGTTGGCCCGGCGGGGCGCCGGGCAGACTGAAGCGGTCGCAGCGCCCTGAGGCAGGATGGACGCCGTGACCGACGCCCTCGATCCAGCCGTGGACCCCGTCCTCGACCCGGCACCCATGCGCGAGCAGTACCACACCTCCGAGCTGACGGAGCGCGACCTGGCCGCGCACCCCATGGAGCAGTTCGCGCGCTGGTTCAAGGAGGCGGCGTGCCGCGGCGGCATCCACGAGCCGAACGCCATGGTCGTCGCGACGGCGACCCCCGACGGCCGCCCCTCGGCCCGTACGGTGCTGCTGAAGCAGTACGACGCGCGCGGCTTCGTCTTCTTCACCAACTACGACTCCCGCAAGGGCGGCGAGCTGGCCGCCAACCCGCACGTCTCGCTCCTCTTCCCCTGGCACCCGATCGCCCGCCAGGTCATCGTCACCGGCCGGGCCGCCCGGATCGGCCGCGACGAGACGGCCGCGTACTTCCGCACCCGCCCGCACGGCTCGCAACTGGGCGCCTGGGCCAGCGCGCAGTCGTCCGTCCTCGGCTCCCGCGCCGAACTGCTCGCCCGGTACGAGGAGCTGGCCGCCCGCTACCCGGAGGGCGAGCAGGTGCCCGTACCGCCGCACTGGGGCGGGTTCCTGGTCGTGCCCGACACCGTCGAGTTCTGGCAGGGGCACGAGAACCGGCTCCACGACCGGCTCCGGTACGTACGGCAGGCGGGCGGCGAGGACGGCGAGGGCGGCGGCGCCGGCGAGGGCGGCACGGGCGACGGCGGCACCGGCGAGGGCTGGCGGGTGGAGCGGCTCGCCCCGTAGCGCACCGGGTACGCGGAGGCCCGCCGGGCACGCCGGAGCCCGCGCCGGACAAGCGGAAGTCCGCGCCGGGCACGCAGAGACCCGCCGGGCACAGGCAGAAGCCCGCGCCGGGCACGCGGGAGCCCGCGCCGGACATGCAGAAGCCCGCGGACTCTGCTCTCTCCTGCTAGCAAGGAGAGGTCGGCCGGATGTGCCGACGAGCCCGCGGGCCGGTGACTGCTTGGTGTACGGCAGGAGGCCTGCCGTCATGTGACGACAGGCCTCAGCCCGCAGTCACCTCACGCATCCGAAAAGAAACCACTTCCGGATCACCTCCTTTCTCGTGTGCTCCACACCCTAGGAACCCGACCCGCCCCGCTCAACCGAATTTACGGAACCACGTGTGTCCTGGGTCACGTTCCAGTTGAATGGCCGGGCGCGATGCGGGTGCACGCGCGTACACGTCTCGCAGGGGGTGCCGGGATGAGTGCGTCCAGGAGCGGAACGGCCCGGACGGACGGGGACCTGCTCAGCGCGCTGCTGGACGGGATGGACGCCGCGCTGTGCGCGTTCGACGCGGACGGCGCGGTCACCCACTGGAACCGCGAGGCCGAGCGGATCCTCGGCTGGCCCGCCGCCGAGGCCGTCGGCCGCCGCGGCCTCGCCGGATGGGCGGCGCGGCCCGCCGACGCCGCCGCGATCGAGGCCCGGCTGACGGCCGCCGCGGACGGGCCCGGCCGCGGCCTCCACGAGTTCGCGCTGCTCCACAAGGACGGCGGCCGGGTCCTCGTCCGCGTCCAGGCGTCCGGGGTGCGGGGCTCGGACGGGAGCCCGGCCGGGGTGTACTGCGCCTTCGGCGAGGTCCACGCGCAGCTCGACTTCGAGCGGTCGGTCGCGCTCAGCGAGGCCCTGTTCGGAGAGGCGCCGTACGGGCTCGTCGTCGTGGACGCCGACCTGCGCCCCGCCGTCGTGAACGCGCGGGCCGCCCGGGCCCTCGGCACCCCCCGCACCGCCCTGCTCGGCCGGCCCCTCGGCGACCTCCTGGCCCAGGGCGCCGACCGGCTGGAGGCGGCCCTGGAACACGTACTGGCGGAGGGCGACCCCCGCTCGCCGGTCGAGCTGTGGACGACGGTCCGCACCCCGGACGGGGAGCGGCGGCGCTGCTGGCGCTGCGGCTTCCTGCGGCTCGCGTCGCCGCTGTCGCGGCAGCCCGTGCCGCTCGGCGTGGCGTGGCTGTTCGAGGACGTCACGGAGGCGCGCCTCGCCGAGCAGGAGGCGGACCGACTGCGGTTCCGGGCCGGCCAGTTGCACCGGGCGGGCGCCGCCGCCGCGGAGTGCGAGGACCCGATGGAGGCGGCGACCGTGTACCTGGACTTCGCGCTCACCGGGTTCGCGGACGACGCCCTGCTGGACCTGGCCCGCGACGACGGCACGCGGCTGGTGCGGGTCGCGACCACGCCGGCCCGGGCGCCCGGCCCGGTGGCGCTCGTCGCGGGCGCGGAGCTGCCGGTGCCGTACGGGCCGGACCACCCGGCCCTGCGCGCGCTGGACCGGGCGGGCGCGGTGCGGGCCAGCGGCTGGTCGTCGGGGGCCGCGCGCGGGTGGGCGGCGGAGCGGCAGTGGCCGGACGGCACGGCGCACGCGCTGTGCGCGGTGCTGCGCAGCCGGGGCCGGTCGCTGGGTGTGGTGACGTTCCTCCGCTCGTCGAACCGCCCGCCCTTCGAACGCCCGGACGTCGCGTACGCGGAGAGCGTCGCCGTACGGATCGCCGCGTCCCTGGACCTGGCGGCCCCGCCGGGGTGAGGGGCCCGGCCACCCGTATGTGCGAATGGTGACGAATCCGTCACGTGCGGTGCCGGGCGTGCGTAGCGTCTGACGGCGACGACGTACGCGACGAAGGGCGGTCGACGGTGGCGCGAGGGCAGCGCAAGGACATCGACGGGTCGGAGAGCGTTCCGTGCTTCTACGGCAAGGAGCTGCGCTTCCAGCGGGAGGAGGCGGGCCTGACGCTGGAGCAGTTGGTGGAGGGCAGCTTCTACGGGGCGACGTACCTGAGCGAGATCGAGCGCGGCCAGCGCCGCATGCCGCCCGATCTGGCCCGGCACGTGGACCGCGTCCTGAAGACGGACGGGTACTTCGAGCGCGGCTGCGACGACGTGCGGAAGGCGCGCAAGGGCGGCCACGCCGAGTACTTCGCGGACGTGGCGGAGATGGAGAAGTTCGCCCGCACGATCGAGGAATGGGCACCGCTGCTCGTACCGGGGCTGCTCCAGACCGCGGACTACGCGCGCGCGATCGTCCGGGCGGGCGTGCCGCGCGCGGACGACGCCTACGTGCAGAAGAACGTCACCGCCAGGCTGGGGCGCGCGACGATCTTCCGGAAGGAGGAGCCCCCGGCGTTCTGGGCGATCCTGGACGAGTCCGTGATCCGGCGTGCCGTGCTCCCGCCGGAGGGAATGGCCGAGCTGCTGGAGCACATCGCGGGCGTGACCCGGGCGACGCGGTCCCTGCTCCAGATCGTCCCGACCTCCGCCGTCACCCACCCCTTCATGATGGGCATGGCGAAGATCATGACCTTCGCGGACGCCCCGCCGGTCGCGTACACCGAGAGCCTCCACAGCGGTCAACTCATCGACGACCCGCGGCTCGTGCAGCACTACCGCGAGTCGTACGATCTGCTGAGGGCCGTCGCACTGCCGCCTGAGACGTCCCTGGCCATGGTCGAGGCTGCGGCAGAGGATTACCGAAATGGCACACAGCAACGTTGACCTGAGCACCGCGCACTGGCGCAAGTCCAGCTACAGCAACGCCACCGGCGGTGACTGCGTCGAGGTCGCGGAAGGCTTCCTCGGCGCCGCGCGGTGGCGCAAGTCCAGCCACAGCAACGGCACGGGCGGCGACTGCGTCGAGGTCGCGGAAGGCTTCCTCGGCGCCGCGCGGTGGCGCAAGTCCAGCCACAGCAACGGTGACGGCGGTGACTGCGTCGAGGTCGCCGACGACCTGCCCGGCGTCGTTCCCGTGCGGGACTCCAAGGTCCCGGGCGGCCCCGCGCTCGTCCTCGCGGCCCGCGCCTGGGCGCCGTTCGTCGCGGCGCTCAAGGCGGGCCGCCTCACGGCGTGAGCTACCGGCGGTAGAAGATCCGGTCCGCGTACTCCTCCATCACGCGGCCGTTCCACTCGTGGCCCCCGTCGACGTTGCCGGAGCGCAGCAGCGGGGGCTCGATGCCGCGGCGGACCAGTTCCTCGGCCGCCGCGGCCATGACGGCCTGCATGAGGGCGCTGGTCACGACGGTGGAGGCGGGCGCGAAGGGCGCCTCGACGCCCTCGTGGGACAGCTCCGCGTCCCCGACGGCGATCTTGGAGTCGAGGACGATGTCGCAGTGGTCCTTCAGGAAGGTCCCCGAGGCGTTCCGGGGACGGGTCTCCTTCGCGTACGCCACGGACGTGACGCCGATGACCTTCAGGCCCAGCGCGCGGGCGTTCACGGCCATCTCGACGGGCAGGGTGTTCCGGCCGGAGAGCGAGATGACCACCAGGAGGTCGCCCGCGCGGGCGGGCGACGAGTCGAGGACCGCCGCGGCCAGGCCCTCCACGCGCTCCAGGGCCGAGCCGAGGGGCGCGGGCACCACGTCGACGCCGACCGCGCCCGGCACGGCGAGCAGGTTCATCAGCGCTAGGCCGCCCGCCCGGTACACGACGTCCTGCGCGGGCAGCGACGAGTGCCCGGCCCCGAACGCGAACAGGCGACCGCCCGAGGCGACGGTGTCGGCGACGGCGGCGCCCGCGGCGGCGATGTGCTCCGCCTCCTCCTCCCGGACCCGCTGGAGCAGGCCGATCGCGGCGTCGAAGAACTGATCGGCCAGCGTGCTGTCGCCCATCGGCACGGCCTTCCTCTCGTTGTGTCGCGGATCACGGTGCGGTCTGGACCATTCCCCTGTCAATACGGTGTCCGGCCACCGCTCCGTCCGGGGCGGCACGGCCGCCCACGGGATGCGCAACAATTGAGCCAGGGCCGCGCACACTGGAAGTCACGCATCGAGGGGCACGTATGTCCGGACTGATCGACACCACGGAGATGTATCTCCGCACCATCCTCGAGCTGGAAGAGGAAGGTGTGGTGCCCATGCGCGCCCGCATCGCGGAACGGCTCGATCAGAGCGGTCCCACGGTCAGCCAGACGGTCGCCCGGATGGAGCGCGACGGGCTGGTGACCGTCGCCGGCGACCGGCACCTGGAGCTGACGGAGGAGGGCCGCCGGCTGGCCACGCGCGTGATGCGCAAGCACCGGCTCGCGGAGTGCCTCCTCGTGGACGTGATCGGCCTGGAGTGGGAGCAGGTCCACGCCGAGGCGTGTCGCTGGGAGCACGTGATGAGCGAGGCCGTCGAGCGCCGTGTCCTGGAGCTGCTGCGCCACCCCACGGAGTCGCCGTACGGGAACCCGATCCCGGGCCTGGAGGAGCTGGGTGAGCAGGCGGAGGCCGACCCGTTCCTCGACGAGCACATGGTGTCCCTGTCCGAGCTGGACCCGGGCTCGGAGGGCAAGACCGTGGTGGTGCGCCGGATCGGCGAGCCCATCCAGACGGACGCCCAGCTCATGTACACGCTGCGGCGCGCCGGTGTGCAGCCCGGCTCCGTGGTGAGCGTGACCGAGTCGCCCGGCGGCGTGCTGGTCGGCAGCAGCGGCGAGGCCGCCGAACTGGACGCCGACGTGGCGTCGCACGTCTTCGTCGCCAAGCGCTGAGGCGCCCGCCGCCGAGCGCGGAGGTACTGGAGCACTCAAGCGCTCAACCGCTGAAGCACCCCACCGCTGAAGCGCTCAAGCACTCACGCACTGAGGCCCCGAGGGGCTCATCCGCTCCATCGCTGAGGTCTTGAAGCGTCCAAGCACTCAAGCGCTGAGGCCCCGAAGGGCTCACGCGCTCCATCACTGGGGTTCCGAAGCGCTGAGGGTGCCCGTTCCGCGCCGCCCCCGCCCGCTTCACCGGCCTCATCCGCCCTACCCGCGCCACCCGCCGCCCGGACGGTGCCGTTCCCCGGCCCGTCCGGGCGGCGCCGTTCCGTCCGGGGTCCGGCGCGTACCGTATGGGGTACTTTCGCGCGGAACGACAGCGGGGTGTCCGCGTGCGTGCCAGTCTGGGGCCAGGCCGGGGACCCGCCGTGGGGAGGGAGTCGCGCGATGCGCCGTCCGCCGTCCGCACCGAAGCGCGCGTCCACACACGAAGAAGGTCCCGGTGCCTTACGGCACCGGGACCCGGCCTCCCCTGTACTGACCCGGAGCCCCGAGCTCTCAGGGTCAATCCCGTCGGACCCTTTTCCCCGAGTGGTCCGCCTCCCGTTGAAGATCTCCCCTCGGCGGCGCCCGCCAATCCTTGAGAGGGGTCACTCGAACGAGCGATGTTGCCGCCGGCGCCCCTGTCTTCGAATTTATGTTCGATACTCTGGGCGGGGGTTCGTCCGACGCGACAGACGCGACAGAAGGGGGTGCCAGGGCACATGGCGCGACGCATCGATCTGACCGGGGCCGACGGCGTACGTCTCGCCGCCTGGGAGTTCGCCGACCCGCCCAAGGGACCGGGCGGCGACGGCACCGAGTACGCGGGGGGCGTCCTGTTCCTGCACGGCCTGATGGGCCGAGCCGCCCACTGGGCGGACACGGCCCGCTGGCTGTCCGGGCGGTACCGGGCCGTCGCCCTGGACCAGCGCGGGCACGGCCACAGCGGCAAACCGGCCGCCGGGCCCTACACGCGCGAGGCGTACGTGGCGGACGCGGTCGCCGCGATCGAACAGCTCGGGCTCGCGCCGGCCACCCTCGTGGGGCACTCCATGGGCGCCCTGACGGCCTGGCAGCTCGCCGCCGAGCGGCCGGACCTGGTCAACGCGCTGGTCATCGGCGACATGCGGGCCTCCGCGCTGGGCGCGGCGTCGCAACGGGAGTGGGAGGAGTGGTTCCGCAGTTGGCCGGTTCCCTTCGCGACCCTGGCCGACGTGCGGAAGTGGTTCGGGGAGGACGACCCGCGGATCGAGCGGCCGAACCCCGCGCGGGGCGCGTTCTTCGCGGAGGTGATGCGCGATTCGCCCGACGGGTGGCGGCCCTCGTTCTCGCCGCACCAGATGCTCGCGGCCCGCTCGACCTGGGTGCACGACGCGCACTGGGACACGCTGGCCCGGGTCCGCTGCCCGACGCTGGTGGTGCGGGGGATCGACGGCGAGCTGGGCCGCGCGGAGGCGCAGGAGATGGTCCGCGTCCTGCCGCGGGGCCAGTACGCGGAGGTGCCCGACGCGGGCCACTACCTCCACTACGACCAGCCGGAAACATGGCGCGAAACCCTCTGGACCTTCCTCGCCGCGACCGTCTGACCCGGCCGCCCCGGCGCGGCCCGCGCCGGGGGGTGCGCCCCGGGTGCGGGGCCGCCGGCCCCGCAGCGACGGCCCCGCCGCCGACACGGGCGCCCCCCGGGGCGCGGGGCCGTCAGGCCTTGCTCACGGCCGCCAGGATCTCCGGGAGCCGCCGGGACGTGCGGCCCGCCGCCAGGTGCAGACCGCCCCACGTCAGCAGCGCCCCCCACCCCGCGCCCAGCGGCAGCAGCGCCCACGGCTCGGCGGACGCCACGTGCGTCCACACCACCGCCGCGATCAGCGGGGCGCACAGCACCGCCGACAGCAGCATCCCGCCCATCATCGACGCCCAGGCCAGCCCGCCCTGCCCCGGCGCCGCGTTCTTGTACGCGCTGTCCTGCGGGATCGAGTACGGGAAGAACGCCGACGCCCAGGCGCCCACGCCCAGCATCGCCCCCAGCAGCCCGTACGAGAGGCCCAGCCCCTCCGCCAGCGCCCCCCAGTCACCGAGGACCGCGACGGTCACCACCGTCACCAGCGTCGCGTACGGCAGCGTCACCAGCAGCAGCGCCAGCGCCCGCGCCCGCAGCTCCACGTACGCGTCCCGCTTCGACGACACGGTCATCGCGACGATCCAGAACGCCGACGTGTCCTGACCGAACTGGTTGTACATCAGCGTCCCCAGCAGCCCCGCCGCGAAGCACGCCCAGTACACCGAGCCGTGCCCCTGGAGGGCGTTGAACACGGGGACGATCAGGCCCAGCGCGAGCGCCGTCACCCAACCGGACTTCGCCTTCGGGTCCCGCCACGCGTACCGCAGCGCCCGCTGCACCACCGCGCCCGTACGCCCCTCCGGCAGCAGCCGCGCCCAGCCGGCCCCGGAGCGGTCCCGACCGGTGTCCGCGCCCGCCGCCGCGACCGTCGAGCCGTCCGGCGCCGTCATCAGCCGCGTCAGGCTCCGCTGCCACCAGTACAGCAGCGCCGCCAGCGCCACCGCCGACAGCAACAGTTGCGCCACGGCCGTCCCGTACGCGCCGCGGCTCGCCGAGTCGACCGCGCCGACCGCCGAGGCGGGCGGCACCCACCGGACGACGTCCGCGACCGGCTCCAGCCGCGCCGCCCCACCCGCCTGGCCGAGCCGCTGCGCGCCGAAGTTGACGACCTGGATGCCGATCGCCACGACCAGGCCGCTCAACAGCGCCAGGTCCCGGCCCTTGCGGGACGTCAGCAGCCGGATGTTCGCCGCCGCGACCGCGCGGGCCAGCGCCAGGCACACCAGCAGCACCAGCGGCACCGCGAGTACCGCCATGGCCCCCGCGAACGCCCCGTGCGCCACGGAGATCCCCGCCCCCACCGCCAGGCACAGCGTGAACAGCGGGCCGATGCCCACCAGCGACGCCACCAGCAGCGCCCACACCAGCGGACCCGCCCGCAACGGCAGCATCACCAGACGCGTCGGGTCCAGCGTCTCGTCACCGCTCGGGAAGAACAGCGGCACCACCGCCCAGCCGAGCGCCGTCACCGCGGTCAGCAGCACCGCCACCGTGGCCGCCTGCGCGTGCCCCCGCAGCAACACCATGCCGAGCAGTTGCCCGGCCGCGAACAGCAGGGCGAAGACGATCGACACGACGAAGACGGCGGTACGGCCCGAGGACTGCCGCAGCCCGTTCCGCAGCAGCGACAGCTTGATCCGCACGAAGACGGAGGTCAGCGTCCCGGTGTCCGCGCCCCCCGCCGCGCCCGCGCCGGCGCCCGTGCCGAAGGCGCCCGCCGCACCGGTCCCGTACGTCATCGGGCACCCCCCAGCCAGTCCAGGGACTCGCCCGCGTCGCGGCCCTGCGCGCCGACCAGCTCCAGGAACGCCCGCTGCAGGGTCGGCGCGTCGCCGCGGACCTCCGCCAGCGGGCCGTGCGCGCGGATCCGCCCGGCGGCCATCACCGCGACCCAGTCGCACAGGGACTCCACCAGCTCCATCACGTGGCTGGAGAACACGACCGTCGCCCCGGACGCCGTGTACCGCTCCAGCACGCCCCGGATCGTCTGCGCCGACACGGGGTCCACGCCCTCGAACGGCTCGTCCAGGAAGAGCACTTCGGGGTTGTGCAGCAGCGCCGCCGCGAGGCCGATCTTCTTCCGCATGCCGGTCGAGTAGTCGATGACCAGCTTGTGCTGCGAGCCCGCCAGGTCCAGCACGTCGAGCAGTTGCGCCGCCCGCTTGTCGACCTCGGCGCCCGGCAGGCCCCGCAACCGCCCCGTGTACGCGAGGAGTTCGCGGCCCGACAGCCGCTCGAACAGCCGCAGCCCCTCCGGCAGCACCCCGATGCGGGCCTTCACCGCGGCCGGGTCCCGCCACACGTCGTGTCCGGCGACCTCGACGCGCCCCTGGTCGGGGCGGAGCAACCCGGTCACCATCGACAGCGTCGTCGTCTTGCCCGCGCCGTTCGGGCCGACCAGGCCGATGAACCGGCCCGCGGGCAGGACCAGGTCCACCCCGGCGACCGCGATCTGCTCGCCGAAGCGCTTCCCCAGCCCCTCCACGCGTACGGCGGGCGGCACCGCCTCCGGCGTCCCGCCCGCCACGTCAACTCTCCGGCCCTGCTCCGGCGTGGTCACTGCCGCCTCCCGCTGCCCCGTCGATCACCTGTACGAGCACAGCCTACGAACCCGCAGGTAGGGACGGGACCGCCGATTCCGGCAGACTCCGCGAGCCGCCACTGCCGGAAGCAGGAAGGACGGGGGCGGCGGAGGGACGGAGGGGACGGGGGTGGCGGAGGGCGGAGGGACGGAGGAGGAGGGCTCGTCAGCGGCTCCTCGCCGCCGCCGCGTCCCGGCCGCACGCGTACGCCAGCGGACTGATCAGCTCCTCCACGTCCGGCAGCCACCGGTTGGCGTGGGTCGGGCGGCGCACCCACTGCACCGGGCCCTGCCCGCCGCCGACCCGCGTCGGCGGTGCCACCACGTACCCGCCCTCGCCCTTCGCGACCAGGTCGATGCCCGACGGCGACCAGCCCAGCCTGCGGACCAGGTCCGCGACCTTCACGGCGGCCCCGGGCAGGACGAAGAACACCATCCGCCGGCCCGGCCCGCAGGCGACCGGGCCGAGCGCCAGGTCCAGCCGTTCCATCCGCGCCAGCGCCAGGAACCCCGCCGTCTCCGGAACGTCCAGCGCGTCGAACGTACGGCCCGTCGGCAGCAGGATCGACGCCCTGGGGTGGCTGCCCCACAGGCGGCGGGCCGCCACGGGACTGCCGGTGGCCTGGGCCGCCCAGTCCTCGCGGAACGGGTGCGCCCCCGGCGACGCGCAGGCCGCGTTCCCGCACGAGCAGCGCTCCCGGCCGTCGACCGTCTCCAACCACGTGCCGGGGAACACGTCCCAGTGCCGCTCCTCCGCGTACCGCACGGCGCTGTCCGGCAGCGGTCCCCCGTGCTGCCGGGGGACGTGTGCGGCCTCCGTGACTCCCATGGTCTCTTCCACGGACAGCACAACTGTCCACCGCACGGGTGGTTACGGGGCGCAGAAGTGAACGCCGTGGAGCACCGGTTCGGCACGCGGGGCGCATGGGTGCACGTCCGGGGGCGCGCACGGGCGGCGGAAGTCGCGGGCGGGTAGGCAGGGTCCGGGGGAGTGGCGGCAACGGCGTCACCGATGTCACTGGTGCCATGGGCGTCCGTGACGTCGACGACGCCGATGAGGCCATTGCGATATTCCTCGGGCATACACCGCGAACGCGGTGATTGCCGATGATTTGGTGTGTCATCGCCAAGTACTGCATTCTCCGGACATCAGCTGGGCAGTGATCGGGGCGACTGATCACCACCGGCACCACAGGGGGTAGTCATGGCAGCGAGGCCGCTCGTCGCCCGTCAGCCGAACGAACGGCTGCAGGCTCTCATCCAGGAGGCAGGTTGCTCCAACGCCGGGCTCGCCCGCCGCGTCAACATGGTCGGCTCGGAACGCGGGCTCGACCTGCGGTACGACAAGACGTCGGTGGCGCGCTGGCTGCGCGGGCAGCAGCCGCGGGGCCGGGCCCCGGGCATCATCGCCGAGGCGCTGGGGCGCAAGCTGGGCCGTACGGTCACGATCGACGAGATCGGGATGGCGAACGGCAAGAACCTGGCGAGCGGGGTGGGGCTGCAGTTCTCACCGACCGTGACGGGCGCCGTCGAGCAGGTCTGCGAGCTGTGGCGCAGCGACGTGGGCCGGCGGGACTTCCTCTCCGGCTCGACCGTCGCCGCCTCCGCGCTCGTCGAGCCCAGCCGGGACTGGCTGATCACCGGCCCCGACGCGCAGGTCGCCCGGAGCGCGGGCGCCCGGGTCGGCCTGGCGGACGTGCGCGCCGTACGGGCGATGACGGAGGCGCTGGTCGACCTGGACCACCGGTTCGGGGGCGGGCACGTGCGCCCCGTGGTGGTCCACTACCTGAACAGCGTCGTGTCGGGGATGCTCTCCGGCTCGTACCGGGACTCGGTGGGGCGGCAGCTCTTCGCGGCGGTCGCGCGGCTGACGGAACTGGCCGGGTACATGGCGATCGACACCGGCCAGCCGGGGCTCGCGCAGCGGTACTACATCCAGGCGCTGCGGCTCGCGCAGGCCGCGGGCGACCGGGCGTACGGCGGGTACGTGCTGGCCGCGTCGATGAGCCACCTGGCGGCGCAGCTCGGGAACCCGCGCGAGATCGCCCAGTTGGCGCGCGCCGCGCAGGAGGGCTCCCGCGGGCACGTCACCCCGCGCGCGGAGGCGATGTTCCTGGCGGCCGAGGCGCGGGGCCACGCCCTGCTCGGGGACGCGCGCACCTGCCAGGACGTGGCGGGCCGGGCCGTCGCCGCGCTGGACCGGGCCGACCCGGACTCGGGCGACGACCCGCCGTGGATCGCCCACTTCGACCACGCGTACCTCGCCGACGAACTGGCCCACTGCCACCGGGACCTGGGCCAGGCGCAGGCGGCGGCGCGGGCGGCGACCGAGGCGCTGGACGGCCACCCGGCGACGCGGGCGCGGCGGAGGGCGATCGGCCTCGTCCTGCTGGCGGCGGCGCAGGTGCAGCAGCGGGAGGTCGAGGAGGCGTGCCGCACCGGGGCGCGGGCGGCCGAACTCCTGGGCACGCTGCGGTCGTCGCGCGGCGCGGAGTACCTCGACGACCTCCAGCTCCGGTTGGAGCCGTTCCGGGACGAGCCCGCGGTACGGGAGTTCACGGCGCTGCTGGAGCCCCAGGCGGCGTAACGGCCGCACCCGTGTGCGGGGTCGGCGACACACCCGGTAGCGTGGGCCGACGGTTCCGTAGGTTCACACGTAGGAGTCCCGGTGACGCAGAGCGGACACGGCCAGGAGGGCCAGTCCTGGGGCCAGGCCCCTGGCCAACCCTGGGGGCCGCCGCCCCCGCAGGCCGTGCCGGCCGAGGATCCCGCCACGCAGTACCTGCGGCCGGTTCCGCCGGCGCCGGCGCCGCTGCCCCCGGAGCGGGGGCAGGCGCCCGCGGAGAGCCCGGCGGAGTCGACCCAGTTCCTGGGCACCGGCTTCGGCGCGAGGCCGCCGCAGTACCAGCAGCAGCCCCCGTACCAGCCCCACCAGCCGCCGCAGTACCCGCAGGCGCACCCGCCCCAGCAGTCCCACGGGCAGCCCCCGCACGGGCAGTCCCAGCAGCCCCATGGGCAGCAGCCGCCCCAGTCCCAGCACGGGCAACACCAGCCCCAGCACGGGCAGCACCGGCCGCCGCAGCCGGACCCGGACTCGGAGGCCACGCAGTACATCGCGCCCGTACCGGGGCACAGCGGCCCCCCGGCGGAGTTCGACAACCTGTTCCGCGACGACACGGCGGGCGCCACGCAGCAGATGCCGCGCGTCGACTCCTCCGCCCCGCCCCGGGGCCACGGCCACCGGCCGCCCCCGCCGTACGGCCACCAGCCGCCGGGTCAGCCCCACCAGCCCCACCAATCGCACCAGCCGTACGGCCAGCCGCCCCCGCCGTACGCGGAGTCGCGCGGTTACGACGACCACGACGAGCCCGAGCGGCGCCGCTCCTCCAAACTGCCGCTCGTCGCCGCCGTGGTCGTCGGGTGCGCCGTCGTGGGCCTCGGTGCGGGCGCCCTGATGAGCGGCGGCGACGAGGCGCCCGACGAGGGGGGCAAGGAGGGCGTGGTCGCCGCCTCGTCCCCGACCGCGGGCCCGGCGTCGTCGTCCGCGCCGGCCCCGGACCCGGTGAAGGCGCAGGCGGAGGAACTCGACAAGCTGCTCGCGGACAGCAACGACAGCCGCGCCGCGGTGATCCGCTCCGTCGAGAACATCAAGAAGTGCCAGGAGCTGGACAAGGCCGCCGCCGACCTGCGGGAGGCCGCCGGCCAGCGGCGGGAACTGGTGAACCGGCTGCGCGGCATCCGGATCGACAAGCTGCCGGACCACACGGAACTGTCCGCGTCGCTCACCAAGGCGTGGCAGGCGTCCGCCACCGCCGACGACCACTACGCGGCCTGGGCCGAGCAGGTCAAGAACCCCAAGAACTGCAAGGACGGCCGGGCGCGCAACACCGGCAGCACCGCGCGGGCGTCCGTGGCCAGCGGCGAGGCGACCGGTGCGAAGCGCGAGGCCGCACGCCTCTGGAACGGCATCGCCGAGACGTACGGCCTGACCGAGCGGCAGCCCACCCAGTTGTAGGGCGGGCCGCGGGGCTCAGGAGGAGCGGGCGTCGAGGAGCGTCCGGCCGACGTCGACGAAGCCGGCGCGCTGGGCGACGAGGCGCCCCTTCCGCACCACCTGGAAGGTCACCTCGTGGTTGACCAGCCGCGGGAAGCCGGGCGTGCCGAGCATGTCCTCGTACCGCCAGCGCAGCGGCGGCGTGAGGCCCCCGGTGTCCACCCGCAGGCCGCGGTCGAGGGTGTACGCGATCTTGCCGGGGGTCACCTCCTCGTCGCCGATCGCCTCCACGACCCGCTTGAGGACCGTGTACGCGATCCAGGTGGTCTGCACGCCGGCGTCGGCCGGGTCGATCCGGTTGTCCCCGAAGGCGTGCTCCCGGATCACCTGCCGCATCGGCTCCCAGCGCGGGTCGCCCGGGTCGGGGTACCAGCCGGTGATGTACGCGCCCTCGAACGGCCCGGCCGCGCCGCCCGTCCGGTCGACGAGCAACTGGTCGACGCTGCCCAGGACGGACGAGACCCGGACGTCGCGGCCGTCCGGGGCGAGCCGGCGGAACGAGTCGAAGAAGTGCGCGGTCCGCTCGCCGAGCGCGGCGGTGACGCAGCCGCGCTCCTCGCCGGCCCGCTTCCGGGAGCGGGCGGCGACGGCCGCGTACTCCCCGGCGTCCTCGGCGGCCGGGATGTCGTACGCCTCGCGCTGCTTGCCGTGGGCGAGGCCCGAGTTGAGCAGCGCGTGCAGGTAGTCGCCGGCGATCGTGTCGGGGCGGACCAGGGAGACCCGCTCGCAGGAGGCGGCGAGCTGCATGCCGTTCCCCGCGAGCAGGGCGACCTGCCCGCCGTTGACGGGATAGGAGAGGTAGCTGGTGAACTCCTCGTCGGACAGGCCGTAGCCGCCGATGTACGGGATGTTCGCCGCCTCCAGGGTGGCCATGAAGGCGCGGCCGTGCTGGCTGTACGAGCCGACGACGGCGGCCACGCCCTCCTTGACGGCCTGGCGGGCACAGGCCGCTGCGCCCGCCGCGGTGTTGCCCTCGTTGCACGTGATCACGCGCAGTTCGTGCCCGGCCAGGCCGCCCTGGCCGTTGGCCCAGCGCGCGTACGCCTCGGCCATCGCGGGCATGCCGGGCATGTTGGTCGCCTTGGTGTCGTGGGGTGCCCAGGTCATCACTGTGATGGGCTCCCTGGAGCCCCCCGTGGCTCCAGGGAGAGCACCGCAGCCGGTGAGGAGGGACGCCGCGACGAGAGCCGCCGCGGCCCTGGACGTGAGGGAGGTGGCAAAGCGTCGCCTGCCGTTACCGGTCATGGACACGCACACTTCCCGCTCCTGGGTAACGCGGGAGTGAGGGTGGTTCAACGGTCGGTGACGGGGAGGTGAATTGCGGGGGCCGCCGGGCGCGTACGGTGGAGCGCGTACGATCCGTACGTTCCGCTCCCGGCGGGGCGCACGACCCCCGGCTCGTCCGGGCCCGGTCCGCCAGGACCGGACCCCACAAGGTGAACGCAGATGAACTCTTCCCGTCACAGCCGTCGCTCCTCCACCATGGGCGGCATGCCCCTCAACGACATGCCGTGGTGGCGCTGGCGCGCCAACGTGCGCTCGGCGCTGCACATGCTCTCCGACCCGAGGTTCCACGAGGAGTGCTGGCTGGCCGGCGTCGACGGGTACGGGGACGTCACGGACGCCGTCTACCGGCTGGTCGAGGACACGTGGCTGGACAACTGGTCCGCCGAGAAGTACGTCGGGGCGATGTTCCGCGACTCGGGCGAGGCCCAGCTCGTCGACCTGGCCGTGCTGAAGGTCCTGCGGATCATGCACCAGGTCGGCCCGGACGCGCCCGTCTCCGCGTACCTGGGCCACCCCGGCTGGCCCGAGGCCGTGCACGCCGCCCGCGACGCCCACGTACGGCTCTCCGCGAACGACGGCGAGGACCCGGACGTGCCGCCGCGGCCCCTGCACGCCCTGCGGACGCTGACGGGCGCCGCGTAGCCGCGGGGCCCCGACCCCGATCGGCCGGGCCCGCCGGGTGGCCCGGCCGGGTCGGCCCGGTCCGCCGGGCGGTCCGGTTGGCGGACCGGACGGGGTGCGCGCCCGTCCCGTATGGCATGCTGCCAGGATGACCGACCAGTATGTCCTCACCCTCTCCTGCCCCGACAAGCAGGGCATCGTGCACGCCGTGTCGAGCTACCTCTTCATCACGGGATGCAACATCGAGGACAGCCAGCAGTTCGGAGACCGCGGGTCGGGCCTCTTCTTCATGCGGGTCCACTTCTCCGCCGAGGCGCCCGTGACCGTCGAGAAGCTCCGGGCGAGCTTCGCCGCGGTCGGCGACTCCTTCGGGATGGACTGGCGGATCCACCGCGCCGACGAGCGGATGCGGGTCGTGCTGATGGTGTCGAAGTTCGGCCACTGCCTGAACGACCTGCTGTTCCGCACGCGGATCGGCGCGCTGCCCGTGGACATCGTGGCCGTGGTGTCCAACCACACGGACTTCGCGGAGCTCGTGGCCTCGTACGACATCCCCTTCCACCACATCCCGGTCACGAGGGACACCAAGGCGGAGGCCGAGGCCCGGCTGTTGGAGCTGGTGCGCGGCGAGAACGTCGAACTGGTGGTGCTGGCCCGGTACATGCAGGTCCTGTCGGACGACCTGTGCAAGGCGCTCAGCGGGCGGATCATCAACATCCACCACTCGTTCCTGCCGAGCTTCAAGGGCGCGAAGCCGTACCACCAGGCGCACGCGCGCGGCGTGAAGCTGATCGGCGCGACGGCCCACTACGTGACGGCGGACCTCGACGAGGGGCCGATCATCGAGCAGGAGGTCGAGCGCGTCGGGCACGAGGTCACGCCCGAGCAACTGGTGGCCCTGGGGCGCGACGTCGAGTGCCAGGCGCTGGCCCGTGCGGTCAAGTGGCACGCGGAGCACCGCATCCTGCTGAACGGCAGCCGCACGGTCGTCTTCGACTGAGGACGGCCCGCGCGGGGCGGCGGCTACATCCGGCTCAGGGAGGCCGCGGCGTACAGGACCTCCCTGACGGCCTCCCGGTCGCCCGTCTGCCCCACCGCCGCCTCCTCCGGCGTGACGTGCCCCGCCACCAGCTGGCAGAACTCCACGCCGTCCAGCGCCACGAGCGCCACCTCCCGCTCCGGGCAGGCCAGCGCCGCCGGGGAGTCCAGGGCGATGTGCCAGCGGCCACCGCCCGGCCCCTCCACCTCCAGGCGCAGGGACCGGCCCGGAGCGCCCGCCCCGACGAGCGTGCGGGCCGGCCCCGCGAGCCCGGCGCGGCGGCGGTCGGCCAGCGCGGCCGGCAGGAGGCGGGCCGCCAGGTCGATCATGCCGCGCAGATGCGCCCCGGAAGGCGGGTCGTACGGGTAGTCCACGGCCGACGCGATGTCCCCGGCGTGCACCCAGCACTCGAACGCCCGCTCCACCAGGGCGTCCCGCAGCGGCAGGGAGAACGGCCCGTACGGCACGGACAGGTCCGCCACCCCGCGCCCCGCGAACGACACGGTCCGCACCAGCGTGTGCGCCTGTTCGCGCCACGGGGCCCGCATGCACCGCTGGACCTCCGCCTCCTCCAGGGCGCGCCAGAACGCCTCCGTGCGCTCGGCCGGCCCGTGCGGCGCCCGCGCGCCGTGGCGCGTCCCCACCGGATCGTCGAGCCCCAGGGCCGCCGCTACCAGGCCGTCCACCGCCATCAGGTGGGAGATGACGCCCGTGACGTTCGTCCGCCGTTCCACCTGCCGCTCGTCCGCGAACCACCGGAGCCGTACCGGCGCGCGCCACTCCGCGAGGCCGATGTCCTGGAGCAGCGCGTCCAGCCGTGCGGTCTCCGCGTCGTACGGGCCCGCCCAGTCCGGCACGGGGATGCGGGCGGGGCGCCGGCCCAGGCAGTTCTCCAGGACCCGCGACCGCAGCAGCGGGTCCAGGTCCAGATCGCGCTCGCTGTGCAGCAGCCCGACCGCGTCGCGCAACCGCAGCGCCTCGTCCGCGCACGGCGCGCACTCCGTCAGGTGCGCCTCGACGGCGGCGGTCTCCTCGGGGGAGCAGGCCGTCAGTGCCCACGCCCCGAGGAGCGACCTCAGCATCGCGTGCGGCAGCGGGGCCGGGGGCTCCGGGGGCGGCTCCCGCCGCTCCCGCGGCGGGCCGGGCGGCGGGCCCGGTACGCGGTGCGCCGAGTCGTCCGCCGCCGGCCGGGGAGCCGGTATGCGCGGCGGCCCGGGGGCCTCCCCGTCCCGGCCGCCCCACGCGCCGCCGCGGCCCCCGCCGTCCACGGGCCCGGTCACAGCGGCGGCCTTCCGGGCTCCGGCGGCGGCCCGTCCAGCGGCCGCGCGTGCGCCGTGGAGAGCAACTGGAGGCCCAGCCGCAACCGGCGCCGCGCCTCGTCCTCGGTCACGCCGAGGTGCGCGGCGGTCTGCCGGTAGTCCCGGCGCTGGAAGTACGCCATCTCCAGCGCCGTGCGCAGCGGGGCGGGCATCGCCGTGACGATGTAGTCGGCGCGGGCCGCCGCAGCCGCCCGCCGCACCCGCTGCTCCAACTCCTCCGTCGACCCCTCCCCGCCCTCGGCGATCGCCCGCGCGCCGCTCTGGCGCAGCCGGTGCACGGCCTGGCGGCGGGCCAGCCGGGCGATCCAGGCCCGCAACGAGCCCTCCACCCTCGGGTCGTACGCGTCCGGGTTCTCCCACACGTATCCGAACACCTCCCGCGTGACCCGGTCGGCGGCCTCCTGGTCCTCCAGGACGCGGCGGGCCGTGTTGTGGACGAGCGAGGCGAAGCGGTCGTACAGCTCACCGAGCGCGGCCGCCTCTCCTCGGGCCAGCCGCTGCTGCATCCTGCGGTCCCAGCGGGGCGGTGTGTCCTTGGGCATTCTTCGAATGTAGTGCGGAGCACCGGCGCCACACCGTCCTTTGGACAAGTGCTGGCATCTCGGCCGGAGCGATGGTAAGGAAGCCGCCGTCCTCGCCGTCTGGAGTTTCAGCGGTGGCGGATGGGGCAGCTGCGACAGGAAGAGCGTCCTCCGGAAGGTTCGGGCACCGGCGAGGAAAGGTCGCAGCGCGTGATGCTGAGGGTGGAGCGAGCCGAGCACGGCGCCTGGACCGTGCTCCACATCTCCGGCGAGCTCGACCTCGTGTCGTCGCCGGTGGTCCGGCGCCGGGTGCACGACGCGGTCGCGGACGGCCGCCACGACGTCGTGCTCGACCTGTCCGGGGTGCGGTTCTGCGACTCCAGCGGCGTGGGCGTGCTCATAGCGGCGCGCCGGCTGCTGCACTCCTGCCGGGGCCGGTTGCGGCTGATCCTGCCGGCGCGCGGCGCGGTCGAGGGCTCGCACGTCAACCGGGTGCTGGCGGCGCTCGGCGTGCGCCGGCTGTTCGACGTGTACCCGGACGTGCCGTCGGCGGCGGGCGTGCCGTCCGCGGCGGGCGCGGCGCCCGGCGCGGCGGAGGGGTGTCCCGGGGGTGCGGTGGACGGCGCGGCGGACGCCGTGGCGGTGTCCCGTACCGCGTCCGCCTAGGTCACGGTCGGTGAGGGGCGCGGGGCGTACGGAGGGCGGCGGCGCGGGCGGGCCGCGTCCGAACCGCGACCGGACGGCCGCCGTCGCCCGACGGGCGTGACGGGCCTGCCCGTTGCGCCTGAGCGCCGGTGGGGCGGTTGGGGCGGCTGAGTGCTCGCGTTCGACTGCGCGAAAAGTGCGTCGCACAGTATGCACCAGCCGTACTCCTTCGCGCTGGAATATGCCCGAAGCGCTTGTTGCGGTGACTGTACGTCAACCATGCTGTGCCCCCCAAGGTTCGCTGTGAGGCGCGAGGCGATGTGTCCGCCGGTTCGGATGGTGTGAGCGGTGCAGGTGCTTCAGGTTCAGTTGGAGATCGGGCCGGATCCCGCGGAAGTGGGGCGGGCCCGCAGATGGGCGAGGTCGCGGCTGGCCGGCTTCGACATAGCGGCCGACGAGCCGCTCGTCGACACGCTCGTGCTCCTCATCTCGGAGCTCGTGACCAACGCCGTCGTGCACACCGGCTGCCCGGCCGTGCTGCGGCTGCTGTTCGGCCCGGGCGGCGCCGGCACCGGCACCGTCCGGGTCGAGGTGGCGGACCGCAGCGACAGCCCGCCGCAGCAGCGCCGGGCCGACTGCGCCGACACCCACGGCCGGGGGCTGGAGCTGGTCGACGGGCTCGCCGACCGGTGGGGCTGGCAGCCGGAGGACCGCGGCAAGCGCATCTGGTGCGAGGTGGACCGGAGTGCGCCGGCGCTTGCCCCGGTGGTGTGCGAGCCGGGGGCGTACGAGCTCCCGCACGCCGTGTCGAATACCGCGTAGTGGTTGTTTCCGCGCATACCTGTTGACGGGCGGGGGCGTCCTGATCACGCTGGGTCCAGCGATCCGTGGCGAGGGGACGCCGAGGGCGTGACGCGCCCTTGACGAGTACGGGTCGCGGGTCCGGTGGCGGCCGGCCGCGCGCGAACGCGGCGCCCGCGCCGGGCGGGGTGGCGGCCGCCGTGCCGTGCTCGCGGCGCGCATACGCGTGCCGCCACCCGAGGAGCCGCCGAGCCGCCCCGCACGCCGAGTCACCCCGCACGCCAAGTCGCCCCGCGCGCCGGGCCGTCGGTTGTCGGGGGCCGTCAGGGGGTGTCCGGAGCCGTCAGGGTCTGTCCGGCCGGCACACCGCCCGCGCGCCGAGCGCGACCGCGCCCTGGCCCCGTTCCCGTACGACGAGGGGCTCGACGTCCAGCTCCGCGAGGTCGCCGCCCAGTTCCAGGGCGATGCGCTGGACGCGCAGGACCGTTTCGACGAGCGCGTCCACGTCGGCCGGCGGGCCGCCCCGTACGCCGTCCAGCGGCGGCCGTCCGCGCAGCTCGTCCACCATGGCCCGCGCCTCCCGCTCTCCGAACGGCGGGACGCGCACGGCCGTGCCCGCCCCCGCCTCCGCCGGGGCGCCGCCCGCCCCGATCCGCACGGTCGGCCCGAGCAGCGGGTCGTGCGCCACGCGGACCGCCAACTCGGCGCCCCGCCCCACCATCTGGCAGACGAGGACGCCGTCCAGGTCGACGCGGTCGTAGCGGGCGATCTCGGTGAACTCCCGGTACGCGTCGCGGACCTGGCTCGCCGAGGTGAGCCCCACCCGGACGAGGCCCCGCTCGCCGCGGTGCGCCAGCCGCGGGGCGGACGCCTTCATCACCACCGGGTACCCGATCTGGGCGGCCGCGCGGACGGCCGCCGCCGCGCTGGTCGTCAACTGCTCGCGCGGTACGCGGATGCCGTACGCCCGCAGCAGTTGCTTCGCCGCGTGCTCGCTCAGCCGCTGCCCCGGCCGCAGCAGGGACCGCGCCCTGCGCGCCGACGGCGACGGCGGCGCGGGCGACGGCGCGGCGGTGGGCGAGTCGTCGAAGGGCGGCTCGTCGAAGGGCGGTTCGTCGAAGGGGGACGGGTGGGCGGCGGCGCGGCGGTGGTGGTCGAGGTACGCGCGGACGGCCGCGACGCAGTTGCCGAACGTGCGGAAGACGGCGAGGCGCGACGAGCCGAGCAGCACCTCGCGGTACGCCGCCTCCGTGCCGGCCGGTGAGCCCCAGATCACGCACACCGGCTTGTCGGTGGCCACCGCCGCGTCGGCGAGGGCCCGCGCGAGGCGGTCCGTGCGCGGGGGGTGCGGGGCGGGGACGGGGCAGACGAGGACGCCGACGTCCGGGTCGGCGAGGAGCGCGTCGAGGGGGTCACCGGGACGGGCCGAGGCCCGCAGCCCGGCGGCGGAGGCGAGCGCGGCGAAGTGCGCCGCCGCGCCGGTGGCCTCCTCCTCGTACACCGCGACGCCCTCCGCGCGGGGCGGGCGGGCGCGGGCGAGCAGCGTGGCCGTGTCCTGGAGCTGGTCGGGCGAGCCGACCGGGACGACGCCGTACTGGCGCAGCGCGGCGTCCAGGACCGGCCGGGTGGTGGGGGCGGCGGCGGTGAGGGCGACGACGGGGACGCGGTGGCGGGCGGCGCGGCCGGCGGCGCGCAGGAAGGCGCGGGCGTCGCCGAGGCGGTCGAGGTGGCAGGCGATGGCACCGACGCCGGGCTGTTCGGCGTAGTACGCGACGAGGTCGGCGGCCGTCACGTCGGCCTCGTCGCCGGTGACCGCCCAGTGGGAGAGCCGGACGCCCAGCTCCTGGAGGGCGTACAGGGGGCGGCCCTGCGGGCCGGTCCGGGCGACCACGGCGATGCCGGGCCCCCCGAGGTCGTCCCGCAGCGGCGCGAAGAGGGCGGGACCGGTGGGTCCCAGGACCCGCGGCCCGGCACCGCGCAGCCGGTCGGCCGAGGGGGAGGAGCCCCCCAGGACCACGACCAGCGGCACTTTCGCGTCGGCCAGCGGGCGGAGGGCGGGCAGAGGGTCGCCGCCGAGCACCACGGCGAGGTCCACGTCGCCCGGCAGCTCCGCGGCGGACGCCACGGGCCGCACGCCGGGTCCCGGTTCGCCCCGCACCGCGTACACCCGCGCCCCGGCCCGCAGGGCCCACCGCACGACGTCCTCCCGCCCCTCGCCGGTCCCGACGAGCACCACGCCCCGGGGCCGGAAGAGGCCCTCCAGCCCAGCCACAGAAACCGCCAACGCGCGCCTCCCGCCGACCGCACCCGGATAGCTGACGGCTTGTCACGTTACCGAAGGGTTGCCTCCCGAGGAACAGCCCGCACATGGTCAACATCCCCCCTCGAACGGGACATTGGGGGCGCCTGGGGGTCAACCGGCCCAGTTCGTTGGGTCGTACAACCTCATGGCGGGGTCGCGGGTCGAGGTAGTGGTGCGTTGCCCGTGATCAGAGTGATCAGAGTGATCAGAGTGATCAGAGTGAACAGAAAGGCCCCATGTCCATGAGCCAGTCCCTCCCCGCGCGTGCCCTCACGCGCGGTCTGTGTGTCGCCGTCGTCGCCGGGGTGGTGGGCGCCGGGGCCGTGGTGCCCGCAGCCGCCGAGGAGCCCCAGAGCGACCAGTTGTGGATCAGCGCCGCCCCGTACGAGGCGAAGGTGCCCGTCGGGACCGGGGGCGAGGTCGGGCAGGACCGGGAGGTGGAGGTCGGCCTGTCGCACGACAACGGCAACTTCACCGTCACCGGCGGCCGGATCACCGTCGACGTGTCCGGCCTCGCCGGCGTCGCCGAGGTGACCTGGCCCGACAACTGCACGCCCAGCGGGACGACCGCCGAGTGCACCGTGCCCGAGGTGGCCCTGACGGGTGAGGTCGGGGAGCGGGTGCGCCTCCAGGTCCGCGCTGCGGCGGGCGCGGCGGTCGGCGCGACCGGCCGCATCGCGTACACGGCGCGCGCCGCCACCGACCAGCCCGGGGTCGGCGAGCTCGTCGCGCACGAGGCGGAGACCCCCGTCACCGTCGGCTCCGGCCCCGACCTCGTCGTACGGGGCACCGTGCCGACCGGCCAGGTCCAGCCGGGCGGCACCGTGTCCGTGCCGTTCAGCGTCGTCAACGCGGGCGGCGAGGCGGCGCACGGCGTCCGCGTCACCCTGTACGTCACGCGTGGTCTGGACGTCGGCGCCGTCGACCCGCACTGCACGACCACGCCGCTCGACGAGACCGACGGGTACGTCCCGATGAGCCGGGTCGACTGCGCCTTCGACGACGTCGTCGAGCCGGGCGGCACCTTCGCCCTGCCCCGCACGCTGACGGCGACCGCCGCCCCGTACGGGTTCCACGAGCGCCTCGACCTCACCGTCGAGCCCGGCGGCGGCGTCCAGGACCTGGCCCCGGAGGACAACGGCCTCTACGGGGCCGTCAAGGTGGCCAACACGAGCGACTTCTCCGTGCTGGGCGCCGACCTGACCGCCGCGGCGGGCGAGACCGTCAAGGCCGACCTGACGTTCCGCAACCAGGGTCCGGCGTGGGTCGCGAACCTGCGCTCCGGCGACCCCGTCGCCTCGGTCGACTTCGTCGTCCCCCCGGGCGCGACCGTGACGCGGGCGCCGGAGAACTGCTTCGGGCAGACGCTGGGGGGCGGCTGGTACGAGGGCCCGTCCGGCGCCCCGCGCTACCGGTGCGAGCTGCCCATGTGGGTCGGTGAGAAGCAGACGGTGACGTTCCCGTTCACCCTGCGCGTCGACACGGTCGTGCCGGACGCGACGGGCACGCTGACGCTGCGCAACGGGTGGGGCGAGGCGCGCCCGAACGACCCGGACAGCACGAACGACACCGCGAAGCTCGTCCTCAACGCGGCTGGCTGACCGGCGCGGACGCCGTAGGAGCGGGAACCGGGGTGGCCGCCGGAACGACCGGTGGCCACCCCCGTGCCTTGGTGGCGGCCATCCCGGCGGCTGCCGCACGGGGCCCCGGCGGGCGGCCTCCGGTCCGTGCGCGTCCCCGTGCTTCGGCCCGTACGGGTTGGGCTGCCTCGTACGGGGTGGGCTGCCCCGTACGGGCTGGGTCCTCCCTTACGGGGCGGGTCCTCCCGTACGGGTCGGGTCGTCCCGTACGGGTCGGGTTGCCCCGCGGTCCTCGCCGGGCGGTCCTCGCCGGGCGGCTCCCGCCGGGCGGCCCGGGCGGCCCGGGCGGCGGGGGGTGGTCCGGGTGGGCGCGGCCCGGATGCCGGCAGGCGGTCCGGGCGGTGGCGGGCCGGTCAGGGCCAGAGCAGGCCCCGGGACCACGGGCCGTCCGGTGCGCGGTGGTAACGGAGGCGGACGTGGCGGCGGCGGGCGTCGCCCTGGAAGAACTCCGCCTCCTGCGGGACCAGGCGGTACACCGTCCAGGTCGGCGCGTGCGCCGCGGGCTCCGCGGCGGCCCGGGACCAGGCCCGTTCGCTCGCCTCCGCCAGGGCCTCCGGGGAGGCGAGCGGCTCGCTCTGGCGGCCCGTCAGCGCCGCCGCCAGAGCGCCCGTCGAACGGGCGTGGAGGTCGGCGTACGCCTCCTCGGCTGTGCCCTCGGCGACGGGGCCGCGCAGGCGGACCTGGCGGCCCCGCAGCGGCCAGTAGAAGTGCAGCGCCGCGTACGGGCGGGCGGCGAGCTGCCGGCCCTTCGCGCTGGTGGAGTGCGTCGCGAACCGCCAGCCGCGCCCGTCGGCGCCGTGCAGCATCACCGTCCGCACGTCGGGGCGGCCGTCCGCGTCGGCCGTGGCGAGCTGCGTGGTGTGCGGCTCCGGCTGGCCCGCCTCCACCGCGTCGAGGAACCACGTGCGGAACAGGTCCAGCGGGTCGTCCGGGGCGGTCGCCGGGTCGAAGGCGGGCAGGTCGGCGTCCCACACCCGCAGGGAGTGGAGGGCCGACTCGAAGGCGGCGTGCGTGTCGTGGGCGCCGTGCGTCATGGGGACATCATCCGCCCGGTACGGGAGGGGGCCGGGCCCGGGTACGGGGTGCCGGCGGCGGCCGTCGCGGGACGGGCCGCCACCGGTGTGACAGGACGTGCCGTACCCGGGGCGCCCGAGCGGCGGGCGGACGGGGTGCGCCGGAGCGCGGGGGGTGGGGCCGTGCCGGAGCGCGGGGGAGGGGCCGTGCGCGGGTGCGCCGTACGCGCCCCTACTTCGCGGGCTTCTTGCCCGTGATGCCGAGGTGGACCAAGAGCGCCAGGTTCGGCCGGAGTTCGGCCTGCTTGACGCCCCACGTCTGGAAGCCCTTCTGGTGCGACGCCACCGACGCCAGCATCGTCACCAGCGCGCCGGCCATCGCGGCGGGGTTCACGTCCTTGTCGACCCGGCCCTTGGCCTGGAGCTCCTTCACCGCGTCCGTGAGGGAGCCGGTGACCGAGCCGAGGATCTTCATGCGGATCTTGTAGAACCGCTTGTCGCCTTCGGCGGCCCCCAGGTCGACGACGCGCAGGATCGCGTCGTGGCGCCGCCAGAAGTCGAGGAAGCCCTCGACGAGCTCCTCCGACGCCTGCTTCGCCCCCTTGCCGACCCAGGACCGGTCCGATACCAATTCGGACAATCCTGCGCCATCCTTGGCCATTTCCTCGGCGATCTCCAGGACAGCGCCCTCGACGTCCGGGAAATACTGATAGAAGGTCGCAGGTGAAGTGCCCGCCTTCCGGGCCACGTCGATGACTTTGACGTCCCGGTACGGCGAGGAGCCGAGCATCTCGCTGAGGCAGTCGAGCAGCTTCTGCCGCGTCGCCTGGCCGCGCCGACCGGCCACGCGGCCGTCGACGGTACGTACTTGTCCTGTCATGCCGTCAGCTTACCGAGGGGTGTTCGGCGCGCGATTCGGCCGAGTGCAAATGGGTGCGGGGCCGTGCGCGGGCTGTTCCGGACGGGTTTTCCGGAGTGGGGGAAGAAGGGCTGCGGAAGCGGTCCGCCGGGGATTCACCGCCGGTTCCCCGGACGGCCCCCGCGTTCCCGGCCGCGCCTTCCGCCCCCCTCGGCCCTCCTCTGTCTTCCTCTGCCCCTTCCGTCCTTCCCCGTCCTTCTCCGGCCCGGCCTTCTTCAGGTCCTCGTACGGAATGATTATCAACAGGCTGTGGAAAACATCGGTGGACAACTGCCCGACCGGACCTCCTCCCCCTGCGGCGGAACCCCACCCGCATTAGCGTGGCCGTGACGGGCACCCACGGTCCGTGCGCCCCCGCGCACAGGGAAGGAACCACGCCCATGGCCGCGACCACGGAACGCACGCCGGGAGGCGACCCGGAGGACAGGCCGGAGGGCACGCCGTGCTGGGCGGACGTGCTGCTCCCGGACCTGGAGGCGGGCAAGCGCTTCTACGGCGGACTGTTCGGCTGGACCTTCGCCGACAGCGGCGAGACGTACGGCCCGTACGCCACCGCCCTCAGCGACGGCCTGCGCGTCGCCGGGCTGGCCCCCAAACGGGACGGCCGCATGCCCACCGCCTGGGGCGTCTACCTGGCCACCACCGACGCCGTCGCCCTCGCCGCCCGCATCCGGGAGGCCGGCGGACAGGTCATCACCGCCCCTATGCGCGTCGGTGCCGCAGGCATCACCGCGCTCGCCGCCGACCCCGGCGGGGCCGTCTTCGGGATCTGGCAGACCGAGGAGCACGCCGGCTTCGAGAAGGAGGGCCTCCCCGGCTCGTACTGCTGGACCGAGGTGTACACGAGGGCCCGCGACAAGGACGCCGTCGACGCCTTCTACGCCACTGTCTTCGGCTACCGCACCCGCGACCTCGACGACCCGTCCGCCGACTTCCGCGTCTGGTCGCCGGCCGGCACCGGCGAACCCACCGACGCCGATGCGATCGGCGGGCGCAGCGTGATCGGCGATGCGTTCCCCGCCGAGATGCCGGCCCACTTCCTGGTGTACTTCGCCGTCGCCGACTGCGACGAGACGACGGCCGCCGCCGTCCGCCTCGGCGGCCGGGTCACCGAGGACCCGTTCGACACCCCGTACGGCCGGATCGCGCTCCTCGCCGACGACCAGGGCGCCGCCTTCGCCGTCCTGTCCGACTCCAAGGCCGCCTGAGCCCCGACCGCCGCAGCCCCGTCCAGCGGGCCCCCGCTCGCCGGGCTCCCGTCCGCTGGGCTCCCGTCCACCGAGGCCCCGCCCGCCGAGCCCACCGACCGAGGCCCGGTCCACCGGGCTCCTGCCCACCGGGCCCCGCCCGCCGCGGCCCCGTCCACCGGGCCCCGCCCGTCGAGCCCTCGCCCACCGAGGCCCGGCGGGCCGGCGCCGCGGTCCGGCGGACGGCGGTGCCACGGTCCGGCGGACGGCGGCGCCGCGGCCCGCGGTGGCCGGAAACCGCCCGTGCCCACCGGTCCGTCGCCCGGGTGTCCCTCACACGGGTGTCCCCTTCCGGGTGAGACACCCCGATCCGCCCCCGGGTTCGCAACCACCGCCCCGGACAGGAAGAATCAAGGTGCACAGGGTCGTACCCCCATGGCCCTGACGGGGAGGTGGCAGGCAAGTGGAGCAGCTGACGCAGCACGACCCGAGACGGATCGGCCCGTTCGAGGTGCTGGGCCGGCTCGGCGCCGGCGGCATGGGCCTGGTCTATCTCGCGCGGTCGGCGTCCGGCCGCCGCGTGGCGATCAAGACCGTGCGGACCGAGCTCGCCGAGGACCAGCTGTTCCGCGTCCGCTTCACGCGGGAGGTCGAGGCCGCGCGGGCCGTGTCCGGTTTCTACACGGCCGCCGTCGTCGACGCCGACCCGCGCGCCGCCGTGCCGTGGCTGGCCACCGCGTACGTCCCGGCGCCCTCCCTGGAGGAGATAGTGAACGAGTGCGGGCCGCTGCCCGCGCCCGCCGTGCGCTGGCTGGCCGCCGGCGTCGCCGAAGCCCTCCAGTCCATCCACGGCGCGGGCCTCGTCCACCGCGACCTGAAGCCGTCCAACGTCCTCGTCGTCGAGGACGGCCCGCGCGTCATCGACTTCGGCATCGCGTCCGGCGTCTCCAACACCCGGCTGACGATGACCAACGTCGCCGTCGGGACGCCCGCGTACATGTCGCCCGAGCAGGCGCGCGACTCGCGCAGCGTCACCGGTGCGAGTGATGTCTTCTCGCTCGGCTCCACGCTGGTGTTCGCCGCGACCGGGCACGCCCCGTTCCACGGCGCCAACCCCGTCGAGACCGTGTTCATGCTGCTCCGGGAGGGCCCCGACCTGGAGGGGCTGCCCGACGAGCTGCGCCCGCTGATCGACTCCTGCATGCAGACCGACCCGGCGCTCCGCCCCACCCCGGCGGACCTCCAGGCCCAGCTCGCCCCGCACCTCTTCGCCGGCGGCGACGACAGCGGCACGGCGTCCGCGTGGCTGCCCGCGCCGGCCACCGCCATGATCGAGCAGCGGCGCGGCGGCCGTCCCGCCGTGCCGCCGCCCCCGTCCGTGCCGCCCGCCCCGCCGGGGCCCCCGCCCGGCGCCCCGGCGCCCGGCGGCCCCGCCCCGGGGGCCCCCGCGCCCGGCCAGGACTGGGACGCCGCCTGGCGCGGCGGCGACCCCCGCACCGGGCACGGCCCCGTCCGGCCGCCCGCCCACGGCCCGCACGGCGGTGGCGCGTCGCCCGTCCGGCTCCCCGGCTCGAACGTGCCCATCGGCCCCGGCCCCCGCCGCGTCGACGGCCGCTCCGCCGCCGCGCCCGACCCGGCCGGACCCGCCACCGGCTGGATCCGCCCGCCCGCCGGGCTGACCGGCGCGGACGCCCCGCCGCCCACCGGCCGCCCCCTTCCCGGCACGGGTCCCGGCCCCGGCACGGGCACCGGCGTGCCGTCCCAGCCGAACGGCGCGGACGGCGGCCCCACCGTCGCCGCGCCCCCGCCCGCCCCCGGGCACTGGCGCCCCTGGCGGTTCCGCATGTCGAACGACGTGTGGGGCACGCCCGTCGTCGACGGCGACCTCCTCTACGTCACGTCCTTCGAGGTCCACGCCCTCGACGTGGCGACCGGCCGCCGCCAGTTCAAGACCCGCGACGTCGCCTGGTCCATGGCCGTCGCCGCCGGCCGCATCCACGCCTCCGACGGGCCCACGCTGTACGCGCTGGACGCCCTCGACGCGGGCGAGCTGTGGCGGCTCCAGACCGACGCGTGGGTGTACTCGCTCAAGGTCGACCGGGGCACCGTCGTCACCGGCACGCGCGGCGGCGGCGTCCAGGGCTGGGAGGCGTCCAACGGCGCCAGGCTGTGGGAGCTGACCGGCGCGCAGACCGACTTCGAGACCCCCGAGGCGGGGCCCGCCGTCCACGGCGACACCGTGTACGTGTGGCAGGACGCCCGGCTCCGCGCCCTCGACGCCCGTACCGGCACCGAGCGGTGGTCGTACCCGGTCGGCGACGCGGCGTCCTGCGGTGGCGTGCCCGTACGGGTCACCCCCGCGGAGGACGGCTACGTGTACGTCGCCGCCGGGACGCGGGTCCTGTCCGTCGACGTCATGTCCGGCCACGTCCGCTGGCACTTCGAGGCGCCGGCGGTCTTCCTGTCGCCGCCCGCCTTCGCGCCGGGGCCCTCCGTGACCGGCGGCGGGGTGTACCTCGCCGACTACCTCGGCACGGTGTACGCCCTCGACGCGACGACCGGCAAGGACCGGTGGCGGATCGCGACGGAGGCCCGGCAGTCGATCGAGCCGGTCCTCGTCGCGGACGGGAACATCCACGTGGGCAGCGGGAGCGCCCTGTACACGCTGGACGCGGTCACCGGGACGCCGAAGTGGCGGTTCGCGGCCGGCGGCGAGATCGTCGGCGCGCCCGTGGCGGCGGAGGGGCGGCTGCACTTCGGCTCGGCGGACCACGTGCTGTACACGCTGGACGCGGCGGGCGGGCAGCTCCGGTGGAAGCTGACGACGGGCGGCGAGATCACGGGCTCGCCCGTGGCGCGGGCCGGCGTCGTGTACGCGTGCAGCAAGGACCGCTGCGTGTACGCCCTGGACGCCCAGAAGGGCACCGCGACGGGCCCCCGCCCGTCCCCGACCCGGTAGCCGCCGGGGCGCCGGGCCACCGGGTGGCCGGGGCACGCGGTCGCCCGGCTAGGAGGGGCGGTCGTCCCGGCCCTGGGGGTGCGGGTGCGTCCGGGTGTCCTGCGCGTGCGGGTCCCGGTGGGGGTCCTGGTCCCGGTACGGGCCGGGGTCCTGGTCCCGGTACGGATCCTGGCCCTGGTGGGGGTGCGGGTCGCGGTACGGGTCCTGGTCCCGGTACGGACCCTGGTCCTGGTACGGGCCCTGGTGGGGGTCCTGCTCCCCGTACGGGTCGTGGTAGGGGTCCTGGTACGGGCCCTGGTGCCGGTGCGCGGACGCGTCGTCCGGAGCACCCGGGTACGCGGGGTCGCCGGGGCCCGGGGCCGGTTCCTGCGGCGCCCCCCGCCGCCGGGCGTGCCGCCGTCCCGTTCCGGACGCGTACCCCGCCTCGTGCCCGCCCAGCATCCGGCCGTGCCGCCGCCCCGCCATCACCACCGCGGCCAGCAGCAGCACCAGCCCGCCGCCGAGCGCCAGTCCGGTGCCCGGCCCGAGGCCCTTCCCGTCGCCACTCACCACGAGGCTCCCGGTGGCCTGCCCCTGACGCACGATCCACAGCACGGTGAACCCCAGCGCGACCAGCCCCGCCAGCGCCACCGCCGACCGCGACCGCAGTACCAGCCCCACCAACGCGACCAGCGCGGCGAAGGCCAGCGGCAGGAGCAGCGAGACCCACAGGTCGGCCCGGTCGGGGGTGATCCCCTCGAACAGGTCACCGACCCCGTAGTGCCGGCCCAGGCGCCCGTCGTACCAGGCGTGGAAGGGGCTCCAGACGACGGCTGCCGCTCCCACGAGGGCCAGGACGGCGCCGATGGCGTTGCGGATCATCCTCGGTCTCCCTCGACTCCGGGTGCCGGATCGACACGGTCCGGATCCGGTCCGGTGCCCGGGTACCCGCCTCCGCCCGGGGGAATCACGCGACGGCGGACGGGGCCGGGCCGCTCCGCTGCTAGGGTGACGTGCGCTCGTCAGAACGAGCTTTCTATTTTTCCACTTTCAACGGGGGTTGAAACGTGAAAATGCGTCATGTTCGCGCGGTGGCCGTCTTCGGTGTCGTCCTGATCGCCCTGACCGGCGCGCGCGGCTCGGGCGGCGGAAGCTGTGGCGGTTCCAGTTCCGGCAGCGGCTCCAGCTCGTCCTCCGGCGGCTCCGGCACCGGAGGCCACCAGGACACCGACGGCAACGGTTCCGGCGGCGGGAGCTCCGTGCCCGGCGGTTCGGGCTCCGACGCGTCCGCGATGCGGGACATCCGCATCGACGGGTGCACGCTCGACGCGTCCGGCAAGAACCTCGTCGCGCGCCTCACCGTCACCAACGACAGCTCGCTCGACTACGAGTACGACGCGACGGTCCAGTTCCAGGGCGCCACCGGCACGAGCGCGCCGTACGCCGCCGCGCACGTCGACGACCTGGTCGTCCCGGCGAACGGCTCGAAGAACACCGAGGCCACCACGGCCTACACGGGCACGCAGAACGGCGGCGAGTACACCAAGTGCGTCGTCACCAAGGCGCAGCGCTCGATGAGCTGAGACGAGCCGGGCGGACGCCACGACGGCGGGGGCCGACCCCCGTGGGATCGGCCCCCGCCGTCGTACCCGGCCCCGCGCATGCAGCGGCCGCGACGGCTCCCCCTCCGCGCCGCCGCGGCCGCCCCCCCGTCCGGGTTGGCTTACTTGACCGGCGGCGCCGGCATGTGGTTGTCCATGGTCACGATGGTGTCCCTCGGCGGGGCGGGCATGTGGTTGTCCATGGTGGTGACCGTCTCGCCCAACGGCTCGGACGGCATGTGGTTGTCCAGGGTCACGATGCCGTCCTTGGGCGGGGCGGGCATGTGGTTGTCCAGGGTCACGATGCCGTCCCTGGGCGGGGCGGGCATGTGGTTGTCCAGCGTCGTGATGATCTCTTCGGGCTTCTTGTCGCTCATGGCGCGTCATCTCCCCTTGACGGTATGACTCGGCGACGCCCGCTCGGCAACTCCCCCGAGGGTCGCCGAACGGGCGTCCAAGGATCGCTCACCTTAGCGGTGAGCGCCTTCGACCCGCCTGCCCCCCGACGCGACGGACCGTCCACCGAGAACGATGCCGGATCCGCATAAACGAATGCTGAACGCCCGTGTCCCCGGAGCCGGGCCGCTCAGATCGCCGCCGACGGGGCCAGCATGGCCCGTACGCCGGCCGCCTCCGCCGCGCCCAGGTGCTCGTACAGGGCCAGCGCCTCCCGCAGGCAGGCACGGGCGCGGTCGGTCTGCCCGAGGACGCGCAGCGCCTTCCCGAGCAGCACCAGGACGTTGCCCCGCATCTGGTCCCCGCCGATGCAGCCGAGCGCCAGGGCCTGCTCGGCGTGCTGTGCGGCACGCGCGGGGCGCCGGGACTTCAACTGGGCCTCCGCGATGCGGAAGTGGGTCGCGCCCTCCCAGAGCCGCTGCCGGTTCTTGGCGAAGATCCGCAGCGCCTCCGCGAACTCGTCCAGGGCTTCCGCGTGCCGGTCGGCCTGGTTGAGCGCTATGCCGAGGGCGTAGCGACCGTTGGCGAGCCGGAGGGTGAGCCCCAGCCGGTCGTAGATCTCGATGCCCTGCTGCGCCAGGGCTATGGCGCTGGACGTCCGGCCGGTCAGCAGGTGCAGCCGCGACAGGTTGCACAGCGCACTGGCGACGCTCGGCTGGTTGCCGTCCGCGCGGGAGCCCTCCGCCGCGCTCGTCAGGTGCTGCTCGGCGTCCGCGTGGCGGCCACCCATGGCCGCGATGATCCCCCGGTCGTTGTCCGCCCAGTACACCGGCGCCGGGTCGTCCGCCGACACGGCCAGGTCGCGGGCGTTGCGGGCCTCGCGGTCGGCCTCGTCGTAGCGGCCCGCCACCAGGTGGACGTTGCTGAGCGTCGTCCGGGCGCGGCCCTCCGTGCGGGCGTCGCCCGCCGCGTGGGCGGCTTCGCACGCCGCGAGGGCCGCCGATTCGTACTGCTTGGAGTTCGTGCCGGACTCCGTCAGGTCCTTCGCCGCCCACAGCAGGTCCACCGCGCGGCGCAGGCGGCTGCCCGGCGCGTCGCCCGCCGTGGCCTGGCGGACGCACGCCAGCACGCAGTTGGCCTCCCGGTACAGCCAGTCCTGCGCCTCGTGCCGGTCCGTGAAGGCCAGGCCCTCGTACGTCGTCGGTTCCAGGTGGTCGACCAGGCGGTCGCCGGGGCGTTCGATGGCGTACACGCGGGCCGCCGTCGCCAGGTAGAAGTCCAGGAGGCGGGACATCGCCGCCTCGCGTTCCGACGGGGGCTGCTCGTCGCGTTCGGCGCACGCGCGCGCGTAGAGGCGGACCAGGTCGTGGAACCGGTAGCGGCCCGGCGCGGCGGACTCGACGAGGGACGCGTCGACCAGGTTCTCCAGGAGGTCCTCCGTCTCCCGGGGCGGCAGGTCCAGCACGGCCGCCGCCGCCGCCAGGGAGATGTCCGGGCCGTCCGCGAGGCCCAGCAGGCGGAACGCGCGGGCCTGCGCGGGCTCCAACTGCCCGTACCCCAGCTCGAACGTGGCCTTCACCGCGAGGTCGCCCGCCTGGAGCTCGTCCAGGCGGCGCCGCTCGTCGGCGAGCTTCGCCGCCAGGACGGACACCGTCCACGTGCGCCGCGCCGCCAGCCGGGACGCGGCGATGCGGATCGCCAGCGGCAGGAACCCGCACGCCGCGACCACGTCCAGCGCCGCCTCCCGCTCCGCCTGCACCCGCTCGGCGCCCACGATCCTGGTGAAGAGCTGGAGCGCCTCCTCCGGGGACATCACGTCCAGGTCCACGAGGTGCGCGCCCGCCAGGTCGAGCATCCGGATGCGGCTGGTGACCAGCGCCGCGCACCCCTCCGTGCCCGGCAGCAGCGGTCGCACCTGGGCGGCGTCGCGCGCGTTGTCCAGCAGGACCAGGACGCGCCGCCCGGCGAGCGTCGACCGGTACAGCGCGGCCCGCTCGTCGAGGGTCTCCGGGATCTGCGCGTCCGGCGTGCCCAGCGCGCGCAGGAAGGCGCCCAGGACGGTCTCCGGCTCGGCGGCCCGCGAACCGGCGCCCATCAGGTCCACGTAGAGCTGCCCGTCCGGGAAGTGCGGGCGCGCCTGGTGCGCCACGTGCACGGCGAGCGTCGTCTTGCCGACGCCGCCGATGCCCGCGAGCGCCGACACGGCCATGACGGAGCCCTCGGCCGTGACGAGGAGGTCGCCCAGCTCCCGTACGAAGGAGACGCGGCCGGTGAAGTCGGGGACCGTGGCGGGGAGCTGGGCGGGCCGGGCGACGGGCGCCTTGCCGGGGGCGGGCCGCTCGACCGGCTGGGCCAGTTCGCTGTCGGCCCGGAGGATGCGCTGCTGGAGCCGGGAGAGTTCGGGGCGCGGGTCGACGCCCAGTTCGTCGGCGAGGAGGCGGCGCGTGTCGGCGTACACGGCGAGGGCCTCGGCCTGGCGGCCACTGCGGTACAGGGCGAGCATCAGCAGCTCCCGCAGCCGTTCGCGCAGCGGGTGGGCCGCGGTCAGCGCGGTCAGCTCGGACACGGCCTCCGCGTGGTGGCCGCACTCCAGGTCCAGGTCGAGGCGGGTCTCGACGAGCTGGAGCCGCCACTCCTCCAGGCGGGCGCGCTGCGTCTCCGCGTACGGCCCCGGCACGGAGGCGAGGGGCTCGCCGTCCCACAGGCCCAGCGCCTTGTTGATCAGTGCCACGGCCTGCGCGCGGTCCCCGGCCGCGCGGGCCTTCTCCGCCTCGGCGGCCAGCTCCTGCGCCACGTTCAGGTCCAGGGCGTCCGGGGCGCCCCGGATCGCGTACCCGCCCGACTCGCTGACCAGGACGTCCGGCGGGAGGACCTTGCGGAGGCGGGAGGCGTACGTGCGCAGCGCGGCGAGGGCCTGCGACGGGGGCTCCTCGCCCCAGATGGCGTCGATCAGTTCGGCGGCCGTCGCCGTCCGCCCCTCGCGCAGCAGCAGCGCGGCGAGCAGGGCCCGCTGCTGCGGGGAGCCCGACGGGAGCGGCTCGCCGTCCCGCCAGGCCCGTACGGGCCCGAGCACCCCGAAGCGCAGGTCGACGCGGCCGTCCGGCCCGTCCCCCGCGGGCACCGGGCATCTCCGGGGGGCCAGGCCGTCGCGCGGTGCCTGGCCGCCCGGTACCTGCGCCTGCCGTGGAACACGCTGCTCCGGCACTCGCGGCCCGTTGTCACGGTCCATAGCTCCCCCTGCCCGTACCGCTGGTATCGCCGCCCACAGTCTGCCTTGTCCACGGCGGAAACGTCAGCATCGGGTGACGCTCCGCACAAGGTCGTGACACATCCGGCGATACCGGCGGCACCGGCGGTATCGGCGTACGGAGGCGCTGGCGTACGGGATGCCGGGGCGCAGGGGTGCCGGCGGGTGCGCGGGGACGGCGGGCAGGGGGCGGTCTGCCCGCCGCCCCGCGTTGGACGGGGGTCGCCCGCCCGGCGGACAGGGGGAGGCCCGCCCGGTGGACGGAACCATCCGGTGAACGGGAGCACCCGCCCGGTGGATGGAGCCGCCCGGTGGACGGGGGCGGGCGCTTCCGTCCTCAGAAGCGGGCGCCCACCGCCGTCCCGTCGCGGGGCACGAGGAACGACGGGGCTCCGGGCAGCGAACCGTCCGCGTCGCGCGGGCCGGTGAGCGGCGCCGGGTCGGTGCTGAGCACGGCCGACTCGCCCCACGCGCCGCCCCGGTCCCAGGAGTTGCCGGTGGACGTGGTGGTGGAGGTGCGGGCGACGGCGCGCTGGTCGGCGACGGAGAGGTTGCCGGTGAGGACGGCGCGGGCGGCGGAGGTGTCGAAGTCGAAGCCGGTGCTCTGGTTGCGGTGGCTCGTCGACCGGGACACGGCGATCGCGCCCGGGTTGCCGTTGTCGGTGTAGCCCTTCGCGGCGTTGCGGAACGCCGCCGTGTTGCGGAGGACGTGGGCCACGGCGGGGGCGGGGGCGCCGCCGCCCAGCTTGAAGCCGTTGCCGTCGCCGGCGAAGTCGGGGAAGCCCCAGCGGTCGAAGCCGTTCCCGTACGCGATGGTGTCCTCGATCAGGACGGGCGAGGCGAACTTCCAGGCGTCGAAGCCGTCGTCGACGTTGTTCCACAGGCGGGCGCCGCGCACGACGTTGCCGGTGCCGCTGCCCTCCTTGATGGCGAGGCCGTCCGCGCTCTCGCCGTTCTTGCGCGGGTCGCGGTTGTCGTGGCTGTCCAGGTCGAGGATCAGGTTGCGGCTGGAGGCGCCCTGGAGCTGGAAGCCGGACTCGTAGTTGTCGTGGGTGTGCAGGCGGGCGAAGACGTTGTCGTTGCAGCCGTCGCAGTACACGCCGTACGGGCTGTTGACGATCTCCAGGTCGGAGATCCGCCAGTGCGACGCCTCCTGGTGGATCGCGCCGCGCTCGGCGCGGGGGACGCTGCCGCCGACCGGGGTGTGGCTGGCGGGGAGCTGTTCGCCGTCGATGACGACGCGCTCACCGGCGTACGCGCCGAGGGTGATGGGGCGCGAGGGCTCGCCGGAGGTGGTGAGGGTGATGTTGCGGGTGAGGAGGTAGCGACCGCCGCGCACACCGATGACGTCGCCCGGGCGGGCGCGCCGCACGGCCTCCTGGACGGTCCGCAGCGGGCGCTCCAGCGTGCCGGCCGCGGTGTCGTCGCCGTTCGGGGCGACGACGAGGGTGGGGGCGGTGACGACGGGTGCGACGGCGGCGGACGCGGCGGTCGCGGCGGTGGCAGCGGTGGTCGTGGCACCGGTGGCACCGGTGGCGCCGGTGGTCGTGGCGGTGGCGGGGGCGGCCGTCCCCACCAGTGCGGCGCCGAGCGCGGCCGCCGTGATCCCGCGGATGATTCCCATGGGTCCTCCTGTCGTCCCGCCGTCCAGCCGTCCCGTCGGCTGCCGGTCACGGGGGAGTGGCCGCCGGTCGGGCGGGGGTTGCCGGTCGGCGCGGATGTCAGTGGGATGCGCTTGGATCGGGGCATGCCGATCACACGCGATCTCGCCGTACGGGGCGAGGACTGGTACGGGCGGGAACTGGGCGCCGGCGACGCGTACGCGGGGTGCGTGTTCTACGACACGGACTGGACGGAGGGCGTCAGCGAGGGCGCGTCCTTCGACGGCTGCACGTTCTCCGGGGTGCGGTTCAACGCGTCGCGGCACACGGGCACCGCCTTCACGAACTGCACGTTCCGCCGGTGCGTGTTCTTCGACGCGCGGTTCGAGCAGTGCAAGCTGGTGGGCAGCCAGTTCCGCGAGTCGGTGTTCGGCCTGCTCGTGGTGGACGGCGGCGACTGGTCGTACGCCGGACTGACCGGCGCCGACCTGCGCAAGGCCGAGCTGGACGGCGTCCGCCTCCGCGAGGCCGACCTGGCGGGCGCCCGGCTGGAGGAGGCCGCGGTCAGACGGTGCGACCTGGCCGGTGCCCAGATGCGGGGCGCCCGCCTCCGCCGCGCCGACCTGCGCGGCAGCGACCTGTCCGCCCTCGACCCGAGGACGGTGGAGGCGGCGGGCGCCCGCATCGACTTGGAGCAGGCCGCGGTCCTCGCGACGGCCCTCGGCTACGAGGTCGGCTGAGCCGACCTCGCCGGACGGGCGGCTCAGCCGGTCGAGCGCGTCCCGCCGGACGGGCGCGTCCCGCCGGTCGAGCCCGCCCTGCCGGCCGAGCCCGCCCCGTCAGCCGAGCCCGCCCTGCCGGTCGAGCCCGCCCCGTCAGCCGAGCCCGCCCGTCGCCCGGAGGTTCTGGCCGGTGATCCAGGCCCCGTCCGGCCCCACCAGGAACGCCACCACGGCCGCCACGTCGGCCGGCTCCCCGAGACGGCCCAGGGGCGTGAGCCCGACGGCCATCTCCAGGGCCTCCGGCGGGTTCGTCCCGCGCAGGAGGTCCGTGTCCGTCGCGCCCGGCGACACCGTGTTGACGGTGATCCTCCGCGGTCCCAGCTCCATCGCGGCGGCGGCCGTCAGCTGCTCCAGCGCGCCCTTGCTCATCATGTACGGCACGATCCCGCGCCCCGGGCGGACCGTGTTGAGCGTCGAGATGTTGACGATCCGCCCGTCCTCCGGCATGAACCGGGCCGCGTACCGGACGGTCAGGAACGCCGCCTTCGCGTTGACCGCCATCGCCCGGTCGAACAGCTCCTCGCCCGTCTCGTCCAGCGGCGTCGGGGAGAAGCCGATGGCCGCGTTGTTGACCAGGACGGAGACCTCGCCCGCCGCCGACCCCTCCGACGCCGTGCGCATCAGCTCCTCCGCCGCCCCCGGCTCGGCCAGGTCCAGCCGGACCGCGCGGGCGCCGCCGCCCGCCGCCTTCACCTCCCGTACGACCTCCTCGGCGGCCTCCCGGTCGCGCACGTAGTTGAAGACGACCTCCGCGCCGTCCGCCGCGAGCCGCTCCACGATGCCCCGGCCGATCCCCCGCGAACCTCCGGTGACGACAGCGGTCCTGCCCCGTAACACGCCCATGTTCCCTCCCCGCACTTTGACGCCCTGCGGCGTTCCGAGCCTCCGAATCTATGGGCCGCCCGCCGCCCGGGGGGCCGTTTCCGGCAACCGCCCGCCGGGCCCGGCGGACCGCCCGCCCGGCCCGGCGGCGGCCGGACGTGCGGGGCGTCGGGGCCCGCCGTACGGTCGGAACGTGCCGTACGTCCTCCGCCCGGGCAGGCGACACGGCCCCCGTGCCGGCCGGACTCGCCGTGCCGATCGCGTCGACCGGGCCGACCGCGTCCACCGGGTCGACCGCGCTCACCGGACCAGCCGGGTCGACCGCGTCCACCGGGCCCACCGCGCCCCACGGTCCCGACCGGGTGACGGCGCCGCTCGCGCGCCGTGGAACCGGGCCGGGGCCCCGGGCGGTGCCTCGCGTCCGCCTTCCTTCCGCTGCCACCACCGGCGGTCGGCCCGTCGTATGGTCCTGGTATGGATCACCTCACGTACGCGGACGTGACAGCGGCGGCCGAGCGGGTCACGGGGCGGGTACGGCCGCTCGCGGTGGCGCCGGCCGGTGACGGGCGGACGTGGTTCGCGCTGGAGTTCCTCCAGCACACGGGCACGTTCAAGGCGCGCGGCGCCATCAACTTCATCCGTACCCACCAGGAGGCCGGCACCCTGCCCGACGCGGGCGTCACCATCGCCTCGGGCGGCAACGCCGGGCTCGCCTGCGCGTGGGCGGCGCGTGCCCAGGGCGTACGGGCGACGGTGTTCCTGCCCGAGACCGCGCCCCCCGTGAAGGTGGCGCGGCTGCGCGCCTACGGCGCCGACGTGCGGCTCTCCGGCAGCGAGTACGCCGACGCGCTGGACGCCTGCCGCGTCCACGCCGCCGAGAGCGGGGCGCTCGCCTCGCACGCGTACGACCACCCGCTCGTCGCCGCCGGGGCGGGCACGCTCATGGAGGAGCTGCACGCCCGGCTGCCCGACCTGGACACGGTCGTCGTCTCCGTCGGCGGCGGCGGGTTGTTCGCCGGGGTCGCCGCGGCGGCCCACGAGCACGGCGTACGGGTCGTCGCCGTCGAGCCGGAGGAGTGCCGCGCGCTGAACGCGGCCCTCGCGGCGGGCGAGGTCGTGGACGTGCCCGTCGCGTCGGTCGCCGCCGACGCGCTCGGCGCCCGCCGGGCCACGCCGATGGCGCTCCACGCGGCGCAGCGGTACGACGTGCGCTCCGTCCTCGTCACGGACGGCGAGATCGTGCGCGCCCGGCAGGAGCTGTGGGACACGTACCGCGTCGCCGTGGAGCACGCAGCCGCCACCGCGCTGGCCGGGCTGTGCGCCTACCGCCCCGCGGAGGACGAGCGGACCGCCGTGGTGCTGTGCGGGGCGAACACGGACCCGGGGGACCTGACGCGCCCCGCCTGAGGCCGGACGGGGCCCGGCGGAGGACGGACCGAGACCGGAAGAACAAGCACGGGAAATTTTCGAAAGGGGCAAAGCGGACACAGCTACGGTTCCCGCATATCGAACATCGGCCGTCATGGCTAAGAGTTGCGTGGTTCAACGGTAAACAGACCATGAATTCCTTGCTGCTGGCCCGATTCACCCCGCATAAGCGAAGGTAAAGATCGCGGAGTGAGAACCTCCGGATGTGGAAACCGCAGCGCTTACCGTCCTGCTCATGACTCAGGTGGAAGCACGGCCCCCGGCCGGAGACACGGTAAGGAACGTCGCCGCGACGGGTGAGAGCGGTGGCGTACGCACCAAGGGCCTCGGCGGGAACTCCGTCGGGCTGATGGGCGGTGCCGTCATCGGCATCTCGACCGTCGCCCCGGTCTACTGTCTGACCTCGACGCTGGGCCCCACGGTCGGCGAGGTCGGCCTCCAGATGCCCGCGATCTTCCTCGCCGGGTTCCTCCCCATGCTGCTCGTGGCCTTCGCCTACCGCGAGCTGAACAAGGCCGTCCCCGACTGCGGCACCTCCTTCACCTGGTCGGTGAAGGCGTTCGGCCCGAAGGTCGGCTGGATGTGCGGCTGGGGCCTCCTCGTCGCCACCGTGGTCGTCCTGTCCAACCTGGCAGGCGTCGCCACGTCCTTCTTCTGGCTGACCGCCGGCGAGATCACCGGCGACCCGTCGATCGCCGCACTCGACGACGACAAAGCCGTCCACATCCTCACGACCCTCGCCTTCATCGGCGCCGCGACGGTCGTCAGCTACCGGGGCATCACCGCCACGAAGTGGCTCCAGTACGCCCTCGTCGGACTCCAACTGGCCGTGATCGTCCTGTTCGCCGCGATGGCCGTGACCAAGGCCGACGAGGTGGCGGGCTCCCTGTCCTTCTCCTGGTCCTGGATGAACCCCTTCGCGGTGGACTCCTTCGCCGCCTTCACCGCCGGGCTCTCCCTGTCGATCTTCATCTACTGGGGCTGGGACACCTGCCTGTCCGTGAACGAGGAGAGCGTCGGCAGCGCCCGCACGCCGGGCCGCGCCGCCATGCTGGCCATCGTCGTGATCGTCTTCTCGTACCTGATGGTCGCCGTCGCCGTGCAGATGTACGCGGGCGTCGGCGAGAAGGGCCTCGGCCTCGGCAACCCGGACACCTCCGACAACGTCTTCGCCGCGCTCGCCTCCCCGATCATGGGCTCCGGGCTCGGCATCCTGCTGTTCGTCGCCGTCCTCGCCTCCGCCGCGGCCAGCCTCCAGACGACGTTCATCCCCGTCGCCCGCACGGCGCTCGCGATGTCCACGTACGGAGCGTTCCCGCCGGCCTTCTCCAAGGTGCACCCCGTCCACCGGACCCCCGGCCGCGCGACCGTCGTCGCCGGTGTCGCGACGGGCGCCTTCTACACGGTGATGACCCTGGTCAGCGAGAACGTCCTGGTCGACACGATCTACGCGCTCGGCCTGATGATCTGCTTCTACTACTCGATCACCGCCTTCGCCTGCGTCTGGTTCTTCCGCCGCGAGCTCACCCGCTCGGTCCGCGACCTGTTCGTCAAGGGCGTCCTGCCGGGCCTCGGCGGGCTGATGCTGACGGCCGTCTTCGCCCAGACCCTCATGGACATGTGGGACCCGGCGTACGGCAGCGGATCGTCGGTCTTCGGCATCGGCTCCGTCTTCGTCATCGGCGTCGGCCTGCTGCTCGTCGGCGCGCTCCTCATGGCGGTCATGCACCGCCGCAGCCCCGCGTTCTTCCGCGGCGAGGTGCTGACCAAGGAGACGCCCGCGCTGGTCGTCGAGGACTGACCCCCGCCCACCCGTTCCCACCTGAGCCACCACGCGGCCGGAGCCCCCAGGGCCCCGGCCGCGCGGCGTTCCCGCGCCCGCGCCGCGACCCCGGCCCCCGGGCCCGGCTTCCCGCCGCGCGGCCTCGGCTCCCGGCCCGGCCTCCGGGCCTGGGCTCCCGCCTCACGGCGTTTCCGCGCCTGCCTCGCGGCCTCGGGACCCCCGCGGCCTCGGCTCCCCGGCCCCGGGCCATGGCCCGCGGCCCCGGACCCGGGCCCGCGCCCGGACGGGCCGGATCGCCGGTCCGTACGCGCTTCCCGTGCGGCCCCGGCGCCGGGGGTGCAGGGTGGACATATGTACGACCTCTACGCCATCGCCGAGGAACACCTGGTCGCCGCCCACCGCTCGGAACACGGGCGCAGCGCCAACCTGCTGCTGCGGGAGCGGCCGCTGCGGCAGACCGTCATCGCCCTCACGGCCGGTACCAGGCTCGACGAGCACAACGCGCCGCCCGCCGGGTCCCTCCAGGTGCTGCGCGGGGTCGTGAAGCTGAAGACCGCGGCGGAGGAGATCGAGCTCACGATGGGCGACCTCTTCCTGATCCCGCCGGAGCGGCACAGCGTGGTGGCGGTGACGGACACGGCGTTCCTGCTGACCGCGGTCAACGACTGACCACCCCCTGACCCCGGGCCCCGCCCCCGCCCCCCGCCCCCTGACCCCGGGCCCCGCCCCTGGCCCCTGGCCCCGCCCCTGGCCCCGGGCCTCGTCCCTGGCCCCGGGCCTCGTCCCTGGCCCCGGGCCTCGGCCCCCGCCTTCCGGCCCAGGGCCTCGGCCTCCTGTCTCCCAGCCCCGGGCCCCGCCTTCCGGCCTCGGCCCCGGCCTCCCGCCCCGGCCTTCCGGCCCCAACCCCCGCCCCGGCCCCCGCCGCCTCCTCCCAGCCCAGGGCCCCCGCCTCCCGACCCCTCACCCCGGCCTGGGCCCCGGCCCCCGGTCTATTCGTTCGACACGGGGGCGCGGCGGCGGCGAGCATGCGGGCATGACCCGCACCGACCTGCCCCCGACGGGGGACGAACGCGCGCACCTGGCCACCTTCCTCGACTACGTCCGCGCCACCGCCGTCGCCAAGTGCGACGGCCTCTCCGCGCGGGACGCGCGCGAGGCGCCGCTGCCGCACTCCCCGCTGATGACGGCCGCCGGGCTGATCAGCCACCTGCGCTGGGTGGAGCACTACTGGCTGGACTCCGTCTTCCTCGGCGGCGAGGACAGGATGCCGTGGACCGCTGAGGACCCCGACCGGGAGATGCGGATCGCCGTCGACGTCCCCCTGCCGCAGCTCGTCGCCGAGTACACCGCGCAGAGCGACCGCCTGCGCCGGCTGGTCGCCGAGCACGACCTCGACGCCCGGGCGAAGCGGCCCGTCCGGGACGGCGTCCACGTCACGCTGCGGTGGATCCTCATGCACCTGATCGAGGAGACCGCCCGCCACAACGGCCACCTCGACGCGATCCGCGAACTCACCGACGGCCGCACCGGCACCTGAACCCACCCGCCCGTACAACCCGGTGATCTCCTCGCGGGTCTCCCTCCCGACGGAACGCCCGTTCCGCCCTGACCGGCGGCGTCGACTCCACCGGCGACGGCATCGCGGACCTGTTCGCCCGTGACACGGCCGGCGCGCTGTGGCTGTACCGGGGCACCGGGAACGCGGCCCGCCCGTACGCGCCCCGGATCAAGGTCGGCAGGTCAGGTTGGAACGCGTACACCGCGATCATCGCCCCCGGCGACGGTTCCCCGGCCGGCCGGGGCGCCCTCCTGGTCCGCGACAAGGCGGGCACCCTGTACTGGTACGACGGCACGGGCGTGGCGACCGCCCCCCTCAAGGCGCGCCGACCGGCGGGCCAGGGGTCCCAGCCGTACAACGCCTGGATGTGACCGACCGTCCCGGCCCGCCGCCCCGGCCCGCCGCCCCGGCCCGCCACCCCGGGCCGGACCACGCCGCGCCGCGCCGCGGAACCCCCGGTGCGCGCCCGCCGCCGGGGAGCGGGCGGCGGCCCCACTGGTTCCGGACGGCTGGGCGCGCCGCCTCCGGGACCGCTCGTATCCTCGGGGAATGACCTCCACGGGAACCGGACGCCGACCGACCGACAACGCCATGCGCCGCGCCCTGAAGCGGGCCAGGGACGGGGTCGCCCTCGACGTCACCGAGGCCGCCGTCCTGCTCCGGGCGCGCGGCGCCGACCTGGACGACCTGGCCGCGTCGGCCGCCCGGGTGCGCGACGCGGGGCTCGCCGCGGCGGGGCGGCCCGGCGTCATCACGTACTCCAGGAGCGTCTTCGTCCCGCTCACCCGGCTGTGCCGCGACACGTGCCACTACTGCACGTTCGCGACCGCGCCGGGCAAGCTGCGCCGCGCCGGGCACGGGATGTTCATGTCGATGGACGAGGTCCTCGACATCGCCCGCAAGGGCGCCGCGCTCGGCTGCAAGGAAGCGCTGATCACGCTCGGCGACAAGCCGGAGGAGCGCTGGCCCCAGGCGCGGGAGTGGCTGGACGCGCACGGCTACGACGACACCCTCGCGTACGTACGGGCCGTCTCCATCCGGATCCTGGAGGAGACCGGGCTGCTGCCCCACCTCAACCCGGGCGTCCTGTCGTGGACGGACTTCCAGCGGCTCAAGCCCGTCGCGCCGTCCATGGGCATGATGCTGGAGACCACCGCCGAACGGCTGTGGTCCGAGCCCGGCGGCCCCCACTACGGCTCGCCCGACAAGGAGCCGGCGGTGCGGCTGCGGGTCCTCCAGGACGCGGGCCGGTCGTCCGTGCCGTTCACCAGCGGGCTGCTCATCGGGATCGGCGAGACGTACGAGGAGCGCGCCGAGTCGCTGTTCGCGCTGCGCCGGGTGGCCCGCGCGTACCACGGCATCCAGGAGCTGATCATCCAGAACTTCCGCGCCAAGCCGGACACGGCGATGCGCGCCGCGCCCGACGCGGACCTGGACGACCTGGTGGCGACGGTCGCCGTGGCGCGGCACATCCTCGGCCCGTCCGCCTGCCTCCAGGCCCCGCCGAACCTCGTCGACGACGCGTACGGGCGGCTCATCGGCGCGGGCATCGACGACTGGGGCGGGGTCTCGCCGGTCACCATCGACCACGTCAACCCGGAGCGGCCCTGGCCGCAGATCGAGGTGCTCGCGGAGCGGTCCGCCGCCGCCGGGTTCGAGCTGCGCGAACGGCTCTGCGTGTACCCGGAGTTCGTGCTGCGCGGCGAGCCGTGGCTGGACCCGCGGCTGCTGCCGCACGTCACCGCGCTCGCCGACCCGGTGACCGGCCTCGCCCGGCCGGACGCCCGGCCCCAGGGGCTGCCCTGGCAGGAGCCCGACGAGGCGTTCGCCGCGACCGGCCGCACCGACCTGCACCGCACCATCGACACCGAGGGCCGCACCCGCGACCGGCGCGACGACTTCGACGCCGTGTACGGCGACTGGGACGCGCTGCGGGAGGCCGCGGCGCCCGGGCTCGTACCGCAGCGCGTCGACGGCGACGTACGGGAGGCGCTCGGCGTCGCGGCGGACGACCCGACGCGGCTGACCGACGCGCAGGCGCTGGCGCTGCTGCACGCCGACGGCCCGGCGCTGGACGCCCTGTGCCGGATCGCGGACGACGTGCGGAAGGCGGCCGTCGGCGACGACGTCACGTACATCGTCACCCGCAACATCAACTTCACGAACGTCTGCTACACCGGCTGCCGCTTCTGCGCCTTCGCCCAGCGGCGCACGGACGCCGACGCGTACACGCTCTCCCTCGACCAGGTCGCGGACCGGGCCGCGCAGGCGTGGGACGTGGGCGCGGTCGAGGTGTGCATGCAGGGCGGCATCCACCCGGACCTGCCGGGCACCGCCTACTTCGACATCGCGCGGGCGGTGAAGGAGCGCGTGCCGGGCATCCACGTGCACGCCTTCTCCCCGATGGAGGTCGTCAACGGCGCGAGCCGGACGGGCATGTCGATCCGCGACTGGCTGACCGCCGCGCGGGAGGCCGGGCTCGACTCGATCCCCGGCACGGCCGCGGAGATCCTCGACGACGAGGTGCGGTGGGTCCTCACCAAGGGCAAGCTGCCCGCCGCCACCTGGATCGAGGTCGTCCGCACGGCGCACGAGCTGGGCATCCGGTCCTCGTCGACGATGATGTACGGGCACGTGGACCAGCCGCGGCACTGGCTCGGCCACCTGCGGACGCTGGCCCGGCTCCAGCAGGAGACCGGAGGGTTCACCGAGTTCGTGACGCTGCCGTTCGTCCACACGAACGCGCCCGTGTACCTGGCGGGGATCGCCCGGCCCGGCCCGACCGTCCGCGACAACCGGGCGGTCACGGCGATGGCGCGGCTGCTGCTCCACCCGCACATCCCGAACATCCAGACCAGTTGGGTGAAGCTCGGCGCGGACGGCGCGGCCGAGATGCTGCGGTCCGGGGCGAACGACCTGGGCGGCACGCTCATGGAGGAGACGATCTCCCGCATGGCCGGGTCGGGTTACGGCTCGTACAAGTCGGTGCGGGACCTCGTCGCCATCGCGGAGGCGGCGGGCCGCCCGGCGCGCCCGCGGACGACGTTGTACGGCGAGGTGCCCGAGGAGCGGCGGGCGGCGGCCGCGGCGTCGGACGGGCACCTGCCGGAGCTGCTGCCCGTCCTGTCGGAGTAATCCCGTACGGAGTGGCCCCGCGCGGAGTGGCCCCGCGCGGGGGGAGGGGCGGCCGGGGTTCGTCAGGGGCCCCGGCCGCCCCCGTTCAGGCGGCGGCCTCCGCCGACTTCAGCAGGTGCGTGAGGTTCTGCCGGGCCCGGTTGACCCGGGAGCGCACCGTGCCGATCGGGCAGCCCGCGATCGAGGCGGCCTCCTCGTAGGAGAGGCCCTTGACCTGGGTGAGGATGAACGACTCCCGGCGCGGCCGGTCGAGCGACTCCAGCAGGTCGAGCAGGGCCACGCCCTCGTCGAAGCCGGGCAGCCCCGTCTGCTGGGTGCGTTCGGCGGCGGCCTGCCAGTCGGCCGTGTCGGCGAGGCGGGGGCGGGCGGCGTTCGACCGGTAGCGGTCGACGACGACCCGGCGGGCGATCGACAGCAGCCAGGTCCGGGCGTGGCAGCGCGCCGCGAACCGGGGGAGGCTGCGCAGGGCCCGCAGGTAGGTCTCCTGGGTGAGGTCGTCCGCGCTGTGGGCGTCGCCGCAGGCGCGGGTGATGTACCGCCACACGTGCAGGTGGGTCGCGGAGATGAAGTCCTCCGTCGCCGTGGCGTCGCCGCGGGCGGCGGCCAGGGCCCATTCGGTGATCTGGTCGTCGTCGGGGACGGCGGTGCGGTCGCGTACGCCACTGAGGTGAGTGGGCATGGAAACGTCCTTCGTTGCTGCGCGCCGCGGCCGGACGCGGCGCGTCCGGCCGCGCGTGCCCGCCGCGCGGCAGGGACCGGCGCGGCGGCGCACGTGCGAGGGGGAGGGGTGGGAGACGCTCGCACCGGTCCCCCGCCGGGCCGCCGGGGCGGCCGGGTCAGCAGGGGACCGGGTGCCCCCGCGGCGGCCCGCGCCGGGACATGGCGTGCCGCAGCAGCAGGTCGCGCAGCCGGCGCGGGTGTACGGCGACGGGAGCCCCGCGCGGGACGGACAGGGGCCGCGCCGGGGGGAGCCCGGCGAGGACGAGCCGCAGCGGCTCGAAGAAGGCGCAGTGGAGGGAGCGGGCGATCGCGAAGACCGCCGCTTCGCCGCGCCACATCCACAGCCCGCACACGAGGGCGGCCAGGACGTGCGCGAAGAACATGGTCCACGAGCCGTGGGTGATGAGCTGGACCACGTACGCGACGGGCGACTCGGGTCCGGGCGGCGCCGGGGGCACCGTACCGGTGTGGGCCTGCCACACGGCCTGGGCGACGGGGTCGGTGGCGCCGCCCATGCACGCGCTCTGCGGCAGGGCGACGGCCCGGTGGTGCTGGTGGTGCCCGCCGCCCGGAGCGGGCGCGAAGGAGAAGAAGCTGTGCAGGGCCAGTTGGGCGCCGACCGTCGTCGCCGTGATCTGGAGGGCGCCGCGCTCGACGCGCGCCAGCCACCAGGCGGCCGCGGTGGTGACGGCCATGGCGCCGGCGAGGAAGCCGAGGGGTAACGGGCTGCCGGAGGCGAGGGAGTGCCCCAGCGCGGCCGTCAGGACGCACACGGCGGCGAAGACGGCGGCGCGTACCAGCCTCAGGGCGGGCCCGGGGCCCGCGAGTGTCACCAACGCACGTCACCCCGCCTCCGGAGTACTGGGGTCCGGTCTTCCGCGCGGCTCCGAGCGTAAGGGGCGCGGCGGCGGACTGTCCTCGGTTGTCGGCCCTCGGCGGCGCTGCCGGGACCGGCCTGCTTCAACGGATACGCACGGTACGCGGTTCAGTTCACCGGCAGGCGGGCGCACTGCCGGCACGTGCGGGCCGAGGAGGCCACCACGGCGTGCGACGCCGCGGCGAGCGCCCCGGCGGCCACCGCGAGCGGCCAGTTGGTGACCACGACGGAGAGGGTGACCAGGACCAGCGCGGTGATGGCCATGGCGACGCTGGCCGCCGTACCCGTCCAGGCCACCGCGAGGGGCAGCCGGTGCGGCGTGGGCAGCCAGCGGGCGAGCCGCCCCGTCGCGGCGAGCGTCGTCGCGGCGAGGACCGAGGCCACGGCGGCGACGGCGACCAGGTGCACCGTCAGCAGCGAGGTGGCCCGGGGCAGTTGCCAGGTGGCGCTGTCGTGGCTGGCCGTCCAGATCAGCAGCCAGCAGGCGACGGCGAGGGGCACGGTGAGCCCGGCGGCGCGGGCGGTGTGCCGGGCCTGGGCGATGGTCAGCTCGTGCTGGAACGTCGGCGCCAGGTGGTCGGGCGCGCCGAAGTCGCGTACCGCTAACTCCGCGGCCCGCTCGTAGGGGACGCCCGCGCGCGTGTGCGCCGAGACCGCGTCGTCCAGGCCGTCCCGTATCTCCGCGACGAGGCGGGACTTGGCGCGGCTCGGGCCCTGCAAGGAGCCGGAGAGGGCCGCCACGTACGCGTCGATGGGGTCGGAGGGGACGGTGGGACGCCGTTTGCCGGACGCCGCTGCGCCGATGCTCGTCTCCATGCCCGCCCCGGTGCTCATGTGGCCAGTCCCGTCGAGGGGGTCGACGGGTTGAGGACCGAGCCGATCGCCGTGGTGAACTCCCGCCAGGCGGTCCGCTCATGGGCCAGGCTACGCCTGCCGGCCTCGGTCAGCTCATAGCAGCGGCGGCGCCGTTCGCCGACGGAGTCCCAACTGCTCTTGAGCAGGCCGAGCCGCTCCAGGCGCTGGAGCGCCGGATAGATCGTGCCCGTGCGCAGTTCCAGCGCGCCCCCGCTGCGCTGCTGGACGGCCGCGATGATCGCGTAGCCGTGCAGCGGGCCCGGTTCGAGCACGGCCAGGAGGAGTCCGTCCAAGTGGCCGCGCACCGCGTCTGTCCTCATGACCAGGGATTCTACCCAACCGTGATGTAGGCGTGCTATCTATTGGTAGCCAATCTATCGAGGGTCTGCTCCGGTCCCGCTTGGAGGCACTACCGTGACCAAGCTCCTCCTGTCCGTGCACGTGCTCGCCGCCATCCTCGCGGTCGGGTCGATCGCAGTGGCGGCTTCGCTCTTCCCGCGCTTCGCCAAGCTGGCGGTGGCGGAAGGACCAGCGGGAACAGCGGGATCAACGGGAACAGCAGAGTCAGTGGGGTCAGTGGGGCCGGAAGGGGGGGAGGAGAAGGGGAAGGCCGTCGGCATCGCCGCGTTCCTCCACCGCATCTGCCGGGTCTACGCCGTCGCCGGCCTGGTCGTGCCGGTCTTCGGGCTGGCCACGGGCGCGCAGCTCGGCGTCCTGGGCGACGCCTGGCTGATCTCGTCGATGATCCTCACCGCCGTCGCCGCGTTCATGCTCGCCATGGCGATCATCCCCGGCCAGGAGCGCCTGCTGACCATGGCCCGGGAGGGCGGCGCGACCGCCGAGGGGCTGAAGGCCGCGGCGACGCGGCTGGGCATGTTCACCGGGATCTTCAACCTGCTGTGGACGGTCGTCGTCGTCCTGATGATCGTCCGCCCCGGTTCCACGACGGGTGTGTGACCGGGATGAACCTGAAGGTGCTGCGCGCGGCGGCGCTGGTCGAGGCCGTCTCCGTCGTCGTCCTGTTCGTCAACCTGTTCACGGTCCACGCCGAGCCGATCACCTCCCTCGGCGGCCCGGTGCACGGCTCGGCGTACCTGATCACCATCGTGGCGGCGTTCGCGCTGACGGTCGCCGGTTCGGCGGGCACGGCCCGGGCGCTGGCCTTCGTCCCCGGCATCGGCGGGATGCTCGTCCTGCGGTGGCTGCGGCGCCACCCCGAGGCGGTCAAGGCGCGCGCCGGGGAACCGGTGGGGTGACCGGCCGTGGCTGACCGCGCGGGGCCGGGCGCCATACCGGCCGGCCCGGCCGTCGAGGCCGCTCGCCCCGCGCGTACATCCAGTACCTGCTGCCCGGCGTGATGGTGATGTCGGTCGTGATGACCACCGTGTACACGGGCATCGCGATCAACAACGACATCGGCAAGGGGGTCTTCGACCGGTTCCGCACGCTGCCGGTGTGGCGGCCGGCGACGGTCGTCGGCTACCTGCTCGGCGACGTGCTGCGCTACTCGATCGCCTCGGTGGTGAGGCTCACCGCCGGCCTGGCCATCGGTTTCCGGCCGGACGGAGGTGCCGCCGGAGTCGTCGCCGGCATCCTCCTCCTCATCGTCTTCGCCTTCTCCTTCTCATGGATCGGGACGATGTTCGGCCTGCTCGTACGGGATGAGAAGACGGTGATGGGGGCCTCGATGACGGTGATCTTCCCGTTGAACTTCCTCAGCGACATCTTCGTCGACCCCGGCACCATGCCGGGGTGGCTGCGGACCCTGGTCGACCACAACCCCGTCACCCACGTCGCCTCGGCGGTGCGCGGCCTCATGGACGGCCACTGGCCGGGCGCCGAAGTGGTGTGGACACTGGGGTGGTCGGCGGTGCTGGTGGCCGTGTTCGGATCCCTGACCGTCCGGCTCTACCACCGCAAGTGACTCCTCCGCGCGAACCGGCGTCCATGGCCGGTTCACGACCCCCTCCCCCTCCCGTCAACTTCCCTGGTGATCCAAGGGATTCAAGCCTTCCGGGCAGGCGCCGCGCACGCTCCGCGAACTCCTTGCTTTGGCCTGTAGCCGGTTGCTAACGTGCAGGCGTAGCACCATCGATCATGGCGGGGGAACGCGGGGGATTCGATGAGTAGCGCAGACGTCGACGACATACGGCCTTTATCACCCACCCTGAGTGCGGCGGCCCGGTCCGACATCCCGGTCGACACGCTCCTTCCAGCGGATTCGCCGCGCACGAAGGGCCTCGACCAGGAGTACGTCGACTCGCTCGTCGCCCTCGACGGGGAACTGCCGCCCATCGTCGTCCACCACCCCACCGGGCGCGTCGTCGACGGCATGCACCGCCTCGCCGCCGCCCGGGCCCGCGGCGACCGCACCATCAGTGCCTACCTCCTCGACGTGCCGGAGCGCAGCCTCTTCGCCGTCGCCGTGAGCCTCAACATCTCGCACGGCAAACCGCTCACCCACAGCGACCGGCTCGCCGCGGCCGCCCGCATCCTGCGGGAGAACCCGGCGCTCTCCGACCGGTACGTCGCCTCCGTCACCGCCCTGTCGCCGCGCACCGTGTCGCGCGTGCGCCGTTCAACCGCCGAGGTTCCGCACCTGAACACCCGCATCGGCCTGGACGGCAAACGGCGCCCCGCCGACGTGGCCGGCGTCGCCAGCGGCCGGCAGCGGGCGGGCCAGTTGATGCTGGAGCGCCCCGGCGCCAGCCTCCGCGAGATCGCCCGCGCCGCCGGGATCTCCCTGGGCACCGCACACGACGTGAAGAAACGCCTCCTCCTCGGCCGGAACCCGGTGCCGGAGGGCCGCGCCGGGACCCGCGCCGGCCAACCGGAGCCACGCGTCCCCGCACCCCGCCGACCACGCCACGAGACCACGTCGCTGCGGGACTCCGGCGAACTGCTGGAGCGGCTGCGCAAGGACCCCGCGCTACGGCTCTCCCAGTCCGGCCGCTTCCTGCTCCGGTGCTTCGCCGTCCACGACGTCGACGCCTCCGTCTGGGCGCGGCTCGCCACGACCATCCCGCCGCACTGCGCCGAGGGCGTCAGCAAACTCGCCCGCGAGTGCGCCGACATGTGGCTCCGCTTCGCCGACCGGGTCGACCGGGAGGCCGGGGCCGCCCGGGCCGGGCAGCGCTCCCACACGAGCGCCTGACGGCCGGACCGCCGCCCCGCTCCCGCGCGGGTGTCTGGGGGCCGGATCGGTGTCCCGTTCCCGCGTGGGCGTCCGATGGCCGGACCGTCGTCCCACTCTCACGCGAGCGCTGACGGCCGGACCGTCGCCCCGCTCCCGTCCCGGAAGCCCCGCGCCGATTTCGCCACCGTGCACGTGCTCGGGGCTTCCGCGTCCCCGCCCCGCAGCCCTCCGCACCGCCACCGACCGGCGGTTTTCACCGTCCGCCCGCCGCGCACGGGGGTCGGGATCAGGACATCGAACACCGTAATTACGAAGGGTCCTTGTGAGAGGATCCGGGACGAGAGGCCGGTTCGGGGCGCGATGGAGCACCCGCCGTCCGAAGGCCGACAGCGCCGCCGCAAGACCTTTTCGTACTTCTCCTCCCCACCGTCGAACCGCCGGGACTCCTCCGGAGCACCGGGCGTCGGCCTCGTGTGTGTGCCGCCACGGCCTGACCGCCCCGGTTCTCCGCCCTTCCCGATTCCCGGCGCGATGGACGACACGCAGAAGGTGGCAACGATGACCGTCACAGACACCGCCGGGCCGCCGAAGTACCCCTTCGGCCCCGTCGTCAGACTCGACCTGCACCCCCGGTACGCGGAGCTGTGCCGCAACGAACCGGTGTCCCGGGTGACGATGCCGTACGGCGGCGAGGCATGGCTCCTCACCGGGTACCACGAGATCAAGGAGTTCCTGGCCGACCCCCGGTTCAGCTCGTACGCCGCGACGGCGCCCGACACGGCGCGGGTGACGCCCCTGCCGCTGCGCCCCGGCAACCTGCTCAGCATGGACCCGCCGGACCACGGCCGGATCCGCAAGGTCGTCGCCCACGCCTTCCGGCCGCGCATCGTCTCGCAACTCGCCGACCGCATGCGGGACCTCGTCGACTCCGAGCTGGACGCCATGGAGGAGGCGGGCCCGCCCGGCGACCTGGTGCAGCGCCTGGCGATCCCGCTGCCGGTCCGCATGATCGTGGAGCTGTTCGGCGTCCCCTACGAGGAGCGCGCCGAGTTCCGCCGGTACTCCGACGTCTTCGTCGCGACCTCCGCGCACACGAAGGAGGAGATCAACGAAGCCCGCGACGGACTGGAGGAGTTCCTCCGCAAACTCATCGCCAAGCGCCGCTCCAGCCTCTCCGACGACCTCATATCCGTACTGATCGAGGCGCTGGACGCCGGCCAGCTCACCGAGGTCGAAGCCGTGCGGACCGGCATCGGCGTACTCATGGCCGGCCACGAGACCTCGCTCAGCATGATCTCGAACGTCTGCTTCCTGCTGCTCGCGCAGCGCGAGCTGTACGCGCAGCTGTGCGACGACCCGAAGCTGATCGACCCGGCCCTGGAGGAGATGCTGCGGATCATCCCGCTCCGCTCGGTCGGCAGCTTCCCGCGCCGCGCGTCGGAGGACGTCGTGATCGGCGGGGTGACCATCCGCGAGGGCGACACGGTCATCTTCCAGCGCGCCCAGGGCGACCGGGACGAGCGGGTGTTCGAGGATCCCGAGACGATCCGCTTCGACCGGGAGCGCAACCCGCACCTCGGGTTCGGCCACGGCATGCACTACTGCCTCGGCGCGAGCCTCGCGCGCGCCGAACTCCGCGTCGCGCTGGAGGGGTTGATGGCCAGATTCCCCTCCTTGCGCCTCGCCGGTACCGCGGAGGATGTTCCGTGGAAGCCGGGACTCATCGCGCGCGCCCCGGAATCCCTTCTCGTCACCTGGTGAGTTCCCCGGCGCGCGATGACGCGAGTCGCGAGAACCGATCGAGGGAGACCATGGCATCAGGTCGCACCACGTGCGCCGGCGCCGGTGCGGGACCCGCCGGGCCGCTGCTCGGCACGCTCCCGGCCTGCGCCGGAGCCGAAGCCGGAACTGGATCCGGAGCCGGAGCCGACACGGCGGACCCCGAGGAGCGCGGCGACTTCCCGCGCGGCTTCCGGGGCGACACGGTCCACGCCCCCACCCACCGGCCCGCGGACCGACCGGGCCCCGGAGGAACGTTCCGGAAGCCCACCCGACGGCACGCCGAACACCCCCGGGCCGCCACCGGCGACGGACCGCACACCCCCGCGGACCACGACCGGCCGCCGGGAAGGGCCCCGTACGCCGTGCTCCTCCCGTGGCGGGACTTCCCCGGCCTCCCCCGCGGAGGGACCGACCGGTCCCCGGCCCCCCGGCCCGTGCACGACCGGATGCCGTACGGCGCCCTCCCGGCAGCCCGCCCGACACCCCACCCGGCGGCCTGCCCAGCGGTTTGCCCGGCGGGGGTCCACCACGCCGGTCCCGGTACGGCGCCGGGCGCGACGGCGCACCGCCCGCCACGGACCACACCCGCCTCCACGGGACCCGGCCGACCGACCCACGCCGGGGCGACCACCGACCGCGGCACGGGCCGCACCGCCGAACCGGACGGCAACCACCCGGAGCCGCCGTAACCGGTCCGCGCGGACCAGCCGAACCGGAAGGCCACGGCGGAGGACCGCGCGGAGAGCAACGCCATGCCGACCCCGCACGCCGTCGCCGCCCACCCGGACGAGCCGGCGGCACGCTGACGCGCGGCGGCGCCCGCCGGGCGCCGCGCCGGTGGAAGGACGGAAGTCGTGGAGGTGCGTGAGCTGAGGACCGCGGGAGCTTTCCTGTTCGTTCCGCGGACCCTCCACGACGCGCGCGGATACGTCGCCTCCCCCTACCGGGAGGCCGCCTTCGAAGAGGCGACCGGCGGACCGCTGTTCCCCGTACGGCAGGCGAACCACAGCCGGTCGAAACGGGGAACCGTGCGCGGCGTGCACTTCACGCGGACACCGCCGGGCGTGGCCAAGTACGTGCACTGTTCACGGGGCCGCGCGCTGTACGTCGTCGTCGACGTGCGCGTGGGCTCGCCGACGTTCGGCGCGTGGGAATCCCTCGTACTGGACGCCGAATACCCCAGCGGGGTGTACGTGCCCGCCGGTGTGGGCCACGCGTACGTGGCCCTGGAGGACACCGTCATCACCGACCTCCTGTCCGCGGAACACGCGGAGGGGGACGAGGAGGCGGTCTCGGTACTCGATCCGGATCTCGGCCTGCCGATACCCGACGACTCGGATCTGATCATTTCGGAACGCGACCGGAGGGCGGTGACGATGGCCGAGGCGGAACGAAGGGGAATCCTGCCCGGATACGACGCCGCCCTGTCCGTGGAGCGGTCGCTGCGCGCGGCCGCCCGTGCCGCGACCGCACCGTGACGCGACGCGACGTGAGAGGAAGACAGGAAGATGACCCAGCAGCAGGACAAGACACAGGGCGAGGCGCAGGGTGAGGCACAGGACGGCACCGGCACGTGGCGGATCGAGGTCGACCGGCTGGTGTGCGCCGGCACGGGCCTCTGCCTCGGCACCGCACACGGCCGGATGCGACTGGACGGAGGACGGGCGCGCCCGGTCGAAGACGTGATCACCCCGGACGACGCGGTGAGGGACGCGGCGGAAACCTGCCCCATGGAAGCGATCACGGTACGCGACACGACGACGGGCGAGGTGGTGGCGCCCCTTTTTTAGGCTCGTTGCGCCTCCGGGGCGCGCCCCCTTTTTTGGGGCTCGTTCCGCCTCCGGGGCGCTGTGAGCGGGTGTCGAGGCGGCGAACGTGCTCAGCGCTTCGCGCCGCCCTTTTTTGGGGCTCGTTCCGCCTCCGGGGCGCTGTGAGCGGGTGTCGAGACGGCGAACGTGCTCAGCGCTCCGCGCCTCCGCGCGATCACCGCCTCGACACCCGCGCGCCCCTTCGGCTCCACGAGCGGTCCAGGGGGGTGCCCTCCCCCTCCCGGCCCGCAGGGTCTTCCGGTCCTACAAGTGGTGCCCGACCGCCTTCCCGGTGCCCGACCGCCCCTCCTGCTCCTCCTGCCGGTCCGGGGAGTCCCGATGCTCGCTCACCGTGCTTCGGAGGCGGAACGCGCCAAGAAGGCTTCGGCGCGCGGTTCGTGTTCCTTGGCCTCGTGCGGGTCCTCGCCGTGGGCGCGGGCGTGGGCGATGCCGTCGAGGGCGAGGGCCAGTTCGCGCCGCAGACCGGCCTGCTGGGCGAGGCGGCGGGCCTGCTGGTGGTGGCCCTCCCCGCGCTCGTAGTCGCCGCGGTCGCGGTGGACGGCGCCGATGACGTTGTGGACGGCCGCCGTCAGGGCCGGGCGGCGGACCCGGCGCAGCAACTGGAGGGCGGCGTGCCCGGCGTGCAGGGCCTCGCGGTGGCGGCCCTGGCGGCGGTAGACGTCGGCGTACTGGGCGAGGATCGGCGCCTGGCCGTCCGGGGTCGTGGTGTGCCGGGCCAGTTCGGACGCCTCGGCGAGCCGGTCCAGGGCGGTGTCCAACTGGCCGGCGCCGGCGTACGCGGTGGCCTCGCCCAGCAGGCCCGTGAGTTCCCCGTACGCGTCGCCGCTCTGCCGGCTCTGGAGGACGACCAGGCGGCTGGTCTGGAGCGCCTCGGCGTGCCGGCCGAGAGCGGCCTGCGCCTCGCCGAGGGAGACCAGGACGGCGCTCTCCTCGTCGTGCGCGTCCGAGCGGCTCAGCTGCACCAGGGCCCGGTGCAGGGCGGCGATGGCGTTCTCGTACTGGCCGAGGGCGTTGTGGAAGGCGCCGATCCGGCCGAGGCAGAACGCCGCGCCGACCCGGTCCCCGGCCCGCTCGGCGAGGGACAACGCCTCCCGCGCGCACTCCAGGCCCTCCTTGACGCGCCCCAGGTGGCCGTAGGGCGCGGCCATGCCGGTGAGCGCGGCACCCTCCAGCGCGGGGTCGCCGAGGCGGCGCGCGGCGGCCGCGGCCTTGCGCAGGACGCCGAGCTCGTCCTCGATGTGGCCGCTCGTGTGCAGGTAGGGGGCGAGGGCCAGGGGCAGGCGGGCGACGTGGGAGTCGAGTCCGACCGCCTCGGCGTGGGCGAGGGCGGCGAGCAGGTTGGCCCGCTCCGCCTCGAACCAGCCGAGCGCGTCGGCCGCGTCCCGCAGGGGCGGGACGGCGACGGGGGCGTGCGGCGGATCCGCCGGGCGGGGCCGCTCCCGGGCAGGCCGTTCGTGGTGGGGCCGTTCCCGGTGGGGCCCGAGCAGGTCGGCGGCCTCGTCGGCGACCCTCAGGTAGTGGTCGAGGAGCCGCTGTTGCGTGTCGCGGGTGGTGTGCGGCTGGTGGGCCGCGGCCTCCCGGGCGAGGGCGCGGACCAGGCTGTGGAAGGTGTAGCGGCCGGGGGTGTGCTGGACGAGGAGCCGCGCGTCGAGCAGGTCCTCCAGCAGGGCCTCGGCCGCGTGCGGGGTGAGCCCGGCGAGGGCGGCGACGGCGTACCGGTCGAAGTCCGTGCCCGGGTGCGCGCCCAGCAGCCGGAACAGCTCCTGGTGGCGGGGCGACACGACCGCGTACGACAGGTGGAGCGCGCTGCGGACGCTGCGGTGCTCGACGGTCAGCTCGTCGAGGCGCAGGGATTCCTCGCGGAGCCGCCCGGCCAGGTACGCGAGGGACCAGTGGGGCCGGTTGGTGAGGCGGGACGCGACGATGCGCAGGGCCAGCGGCAGACGGCCGCACAGGGCGACGAGTTCGGCGGCGGCCTCCTGCTCGGCGGCGACCCGCCGGTGGCCCAGGACCTGGGAGAGGAGCGCCAGCCCGTCGGCGGGGGAGGGCAGCGGCAGGGGGAGCGGCACGGCGCCGTCCAGCCCGGCGAGGCGGGGGCGGCTCGTGACGAGGACCAGGCAGCCCGGCCCGGCGGGGATGAGCGGGCGTACCTGGTCCGAGGCGACGACGTTGTCGAAGAGGAGCAGCATGCGGCGGTCGGCGGTCGTGCCGCGCCATAAGCTCTCGCGGTCGGCCGGGTCGTCGGGGATGAGGTCGGCGGGCACGCCGACGGCCCGCAGCAGCGTACCGAGCGCGTCGCGCGGTTCGACGGGTTCGCAGTGCGGGCTGAAGCCGTGCAGGTCGAGGAAGACCTGGCCGTCCGGGTAGCGGTCGGCGACGCGGTGCGCGGCGTGCACGGCGAGGGCGGTCTTCCCGCTGCCGGCCATCCCGTCGACGGTGATGATCCGTACCGCCTGGTGGGGGGCGGGAGCGTCGGCGGGGTCGCCGGGGGCGGGCGGGACGTGGGCGAGGAGCTGCTCCAGCTCGGCCTCGCGGCCGGTGAAGTCGGGCAGGTCGTGCGGGAGGGAGCGGGGCGGCGGCGCCGGGGCGGGCGGGGCGGCGGGCCGGTCGCGGCGGGCGGCGGGAGGCGTGTCGAGGCCCGGTTCGTTGCGCAGGATCTGCTGGTAGCGGTAGTTGACGGCGCTGCTGGGGTCGATGCCCAACTGCTCGGCGAGCAGGTTGCGCAGGTCGTGGTAGACGCGCAGCGCGTCGGCCTGCCGGCCCACCCGGTACAAGGCGACCATCAGCAGGGCGCTCAGGGACTCGCGCAGCGGGTGCTCGGCGACGAGCGGCATCAGCTCGCTGACGGCGTCGTGGGCCCGACCCTGCTCCAGGCGGAGCTCCAGGAGCCGTTCGCGGGCGCCGAGGTAGCGGTCCTCCAGGGCCGCCGCGGCGGAGGTGAGGACGGGGCTGCGGCTGTCGGGGAGGACCCGGCCGCGGTACAGGGCGAGGGCGGCCTCCAGGGCGGCGACCTCGCCGTCGACGGTGGCGTGGCGGCGGGCCTCGTCGAGGGCCTTGTCGAAGCGGAGGAGGTCGAGTTGGTCCTCGTCGACGACGATCCGGTATCCCGGCCCGTCGGTGAGGATCATTTCCTGCGCGTGAGGAATGCGTGAACGGAGATCGGCAACGATCTTTCGAATCTGGTGTTCCGCCGTCGCAGGCGGGACGCGTTCCCACACCGCTTCCACCAGATGGGAAATCGGCACGAGCCGATTGGCCTCCAGCAGCAGTGCGGCGAGTACCGCGCGGGCACGTGGGCCACCCAGCGGGAGCTGCTGCTCTCCGACCGAAACCACCAACGTGCCCAGAATGCTGAACCGGACAGCGCTCCCCCGTGAGGCCATCATGGAAACTCACTCTATGGGATGAACGCAGAGGTAGCGTCAGTCATTTAGGACAGTTCTTTGATCAATTCCGGTCAATATCGAACGAGTTGATGTTCAAACAGATCCAACTTGACACGTCGACCAGTGGCCAAGAATACTCGCTCACTGTTGGTGACCTGTACGCGTTGACGGTTCACAACCGGCCCCGCTGATCAAGCGGTTGGTCCCCCGGAGACGCCACCGACGGCCCGCCCGAAAGGCCGGCCCGCCGCACCCCGCGTACCACCGCCCCCTCTCCACCTCCGACCCGTACCCCCGCCGCCCGAGGCCCCGACGCGCCCGGGCGTGCGTTCGCGTGCCCGCGCCCGGCCGGACCGAGCGTGCAGCGTTCCGCGAACCACCGCTCGCCCCCCGGGAGCGGTCTGCCCATCAGGAAGGAAGCACCACGCCATGCCGCGTTCCGAACCGCTGCCCCTCTACGGCAAGGAGTACAAGACCGACCCGTACCCGCTGTACCGGAAGCTACGCGAGGAGGGCCCCGTCCACGCGGTCAACTTCCCCAGCGGAGTCAACGCGTGGCTGGTCACGGGCTACGAGGCGGCGCAGAGCGCCCTCACCGACGACCGCCTCGGCAAGAACCACGACCTCGGCAACAGCGCCTGGCGCGAGCGCGCGGCGATCATGCCCGAGCCGCAGCACTCCCAGCTCCAGGTCCACCTGCTGCACCAGGACCCGCCGAAGCACACCGTGATGCGGAAGCTGGTCACCGAGGCGTTCACCCCCCGCAACGTCGAGCGGAAGCGCGCCCGCTTCGAGGAGATCGCCACCGAGCTCCTCGACGCCGCCCTCGGCGCGGCCGGCACCGACGCCGCCGACGCCGCCGGGAGCGGGGTGGTCGACGTGGTCGGCGCCTTCGCCGCGCACTTCCCGTTCCGCGTCCTCGCCGAGGTCATCGGCCTGCCCGACCCGATCGCCGCCCGCTTCGACCGCGACTGGGGCAAGGTCGTCCAGCCCGTCGGCCCCGCCGACCCGCAGCGCCCGGTGTACGAGGGGCGCCTGCGCGGCCTGCAGAACTACATCGCCGAGGTCGTCGAGCACAAGCGCACCCACCCCGAGGACGACCTGCTCACCAAGCTCGTCCGCGCCTGCGAGGCCGGCCAGATCACCAAGGAGGAGCAGGACTCCATCGTCTTCCAGCTCCTCGTCGCCGGCCAGGAGCCCGTCACCAACCAGATCACCACCGCCCTCATCGCCCTCCTGCGCCACCCCGCCGAACTGCGCCGGCTCCAGGAGGCCGTCAGCGGCGACATGAGCGACGCCGACCAGGCGCTGCTCGCCCGCGCCGTCGAGGAACTCCTGCGCTACGACAGCGCCTTCGAGCTCACCACCTGGCGGTTCTTCGCCGAGGACTCCGAACTCTTCGGCACCACCGTCCCGGCCGGGGACTCGGTCATCGTGTCGCTGTGCGCCGCCAACCGCGACCCCGAGCGGTTCCCCGACGCCGACACCCTCGACCTCGACCGCTCGCCCAACCCGCACATGGCGTTCGGGCACGGAATCCACTTCTGCCCCGGCGCCGCCCTCGCCCGTGCCGAACTCCAGATCGCCGTCCGGGCGCTGCTCACCCGGTTGCCCCAGATCCGCCTCGCCGTCCCGGACGAGGACCTGGTCTGGGTGGGCGCCGTCCTCGCGCGCGGCGTCAACGAACTGCCCGTCGCCTACGGCTCCTCGGACGACGCCCCGCGCGGCGGCTGCCCCGTACGGCACTGACGGCCGTACCGCGCGAACCGTGCCCGGCGGAACCCGCCGGGCCGCCTTCCCTCGGACCACTCCTCCCGCACCACGACTCACGGAAGCGAGCCGATCACCCATGCCCGAGTCCGCCACCACCGCCCTGACGCCCGAGGTCGAGCGCATCAGCAAGGAGATCGTGCGGCTCCTCCTCCCGCACCGACGCACCGTGGAGCCCGACACCCATCTCGACACCCCCGACGACTTCCCCGAGCAGCTCAGTCAGATAGCCGACTTCGTCGCCAAGAACGAGCGGGTCATCTTCAGCCTGCCGGGCTTCCCGTGCAAGTCGCCCAACACGGACAAGGTCTTCGGCCACCTCCCGGACCAGGGCGAGCGGCTCGCCCTGCGCTTCCTCGACTCGCTGTGCGCCGACATCGAGAAGGTCTACGAGCCCGGCGCGAAGGTCCTGATCTGCTCCGACGGCCACATCTTCGGCGACGTCATCCGCGTGCCCGACGAGCACATCGACGCGTACAACGACGCGGTGCTCGACATGATCCACGCCGAGGGCCTCGCCGACCACCTCGACACCTTCGACCTGCGCGACGTGTACGGCCCCGACCTGACGTACGACGAGAAGCGCAAGAAGGCCGCCGAGACCCTCGGCCCGACCCTGGAGGAGCTGCGAGCCGAGGTGCGCGAGGACGAGGCGTCCCTGCGCATGTACCGCGGCATCACCCGCTTCCTCGTCGAGGACACCGCCGGCTGGGAGGGCTCCCGCTCCGCCCTGCAGCGCGACTGCCGCCGCCGCGCGTACGAGGTCATCCTCCGCAGCCGCGCCTGGAGCGAGCTGATCGCCGAGAGCTATCCGCGCAACGTCCGGCTCTCCATCCACCCGCAGAACCGCGGCTCGGTCAAGTTCGGCATCCGCCTCCTCGGCGCCGCCGACGCGTGGACCACGCCGTGGCACGCCGTCCTGCTGCACCACACGGACGGCACCTGGGAGCTGATGCACCGCCGGGACGCCGAGAAGCTCGGCCGGGAGGTCCACCAGGACGGCCGGCCCAGCCACTTCGAGGCGATCGGCGACGGCAGCGGCGCGGGCACCGACACCGACGTCGAGACCGGCACCCCCTCCGCCGCGGCGGCCTGACGCGTCACCGCGGCCCGGCCGGCGCGACCCGCGCGTCACGCCGGCCGGGCCGCGCGCCCGAGACGTCGTACGGAAAGGAGTACCGCTCATGCCCGTGGCCGCCTCGGTGGTCGAGCCCCTCCCCAGCCACGCCCTGATGGTGCTGCTGCTCCAGGTGGGCGTGCTGCTGCTGTTCGCGCTGCTCCTCGGGCGGCTCGCCGAGCGCCTCGGCATGCCCGCGGTCGTCGGGGAGCTGACGGCCGGGGTGCTCCTCGGTCCGTCCCTGCTGTTCCACGTGGCCCCCGGCGTCGGGAACTGGCTGTTCCCGCAGAGCACCGAGCACATGCACCTCCTCGACGCGGTCGGCCAGTTCGGCGTCATCCTCCTCGTCGGCTTCAGCGGCATCCACCTGGACCTCAAGCTCGTCCGCAGACAGGGGGCCCGCGCGGCCGGGGTGGGCGCCGCGGGGCTGCTCGTCCCCCTCGTCCTCGGCGCGGGGCTCGGCTTCCTGCTCCCCGCCCAGCTGCGCGCCCCGGGCGCCGACCACACCGTCTTCGCGCTCTTCGTCGGCGTCGTGATGTGCGTCAGCGCCATCCCCGTCATCGCCCGCACGCTCATCGACATGAAGCTCATCCACCGGGACATCGGCCAGATGATCCTGGTGGCGGTCACCATCGACGACGCCGTCGGCTGGATCCTGCTGTCCCTGATCGCCGCCATGGCCACCACCGGCCTCTACGCCGGGGAGGTCTTCACCACGCTCGGCGAGGTCGGCCTGCTCATCCTCGTCACCGCGACCGCGGGCCGGTACCTCGTCGGCGCCGCGATGCGCGCCTCCGCCCGCGCCGACGTGCCCGGCCTGCCCGTCGTCACCGCCGTCGTCCTGATGATGCTGTCCGCCGCGGGCACCCACGCCCTCGGCCTGGAGGCCGCCCTCGGCGCCTTCCTGTGCGGCATCCTCATCGGCGGGACCGAGCAGTTCGACACGGTGTCCCTCGCCCCCCTCAACACGACGGTCATGTCCGTCCTCGCACCGCTGTTCTTCGCGACCGCGGGGCTGCGCATGGACCTCACGTCGCTCGTCGACCCCGAGGTCGCCCTGTGGGGGCTCGCGGTGTTCGCCGTCGCCGTCATCGGCAAGTTCCTCGGCGCCTTCCTCGGCGGGCTCACCACCCGCATGAACCGCTGGGAGTCGCTCGCCCTCGGCGCCGGGATCAACGCCCGCGGCGTCATCGAGGTGATCATCGCCCTGATCGGCGTCCGGCTGGGCCTGCTCACCGTGGAGATGTACTCGATCGTCGTCCTCGTCGCCGTCCTCACCTCCCTGATGGCGCCCCCTCTGCTGCGCCTGGCCATGAACCGCGTCGAACAGACCGCGGAGGAGGAGCTGCGCGGCCACCGCTTCCTGGCGCAGACGCGGCCCGCCCAGGCGGCCCCGGCGCCCAGCACCACCGCCGACCCGTGACCGGACCGGGTCCGTGACCGGGTCGGGTCCGTGGTCGGGTCTGTGGCTGGGGCGGGTTCGTGACCGGGTCGGGCCCGTGGCTGGGGCGGGTTCGTGGCTGGGTCCGTGATCGGGTCCGTGACCGGGCCTGGCCCGTGACCGTCGCGGCACCGGAAGGGGGGCGGAGGCCGGAGGGAGCCGTCCTGGTCGGCGGCGGCACCCGTCCGCACCTCGTCGCCCCGAACGTCCCCGAGGGGCCGCCGGCCCGCGGCGGGCCGACGACCTCCCACCCGCCGCCCGCGCCCGCGCCGGACGGCACCACCGGGAGCCGGGGCGCCGCCGCGCCGCCGCGCCGGGTGAGGCGGCCGGGCCTCCAGCGCCTCCCGGACGGCGGCTACGCCCCGGCCCCGCGCCGTACGGGGCAAACCGCGCGGTACGGCGTCGGAGGGACCGGCCCCGAGGGGCGCCCCGTCCGGAGGGGAAACCCACCGGATCCCACTCCGCCCCCGGTCACCCCGGCCCGTACGCCCCCTGTCCGTACGCCTTCGGCCCGGTCGCCCCGGGCCCGTGCGTCCTCGGCACCCCGACCCGCGACGGCGACCGGGTCGACCCGCCGGCCGCCCACGCCCGGCCCGCCCCCGTCCGCGGCGACGGGGGTGACGCCCCGCTGCCCGGCCATGACACGGCCGCCCACCTCGCCGCCGAGCCGCCCGCCGCCCGTCCCGTCGACGGCGGCACCGACCCCACCCCGCCGCTGAGCCGCCCGCCGCCCGCGCCGCGACGGCGAGGCAGAAGCCCACGAGGCCCGCTGCACCGCGCCCGCCGCCGTCCGTCCGCGGCCCGTACGCGAACCCCGTTCCCGCCCGGCTCCCCGACCCCGGCCGGGAGCCCGGGCCGCCGCCCGTCACCGGAAGCACCGGCGGGATGTCCCCGCCGCCCGTGCGCCCGGCACCGCCCGAAGACCTCCAGGACCGCGTCGTCGGCACCCCGTGCGACGTGACCGCCGGGACCGTGACCGCCACCTCCACCGGAAGGGAGTGAGCACCGTGCAGGCAGAGAGCCCGGGCACCGGGGGCGCGTTCGCGTCCACGCCGCCCGTCCCCCGCGACCACCGCGGGCCGTTCACCTCGCCGTACCAGGACGTCCCGCTCACCGGCGCCCGCGGCGGGCCCCCGTCCCCCGTCCGCGCCACCAGCCACCGCCCCGCGGTGCGCGGAGTGCCGTACGGCCCCCACCGCCCGGCCGCGCCGCCCGGCCGCGCCGAGACCGTCCACTGCCACCACCCCCGCCGCCGCGTCCACGGCCACCGCGTCGACCCGCGCGCCGGGTTCCCCGCGTTCGGCCGCCGCGGGGCCGCCGAGCCGGGCGGCAAGCCGGGTGCCGAGCCGGGCGGCGGCACCCGCCGGGCCCTGCCCGCCCCCGGCGGCCACGGCCTCACCCGGTCCGGGCGGGACGCCGCCGCCCCGGCCCCCACCGGGACGCGCGGGCGGGGCCCGCTGCCCGAGTACGGCACCTGCCGGAAGACGGAGGAGGCACTGTGGCAGTGAACCCGCCCCGGATCGCGCTCCTCGGCGCCACCGGCTTCATCGGCTCCGCCGTGCTCCGCGAACTCGCCGCCCGGCCCGTGCGGGTACGCGCCGTGTCCCGCCGCCCCGCCCCCGTGCCCCCCGGCGCCCGCGCCGACATCGAGGTGCGCGCCGCCGACCTCACCGAACCCGGAGAGATGGCCGCCGCCGTCGCCGACGCGGACGTCGTCGTCCTCGCCGCCCTCCACAGCGCCGCCCCCGCCGCCCGGCTCGCCGGGGACGGCGACACCGCCGCCGAACGCGTCGACGTCGGCCTCGCCCGCGACCTCGTCGCCGCCCTCGCCGCCCGCGCCTCCGGCCCCCTGCCGAAGGTCGTCTTCACCGGCGCCGTCTCCCAGGCGGGACCCACCGGCAAGGACGTGCTCGACGGCACCGAGGACGACCGCCCGGCCGGCGCCCACGACCGGCAGAGGCTCGCCGCCGAACGCACCCTCCTCGACGCGACCGCCCGCGGCGTCCTGTGCGGCACGTCCCTGCGGCTGCCCACCGTCTTCGGGTACGGCCCCGGGTCCACCGCCCACGACCGGGGCGTCGTCTCCGCCATGACCCGCCGCGCCCTCGCCGGCGACCCCATCACCCTGTGGTACGACGACTCCGTCCGCCGCGACCTGCTGTACATCGACGACCTGGCGCGCGCCGTCGTCGCCGGCGTCGACCACGCCGAGGCCCTCGCCGGCCGCCACTGGCTCCTCGGCACCGGCGAGGGCCGCCCCCTGGGCCCGGTCCTCCAGCAGGTCGCCGTCCTCGTCTCGCACCGCACCGGCAAGCCGCCCGTGCCGGTCGTGTCCGCCCCGCCGCCCGCGCACGCCGAGCCCGGCGACCTCGTCAGCGTCACCGTCGACGCGTCCGCGTTCCGCGCCGTCACCGGCTGGGCGCCCACCACCCCGTTCCCCGAGGCGCTGCGCCGCACCGTCGACCACCTGGCCGACGAGGCGGAACGCGCGAACCGGGCCCGGGGGGAGCGGGTCGCGGGGGGCGCGGCGTGACCGCCACCGCGCTGCCGCGGCCCGCCCGGCCGGTCGCCGCGACCGGCCACGGCCCCCACCCCCGTACCGGGAGTGTCCCCGCCCACCGGCGGGCGCCCGCCGGACGGCCCGACTCCCCGACGGCGCGCGGACACCGCGCCGGAGTCCGGGCGCGCACGCTCCCGGCCCACCCCGCCCCGGGCGCCGTGCGCCTCCGGGGACCGGGGGCCCCACCTCTCCACCCACCATCGAGAACAGGAGGACCCATGCCCCCCACACCCCCGCCCCGAGCGGCCGTGCGCGTCGCGCTGGACGCCGGTGGCCTGACGCTCTCCGGCCTGCTCGCCGAGCCGGCGGACGAGCCGAGGGGAACGGTCTTCGCGCTGCACGGCGGGGGGATGTCCGCGGGCTACTTCGACGGCAGGGCGCACCCGAGCGTGTCCCTGCTGGCCCTCGGGGCACGCCTCGGCTTCACCGTGCTGGCCGTCGACCGCCCCGGCTACGGGGCGTCCGCGCCCCACCTGCCGGACGGCGCGGACCGCGTCGAACAAGCGGACCTGATCCGGGCGGCGTTCGCCGACTTCGCCGCCCGGCACGCGCTCGGCGACGGCGTGCTCCTCCTCGGGCACTCGTTCGGCGGGCAGGTCGCGCTGACGGCGGCCGCACGGGGCTTCCACGAGCGGCTCGTCGGCCTGGACCTCTCCGGGTGCGGCCACCGCTACGCCTCCGGCCCGACCCCGGAGGGCTGCCCCGTGGACGGCCCGCGGGACCCGCGCTCGACGTGGGGGCCGCCCAGCCTCTACCCGCCCGGCACGCTCGCCGCGGGCGTCGACCTGATGTGCGACCCGCCCGCCGTCGAGGTGGCCGAGGCGGCCCGCTGGCCCCGCGACTTCCCGGCCGTGGCGGCGCGGACGACGGTGCCGGTGCGGCTGACGTTCGCCGAGCACGAGGCGTGCTGGCGCCACGACGCGGAGGCCCTGGCGGAACTGACCGCCCACTTCACCGCGGCGGAACGCGTCCAGGTGGCGCGGCAGCCGGCCGCGGGGCACCGCATCAGCCTGGGGTGGGCGGCGGCGGCCTACCACCGCCGCGCCCTCACCTTCTTCGAGGACCTCCTGGCCCGCGTCCCCCGGCCGGTCCCGTCCGGCATGGACGGCTACCCCGCCGGGAGGCACCCCTGGGCGACGGCCACGGGGGAGGAGCGCGAGGGCACGGCGGGGGCACGCGTCCCGTACGGGGCGAGGCTCGCCCTGTAGGTCAGCGGGCGGCCCACTCCGTGTGGCGGACCACCAGGGCCTCCGCGGTGACGGGGCCGCTCTGCTCGAAGCGCAGGGTGAACGGGATCCGCTGGCCCAGCTCCACCGGGGCCCGCAGCTCCACCATCACGTCCGTGCCGTACGGCGTCATCTCCAGCGTGCCCCGCGCCGGCACCTCCACGGAGGCGATCATCTGCATCCGGGCCGCCGCCTCGCCCGCGTCCGCGTCCCGGGACAGCATCGCCTCGCTGATCGCCGGGGAGGTCACGGACGTCAGCCGGTCGTCGGCGTTGCCGGAGTTCACCACGGTGAAGACGACCGCCGTCCTCTCCCGCCCCGGGAACGGCTGGAGGAGCCGCGCGTGGGTGACCTCCAGCTCCGCCGGGGAGCCCGCCGCGCCCGCCGCCGTCCAGGCGGTGAGCCCGCCGAGCGCGAGCGCGCTCGCCACGACGGCGGACAGCGCGGGCACGACCCGCTCGACCCGGTCCCGCAGGGCCCTCATGCGCGTGCCTCCGAAACGCGGCGGCGCGCGTTCCCCGACGGGCGCCTCGGCTGCCAGCCGCGCAGCCGCAGGCTGTTGGTGACGACGATGACGGAGCTCACCGACATGGCGGCCGACGCCACCATCGGGTTGAGCCAGCCGGTCGCCGCCAGCGGGATGGTGACGACGTTGTACCCGAAGGCCCACACCAGGTTCATCCGGATCGTGCCGAGCGTGCGGCGGGCCAGCATCACGGAGTCCGCGACGGCCTCGATGTCCTCCCGGACCAGCGTCACGTCCGCCGCGCCGATCGCCGCGTCCGTACCGCCGCCCATGGCGATGCCCAGGTCCGCGCCGGCCAGGGCGACCGTGTCGTTGACGCCGTCGCCGATGACGGCGACCCGGCGGCCCTCCGCCTTCAACCCGGCGACCAGCGCCGCCTTGTCCTCGGGCGTGCAGCGGGCGTGGACGTCCGCCTCCGGGATGCCGAGCTCCGCCGCGACGGCGCGGGCGGTGGCGTCCCGGTCACCGGTGGCCAGGACGGGCCGCAGGCCCAGCCTGCGCATCCGCTCCACGGCCCGGTACGCGCCCGGCCGCAGCGTGTCGCCCAGCGCGATCACGGCCTGCGTCGTGCCGTCCACCTTGACGAGGACCGGCGTGTGCGCGGCCTCCTCGGCGGCGGTGAGCGCCCCGGCCAGCGGCTCGGGCAGCACCTCGTCGCCGGGCGCGCACACCTCGACGCGCCGCCCGTCGACCCGGCCGGCGACACCGACCCCGGTCGTGGAGGCGAAGTCGTCGACCCGCGGCAGGGCGTCCTCGCCGAGCGTCCGGCGGGCGTACGCGACGACGGCCCGGCCCAGCGGGTGGTCGGAGCCCTGCTCCACGGCGCCGGCGAGCCGCAGCACCTCGCGCCGCTCGTCGTCGCGGTGCGCCCCGCTCAGCGGGGTGACGCCGGTGACCTTCAGCTTGCCCGTCGTCAGCGTGCCGGTCTTGTCGAGGACGACCGTGTCGACGTTGCGCAGGGTCTCCAGGGCGCGCGGCCCGCTGACGAGGATGCCCAGCTGGGCGCCGCGCCCGGTGGCGGCGAGGAGCGCCGTCGGCGTGGCGAGGCCCAGCGCGCACGGGCAGGCGACGACCAGTACGGCCACGGCGACCGTCACGGCGACCTGCGCGTCGGCCCCGGCGCCCAGCCAGAAGCCCAGCACCGTCACCGCCAGCGCCAGCACGACCGGCACGAACACCCCGGCGACCTGGTCGGCGACGCGCTGCGCCCTGGCCTTGCCGGCGAGCGCGTTCGTCACCAGCCTGGTGATGCGGGCCAGTTGCGTGTCCTCGCCGACCGCCGTCGCCCGGACGAGCAGCAGCCCGCCCGCGTTGACGGCGGCACCGACGGCGGGGGAGCCGGGACCCACCTCGACGGGGTCGCTCTCGCCGGTCACCAGCGACAGGTCGAGCGCCGAGCTGCCCTCGACGACCACGCCGTCCGTGGCGACCTTCTCCCCGGGCCGTACGACGAAGACCTGGCCGACGCGGAGCTGGTCCACCGGGACGCGCCGCTCGCGCCCCGACTTCTCGCAGCGCACCGCCACGTCCTTCGCGGCCAGCTCGGCCAGAGACCGCAGCGCGGCGCCCGTGCCGCGCTTGGCGCGCGCCTCCAGGTACCGCCCGGTCAGCACGAACATCGGTACGGCGACGGCCGCCTCCAGGTAGACGTGCGCGACGTCCGCCGACGGGGAGGGCAGCAGGCTGAACGGCATCGTCATGCCCGGCACGCCGGCGCCGCCGAGGAACAGCGCGTACGTCGACCAGGCGAACGCCGCGATCGTGCCGAGGGAGACCAGCGTGTCCATCGTGGACGCCGCGTGCCGCAGCCCCCGCACCGCCTTCACGTGACACGGCCAGGTGCTCCAGAAGACGACGGGCGCGGTCAGCGCGAAGCACAGCCACTGCCAGTTGCTGAACTGCAGGGAGGGGATCATGGAGAGGGCCAGGACGGGCACGGAGAGCGCGACGGTCACCCACATCCGCTGCCGCTGCGCGGCCTCCTCGGCGGCGGCCTCCTGGTCGCGGCGCTCCTGCCGGGCGGCCTCCGACTCCTCCTCGGCCTTCGGCGGGGCCGGCGGCTCGGCGGTGAAGCCGGAGCGCTCGACGGCGGCGACGAGGTCGGGGACGGTGTACGTCGGCGGGTGCGTGACCCGGGCGGTGTGGGTGGCGAGGTTGACCGACGCCACCACGCCCTCCAGCTTCGCGAGCCCCTTCTCGACGCGGGCGACGCACGCCCCGCACGTCATGCCGCCGATGGCGAGGTCGGTGGTGACCGTGGCGGAGGCCACGGGTCCGGGCGCGGTCATCGGCTCATCTCCTCCATGTCCATGCCACCCATGTCCATCCCGCCGCCCCCGCCGGTCGTCTCGGCGGGGCGGCTGTCTCCGGGGTGGAGGCCGGGGGCGACGGGCCCGGCGAGCGTTCCGACGGCGTACGACACCGCGAGCAGGGCCACGAGCAGCGCCAGGAACCCGCTCAGGCCCAGCAGCGGCCCGCGCGTCGCGGCGCTCGGGCGGTCGGGCGCGGCCTGTCCGGGCCGGGCATCCTTCATGATGTTCCGCTCCTGAAACAAGCGCCCGTCAGCCACGACTCCCGGTACGGGGGATGGCCCGGACACGCGGCTGACGGGCCGACAAGGGACGGGCCGCCGGAGGGAGGTGATGATTTCCCGCGGCCCGGACTCTCATGCTGGCACGAAAAGCCACGGAATCCACCCGTCACGGCGGGGACACCACACGTGAGCATTCTCCCGTTCCGCGCCGGGAACCCGTGCGGGCCGCGGGCCGACTACTTGGAGAAAGTCTCCGCCGTTTTTCCGGCCAACTGTCTCCGAAGGACGCCGGTTTCCGGCCGCCGTGTCCCGAAAAGCCGGGGAACTCGCCACCTGCCACCTGCGACTATGAGGATGGAACCCGCCGTACGGCGGACACGAAAGGAACGGGCAATGCCGCACGACGAACAGGGTGTCGCACCAGGGCCGGAGAAGCAGGGCAAGCCGGAGAACCCGTTAACGGGTGGCCGCAGTCCGTGGATCCTGGTCGCCATCGCGGGTGCCCTGTCGTTCACGGCAATGCTCGATATGAACGTCGTCAATATCGCGCTGGCCACCATATCCACCGACCTGGACGTCTCCCCGTCGATGGCGCAGTGGGCGGTCCTCGGCTACCAGCTCGCCGTCGTGTCCCTGTTGCTGCCCGCCGGCCGCTGGCTGGACGGCGGCCGGGGTGGCGGGGGCGGCGGTGTGGGGCTGCGTTCGGCGCTGCTGCTGGCGATATCCGGTTTTTCGCTGTGCGGGCTGCTCGCCGCGCTCGCCCCGTGGATGGCCTGGCTCGCCGTCGCCCGGATCGCCCAGGGCACCTTCGGCGCCCTCCTGTTCGTCCTCATGCCCGTTCTGGTGATGCGCGCCGTGCCGCCGTCGCTGCGCGGGCGCGCGATGAGCGTGCCCGCGACGCTCGGCCCGCTGGGCGCCGTCACCGGGCCCGCCGTCGGCGGTGTCCTGCTGGACGCGTTCGGCTGGCGGGCGGTCCTGCTCGTCAAGCTGCCCGTCTGCCTGGTCGCCCTGTTCGTCGTGGCCCGCGTCCTGCCCCGGCGCGGCGGGCTCGTCGCGCCGGGCCGGCAGCCCCTGGCGGACGCCGCGCTCGTCGGCGGCGCCGTCGCCGCGCTGCTCCTCGGCCTCACCCTGGCACCCGAGGTGCCCGCCTGGCTGCTGCTGGGCCTCGCCGCCGTACCGCCCCTCGTGTGGTGGTCGCGCCGCCCCGCCGCCCGCCCGGTCCTCGACGTGGTCCGCGCGTCGGGGGTGGCCGGGGTGTACGGCGCGGTGTTCGCGCTGGCCGCCGGGTTCGCGGCCATGCACTACGTGGTCGCCCTGCGGCTGCAGAGCGACAGTGGCCTCTCCGCGACCGCGACCGGCCTCACCGTCCTCGCGTTCCCGCTGGCCATGGGCTTGATGGGGCCGCTCGGCGGGCGTCTCGCCGACCGGTACGGGCCGCGCCCCACCGCCATCACCGGCGCCTGTGTGACCGCTGTCGGCCTCACCCTGCTCGCCCTGAACGGCGACCACTGGACGCAGGCCGACGTCGCCTGGCGGCTCGCCCTCGCCGGTGCCGGCATGGGCCTGTACGGCGGGCCGACGCAGACGCTCGTGATGACGGCCGCGCCGCCCCGTGCCGTGGGTGTCGCCGGGTCGCTGGTGCAGCTCTCCCGGAGCCTCGGCTTCGCGATGGGCCCGGCGCTGGCCGGTGCCGCGTGGGGCCTGGCGGGCGGCGCGGACGGCGCCCGGTACGGACTGGTGATCTCCGCGAGCGCCGCCTGGCTGTGCGTCCTGCTCCTCGTCACGCGCCGCCGCACCCGTCCCGGCCCCCCGCCCGAGACCCCGGCCGGGACCCCGACCCCGGCGCAGGAACCGGCGACACGCTGACCCCGACCCCCGCCCGCCGAGCCCCGCACCCCCGCCCACGCCCCCCTCACGGGACCGAAGAGACGCACGGGCCGGGAGGGGGCGGGTGCCCCCATGGGCCGCGCGTAGGGCCGGAGGGACGTGCGGGCGCCGGAAGGATGGCCACACGCGACTCGTGGGGCTGGAGGTCCCTGTGGGTCGGGAGGGGGTGGGTGCCCCCGTGGGCCGTATAGGGCCGGAGGGACGTGCGGGTGCCGGAAGGGCGGCCGCGCGCGACTCGTGGGACCCGAAGACCCTGCGGGCCGGGAGGGGATGGGTGCCCCCCTGGGCCGTATAGGGCCGGAGGGGCGCGCGGGCGCCGGAAGGGCGGCCACACGCGACTCGTGGGGCTGGAGGTCCCTGTGGGTCGGGAGGGGGAGGGTGCCCCCATGGACCGCTCGTGGAGCCGAAGGGGCGCGCGGGTGTCGGGAGGGCGATCACGCGCAGGCGCGGAGCGCTGAGCATGTTCGCCCTCCCGACACCCGCTCACAGCGCCCCGGAGGCGGAACGAGCCCAAAAAAAGGGTGCGCGCCCCGGAGGCGCAACGAGCCTAGAAAACCCGCGCGTACCGTCCGGGGGAGAGGATGCCGTCCGGGTCCAGGGCGTCCTTGAGCAGCCCGATCGCTTCCCACGGTGCGGTGTCCCACGTGGTGAGCGTTTCCATCGTCTCGACGCCGACGCGGTAGAACCGGAAGCCGTCTTCGTACAGTCGCCGGTGGAGTTCGGTGTTGCAGGCCCGCGCGGATTCTTCCTGTTCGGGGTCGGTGCGGTCGAAGTACAGGTTGACGACGGATTCCAGGTAGTCGGGTCCGGTGGGGTTCACGGCGATGGCCGGGACGAGGCCGTGGTCCGCGCAGGTCTTCTCGATGGTGGCCACGAGGTCCGCGACGGTCTGTCCGTCGACGGCGGCGACCGGCATGCAGGCGAGGTAGCCGACGGTGGTTCCGTCGAGGACGTCCGGGTCGGCGGGGGTCTCCTTGCCGGGAACCGACTGGTACAGGCCGTGCAGGAACGCGGTGGTGGGCCGGCCGGTGTGCACGTCGTACATGGCGGTGACGATGGGGTCGGCGTCGGGTTGTCCGGCGTCTTCCGCGCCGATCACCCGTACGGTCGCGCCCGCGGCGGACAGGGTGCGTTCGGCGTCGGCGGTGGCGAGGGCGACCTGTTCCTGCGTGCCGTCGACGGCGACGGCGCCCGTCCAGGTCGGTACGCGGTCGCTGTCCGTCATGGCGAGGATTCGCTTGTCGTTGAAGATGTGCACGATGGATCGGAGGGTGCCGCGCAGGAACAGTCCGCGTACCGCGTCGACCACGCCGGGCAGTGCCGTTTCGGAGAGGGTGAACATCAGGAGGCGCAGGTGTTCCTGGCGGGGCAGCAGGTCCACGACGGCGGCCGTCACGATGCCCAGGTTCGACTGGAGGAACAGTCCGTCGAGCTGCGGTCCGATGCCGTGTGCGTAGTGGTGCAGTTGGCGGGTGCTCTCGCCGGCCCACAGGCCGGTGCGGATGCGCTGTCCGGTGCCGAGGACGACTTCCAGGCCGCGTACTTCGTCGGCGCGGTGGCGGCGGAAGCCCGTTCCGCGTTCCAGGAGGTTGCCGAGGACGGAGGAGTGCGGGGACGAGCCGGTCACGTTGGCCACCAGGTCGGGGGCGTGGGCGGCCAGGTGGTCGGCGAGCTGGAGTTGGGTGACGCCGGGTTCCACGATGGCGTACCGGCCGGTCGTGTCGACTTCCCGGATGCGGTTCAGCGCGGACAGGTCGAGCAGGGCGCAGCCGTCCTGTACGGGGAGGCGGGAGCCGAGGCCCCAGTTGCGGCCGGTGCTGTACGGGTGGAGCGGCACCTTCTCCTCGCGGGCGACCTGGACGATCCGGGCGACCTGGTCGGGGTCGGAGGGCCGCAGGACGGCCACCACGCGGCGTGACGGGAACGCCGAGGTGTTGTGGGAGGCCGCCGTCAGGGTGGCCTCGTCGTCCGCGACGGCGTCGGCGCCCACGATGTCCCGCCATCGGGCGACCGCTCGCTCGTCGCCTGCCCTGCTGTTCTGTCCCATGCGACCCTCACCATTCTGCTGGAACGTCCTGGACGGCACCGCGTGCCGCCGCCCGCCCGCCCGGCTTGCGGCGGGCGGGGCGGGCGGCGGCGACGCGGGTCTTACCGGTGGTGCGGTGGTACGGGTGGTGCCTCGGGTGCTGTCGTGGTGCGTCCGCCCGTCAGGCGCGGGCGCCCAGGTCCAGCATCCCGGCGTGCAGCAGCCGCTTCAGGAGCCGCTGCTGGCCCTCGTCGAGGTCCTGGACCAGCTCGTGCCAGAGCACCGGGCCCTTGCGCAGCCGCTCCCACAGGCCGGCCGCTCCGTCGCGCTCGTCCAGGCCGCGGACCTGCGTGCCCTCGGGGTCGTCGGTGAAGTAGAACCGGTGGGCGGGGAGCGTCCGGTCGAGCGGCGACTCGACGAGGTCGCCGTTGCGGACCGGGTCGTCCCAGTAGTCGGCGATGGCCTTCTGCTCCTCCGCCGGCATGAGGTCCGGGTTCGGCGGGATCGCCGCCTTGAAGCCGGGGATGTCCAGCGCGGGGCCCTGGAGGACGGCGACGTTCTCCTTGAGGGACACCTTCGTCTCGGCGTCCAGTCGCAGGTCGTTGGCTTCGGCGTACGCGGCCATGAACGGGCCGTTCACGTCGAGCGCCGACAGGCCCTCGCCCTGCGTCAGCACCTGGAGGAGGTCCGGGGTGAACGCCGTGTTGAGCAGCGCCTGGAACGTCGCCTCGTGGTCGGGGCCCGCGGGGCCCTCGGTGCCGCGGCTGTTCCAGTACACGCTCTCCGGGTTGTCCTTGCCGATGGCGTAGTACCACTGGTCGATGGAGAGCGCGAAGGACGACGCCATGCCGTGCCACTCGGTGTCGTAGTCCTTCCACAGGCCCCGCACCTCGGCCTCGCTCAGGCCCTCGCGGCGCGTCTCGCGGATCAGCGCGGCGGCGGCGCGGGCCTGGTTGGTGGCGAAGGCGACACCGGAGGAGAACAGCGGGTCGACGAAGTACGAGGCGTCGCCGAGCAGGATCCAGCGGCCCTCGTAGTCGGCGAACTTGTCGTTGATCATCGAGTAGTTGGTGGCCGTCAGCATCTTGTTGTCGATCGGCGTGACGTCCTGGATGAGTTCCTTGAGCTTCGGCACCTCCTTGACCGTGCGGAGGAACACCTCCGGGTCGGTGAAGTCGGTGCCCGGCTGCTTGAGGATGTTCGGGTCGGTGACGATGCCGATCGAGTGGGTGGTCACCCGCTTCCCGTCGATGACCTTCCGGACGGGGATGTACCAGCACCAGCCGTCGCGGAACGCGAAGCAGCCGATCGGGGACATGTCCCCCTCGCGGAAGATGTTCCAGTCGCCCTCCAGCGTCTGCGTCGGCTTGCCGCCGAGGTAGTGCTGCCAGATGGCGATGTTCCGGTAGCCGGACAGCCACTCGCGCCGCTTCTTGGTGACGATGCTGTTGCGGCGGCCCGAGGCGTCGACGAAGAACCCGGCGCGGACCGTGCGGCCGTCCTTGAGGGTGACCTCCTGGCCCTCGCCGTCGGGCAGCAGCGTGCAGTCCGAGACGGCCGTGCCCTCGAACACCTCGGCGCCCAGGTCGCGGGCGTGGTCGAGCAGGATCTTGTCGAACTCGGACCGGTTGACGTGGATCGCCCAGCGGTACGCGCCGTCGCGGACGGTGTTGAAGTGGTCGAAGAACGCGACGTGCGGGTCCTGTCCGCGCCACTGGAATATGCCGCCGAACTTCTTCACCCAACAGTCGCTGGCCAGGACCTTCTCCAGCGCCCCGGTCTCTTCCAGGACGGGTATCAGCGGGTGGGCGAAGGATTCCCCGATGTGCTCGCGGGGGAACTCCTCCTTCTCGAACACGGCGACGCTGAGACCGCCCTGCCGCATGAGCAGGGCGGCGAGCGACGACCCGCCCGGGCCGCCACCCATGATCACCACGTCGTAGTACGGTCGCATCAAGTCTCGCCTCTCGTTGTCCGATGCAGTACGGATGGTGCGAGTGGTACGGGTAGTACGGGTGGTACCTGTGGTGCTCACAGGACGTGCACGCGCCGAAGGTGGCGCGGCGAGCCCTGGGTGAACGCGGTACGGCCGTGCAGCAGGGCGTGGTTGTCGGTGATGACGAAGTCACCGTCCTCCCACGCGTGCTGGTACATCACGTCCGGGGAGTACAGGCGCTCTCGGATGTCGGCGAAGAACGCCTCCGCGTCGGTGTCCTCCGGCAGCCCCTCCACGTCGAGGAAGAGGGGGCTGAGGAACTCCTCGGGGTCCAGCGGCTCGGCGTACCGGATGATCGGCACGCCGGTGTGCGGGTGCGACTGCACGAGCGGGGCGGTGATGTGCCCGCCGTAGTGCGCCGTCTTCTCCTTGCGGTAGGTGACGTTCAGCGCCTCCCACTGGGCGCGCTTCTCGGCGGGCAGCGCGTCCAGGACCATCGTGGTGTCGCAGAACGTCGTACGGCCGCCGGTGTCGCGGGCCGGCGCCTTCACGCACTGGAAGATCTGGTGCGTGGGCGTCTTCTCCGCGAACGCCCCGTCCCAGTGGTAGGGCACGGGGCCCGGCGTGAACACGTAGTCCTTGGGGTCGGCGTGCACCTCCAGGTCGAGGACCTCGCCGAAGTTCCAGGACAGCAGGTCGCCCCAGCGCCGCGCGTACGCGACGAGCTCGTCCTTGTGCGCCCAGGTCCGGAACCGGCGCAGGACGACCACGCGGTGCTCGCCGACCAGCGCGCGGACGGCGTCCAGGTCGACCTCGCCGAGGTCGGTGCCCTCCTGCCGGGCCTCGACGACGGCACCGAACGGCTTGAGGGCGGTGACGGTGTACTCGGTCATGACGCGACCTCCTCGATCAGCGGCTTGAGGGATGACGAGACGTTCGGGGCGATGTAGTGGCTGACCCGGCCGCCGCGCATGACGAGCGTCGCGCCGAGCTTCTCCGCCTCGTGGCGCTTGACGAGGCGCACTCCATCGCCGTCGTCGAGCGCCACGCCGTGCCAGGGGGTCAGCCAGTTGTCCTTCGTCCGCATCATGTGGATGCCGATCTTGGCGGAGTGGCTGACCTGCGGGTGGATGGAGAGCCGCAGCGCCTCGGGGAAGAAGTCCTCGACGAGGTTGCTCCACGCGTCGCTGCGCTGGATCACCTGGTACGCGAGGGACTTGGTCTCCTCGCGGACGCTGTTGCGGCTGCGGCCGGTGCTCAGGGCCATCCGGTCCTCGAAGAGGAACCGGTGTATCCCGCCGAAGATGTTCCGCGCGGCCGGGTCCGCGAGGGCGCGGGCGCGCACGTCCTCGACGGGGACGGCGTACTGGCTGGTGAGCATGGCCCGCTGCTCGTCGTAGGGGAAGCCGGGGAACGCGTCCTCCAGGCCGTACGTGTTGATCGCGTCCGCGCCGATCGCCCGGAGTAACAAGTCCAGTTCGGCGCCGTACGCGCGGACGACCTCGTCGGGGACGCCGACGAGGTCGCTGAAGACGTAGCCGTCGGAGCAGATGGTGATGCGCGCGCCCGGCTCGTAGTAGTGGCGGGTGTAGTCGCACAACTCCTGGAGGAACTCCAGCGACACCCGCTCCGCCATGTCCGGGAGCGTGCCGAGCACCTTCTCCGGGTTGGGCGACTTGGCGGGGAACGCCGGGATCACGAAGTGGATGGGAACGCCCTGTTCGATGAAACGCTCGACCTTCGGCCGGTGCAGCGCGAAGCACTCCTCGCACGTCCCGGTGGCGCAGGCGCTGTCGGCCGGCCCGTGGGCGAGGCGGCGGAACGAGAAGACCAGGCGGAGAATGTCGTCCGCGGGTGAACCGGACATCGTTCCCTCCTTGAGGGATAAGTGGGGTTCGGTCATCGGATCGTGTGGAACCGGATGCGTGCGGTGTGCGCGGTGGTCTCCAGCGCGTCGAGGCGGGCCAGCTCCAGATCCGGGGCCTGGGCGGGCCCCGGCCGTCCGTATCCGAAGCTCACCCAGGCCGCGGGCATGCCGGCGGCCCGGGCGGCGGCGAGGTCGTGGCGGCTGTCGCCCACCATGAGACCGGCCGTGCCGCCGGCCAGTTTCAGCGCGTGGTGCAGGGGTTCGGGCGACGGCTTGCGCCCGGCCGGGCCGTCCCCGGTGACGACCGCGTCGAAGCAGCCGTCGAGGCGCAGCGCCTTGAGCAGCTCACCGGTGACGCCGCCGGCCTTGTTGGTGCACAGCGCGGTGCGGACACCCGCCGCGCGCAGCCGCTCCAGCAGCGCCTCGGCGCCCGGGTACGGCCGGGACCCCTCGGCGGGCGAGGCGGCGTAACCGGTCAGGTACGCCTCCTGGGCGCGGGCCACGACGGCGGGGCCCACGGCGCGCCCGGACTTGCGTACGGACGCGTCGATCAGCGCCGTACCGCCCTCGCCCACCCGGTCCCTGACCTCCGCTCGGGACAGGACCGGAAGGCCGTGGTCGCGCAGGGCCGCGTTCACCGCGCGGACGATGTCGTCCAGCGTGTCGACCAGGGTGCCGTCGAGATCAAAAAGGACTGTGTCCACGGTTCGGAAGCCGGTTTCCGTGGTTTCCGTGCGCGTAGTGATGTCGGCCTCAATTCCTCGATGCTGGTACGGAGCCGGCGGGAATATCAATACCGCCCGGCGGGTCGCTTCCGGCCACGACGAGGGAACGGCCCGGCGGGGCGTATGTCAAAGGGGCTCGCCGGGCGTGTCGGCGGCGTGTCCGGGAAGAACGAAAGGGACGCCGTGGCGCCCCGCGTGCATGCTGAACACCCCAGCTGAGCTGGGGATATGTGCGAACGAAAAGTCAACGGATGTGGTTCATCATCGTTTTACGCGTTGTTTACGCGAAAAACCTGGAGGCCCCCGGGAGGTGCTGTCCGAACCGGACATGAAACACCAACCTGAGGCCCATCCTCTTGGCGGCCACAGGCTTTTGTCAAGGGTCGTCCACCGACACCGGCGAGCGGGAACGGAACGGTATCGACCTGGTAGCCCGGAGCCTCAGGCTCATGATGCTGTCGTCATACGCCTGCAGAGGATGCCCTATGCCATGTGCCTCTATTCCTGCCTATAGCACGAGCGCGCAGGTGACCCGCCGGCGGATCACCAAGAACCTGGTGGCCCTTGGAGAGCTGTACAACGAACTCACCCACTCCCTGACCTCGGCCCGGCCCCCACAAGGGGTGGTCGAGCGGGTCCGGGAACGCGGCACCCCCGGCATCCCGCTCAACAGCCGCGCCGTCGACGTCAGGGACCGCATCCGCCGGACGCTGGCGAGCTGGGCCGCCGTGGTCCGGGAAGGGCGGGGCGTCCAGGCCCCGACCCGCAACACCGTCGCCCTGCTGGCCTTCCTCAGCCACCACTCCGGATGGCTGGCCGGGCACGAGGCGGCGGCGGACCTCGTGGCCGAGACCGATGAACTGGTCACGTCCGCCTGGGGCGTGCTGTCCGGGCGCACCGACCGGCACATGGTGGTCGGGCCGTGCGTGCGCCCCGGCTGCCGGGGCACGCTCGTCGCGCACCTCGGCTCCGGAACGTCGCCGTCCGGCCGGGCCGCGATCACGTGCACCGCCGAGCGCGGGCACACCTGGTCCCCGGAGCTGTGGCACACCCTGCACGAGACGCCGTCGCGCCCGGGACGCGGCGCGGCGGGGCTGACCGCGCAGGACATCTCCACCGGCTGGCGCATCGCCTCCGGCACGGTGTACTGGCTGGCCAACACGCACCGGTGGCGGCGCCGCAAGGACGGACGCCAGGTCTACTACGACCGCGACGACGTCCTCGCCACCATGCGCGCCCGCGCGGCGGCCCCCCGGGAAGCCACCTGACCCCGGCCCCCGCGGGTCCCGCCCGCCGGCCGGCCGCGGGCGGACGCCCCACGGGACGGGGCGGGTCCGCAGGGGCGCGCGCATGCCCGCGGCCGGGGCGGCGGACACGGCGCGGCCGGGGGTCACGGGGCCACCGCCTCCGTGGTCAGGGGCGGGGCCGCCGCCGCGGGGGAGCGGTGGTCGAAGGCGATCAGCGGGTCACCCGTCAAGGGGTGCTCCACCACCGCGGCCCGCACCCCGAACACCTCCGCCAGCAGCTTGGGCGTCAGCACCTCCCGCGGCGTCCCCGACGCCACGACCCGCCCCCGGTGCAGCACGTGCAGCCGGTCGCACACCGACGCCGCCGCGTTCAGGTCGTGCAGCGACACGAGCGTCGTGCGCCGCTGCTCCCGCAGCAGCGCCAGCAGCTCCACCTGGTGCAGGACGTCCAGGTGGTTCGTCGGCTCGTCCAGCACCAGGACGTCCGGGTCCTGCGCCAGCGCCCGCGCCAGCAGCACCCGCTGCCGCTCGCCCCCGGACAGCGCCGAGAACGACCGGCCCCGCGCCTCTCCCATCCCGACCCGCTCCAGCGCCCGCGCCACCACGGCCCGATCGGTCGCGTCCTCCCCGGAGAACGGCCCCTTGTACGGGGTGCGGCCCATCATGACGATGTCGCCGACCGTCAGCTCGAAGTCGCTGGTCCGCTCCTGCGGCAGCGCCGCCACGCACCGCGCCACCTGTACGGGGGTCAGGCCCCACACGTCGCGCCCGTCGACCAACACCCGGCCGGCCGCCGGCCGCAGGTGCCGGTACACGGTGCGCAGCACGCTCGACTTGCCGCTGCCGTTCGGCCCGACGAGCCCCGCGATCTCACCGTCCGCCGCGATCAGGTGGACACCCGACACGACGGCCCGGCCCGCGTAGGCGACGCTCAGCTCCTCGATGGCGATGTTCACGCGTTCCTCCCGAGGCGCCGGTCGAGCAGGTACAGCAGCGCGGGCGCGCCGATCAGGGACGTGACCACGCCGACCGGCAGCTCCTGCGTGTCCAGCGCCGTACGGCACACGATGTCGACGACGACGAGCAGCACCGCCCCGAACAGCGCCGACACGGGCAGGAGCCGCCGGTGGTCCGCACCGACGAGGAGCCGGCAGGCGTGCGGCACCATCAGGCCGACGAAGGCGATCGCCCCGGACACCGCGACGAGCACCCCGGTCAGCACACTGGTGACCACGAACAGCTCGCGCCGCAGCCGCGCCGGGCTCACCCCGAGCCCCGCCGCCGTCTCGTCGCCCATCATCATCGTGTTCAGCGCCCGGGCCCGCGCCAGGAGCAGCAGCAGTGCCACCGGTACGGCCGCGGCCGGCACGGCGAGGGTCTCCCAGCTCGCCCCGCCGAGGCTGCCCATCAGCCAGAACAGCACGCCCTGCGTCTGCTGCTCGTCCCCGGCCTGGAGGACGAGGTAGCTGGTGAACCCGGTCAGGAACTGGCCGATGCCCACCCCCGCCAGGACCAGCCGCAGCGGCGAGAAACCGCCTCCGCGCCGCGCGATCAGCCACACGAGCGCGAACGTGGCCAGCGCCCCGGCGAACGCGGCGCCCGACGTGCCGAGCCCGAGCGCGCCGCCCGCGCCCAGGCCCAGCACCAGGGCGCCCACCGCGCCGAGCGACGCGCCGGAGGAGATGCCGAGCAGGTACGGGTCGGCGAGCGGGTTCCGGACGAGCGCCTGCACCGCCGTGCCGACGAGGCCGAGCCCCGCGCCGACGACGGCGGCCAGCAGGGCCCGGGGGAGGCGGAGCTGCCAGATGATCAGGTCCGACGTGCCCGGCCGGGGCGCCTCGCCGGACAGCCGCCGCAGCACCACCGACCACACCTCGCGCGGAGGCACGTCCGTCGACCCCCACGCCACGGCGAACGTGAGCGCGGCGAGCAGCGCCGCACCCAGCACGGTGGCGAGGACCCCGGCCCGCACGTGCCGGACCCCGGGCGCCCTGCCAGGCGTGTGGTCCGGCCCCGTGCGGGCGGGGGTGGTCTGCGCGTTCGCCTCCACTGTCGGCATTACCGTCCGGCCTTCACCTTGCTCGGGTACAGCGTCGAGGCGATCTTCTCCACCGTGTCGGCGTTGCGCACCCCGGCGATGGTCGTCGCCTCGGACCCGATCCGCAGGTACTTGCCCTCCTTGACGGCCTTGAGGCCGCGCGTCGCCGCGTTGCCCTCCAGCCAGGCGCGGGCCTCGTCGAACGCCTTCTCGGTGGCGGCGGCGCTGCCCCGGTCGCGGACGGCCAGCTGGATCCAGTCGGGATCGGCGGAGACCACGTCCTCCCAGCCGACCTGCTGGAACGTATCGTCACAGCCGGCGAAGACGTTCCGGGCGCCCGCCAGGGTGATGACCGCGTTCGCGACCTGCCGGTTGCAGACCGCGATGGGCTGCTTGGTACCGGCGTCGTAGTCGAAGAAGAAGTACGTCGGCCGGTCCTTCTCCGGCGTCGGGCCGAGGGCCTTCTGGACGGCCGCGACCTTCCGGTTCATCTCCGCGACGAGCTCCGCCGCCCTGTCGGACGTACCCGTCACGGCGCCGAGGGTCTCGATGTCCCCGGTGACCGCGGTGAGGTCGGTCACGGGGGCCTTCGCCGCGGCGGCGCACGCCGTCGACTTCAGGTACACGTGCGTGATGCCGGCCGCGCGGAACTCCTTCTCGGTCGGCTTGTCGCCCATGCCGTGCCCGCCGCGGTTCGCCGAGGCGAACGTGTCGATGTACAGGTCGGCGCCGGAGCCGAGCAGCTTCTCCTTCGGGATGACGGTCCGGCTCAGCACCGGGACCTTCTGCGCCTGCGCGTCCAGCTCCCCGGGGAGGGTGCCCTTGCCGGGCGGGAAGCCGGTGCCGACGACCCTGTCGCCCGCGCCGAGCCGCAGCAGCAGCTCCAGGGCGGCGGCGTTGCTGGTGACGATCGCGCGGGGCGCCGACTCGACCGTCGTGCGACCGCCCTCGCAGTCCGTCACCTGCACGGGGAAGCCGGCGGTGGCGCCCGCTCCCCCGGTCGCGCCGCCGGACGACGCGGAGCCACCGCCGTCCGAGCCGCAGCCGACCGCGGCGAACGCCAGGACGGCCGCGATCCCGCACCGCACGCGAGGTTGCCTCACCACTGTTGACCCTTCCTTGCCGTTCGGGCCGGAGAACGACCCCGGACAAGTAGTCGGCGCGGCTTCCCGTGGAGTTCCCGGCGGGTTCGCCCGTCCGTGGAACCCCTTCCCGAACGGCCTCCTGCGGAAGGCGGCCGTTCGATTACAGTGCTGCGCCGGAGTCACGTCGTGGGGGAGGGGCCTCTCGGTGAGTACCACAGCGGCAGCCGTCTGGGGCCGGGTCGAACAGCAGGACTACCGCGCCCGCGTACGGGGCTGCCTGCTCGGCGGGGCCGTCGGCGACGCCCTCGGCGCCTGCGTGGCCCGACTGCCCGTCGAGGCCGTCCGCGACGCCCACGGCGCCGACGGGCTCACCGACCTGGTGCCGGTCCACGGGCGGCGCGGCGCCGTCACGTACGCGACGCAGCTCAGCCTGTTCACCGTGGACGGCCTGATCCGCGCCCAGGTGCGCCGCGACACGGGCGTCTGGCACCCGCCGACCGACCTGCACCGCGCGTACCTGCGCTGGGCGGCGACCCAGCGGGACTGGGGGCCCGACGAGCGGCGCGAGGACAACGGCTGGCTCGCCTCCCAGGAGTGGCTGTACACCCGCCGCGACCCGGCCCGCGCTTGCCTGACGGGCCTCGCCGACGACGTCCCGGGCACCCCGGCGGCGCCGAAGAACCCGGGGGCGCGGGACGCGGGCGCGCTCGTCCGGTCCGCGCCGTTCGGGCTGCTGGTCGGGTGGGAGCCGCACCTGGTGTGCCAGCTCGCCGTGGAGTGCGCGACGCAGACCCACGGCCACCCGGTCGCCTACCTGGCGGCCGGCGCGTACGCGGTGGTGGTGCACGGGGTGGCGCGCGGCCAAGGCGTCGAGTCGGCGGTGCGGGCCGCGGTGGCGCAATTGGCGGCCCGGCCCGGCCACGAGCCGGTCACCGGCGCCCTGGAGCGGGCTGTGGCCGCCGTGCGCCAGGGGGTGCCGTCCCCGGACCGGATCGCGTCGCTGGGCGACACGGACGGGGAGTCGGCGGAGGACGCCCTGGCGATTGCCGTGTACTGCGCCCTGGTCGGCGAGGACGTGCGGCACGGGCTGCGGCTGGCCGTGAACCACGACGGCCCGTCGGAGGTGACGGGCGCGCTGACGGGTGCCCTGCTGGGGGCCCTGCACGGCGAGACCGCCCTGCCGCCGGCCTGGCTGGCCGAGTTGGAAGGGCGGTCCACACTGTTGGAGCTGGCCGACGACTTCGCGATGGAGATGACGCAGGGCCCGGCGCTGCACGGTCCGTCGACGGCCGCGCCGGGCTGGCTGGCCCGCTACCCGCGCGGTTGAACGGCGGGGGCGGGGGCGGTGTCGGGGGCCTCCGTGTTGATCTGTTCGAGCACGGCGTCCCGTTCGGGGGTGTCCTCCGGCTTGAGGTAGCCGATGAGGATATACAGGACGAGCGACGTGGCGACCGGCGACACGATCTGGATCTGCAACTCGATCCCGTCGAGACCGTAGTTGGTGAGCCAGAAGGCGAACAGCCCGGCGGCCCACGAGACGAGCGCGGCGGTCGGCCCGGACCGGCGGAAGGCGCGCAGCATGCCGAGCATGAACGGGATCGCGATCGGCCCCATCAGCCCGGCCACCCACTTGATGACGACGGTGATGATGTCCTTGAACGTGGGCGAGTTGACCTGGGTGGCGATGGCCATGGAGAGCGCCAGGAACGCGACGGTCGACCAGCGCGCCGCGATCAGCCCGGCCCGGTGCGTCCAGGAGCGGGCGGCCTTCGACAGGACGGGCATGATGTCGCGGGTGAAGACGGCGGCGATGGCGTTGGCGTCGGAGGAGCACATCGCCATCGTGTGGGAGAAGAACCCGACGATGACCAGACCCAGCAGGCCGTGCGGCAGGAGCTGCTCGGTCATCAGGGCGTACGAGTCGGAGGCGTCCGGCTTCTCCGGCGTCACCAGCAGCGGCGCGACCCACATGGGGAAGAACAGGACGAGCGGCCAGATCAGCCACAGCACGGACGACAGCCACGCGGACCGGGTGGCCGCGTGGGCGTTGGGCGTGGCCATGTAGCGCTGGGCCTGGTTCCACATGCCGCCGTTGTACTCGAAGGTCTTGATGAAGAGGTACGCGAGCAGGAACGTCAGCGTGTACGGGCCGGCGGTCGGCTCGGCGTGCCCCTGGAGCTCGGGCCGGTCCCACACGGTCCACAGGGCGCTGAACCCGCCGAGCTCGGCGAGGACCGCGACGAGCATGGCGATGCCGGCGAAGAACTGGATGATGAACTGGCCGAGTTCGGTGAGCGCGTCGGCCCACAGTCCGCCGACGGTGCAGTAGATGCCGGTGATGACGCCGGTGATGAGGATGCCCTGGTTGAGGGAGATCCCGGTGAAGACGGAGAGCAGGGTCGCGATGGCCGCCCACTTGGCGCCCACGTCGACGATCTTCAGCAGCACCCCGGACCAGGCGAGGGCCTGCTGGGTGCGCAGGTCGTAACGGTTCTTCAGGTACTCCAGGGGCGAGGCCACGCCCAGCCGGGAGCGCAGCCGGTTGAGCCGGGGCGCGAACAGCTTCGCCCCGATGGCGATGCCGATGGCGATGGGGAAGGACCAGGTGACGTACGAGGTGATGCCGTAGGTGTACGCGATGCCGGCGTAGCCGGTGAACATGACGGCGCTGTAGCCCGACATGTGGTGGGAGATGCCGGACAGCCACCAGGGCATCCGCCCGCCCGCGGTGAAGAAGTCCCCGACGTCGTCGATTCGTTTGTGCGACCAGAGCCCGATCGCCACCATGACGCCGAAGTAGCCGATGAGCACGGCCCAGTCGAGACTGTTCATGTGTCCCCTCCGGGGGTCCGCCTTGTGAACACCACGCCACTTCGTCAGTGCGGCTTGAGTAAGCGGTTTCCCCCGTGCGGGAGCGGGGGATTCTCGGGGATTGAACCCTCCGTTCGAGGGACCGGTCAAGACCTTTCAGGGTCAAGGATGTGAACGCAGGTCACCAAGCAGAACGACTTTACTTGTTCTTGACCATCGGGGCCGTTGTCGTCGGTGCGCGCCCCGGCGGAGTATGACCGGGCGCTTCGTCAGGGCCTCCACGGCCGTGCGTACACGACGACGGCCGCGCGGGATGCGGGTCCCGTGCGGCCGAGAAGAGGAGGAGGGGAGAGGAAGAGGAGAAGCGGGGCAGGGCAGGGCGGAGGGGTGCGCGGAAGCGCCGGGGTCCGGAGCGGGGAGGCGGGACCCGGCGGTGCCACTCACGGGCCACCCTGCCGGGTACTCACCGGTATGTCGACCGTCCGTACGGAAAGGTCCGGAAAAGGAGCCGGTGGGGAACCGGCGAGGGGTGGGGCCGGCAACGGACCCGGGAGCGGCCCCGGAGCGACTCCGTGGGCGGATCCGGGAGCAGCCCCGGAGCGGCTCGCGGGAGCGGGCCCGGCAGGGGCCCCGGTGGCCGTTCCGGCAGCGGGCCCGGACAGGGACGAGCCCCCTCGGCCGGGACGGCGGACCAGTCGAGAGGGCTCACGCGCAGTGCGGGGAAAGGGCGTCAGGCTCAGAAGGAGCCGGTGCTCACCTCGCGGACGAACGCGTTCCACGCGTCCGGCACGAAGGTGATCGACGGGCCCGCCGGGACCTTCGAGTCGCGGACCGCGATCGACGCGACGACGGGGGACTTGACCTCGACGCACGCGCCGTTCCCGCCGGAGTACGAGGACTTCGTCCAGGTGTCCGTGGCGCCCTGAATAATGGCCATGATCTAGCTCCGGTTCTGGCTGGTGGTGGCTGACTGGCAGCCACGCCAACCCTTCAGGCTGGCGTGATCGACGCTACCGGCCCGGCCTCCCGGCCCGGCACCGTCGTTCACTCGACCGGATGGCGTGCCCCGGCATGGCCTTCCGCTGGTGGCCGGCCACGCTGTACCGTGCCGGCTTCTCCAGCAGCGCATCCGTCAATCCCGGACGAACCCGGGCAAGGCAGGCGGCTCGCTCTCCGCGTGGTCCTTCGCGATCCTCGCCATGAACCGCCGGCTCTGCTCCACCCCCAGCGCCTGGGCGCGCAGGTGCTCGTACATCACCGTGTACCGCTGCACGTCGTTCGGCTTCTCCAGGTACAGGTCGCTGGTCACGCCCTCGATGTAGACGACGGACGAGTCGGTCGCGTCGGGGAACTCCAGGATCGCGTAGTGCCCGCTGATCCCCGTGTGCGCGCCCATCTCGAACGGCAGCACCTGCACGGTGACGTGCGGCAGGTGCGACTGCTCGATCAGCGCCTCCAGTTGCGCCACCATCAGCTCGCGGCTGCCGACGACCCGGCGCAGCGCGCCCTCGTCGATCACCGCCCAGAGCCGCAGCGGCTTCTCCGCGTCGTTGATCCGGTCCTGGCGGCGCGTACGGACGTTCACCCGCTTCTCGATCTCCGAGGCGGGCACCTCCGGGAGCGCGCCGGTGATGACGGCCTGCGCGTACGACCGGGTCTGCAGCAGTCCGGGCACGACCTGCGGCTCGTACACGCGCAGCGACGCGGCGTCCGTCTCCAGACCGATGTACACGCTGTACGGGATGTCGCCGAAGGCGTGCCACCAACCTTGCTGTCGCGAATCCTTCGCCATCTGCATGAGCGAGTCGACGATCCGCCGGTCCTCGACCTCGTAGACCCCGCACAGGTCGCGCACGTCGCGCTGGCTGATCGAGCGGCGGCCGTTCTCGAGGCGGCTGATCTTCGACTGCGAGACCAGCAGGCGCTCCGCCACCTCCTCCGCCGTCATGCCCTTCTGCTCGCGCAACCGGCGGAGCTCCATGCCCAGTCTGCGTCGCCTGACGGTGGGATTGACATTGGACGCCACGGGAACTGCACCTCCGGCTGCCTGGCTGTTGCTGGCGTTGCTCTGTGTGTCTACTGCTCAGCAGACTGCCACCAAAGGACGTGCCGCGCTGGAGAATTGCCACACGGGTGAGCGACCGCGAACGCGCGGGGCGGCCGGTGGCCGCCCCGCTCGTCCGGTGTGACGCCCGACCCGGCCCGTGTGGGGGCCGGGTCGGACGGAGGTGCCGTACGGGCGTGGCGCTCCCCCTACGGGTGGTGCTGCGGTGCTGCGTGGTGCTGCGGCGCGGTGTCGCCGCGGGCCCGCCGGGGCGCTCGAACGCGTCGAGGCTCAGTGGGCGGCGACCTGGGCCATGGAACCCGGCCCGGGCCGCGAGGGGGACCGCAACGGGGCGGCGGCGGCCTGGCGGCCGTTGTTGCCTCCCTGTGCGGCGGTACGGCGCGGCTGCGCGCCCACGCCGTTCTGGACGTCCATCACGGCGTGCGCCACGAGACCGCCCATGGGGTCGTGCCGGATCAGATCCCGGAGCCGGGAGCGCGACGAGCGCCCCTCGTTCCCGGGGTACAGGTGCTTGCCGAGACCCACCGCGTGCGCGAGCGCGGCCAGTGCGGCGGTCCGCGGGTCCGGCGGCACACCGGTGCGGATCGCGCTGTCCAGCCGGGCCCTGATCTCCCGGCTGATGGCCGTGTCCGTCGCCTGGTAGCGGGTCGTCGGCAGCACCCCGCACATCTGGCTCTCCACGGCATGGACCATGCCGCAGCGCTCCAGGTGCGAGAGGTACGTCTGACGCAGCCCCAGCCGGGGCCCGCCTATCCAGTGGACGGCCCGTACCGGACTGCCGCGCCTGCGCAGCAGTTCCAGTGCGGAGTCCAGCGTCGGATCTCCTGTCGGCCGTGGCATCACCACGGCGATACGATCCCCGTCAGGGGCTATCCGTCCTGCCAGAGCCAGCTCCACTAGCTGTGCTCCGGCGAGACCGAGGTCGAGCGACTGCGGCTGCGCTGTGGTACCCGTGGCCGGGTCCAGAGCGAGCAGCAGAAGCTCCTCCGGAAGTGTTCTGCGGCTCCTGCCCATCCATGCCTCCCCGCGTGGATGAATGACAGGGTGACCCCTCTCACATTCATCTGTCGAGAGCACCCGGGTGCTTCGTACGGGAACCAGTAGGTATGTCGTTCTCGTCTTGCACGGGAGCCAAGCGCTCACACAGGACACTGGTACATGGTTCGGACAACGCGTTGGTTGAGGAGGCACGGTGGCGGGCGAGTCCCCCGACAAGTCGGAGCAGCGTAGGTCTCCGGGGGAGAGGGCGGCCGGCGGCCGCGATCCGCGGCTCGCCGTCGGCGACGCGACCCCGGCCGGAGTGGACCAGCCGACGGCGGTCTTCAAGGCCCCGAAGCCGACCGCGGAGACGACGGAGCCGCGCCCCGCGAAGCCGTCGTTGATCGCCCAGCGCCAAGAGGCCGTGACGGCCGAGCCGGTGGAGACCTCGGAGGAATCGGACCCCGAGCCCGCCACCCCGGCCGACGAGCCCTCCACCTCCGACGAGCCTGACGGGCCCTCCTCCGCCGATGAGGCCGGTGCTTCCGATGACGCCGGTGCTTCCGGCGTGACCGACGCGTCGTCCGGCGAGGACGGGGCGTCCGGGCCGTCCGGCGTGACGGCGGTCCCCGGGCCGTCCCGCGCCCCGGGCGACTCCGATGACGACTCCGACAACGACTCCGACGACTCCGGTGCCGGTGAGACGCCCGACGAAGACGAAGACGAAGTCGAGGGCGAGGACGAGGACGAGGACGAAACGGACCCGGCGGCCGAGGGCGGGCGGGACGACGCGGCCTCCCCGGTCTCCGGGGCGCGCGGCGACGCGGGGGCACCCGAGGCGGCCGGCGCGGACGCGGCCGGGAAGCTCCGTACCGCGAGCGGCACCACGGCCGGCTCCCGGGCGGCGAAGGCATCCGGGGCGGGGACCTCCGACGTGTCGGAGCCGACCCGCGACTCCGGAACGGACGCGGCCGAGGAGCCCGAGTCCGGGACGAAGGCCGAGTCCGAGGCGGGATCTGGGAACGGGGCGAAGCCTGGGTCCAGGGTGGAGGCCGAGGCCGAGTCCGGGGCGGAGCCCGGGGCCGGGGCGAAGCCTGGGTCCAGGGCGGAGGCCGAGGCCGAGTCCGGGGTGAAGTCTGAGTCCAAGACGGAGGCCGAGTCCGGAGCCGGGGCGAAGCCCGAGGCGGGGGCCGAGGCCGGATCCGGGGCCGGGCCCGTGGACCAGCCCACCGCCGTGTTCAAGGCGCCCGGGAAGCGCGACGGCGCCGCTCCCGCCGTGGACCAGCCCACCACCGCGCTCAAGGCGCTCCCGTCCGGGGCCGAGGGGAAGCCGGTCGACGGGAAGCCCACGCCCAAGTGGGCGGCGGGCGCGGACGGTGACGGCGAGCGGCCCGGCACGTTCGTTCCGCTGCGCTCCGACGACGTACGTCCCGCCGCGGCCGCGACCCGCACCGCGAAGACCGGCGGGACCGCCTCCGCGCGCGCCACCGCGACCGCGGCGGCCACCGCCGAGGCGGCCGGCACCGGCTCCCGCACCGCGTCCGCCGAGGCGGCCGACACCGCCCTCGACGACGCCGAGGTGACCGCGGCCGTCACCCCGCCGTCCCTCACCGAGGCGGAGCGGACCAAGCAGCAGCCCATGCCGCCGCGTCCGCCGCTCGACCTGCTGGCGGAGCTGACGAACACGCCGCCCCCGCCGGACACCCCGGTCCGCACGCTGGTCCGCCGCGTCAAGATCTGGACGCCTCTGGTCGTCCTCCTGCTGATCGTCTTTGCGACCGTGCAGTTGCTCCGCCCGCTGCCCGACCCGTCGCTGACGCTCTCCGCCGACGCGACGTACACCTTCGAGGGCGGTCGGCTGAAGATGCCGTGGCCCACCGAGGGCCAGGGCGCCGTCGAGGTCGAGGGCGTCGGAGTGGTCGGCACGTACGGGCCGCAGACCCCCGCGCCGACCGCGAGCGTCGCCAAGGTGATGACGGCGTACGTGATACTCCGCGACCACCCGATCAAGGACAAGGACTCCGGTCCGAAGATCGAGATCGACCAGAAGACGGAGGACCAGGCGAGCAACCCCGACTGGTCCACCGCGCCGGTCGAGAAGGGCCAGCGGTACACGCAGGGCGAGCTGCTCCAACTGCTGATGGTCCGCTCCGCGAACAACGTCGCCCACCTGCTGGCGCGTTGGGACGCGGGCTCGGAGGAGGCGTTCATCAAGAAGATGAACGCCACCGCCGAGGACCTCGGCATGACCGGCACGGTCTACACGGACGCGAGCGGCTTCGACAAGGGCACCGTCTCCACGCCCAAGGACCAGCTGAAGCTGGCGAAGGCGGCGATGAGGTCCGACGTGTTCCGCGAGATCGTCGACATGCCGAACCTGAACCTGCCGCAGATCGGGCGGCAGTTGGAGAACGGCAACACGATCCTGCTCAAGGACGGTGTCAACGGCATCAAGACCGGTACGTCCACCCCGGCGGGCGGCAACCTCCTGTGGTCCGCGAACACGGTGGTCGACGGGGAGGTGCGGCGCGTCATCGGCGTCGTGATGAACGTCAAGTCCGGCGTGACGCTCTCCGAGAGGACGAAGCTCGCCGTCGAGACGTACAGCTACGGCCTCATCAAGGCCGCGCAGGACGGTGTCGTCTCGGCGACGGCCGTGAAGAAGGGCGACGTCGTCGGATACGTCGACGACGGCCTCGGCGGCCGTACCCCGGTCGTCGCGACGAAGGACCTGAAGCCGGTCGGCTGGGCGGGTCTGGAGGTCGAGCTGAAGCTCACCGAGGGCAAGGACGGCAAGGGCGGAGTGCCGGGCGCGGCGGCCGAGGGCACGGTCGTCGGCGAGCTGGCGGTCGGCTCCGGCGAGGGCCGGGTCGGCGTTCCCGTCGCGCTCCAGCGGGACCTGGAGGAGCCGGGCTTCGGCGCGAAGCTGACGCGCATCGGCTGACGCACACCACGCGGCGTCGGGGCGCCCCGGACACCGGGGCGCCCTCGCCCGTACCGGACAGGGAGCCGACGAGTGACGACCACGCAACCGCCCGCCCCGCGCGGGTGGCGCCGCCGCGCCGGACGCCGGTCAGCGCTCCGCGCCGGGCTCCCGACGCCCGGGCCGACGGGATCGGCCGGACGGGCCGGGCCGGTTGGGTCGACGGGATCGGCCGGGTCGACGGGGTCGGCCGGGTCGTCGGGGTCGATGGGACCGGCCGGGTCGACGGGATCGGCCGGGCGGATCCGGTGGGTCGGGCCGGTCGGTGTCGTCGTCACGGCGGCGGTCCTCGCGGCGGTCCTGCACGCCGGCTGGTTCCTGTTCGTCGCGAACAGCGGCGGTGACCTGGCGGCGCAGGACGCGTGGGCCGACTTCGCGGACCGGCACCCCGGTTCGGCGTACAACCTCTCCTGGTACGGCGGGATGCACACCGTCTCGTACAGCGCGCTCTCGCCGTACGTGATGGCGCTGTTCGGCGTGCGGGCGACGATGATGGCCGCCGGGACGGCCTCCGCGGCGCTCACCGCGCTGGTCCTGGTGCGGACGCGGGCCGTCCGCAACCCGCTCGCCTGCTCGCTGGCCGCGGTCTTCGCGCTGCTGTGCAACGCCCTGTCGGGGCGGGTGACGTTCGGGCTGGGCCTGGCGTTCGCGCTGGGCGCGGTGGCCGTCGTCTTCTGCGGCCGGTGGCCCCGGCCGCGCGGCCCGCGCCCGAACCGCGCGGTACGCGGCGCCACCGCGGCGCTCCTGGCGGGGACGGCGACGGCGGCCAGCCCGGTCGCGGGACTGTTCGTGGGGGTCGTCGCGGCGGCGCTGTTCCTCGGCGGGCGGCGCCCCGCCGCGTACGCGCTGGGCGTGCCGCCGGTCCTGGTGGTCGCCGCGTCGGCCCTGCTGTTCCCCTTCTCGGGGACGCAGCCGATGGCGTTCGGGACGGTGCTGCTGCCGCTGGCGTTCGGCGTGCTGTGCCTGCTGGCGGCGGACCGGTCGTGGCGAACGGTCCGTACGGCGTCCGCCGTGTACGCGGTCGGCACGCTCCTCACCTGGCTGGTCGACTCGCAGATCGGCTCGAACGTGACGCGGCTGCCGATGCTGTTCGCGGGCGTGGTGCTGCTGGCCGCCGTGCCGTACGCGGCGTCGCGGCAGGTCCGGTACGGGCTGCTCGCCGCACTGGTGGTGTTCCACGGGTGGGTCGGCTTCAAGAGCGTCGACGACGTGCTGGTGACCACGCCCCACGCGTCCTGGGCGGAGCACGCGGCGCGGCCCCTGCTCGACGAGCTGGAGCGACGGGGCGCCGAACGGGCCCGCGTGGAGGTCGTCCCGGCCCGCAGCCACCGCGAGTCCAGCGCGCTCGCCCCGTACGTCACGCTGGCGCGCGGCTGGAACCGCCAGGCCGACCTGGAACGCAACCCGGTCTTCTACGACGGCTCCCTGACCGCCGCGAACTACCGCGCCTGGCTGGACCGCTGGGCCGTTCGGTACGTCGTCCTGCCGACCGGCACGCCCGACACGGGCGCCCGCGAGGAGACCGCCCTGATCGAGGGCGGCCTGCCGTACCTGGACCTGGTGTGGTCCGACGCGCACTGGCGCCTCTTCTCCGTCCGTGACGCGACGCCCCTGGCGGGCCCGGCGGCGACGGTCGACCGGGCGGCGGCGGACCGCGTGACGCTCCGCGTGGACAAGCCGGGCACGGTCCTCGTCAGGATCCCGCACTCGCCCTGGCTGTCGTTGGTGGACGAGGAGGGCGACCGCCTGGCACCGCCGGGGGACGCCGGGCGCGCACCCTGCCTCCGCAAGTCCGCACGTACGGCGGACGGCGACGAGTGGACGGAACTCCAGGTCCCCTCGGCGGGGACCTACCACCTGGCCTCGCCGTACACCCTCTTCCCGCGGGGCACTCCCTGCCCCGCGGCACCCGACTGAGGGCCCTTGGCACATTTGTTGCCAGACAGAGGGGCCGCAGGGTTGACCGTGGTGCGAAGCCAAGCCTTGAATGCCGTGCGTCTTCGCGAAGCGACCGTATGCGGGCGTGGTGGTGTGGATCTCCAGTGATTCTCCGGCGGGAGGGGCAGTTTCGGGGGCTGGGGCCGGAGTCGGGGCCGGGGCCGAGGCCGGAGTCGGGGGCGGGGCCCGGGATCGGGGGCGGAGTCGGGGCCCGGGGCGGCGCGGGTGGCCGCGAAGGACCAGGGCTTGCGTCAGGAGCGGTGGCTCGCTGTGGCGGGGAGACGGGAACCGTGTCTGGTCGGCGGTTGGTCCGGACGTAGCCGCCCGTTCACCGGGCGTCGTGGAAGATCACACCCAGCACGTGCCGCTGTCCGCTGTGCACGGCGCTCACCCCGTGCCGCAGGGTCACCCGGCTCCAGCCGCGCACCGAACGGACCGGGCGGTTGCTGACCGCGAAGATCATGCCCTGGCCTTGCCGGGGCCGTTTGACTATGGGGCGTGACTGGGCGCGCGGCCGCTGTTCCACGAACACGCTCTCACCGCCGGTGAAGTCCTCGTCCGGTTGGTCCAGCATCACCGCTACCTGCAGGGGGAACGCCAGCTCCCCGTACACGTCCTGGTGCAGGCAGTTGTAGCCGCCCGGCTCGTACCGGAGCAGCAGGGGGGTCGGGCGGTGTTGGCCGGCGGCGGCGCAGGCCGCGACGAGGTCTTCGTGGTCGTGGGGGAACCCGGGCTCTCCCAGTCGCTCCGCCCACGTGTTGGCGATGTGCGCGAGCGGCGGGTAGAGCCGCTGCCTCAACGTCTGCACGAGGTCCGGCAGGGGGTGGGCGAAGTAGCGGTACCGTCCCTCGCCGAAGCGGTGCCGCGCCATCGTCACCGTACTGCGGAACAGCTCGGGTTCGTCGAACAGCTCCCGGAGCCGCGCGCACTGGTCCCGTGACAGCAGCGGCGGGGTCAGGGCCACTCCTTCCTCGTCCAGCTCGGCGGTGAGCGCGGACCAGTCGAGGCTCTGGAGGGCGAGGAGTCCGCCGCCGGCGCCCCGGCGGGCGGCGTCGACGGGGGGTGCGGCCGGGGACACGGGCGGAGTCACGGGTGGAGTCACGGGTGGGGGCGGGGCCGCGCGGGTCAGGCCGGGCAGGTGCGGTGTTTCGTAGGCGCTCACGTGCTCCACTCTCCGGGTCGGAAGGAGGTGGCGGGCTCCGGCGGCGGGGAAGTCCGCCGGCGCCCGCCGGTCACAGAGGCAGACGGTCCGCCGGGCGGGCCGCCGCTTCGAGGTCGAGGAGGTACCGCTTGGCTGCCAGGCCGCCCGCGTATCCGTTGAGGCCGCCCGTGGAGCTGACGATCCGGTGGCACGGGAGCACCACGCACAGCGGGTTGGCGCCCAGCGCCGTCCCGACCGCCCGGGCGGCCCGCGGCCGGTCGAGGGCCTCGGCGAGCCGCGCGTACGTCGCGGTCCGCCCGTACGGCACGAACTCCCCGAGTATCGATACGGCCCGGCGGCTGAACGGCGTCGCGAGCCGCAGGTCCATCGGCATGGTGAAGTCGCGGCGCCCGCCGCTCAGGTAGGCGTCGAGTTGCGTCCGTGCCTCGTCCAGCACCCGTCGCTGCGCCGCTGTGGCCTCCCCTTCCTCCGTCGTGGGCAACCCGGATCTCCTCGCGCGTTCCACGGCCGCCTCGGGCGGGTCGAAGCAACACAGCACGAGCGCCTCGCCCGTGGCCGCCAGCACGAGCGGCCCGAGGGGCGTGGCGTGCACCGCCACGGCGGCGGTGACGGTGGCGGTAGCGGCGGTAACGGTGGCGGGGTAGCTGGTGGTTCGCATGGGGAACTCCGTAGTGTTCGTCGTTTCTGCCGGACCCGTGTCACGCGGTGACGGGCCGGCAGCTCTTGCACGCGCGGTACCCGGCCCGGCCGGCCTCGTGCGCCGTACGGAACGGGACCTGGTGGCGCGGGACGATGCGGCGGGCGTGCGCACAGGTCGGATGGCAGTAGATGCGCGTGGTGTCGCTGCCGAGGAACACCACCCCGCCGCGGCGGAGCTCCGTGACCCTCTCCAGGTCGATCCCCTCCGCGGCGCGCAGCGCGTCCCCCGCACCGGGGACGAGGTCGGCGTCGCAGGGGGCGCCGCCGTCGTGCGTCACACGGTGGGAGGGGACCAGCACGGGCACCGGGTTCCTCGCCAGGGCACCGACCACCGTGGTCGTCGGGACCCGGGCTTCCCGCGCGATCCAGACCACGGGTCTCAACTGCCCTGCCGGAATGGTCCGTACGGCTTCCAGTACCGCCCGCTCGGCCGCGGTGAGGCCGGACAGGTCGACGGGCAGCCTCCCCGCCCGCCCGGTCCGCAGAGCGGGGACGACTCCCGGGAACGGCTTGGCCGACCGTATGGCCGAGCGGTGCGTACGCACGCGGTGCAGCTCCTCGAAGGCCGTCGCCGTGAGCCCCGTCGAGTCGAGCGCGGCACCCGTCACGGCGTGCGGCCCCGCGGCCACGAACAGGCCGCCGGCGGGCGTTTCGAGGCGGACGTACGTGTCGTACTGCTCACGCTGGATGCCGACGCGCCGCAGCACGCGCAGGGCGAAGTCATCCGGAGGGTCTACGGCGAGTCCGATCAGGTCGCCCGCTGCCCGTTCGAGACGGGTCAGCGCCTCGTGGTCACTCTGTTTCACGTCGTCACCTCCTCCAACACGGGTACCTCCGGATCCAGTAGCTGTCGGAGACTTCTCAACCCTCTGGACACCTGTGCCTTGGCCGTCCCGACCGCGCACCCCTGCACCTCTGCCACTTCCGCGTAGCTCATCCCCATCACATGGCGGAGCACGACCGCTATCCGGTGGTGCTCGGGCAACTCCAGCAGTGCGGTAACCAGACGCTGCCGGTCGTCGACCAGCGCAGCGCGCTCCTCCGGCCCGGGCCTGTGGTCGGCCCAGGAACCGGCGGCGTCCTCCACGGACACCCCCGCCAGGGCAGGGCGTCGCGTGCAGGTGCGCACGTGGTTGCGCCACACGTTCGTGGCGATGGTCAGCAACCAGGCACGGGGCTTCAGCTCCCTCCGTCGCTCGGGGTCGTACCCCTGTAATGCCGTGTAGGCGCGCAGGAACACGTCCTGTCCCAGGTCGTCGGCCTCGGTCGCGGAGCCGGAGACCCGGAGCAGGAACGTGTACACCGCTCTCCCGTGCACCCGGACCAGCTCGGTGAACCCACCGTCCAGGTCCGCGGCCAGGAGGTCGGTCAACTGCTGCTCGGCCTTTTCGTCCATCACTGAAGAGAACACCGCCCCGGACGGAAGGGTTGCAGGAACGCCGGGCCGGCGGCATCGGCCCGGGCCGGGGTGGTCAGCGCCCTGGTCCGGGACCTCCACGGCCTCCCGGGCCGGGACCTCCACGGCCTCCCGGTCCGGGACCTTTGGCCCGCCTCCCGGGCCGGGGCCCTCGGCCGGCGACCACCGCCCCGCGCGTCCCGGGCGGCTCCGCGCCGCGCGGCCTACGGCCCGCGGACCGGCCGCCAGGACCCCGGTGGGCGCGGCGGGCCGGGTCCGGGGCGGGTGATGGCCGCCGGGCTCAGGCGCCGCCGTCCCCGTCGAGGTAGTCGGTGTGCCCGTCGTCGTCGACCTCGAACGGCCCGGGCGGGATGACGCAGAACTCGTTCCCCTCCGGGTCGGCCATGACCAGGAAGCCGCCGGTCGCGTACCGGTCGAGCCGCCGGCCCCCCAGCGCCTCGATCCGCGCCTGCGCGGAGGCCGGGTCCGGCGAGGAGAGGTCGAGGTGGACGCGGTTCTTGCCGGCCTTCGGCCCGGAGACCCTCTGGAAGCCCACCCCCGGCCCCGTGCCCCGCGCGAGCCAGACGTAGGGCCCCGTCCTGCCCGCGACCGGCCTCCCCAGGAGCTCGGCCCAGAACGACGCCAGCCGCTCCGGGTCGACGCAGTCGATGATGACGTCCTTGATCTCCAGCCGAGCACTCGCCATGCCCGGATCCTCGCAGCTCACGGGCTCGGACGGTAGCGGTCCGCCCAACCGCCGCGCCTCGTGCGGGGAGCGGCGCGCGCGGCGCGGCGGCCGTGGCCGTCCCTCCGGAGGCCGGGCGCCTGCCGTTCGAGGCCGACCGGAACCGCCACCGCGCCGGGCCGTTGCGCCGGGCCGCCGTGCCCGGCCGTTGTACCGACGCGCCGGGCCGCCGCTGCGGGACGAACCGGCTCCCGGGCCGTTTCCGGTATGACGGGTCCTCCGGGGCGGTGCGCGGGGAGGCGGTGGGGCACCGGCGGGCGGGTTCGAGCAGTTTCCCGCCTCTCCGGACGGCCTCCCCGGACGAGCCGTGCGGCACAGGCGGGGGAGGAGCCGCGCGCCGGAGCCCGACGGCGGAACGCACCGGGGCTCGGCGGCGGAGCGGACCGGGGCCCGACGCCCAAACGGATCGGGGCCCGGGCGGTCACCGCCCGAGCCCCGCCCGCCAGGAGCTCAGGCCCCGGCCCGCTCAGAAGCTCAGGCCCCGCCAGGAGCCGGCCCCCGCCGGAAGCCCGGCCCCCGCCCGTTCAGGAGACGACCGCCGCCGTGGCGGCGCTCAGTGCCGTACCGCTGTGGTGGCCGGTGCGGTGGGCGGTCACCCGGACGGTGATCCGCGTCCCGCGCTGGGCCCTGGTGGGGACGAACGTGGACTTCGTCGCCCCCGTGATGACGCGCCCGTTGGCGTACCACTGGTAGGCGTACGACGTCGGGGCCGGCGTCCACGCGCCGCGGCCGGCGGTCAGGGTGCGGCCGACCTTGGCCGTACCGGAGACCTTCGGGAGGGTCGTGGCCTTCGGGGCGACGCCCCGGGCGACGACGACCGCCGCCGACCCGGCGGTACCGCTCTGGTGTCCGGTGCGGTGCGCCGTGACGGTCACCGACAGCTTCTTGCCGAGGTCCGCCGCGGTCGGCACGTACGTGGCGGCACCGGCCCCCCTGATGCGGGCGCCGTCGATCCTCCACTGGTACGCGTACGACGTCGCCGCCGGCGACCACGTGCCCGGCCGGACGGACACCTGCGTGCCGACCCGCACCGTGCCGTACACCGACGGCGCGGCCGTGGCCCGCGGAGCCGCCCCCGGCGCGACCGTGACGGCGGCGGAGGTCGCGGCGGTGCTCAGGTTGCCCGCCCGGTGGGCGGTGACCGTCACGGAGAGCCGCTTGCCCACCAGGTCGGCCGGCACGGCGTAGGTGGCCGCGGTGGCGCCCGCGACGGCGACGCCGTCCGCCTTCCACTGGTACGTGTACGACGTCGGCGCGGGGCTCCACGCGCCCGGCTGCGCGCTCACCGTCGCACCGGCCTGCGCGGTGCCGGAGACCACCGGCGCGGCCGTGTTGGCCAGCGGCGCCTGCGGGGTGACGGTGAAGGCCCGCGAACCGAACTGCATGCCGCTCGCGTAGACGCTCAGGTACCAGGTCCCGGTCGGGACGCCGGCCAGGTCCAGGACGGCCGTCAGGGACCTCCGGTCGGGGGCGACGGTCACGCCGGTGGCCTCGACCCGGCGGTCGCCGGAGGCGATGACCACCCTGGTGGAGTCGGGCAGGGCGGAGCCCTTCACGGCGACGGCGACCTTGGTGCCGGTCACGCCGGTGTCCGGGGTGACCTCGGTGACCCCCACCTTCTCCGTGCCGCACCGCGACGGGCAGACGATCTGCGCCCGGTACGACGTCTGCGACGCCTTCTCGGGCAGGCCGAGCACGAACAGGCTCGGGGCGGTCTCCGTGGTGTACGACCCGGACAGGGCGCACGAGTGGTCGCCCGTGGACCAGGCGCTGCACCGCTGGGTGAGGGCCTTGTCGTACAGGGAGGGCACGGCGGTCTGCGCGGCGCCGGCCGTGTCGGAGACCTTCACAGTGAAGTAGTCGTGGTAGCTGGTGGGCAGTTCGGCGCAGATCGCGGTGTGCTGTTCGTCCAGGGTGCCGGTGATCGGCCCGTACCCGTAGGTGATGTTCGGGACCTTGACGCACTCCGGGGCGGGGCCGGCGGCCGTGGCGATGCGCTGCGCGTCGAAGCGGTACGAGTCGGCGGCCTTGAGGTTCGACGGCACGGCGAGGAGGACCTGGTACCGGTCCGCGCCGGTGACCGCGCAGGCGCGGTTGCGGAACGGGCACGTGGTGACGGAGCCGTCCGGGCCGTGCGCCGCCACGTTGGTGGTGCCCAGCGGGTCGCGCACGTCGAGGTGGAGGGTGTCGGCGGCGTCGGCCGTGGTGACCTGGTGGCAGACGAGCGTCCCCGGCGCGCCGGGGACGCCGGCCGTGGACGGGCCCCCGACGGCGGTCGCCGGCGTGGGGACGCAGCCCTTGGCGGTGGCGGTGACGTCGCGGCGGGTCAGGGTGTACTCGGCGGTGGCGGTCGAGCCGGTGGCCAGGACCGTGTGGGCGAGGCCCGGGGTGAGGGCGCAGTGCGTCCAGGTGGTGCGGTGCGGCCAGACGGAGCAGACCTGCTTGCCCTTGGCGTCCAGGACCGTGAACTCGGCGTTGGCGGTGCCGGACACGGCCCGGAGCTGGATGTTCTCGCCGGTGGAGTGGTCGTCCGCCGGGATGGTCAGGCAGTCGGAGAAGACGCCGCCGCCGGTGGCGAACCGGGCCGAGGCGGTGGCCGCGGTGAAGTCGCCGGCCGGGAAGACCCGGCAGCCGTCGCCCGTTCCGTCGGTGCGGTACAGCGCGAAGCGGTAGGAACCGGTCGGGTGGTTCTCGCTGTCGGTGGAGACCAGGACCTGGTGCGGGCCCGGGCCGGTGAGGGCGCAGGTCCCGGCGCGCAGGGAGTCACTGCTGCACCGGTGCTCGCCGTCGGCGTCGTAGACGGTGAGGTCGGCGCCGAAACTGGTGCCGCTGAGCGCGGTGAGCGCCGCCATGGTGGCGCCCTCGGGCAGCGGCAGGGTGAGGCAGTCGACCTCGCCCGGCACGCTCAGCGTGCCTTCGTGGACGCCGAGTTCGGTCGGGCGGCACCCGGCGGACGACGCGCGGTCGAGGATGAGCGTGGGCCGCTCGGTGAGGACCGTGTACTGGCCGGCGGTCGGCACGGTGCACAGCAGCCACGACTCGCAGACGGTCCGGCCGGCGCTGTCGTACACGGCCAGGCGGGTACGGGAGGTCCCGTCCGTCTCGTACACGTCGTAGCGGCCGGACGGCGAGGCCGTGAACAGCTTGCAGGAGGCCGCGGGCTCCACGCTGGTCGGGGCCGAGCCGTACGCGTTCACCGGGACGGTCGCGCAGCCGGCCGGGTCGGAGAGCCTGCGGACCTTCAGCGTGTACGCGGCGGGGAAACCGGCCTCCGCCGAGCCGACCCGGACGTACACCCGGTAGGGGCCGTCACCGGGCAGGACGCAGCCGGTGCTGCCGTCGTCGTAGCGCGGCGGGCAGATCCGGGCCCCGCTCTCATCGGTGATCCACTTCTCGGTGGAGGTGTAGTGGGCGCCCGCCTCCACGAGGAGCCGCTCGCCCGCCTTCGCCGAGACGCGGTGGCAGAGGATCGCGAACGCGTCGGGCGCGGAACCGGTCACCACCGGCGAGTCCCAGGAGGTGGGGATCTCGTCGGCGCACGGCCCGTCGACGGCGAGCGGGACGACCACGACGGATTCCCGCACCTCGGTCACGGTGTCGTTCAGCACCTCGATCCGGTACGTGCCGGTCCGGGGCAGGTCGCACCAGCCGTGGCTGTACCAGGCGGGGTCGTAGCACTCCAGGCGCTGGTCGCCGTCGAAGACGGAGACGTACACCTGCGTCAGCTCCCGCGACATGACCCGGTGCATGCCGGGCCGCTCGACGTCGACCGTGAGGCAGGCGGTGCCCCCGGCGGGGATCGTCACGTCGGCCCGGGCTTCCCCGGTGCCCCCCAGCGGCGCCGTGGCCAGCGGGGTGCAGTCCCCGGCCGCGCCCGACTCGGCCGATTCGCTCGACTTGCCCGACATGGCCGGTGCCGCCGACGTGGCCGGTGCGGCCGACTCGGCTGCCCAGGCCGTCCCGGTCGGCAGGAACAGCGAGACCAGCACGGCCAGGGCGGCCAGCAGCGCGGTGGCCTGCGGCACGGATCTTCGGGTCGCTCGCGCGCGGTGAATCACGGGGTCTCCCCATTGGGTACATGACACGTCCCCAACATGACGGTCCACGCGGACCTTTGGTTGTACGCGGACGGCGGTACGCGCGGCACGGGCGCCGCAGCGCGGCCCTCGAGGGGGACGGGGTGGCTCGCGCCGATCGAGGAGGCCCGGGCGGCTTGCGCCGAACGCCCACGGCCCATGGCCCGCGGCTGCCCGGCGTCGTCGACGCGACCGGCGCCGGGGACGGGCGCCCCTCACCGGAGGCGCGGGGCGCGCCTTTCCGCGCATTCGCGGTCACGGCCACGGCCACGGCCACGGCCACGATCGCGACCGTGTTCACGCTCACGTTCACGTTCGCGTTCGCGGAAGCGGAGCGATTCATTTCCGAATGGGACGCAGATCATTTCCGGGGTGGAAAGATCCATTCCAGTCCGGGGTGGTGCCGCCGCCGATCCCCGCCCCGCACGCCCCATTCACTTGAACCCGTCATTTATCCACTTGAACTTGTTACTTCCCCCTTCTCCCTCACGCAGACTGGCGTCCGCGCGAAGAACACCAGAAGGAAACCTCCGGCCGTTTGTCGATGTGAGGACGCGATGACGCCATTGAATGCAATGACGGCACCATTGGTGGACGCAGAAACCCTGGTGAAAACGGACCGCTCCCGATTGATCCATCCGCATCTGGGCGGTGACACCACCGAGCGAATCGTCATGGTGGAGGGTTCCGGGTGCCGCCTGCGCGACGCGCACGGCCGCGAGTACCTGGACGCCACCGGCGGTCTCCTGCTCGCGCACGTCGGGCACGGGCGGCGTGATCTGGCCGAGGTCGCGGCCGGGCAGATGGCGAAGCTGGAGTATTTCAGCAGCTTCCACGAGTTCACCAACGAACCCTCGATCAGGCTGGCCGACCGCCTCATCGACCTGGCGCCCTCCCCGATGGAGCGGGTGTACTTCACGAGCGGCGGCGGGGAAGCGGTCGACGCCGCGCTGCGGATGGCCCGGCTCTACCACCACCGGCGCGGCGAGCCGGAGCGGACGTGGATCCTCTCCCGTCACTTCGGATACCACGGAATCTCGTACGGCGGCGCCGCGGCGACCGGAATGCCCATGTTCCACCAGGGCTTCGGCCCCATGCTGCCCGACGTCCGGCACCTGACGCCGCCGATGCCCTTCCACCCGGAGATGTACGGCGGCGAGGACCCCACCGAATTCTGCCTGCGCGAACTGCGGGAGACGATCGAGGAGATCGGCGCGGAGCGGATCGCGGTCATGATCGGCGAGCCGATCCTCGGCGTGGCCGGCGTGATCGAACCGCCGAGCGACTACTGGCCGCGGGTCCGCGAACTGCTGGCGTCCCACGGGATCCTCCTCATCCTCGACGAGGTCATCACGGCGTTCGGCAGGACCGGGCACTGGTTCGCCGCCGGGCGGATGGGCGTCACGCCCGACTTCATCGTCACCGCCAAGGGACTGACCTCGGGCTACTTCCCGATGGGCGCGCTCCTGGTGGCCGACCACGTGGTCGACGTCGTCACCCGCGACGAGGGGGTCATCGGCGGGTACACCTACAGCGGTCACGCGACGGGCTGCGCGGTGGCGCTGGCCAACCTCGACATCATGGAGCGGGAGAACCTGCTCACGGCCGCCGTCGAGGTCGGCGACCACCTCGGCGCCCGGCTGCGCGAGCTGGAAGAACTGCCCTTCGTGGGCGAGGTGCGGCAGATCGGCCTCATGATCGGCATCGAGCTGACCCAGGACCCGGACACCGGGGAGCCGCTGTCGGCCGGCTGGGTGCCGCCGCTGGTCCGGGAGCGCAGCGGGGTCATCGTCCGCAACAACCCGAACACCGTCCTGGTGAGCCCGCCGCTGGTGATGAGCCGCGGCGAAGCGGACCGGGTGGCCGCGGCGGTGACCGACGTCCTCACCGAGTACGCGACCGGGCGGGGGAGGAGGAAGGCCGCGCCGGCACCGGACCCGTCGGTGCTCGACCGGCCGTGGGAGCAGCCGCCCTCGATGCCGGAACTCCTCGCCGCCACGATGGAGTGGCACTTCAACCCGAAGACCGGCTCCCGGTTCTGGCTGGAGCGGGCCAAGAGCCTGGACTTCGACCCGCGCAAGGACATCCGCACCGAAGCCGACCTGGCGATGTTCCCGAACGTCGTCGACGAGCTGCGCGACGTCCGCGTGGAGGACCTCGTCCCCCGGGGGTACGGGGACGAACCGATTCCGCTGGACGTCTTCGAGAGCGGCGGGACGACCGGTGCGCCCAAGCGCATCGCCTGGCTCCCCGACCTCCACGAGCGGCTGAACGCGTGGCACTCGGGGGTCCTGGACGCCCGCGGCGTCCCCCGCGGGGTGAACTGGCTGACGATCGGCCCGAGCGGACCGCACATGTTCGCTCCCATGAGCCGGGCGCTGGCGCACCGCCGGGGCGGCGTCCCGTTCACCCTGGACCTCGATCCGCGCTGGGCCAAGAAGTGCGCCGCGGAGGGGAGGACCGAGGACACGAAGAGGTACCTCGAACACGTCCTCGACCAGGTCGGGGAGATCCTGCGGAGCCAGGACGTCGGGGTCGTCTTCACCACGCCGCCGCTGCTGGAGGCGCTGGCCGGCGACGAGGAGCTGGCCGAGCTCGTCAACCGGAAGGTCCACACCCTCATCTGGGGCGGCGCCTCGATGAGCGTCGACACCCGCGGCCTGCTCCGCACGGAGGTGTTCCCCGGGACGCGGCTGCTCGGCTTCTACGGGAGCACCATGGTCGGCGGCGGCATGTACGAGCGGGCGGGGCTCGCCGAGGACGAGCCGTCCACCTTCGACCCGCCGTACCCCTTCATCAGCATGAGGGTCGTCGACCCGGACACCGGGGAGACCGTGCCCTACGGCGAACGCGGCCAGGTGGTCATGAACCACCTCAGCCGCAGCATGCTGATCCCCAACAACCTCGAACGGGACACCGCGATCCGCCGGCCCGGCGCCGAGGGCTTCGGCGGCGACGCGGTCGCCGACATCAAGCCGGTCCCGACGTTCGGCGGCACCACCGTCGTCGAGGGGGTGTACTGACGATGCCCGGTTCCCCGGCGCCGATCCACCTCGACGCCCTCGGGCCCAACGGGCCCTACCGGGCGCAGGCGAGGGAAGTCGTCACCGACGTCACCGGCCGGCCGGTCGCGGAGCTGAGCACGGTGCCGCGGCTGTACGTGCGGCGCGGCCTGGCGGCGTTGCGGCGGGCGGAGACGCCGCCGCTGGACGAGCGGGTGGCGGCCCTGGCCGAGGCGGGCCGGCTGTTCGCCACCGCCACCCTCGGCGGGATGTCCGTCGAACGGTACGAGCACGCCGTCGCCCGGGTGAGCGGCCTGCCGATCCCGATCGTGCGGGAGGCCACGAGGAACACCGCGACGGGCCTGGCCGGCGCGTACGGCTTCGCCCACCAGGCCCGGCCGCGCGGCAGCCGGGACCCGTCGAACGGCGCCGGCACCGCGGTGTGGATCCGGCGCGCAGACGTGCTCGCCGTCCTCACCGCCGGCAACCACCCCGGGATCCACGTGCAGTGGGCGGAGGCGCTGGCACTTGGCTACCGCGTCGCGGTACGGCCCTCGCGCCGCGAGCCGCTGAGCGCGCACCGACTGGTCACCGCCCTGCACGAGGCCGGGTTCGGCGGGGACCAGGTCGCCCTCATGCCCACCGACCACGGCACCGCCGACGAACTGGTCGGGGGCGCCGACCTGGCCATGGTCTACGGCGGCGACGACGTGGTGGACAAGTACCGGGCCAGTACGACCGTGCTGACGCACGGACCGGGACGGGCCAAGATCCTGATCACCTCCGACACCGACTTCACCCGGCACCTCGACACGATCGTCGACTCGATCGGCCAACAGGCCGGAGCCGGGTGCGTGAACGCGACGGCCGTCTTCGTCGAAGGGGATCCGGCGCCGGTGGCCGAGGCCGTCGCCGACCGGCTGGCCGGCCTGCCCTCGCTGCCACCGGAGTCCGACCGGGCGGTGCTGCCGGTCCGGCGGCTGGACGCCGCCCGGCTCCTGGAGAAGTACGTGCACGCCGAGGCCGCCGGGGCCAGGGCGTGGCTCGGCGGTGACGGCCTCGCCGCCGAGCTCGGCGACGGCTCCGCGGTACTGCGCCCGGCGGTGTTCCAACTGGACCGTGCCGACGCGCCGCAGGCACGTCTGGAGATGCCGTTCCCCTGCGTGTGGGTCGCGCCGTGGAGCCGCGCCGACGGCCTGGCCCCGCTGCGCGACACGATCGTGCTCACCGCGCTCACGTCCGACCGGGACCTGGTCGGGCGCCTCCTCGACGAGCCGACGATCCGCAACCTCCACGTCGGGGACCACCCGACCCACGTGCTGGTCCCCGGCCTGCCGAACGACGGCTACCTCGGTGAGTTCCTCATGCGCAGCAAGACGTTCACGCACACGGCCCCGGCGCCCCTGGCGGCTCCGGCACCTCCGGCGGTCCCGGCGGTGTCGTAGCGGGGGCGTGGCGAGAACAGTCGGGGAGCCCTCGTACCGCCGTGGGGTGCCTGCCGCGCCGGGAGACCGGCCGTGGCGGGGGACCTGCCGCGCCGGGGGCCGCCCACGGCCGGGGGAGCCGCCCACGAGACGGCCCCCCGGCGCCACGGGGCACCACGGACACGGGCCCCTCCCGCCCACCGGACGGGAGGGGCCCGATCGACCGGGCACCGCCACGGGGCGGGCCACGGCCGTACGCCGCCGTCGACGTTGGACGCCGCTATCGACGCCGGACGCCGCTATAGATGCCGTACATCGTCGTCGACGCCGGACGGGGACGTCAGGCGGAGCGGGGCACGATGTTCACCGCCCGGTAGGCGTACCCGTCCTGCTTGAATCCGGGAGCCTCCCACTGGAGTTGCACCCGCTGTCCCGGCGACAGCGTGCGGAACCCCTCCGCCTGGATGTGGGAGTAGTGGCCCCAGCACCCGCCGGGGGTCTCGGGGGAGTCGAGGACGCCCCACCCTTCCTCGTCGTGCCACTCGCGGACAGTCGCAGTCACCATGGACGGAACCTTACGGGTTCCACCTGCGCCGACGGATCGGGAGCCCCGACCGGGAAATCACCGCCCCCTGCCCCGCTCCCACCCCTCCGAACAGGGAGGACACGCGCACGGCGAAGTCCGTGGCCCCGTACCGCACCCGACGTCCACCGCTCTTCCCCGGCCGGGTGCGCGAGGGCTGTGCCGCGCCCGCTCGAAGCGGCCCGCCCGTACGGCTCCTGGAGCCCGTGGTGGTGCCGTTCGCCCGCTCACCCCGCCCCGGCCCTACAACCAAGCGGGCTCCTCGCGAGTCTTGATCGCCGGTGGTCACCACCTGTCGCCGACGATCAGAACCGAAGGAACGCATGAACCGACCCAGAGGTACGACGGCCGCCACCGCCGGCGCCGTCGTACTCGCCACCGCGGGCGGCCTGCTCGCCGCGGCCCCCTCCGCCTCCGCCGCCGTGACCTGCGCGTCCCCCGTCTTCAAGCGGACGTTCTACGCGAACACCACCTTCTCCGGGACGCCCAAGGCCACGGACTGCGACTCCGCGATCGACGAGAACTGGGGCACGGGCGCGCCCCGCTTCAAGGGCATGCCCGCCAACAACTTCGGCGTCCGCTGGGCCGTCACCCGCGACTTCGGCTCCGGCGGGCCGTTCACCTTCACCGCCTCCTCCCGCGACGGCATCCGCGTGTACCTCGACGGCGTCCGCAAGGTCGACCTGTGGAAGGACGTCGGCACCACCGTCTCCAGGACCGTCAACCTGACCATCCCGTCGGGCAGGCACAGCCTCCGCGTCGACTTCGTCAACTGGACCGGCTCCGCCAACGTCAAGTTCTCCTACGCCCCGCGCACGTCGGCGACCGTCGACAAGGTCAAGCCGCTGTCCCCGACCGGGTTCACCGCCTCCTACAGCACCGCGACCGCGTCCACGAAGGTCAGTTGGGCGAAGAACAAGGAGATGGACCTCGCCGGTTACCGCGTCTACCGGCGCGTGCAGGGCGCCTCCTTCCCCGCGAAGCCGCTGGCGACCACGACGTCCACCTCGTACACCGACACGACCGTCCCGAAGGACGGCAACGTGTACCACTACGAGGTCCGCGCCCACGACAAGGCCGGCAACGCCTCCCCGGGCACCGTCGACCTCGCCGTCACCACGGCCGACCGCACCGCCCCCGCCGCCCCCAAGGGCATCGAGGACAACTGGAGCATGGACTACCCGGACGAGATCACCCTCTACTGGGACGGCAACACGGAGGCCGACCTCGCCGGCTACCGCGTCTACCGCTCGACGTCCTCCCCGGTCGCCCTCACCGCCGAGAACCGGATGACCGGCGACACGCTGTCGCCCGGCGGCTACACCGGGCCCCTGCCGCAGACCGGCGACGTGTACTACTACGTCGTCACCGCCGTCGACAGGCACGGCAACGAGTCCCCGCCCTCGGGCACGGCGATGTACTACACCCGCGACCTGATCGGCCCGGTGGACACCGCCCTCAACGCGAGGGCCTCGGAGAGCGAGGCGGGCGTCACCCTGACCTGGGACGCCTCGGAGCGGACCAGTGACGACTTCGCGGGCTACTCGGTCTTCCGGTCGCTCAAGCCGCGCGGCTCCCGGGCCACGACGGTGGAGGTCGGCAAGGGGCTGAAGGGCACCTCCTTCACCGACGCGGCCCCGCCGCCCGGCGCCACGTACTACTACTGGGTGATCGCCCTGGACCACGAGCGCAACGGCGGCACCCCCTCCCAGGAACTCGCCGTCACCGTCGCCGGCAACACGACCGCCCCCGCCGCGGTCACCGGCCTGACCGCCACCCCGAAGGAGAACGGCGTCACCCTCTCCTGGGACCCGAGCGGCGATGCCGGTCTCGACCACTACCTCGTGCTGCGCGGCACCCTGGTCGACGGGAAGTGGTCGTACGTCCCGATGACGCACCCCGCGGACTTCAAGCCCTGGGAGATCGAGGAGGTGACGTTCCACGACGGCGTTCCCGCCGACGGGCAGCAGGTCCGCTACGGCGTCGTCGCCGTCGACCAGTACGGCAACCGGCTCGCCCCGGACACCGGTGCGTCCACCGCCGAGGTCACCGAGCTGGACCTCCGCCCCACCGCCCCGCCCACGACCGGCTCACCGCTGGGCCACCTCGGCGCCGACCGGAGCGGCTGGCTCCACTGGTGGCTGTCCAGCGACACGAACGAGAACGGCAGCAAGGTCTCCGCCTTCAACATCCGCCGCTGGAACCCGCAGACCCGGACGTTCGAGCTGATCGGCACCGAACCCAAGGGCGACAGCGCCAGCGGCTGGAACTGGTCCGACCGCAGCCTTCCGGCCGCCACCACGGTGTACTACCGCGTCTCCGCCCTCTACGCGGACGGCACCGAGTCGGGCGCGGCCGAGGCCGTCACCGCGACCTACTGAGCGCGGGCGGGCTGAGCACACCCGCACGGGCGGGCCGAGCGCGGCCGTGTCGAGCGCGGTCGCGCCCGGCGTGGTCGCGTGGGCGGGGGCTCCCCGAAGGGGACTGGGATTCGCCTTCCGGTCCCCTTCGCCCTGCCACCGGCGTTCCACGCCGAACTCCCCGAACGGCGAGCGACGAACAGGGTCCGGGGAAGGTCCGGGAGAGGCCCGAGGGGCGGCCCGGGGAAGACCCCGAGGAGGCCGGGGGAAGACCCGGGGGAGGCCCGAGGGGAGATCCGGGAAAGGTCCGGGGAAGACCCAGGGGGCCCAAGGGGGATCCCAGGGGGTCCCAGGGGGTCCCAGGGGGACGGCCCCCGCCTCGGCGGCTCCGAGGGCGCGTCCGTCAGTCGAGGCAGAACTCGTTGCCCTCGACGTCCTGCATCACGATGCAGGCGTCGTGGCCGTCGTACAGCAGGCGCACGCGTACCGCACCGAGCGCGACCAGCCGTGTGCACTCGGCTTCGAGCGCGGCCAGGCGCTCCTCACCCACGAGCCCGGTGCCGACCCGCACGTCGAGGTGCAGCCGGTTCTTGACGACCTTGCCTTCGGGAACGCGCTGGAAGTACAGCCGCGGACCCACGCCCGAGGGGTCGGTGCAGGCGAACCACGAACCCCGTTCCTCAGGGGGCTGGGACTGGTCGTACTCGTCCCACGTGGCGAACCCCTTCGGCGGGGGCGCGTCGTACCCCAGCACCTCGCACCAGAAGCGAGCGACGCGCTCGGGTTCCGCGCAGTCGAAGGTGACTTGAAACTGCTTGATCGAGGACATCGACGCACCATAGCAGGGGGGATCCGCCGTACAACTCCCGGCGACGGCCCCTGCGTTGCCGAGAAGAAGGCCCCCGCGGACCGTACGATCCCGATGCGATGCGATGCGATGCGATGCGATGCGATGCGCGCGCCGGCCGCGACCACGGCGAAGGGCACCCGTAGGCCGGCGCCCGTAGGCCGGTGCCCGTCGGCCCGTGTGCGAAGGACGGCCCGGACGTCTGAGTCCCCGCCGCCGAAGCGCCCGTCGCACGCCCGGCGGCCCGGCCCGCCGTCCACCGGCGTTTCGCTCCAAGCCACTGATCGCCTACGACCACAGGGCACCGGGCCACATCGGAACCACTCGTCCTGCCCGTCCTCGACGGGCATCCTGCCCGCACGACTCCCCACCGTCCGCGCGTAGGACACGGGCATGGGGTGCGCCGCAAACGCGGAAGGCCCTCCCGTCCGCCGGACGAAAGAGCCTCTGAGAAGGTGCTTGCCCGTGCCCCGGCAGGATCCGGACCTGCAGCACCCGCCGCAGGAGCGCGGCCCGAGCCCCCTCCGGTCACGGCCGCCGACTGGCGCGACGACCGGACGGAGACGCCGGCGCACGCCCCCGCCCGGCATCGTCGACGTCAGCCGTGGAGGTCAGAAGCCTGCTGACCCGCGACTCCGTAGCTCTGGGGCTAGAAGAGAGAACAGCGGCGGAGACACGGAGGGCCCGTGGCCCGCTGTCGGATTCCCCGCGACCGAGGGGAACCGACAGTCTCGGGTCACGCCGCGCTCATGCCTGAGACGTGTCCTTGCTCGTCCTCGTACACGTCGGCCTCGTCCTCCCCGAAGTCCGGGGCCTGGAAGGGGTTCGTCGCCGGAGGCGGCGACACTGCGGCAGAGCGGCGGGACGCCCCTTCCAGGGCGGAGAACAGCGAAGTCGAGTCGATGAGAGGTCTCCCTTTTCAGTCCAGGCCCTTGAATGGGCCCGGCGTTCCTTGGTCGGACACGGAGGTCCTTACAGCTTGGCCATCTTGGCGTACGGGCTCAAGATCCGCTCTTTCGTCGAGCCGAAATCCACGAGGACCGCGACCTCGTCCTCGACGCCGATCACCCGGCCGAGGCCGTACATGTCGTGCGTCACCTGGTCGCCCACGGCGAAGTGCCGGGGAGCCGGTGTGGCCCGGGCCTTGAAGGGGCTGGTGGGCAAGTGACGCTTCGGTGCAGCAGGCTTTGTCATCGTTCCCAGTATGAGGCCGCGGGTGCCCCCTTGGCTGCGGCCGTCCACGTCGGATTCGACACAGCCCCGGACGGCAGCATCCGCTCCAGGAGAGGCACCGGGGCGTCGTGCCGGTGGCCTACGGCTCCGACACCTGGTGAGAGGGTCCGGAAGCCGATCGCAGGACACCCTCGCCGCCCGTGGTCGACCTTCGCGTCGGGCACGCTTGTGGTACACGCCTCAGCCGGCGACGGCCAGCCACGACGACGGACCTGCCGACCGACCCCAGCACATCTCGTTCCTGGTGGCGGGCACGCGAAGGCGGATCCCGCCAAGGAGGCCCGATGCCCGGGACTGTTCCTCTCGCCCACCAGGCCCAGAAGGTCTGCGAGGCCGAGCACGGCCATGCCCGGCACACGTACGAGCGGCGCAAGGAGAGCTGATGAATCACAGCACGTGGAGGACGCGCCGGACCCGGCAGCTCGCGGGTGAGGCGGTGGAGTACGACCAGGAGTACGTCGACGCGCGGCTGGCCGGCGACCTCGGGCAGGCGGTCTACAACCGTCGGATCGAGCTCGGCCTGTCCCAGGCGGAACTGGCGGAGCGGGCCGGGATGACTCAGCCCCAGGTCTCCCGGATGGAAGGCGGCGACACCGTACCGACTCTCCCGCTGCTACGGCGCTTGGCCAAAGCCCTGGAAGGCACGCTGAACCTGACCATCGACGAAGGCGACTCACACGTCACCTTCACCCCACACGCCGCCTGATCCTCTGGCGGGCGAGCCGCCGCCCATAAACCCCGAAGGGCACCTACGAGAGTCCGCAGGTGCCCTTTTCCCTGTGCCCCCGGCAGGATTCGAACCTGCGACACCCGCTTTAGGAGAGAGGCGGGGTGACCTGCGGGCTGAGCTGCGGCTTCACCGGCCGAGGAAGTGAGTGGCTACTCGACCGCAGGGCACCGGGCTTGACCGTAGCTGACCCGTGTATCTGGCACGGTTGTGGCACGAACCTCAGCCGACCACAGTCAGCCACGACGACCGGTGCTGGTGAGCTCGTCAACTGGCACTCGACGGCCGGTCATTGTACGACTTGCTGTCACTGGCCAAGTCGCTCTGTCAGACCTGTGCGCTACGTTCCTGCTGCCTGCAGGGGAGCTGGTTGGGCATGCAGCTGATCCGGCGAGAGGGAGGAGAAACAAGTGTTCGTTGGCGAATACCTCAATTGGACAGAGGGTAACCCCATTGTTCCCTACGAGAACCCTCGGCGAACGAGCCACACATGGACGTCTTGTGCGGTTCATAGATGGTTCGATCCGGGCCCTCTGAGGTGCACCTATTGTGGCGTTAATGTCTACTGTGCTTGCGGCGCTGCAGAGCTGGAGCCGGGTGCAATTTTCCGCTTACGTGTTGCCGATCTTTCGAAGAGGCAGGCGACGCTTGATCATTTGATTCCGAGAAGTCGTGGCGGGAGGCATGGCGCGGATAATGTCGCTGTCGCATGTCGTAGCTGCAACAGTAGTAAGCAGGATTTAATGTTTCCTGCTGAGTGGATCCCAAAAAGAGACTTATTCACGTACATTAGTTCATCAGAGCCGATTCCCTCACTGGAGAACATTAGTCGGATGGGACATCTGATTATTCGACTTATTTCCGAGTTGGGTCCTGAGGAATTTCCTCCGTCTGTAGCTGAGGTCTGCGCAGCTCACCGTTGGCGGCCGCGAGATGTCCATCTGGCTCTTGCTGAAATGCATCGCGCGGGAGCGTTCTGTGTATTTGCTCATCCGTGCGCCCCTTCAACGCGCTATTATCGGCCCATTGCTGACCCTCAAGATGTGTTTGCAGGTGCAGTATGGGTTGAAGGGTGGTCATGACGTAACGGTGGCGTATTCAGCTTGGGAAGCTTAGGTTACTTCCGGATGGTTGCTGAGCTGACCTGCGGCGGAGTGGCGTTGAACTCCTGGTCGCGCGGGGGCAAGCTTCCGTTGTTCCCCGCAGGATCTGATACGCGAATGGCACGGCCTTTGTGCCTCGAACGTCCCTTGGTGCGTCTGAGCCTCAGCCGACGACAGTCAGCCAACCGTGTAGGCGCGCGTGTGCCTCGCTGCATCCCCGCCGGCCTGAGCCACGCTGTCACCCGTCGATCAGAGCAAACCCTGACGGCGGAAGCACACTGGCGGCACCTTGCGCGATGACCTCTTCGTCCCGAAGCAACTCGGGTAGGGGCTCGACCAAGGGCCGGTGTTCCTGTCACCTGCTGCGATGGTCCGCAGGTGTGCGCGGTTGTTCGTCGCTGTGCGTCGGCGTTGTCACGCAGATAGACACTCACCCCCAGTTGGTGGGGACACTGCTACGCGGGGTCGCCACTGTGCCTGAAGGCAATGGCTGCGCGACACGTGTCCAGATGTTCAGGGCAGCCGAAGTACTGCTTCGGCCGCTTGAAGAGCCCTTGGCGCTTGGTCACCCGGTACTCCGGCAATTCGTCACATGCCTGCACGTCGCAGGACGGGGCACGGGCTATGTCCGGGATGCGGTAGAAGTCCATAGCGAAACAGCATCGCTGGGACGCTCTGACCTGGGGTTTCGCCGCCGCAGACGGCGGCACGTCTGTCACTATCGGGCCCCGTTGGTCGGCTTCGGGGTGCCTCGGACGGCCCAGCGACGGCCCAGAGGGGCAGTTGGCTAAGGCGTCGTGTTGTCGGCACGGAGGCAGAGCTCGCGCGTGAGCTGGCCCTTCAGTAGAAGCGGGAGACCTTCCGGGTAGGCGGCCAGGTCGCCTCTCCTCCCGCAGGTCGAGGCACGCGCCGCCACGCCCGCTCCTCGACCTGCTTACGCCTACGCCGGCGCAGGCCGCCCCGTCCTTACCTCGTCCACACTTTGGCATACGCGTGCGCCCCGGTTGAGGCAACGTCTGCGGCTGGGGCCGCCAGCTCGTCGCCTCACAACTCCGAGTCGTAAATGACGGACTGTCCCGTCACATTCTCAATCTCTTCAACCAGTCGAGACAGACGCTCTCTCAAGAACTTCGCGTAGTCGCGCTGCTGGAAGCCGCCATCCGGCTCCGAGTCAATCAGGTGTGAATCGAGCACTTCGAGATACTTCCTCTGAGTGCCAGGTTCTTGGCCGTCAATGTAATCGGAAAGCAAGTTGTCCTTGACGGACCGCTTGGTTGACCGATACACGATGACTCTGTTGAGGATTAGCTCGGGTCCGAACCCTTCGGGATTATTCCCGGGAATGCTCAGCCAGCTCTTCGGGAACACACGCACAGTGTCGAGGGAGGACTCGGCAACGGGCATACTGGAATACGCCTGGGCTGAATCTGCGTCCTTTGCTCCGGCCTGAATCAGCAGTGTTACAAAACCTCTGAAGAGCGCCTTCCTGTTCGCTCGGGCGCTTAGAATATCCGCGTCTGTCAAGCTGAAATCTTCCACCGCCTCGGGTGCCTTTTCGGATTGCCCGATAACCCAATTGCGCAGAAGTTTGAAGTCCGCTCCAGCCTGACTGTTAGCGCCCTGATCATAGTTCTCACTGAAGACCGTGCACCAGTAGTACTGCCTCAACTTTTCGCGGGCCCCACTTCGAAAGTGCGACTTCAAGTGGCTGATTTCTGGATAGACGGCAGCCATGGGCACCAAGGCCATGCCGTAGGGAAGCCACTGCGGCGAGATTGCACCGCACTCTCGTTTAAGCATGTCCAGAATCTCAGCAGCAGCCGCGATTACTGCATCCCAGTGCTGCTCGATATCGGCTGCGGTAAGCCTATTCAAAACGTCGTATCGCTGAGCCGATGCATGGGACCGCAAGCAAATCACCTGCAGCAGGCTGTACGGGTCGATGTTGAACTCGACCAAAGAAGGGTATTCTTGCTGAGCTACGTCCCAGAGGTCTCGCAGTTTTACGCCCGACGGGTAAAACTTTGCAGTGAGTAGTTCGAACGGCCCCAGAACTTTCCCGGACCGGTTTAGGGTCTCGAAAATATTACAAACAGCCACTAGCGAAGTTTGCTCAGGGAGGTCTACCACCGGGAAGGCGTAGGATTCTAGCGGCTGCAAGTACGTGTCGCGAAGTTGATGCAGCAACTCTTCGAGTTGATCCGCAGCGTCTCGGTCCTGCTCTACCTTGCGGGAGAAGCTCTTGAACCACGGCCGCAATCGATCATATTCAGAAAGGGGAAACACCCCCTCCTCAAGTTGCCAATCACCGTCCAGCGGGTTGAACCGTGCTCGACGGTTCCCATCGTGAGCGAAGATCGCATTCTCTAGGTCGACTTCTTCCAGTGCACGGAGCTCCCCCCTTTCTCGGTCGATGAATGGCCAAACCTTGACAAAGAACTTATAGTCGCCTGTTCCCGTCAGAGCTTGGTAGAGGGAAGTGAGCCGCTGTTGTCCATCAAGAACAAGGCGGCGAGGCTGCTTATCTGGTGTCTCTGGTGCACCTTCAAAAGGACGACTGCCGAACTGGATGTCTGTCGACTGCTCCCAAGTGAGTAGTGTTCCTGCGGGGTACCTGGAGATGATGGACTTCAAAAGCTCGATCGTCCGCTTCGGCTCCCACACAAAGCTTCGCTGAAAGTCCGGTAGGGCGAGTAGACCCTTTTGAATTGCGACTACAAGCGAGCCGATCGATTCAGGAGTCGCTTTGAATACCGGGTCTTCTTTGAACATGGACGACATTTGCAGGCCTTCCGAGTGAGACATCAAAGTGATAGCAGGGCGGACCGAAGCTCGGAGACAGTTTGGAATCGACTGCCAGGCATCTCCGCTAGGCACTTAGCCACGACTGATCGGTATTTTTCCGGAGCTGTAGCAAGGTGAGCCGTAATGTAGGGTGTGGGAGGGCTCCAGATCAGGCCCTGAAGAAGCATTCTGCCGATTGAGAAAATGTCAGCGGGCGGTCCGGCTTCGTGAGCATCATCGTATTGCTCCGGTGCCGAATAGTATTGCGACCCAAAGAGCTCCTTGGGTCTCGTCAGCACGGCGCTATCAGAGTCTGTGAAGCGGCAAAGGCCAAAGTCTGACACTCGCCAGGTGCCGTCAACTAGCAGGACGTTAGAGGGCTTCAGGTCGCGGTGGATCACGTTGTTCTTGTGCGAATATTCGATGGCATCAAGAACCTGCACGGTGACACCGAGTACCCAATCCTCATCCTTACGTTCTCCTCGAAACACATTATGCAAAGTGTCCTGAGCGAGAGGCATCGCGTACCATGGACGGTGCGCACGTTCGGCGCAAGCATAGATGGGTACGATATTCGGGTGGCGTAAGCTCTTTTGAGCTTTGACTTCGCGGATAAATCTTGCGCGCGCTTCTTCCGCCTCTTCAGCGTCTCCGCTCCTGGCACTGAGGCTTGGCGTGAGGTACTTGAGTGCGACAATTACGCCGGTATCTACATTCTTCCCCCGGTACACTTCCGCTTGACCGCCTGAGTCAATCTTCGCAAGCTTCTTATATCGAGACATTTCCGCCCTCGATGGCGATATTTTGCCGTGATTATACCTAGTCGGCAGCGATGCTGTGCCGGCCTTAGAGGTTGTCCCGTAACTGCTGGTCAGGGTTGAGATGATCTTGTCGTGGCTGGTGTGATCACGGCGTCGGAGCCCTCCTGGATAGGCCCGTTCACCGGGCTGAGCCCGCGGCAGTTCGGCAAGCTGATCACCGCGCTGCGGCGTGAGGGAGCCGATCCGGTCCGCCGGGGCCGGCCGTGGTCGCTTCCATTGGAGGACCGGGTGCTGCTGGTGGCCGCCTACTGGCGCACCAACCTCACCCTGCGCCAGCTCGCCCCACTGTTCGGCGTCTCGAAGTCGGCGGCCGACCGGATCGTCGACCACCTCGGACCGGCTCTCGCCCTCCAGCCCCGGCGGCGGTACCGCAAGAACAGCGTGCTCATCGTGGACGGCACGCTCGTCCCCACCCGCGACCGGACCGTAGCCGCCTCCAGCAAGAACTACCGCTACTCCACCAACCACCAGGTCGTCATCGACGCCGACACCCGCCTCGT